>NZ_JAKZLE010000006.1:0-264664 GCF_022808885.1 Geothrix alkalitolerans | reverse complement strand
GTCTGCCATGCACCTTGCGGCACATCCGACTTGCATGTGTTAGGCACGCCGCCAGCGTTCATTCTGAGCCAGGATCAAACTCTCAAGTTTAATATTCCTGAACTCTTGCTCCTCGGGGTTCCCCCCTCGGACAAATGCTCTGGTCGTATTTCTCTGAATTCCACGAACCGTCCTAGAACGTCCCGCGGAACCCTCAAAGGCTTCCTATCTTCTATCCGGTTTTCAAAGACGCCCTCCGCGCTCTCGCACGGTCCAGAAGAACCTTCCAGCCCTTCCCGGCACCCCGCAGCCTCAACTGCGCAGGACATTCAGACTAACACCCCGGACCAAAAGCGCAAGAGGAATTTTCGCGGGACCTCCTGGAATCCGTTGGGGCCAGCCGGAATGCGAGGATCCCTGCCGTAGAATCGAGGACTGGGAGGGCGCGTGATTCATATCGTCGGGGCGGGTTTGGCCGGGTCAGAAGCCGCATGGCAGTTGGCTTCGCGAGGACATGACGTCCAGCTGACGGAAATGCGCCCGCGCTGGGCAACCCCGGCCCACGTGTCCGATCGGGCCGCGGAGATGGTCTGCTCCAACTCCTTCAAGAGCGACGATCCGAATTCGGCCACAGGCATCTTGAAGGCCGAAATGCGGCGCATGGGCTCTCTCATCCTTCGCTGTGCCGAAGCCACGCGTGTGCCCGCGGGGAACAGCCTGGCCGTTGATCGGGAAGCATTCTCCCAATCCGTCACCGAAGCGCTGAGGTCGCACCCCCGCATCCAGTGGGAAGAGGCTCAGGCCGTGGCTCCAGAACCGGGTGTCCCGACCATCCTCGCCACGGGCCCGCTGACCGCGGACCCGCTCGCCGACTGGCTTGCGCAACACACGGGCACGACCCGGCTGCACTTCTACGACGCCATCGCGCCGATCGTCGAGCGCCAGAGCATCGACATGGGCATCGCCTGGATGGCCGCCCGCTACGACAAGGGAGGCGCCGACTTCATCAACTGCCCCCTCGACAAGGCCCAGTACGAGCGGTTCCTGGACGCCCTGCTCAGCGCTGAACGCGTTCCCCTCCACGAGGTGGACACTCCCTATTTCGAGGCCTGTCTCCCCATCGAGGTCATGGCCGATCGCGGCCGGGAAACCCTCCGCCACGGCCCCATGAAGCCCGTGGGACTGGATGATCCCCGTACCGGGCGGTGGCCCCACGCCGTGGTCCAGCTCCGCCAGGACACCCTCGCGGGAGAGCTCTTCAACCTGGTGGGCTTCCAGACCCGTCTGAAATGGGGCGCCCAGAAAGAGGTCTTCCGGCTCATCCCGGGCCTGGAAAATGCGGAATTCGTCCGCTTGGGAAGCATCCACCGGAACACCTACGTGCAGGCTCCCGCGGTACTTGATGCGACACTTGCTGTCAAATCCATCCCCGCTCTATGGATCGCCGGGCAGCTCTCCGGCGTGGAGGGCTACCTGGAATCCGCCGCGGGTGGCCTGGCCGCGGCGTTCGCCACAGATCGCGCCGTGCGCGGCCTGGCCCCCATGCCGTTCCCACCGGACACCATGCTCGGCAGCCTGCTGCACTATCTGGCTCACGCCTCCAGCGTGGATTTCGGGCCGACCAACGCCATGCTGGGGCTGCTGCCGCCGCTTCCCGAGGGCCTCCTGGACCTGCGCACCCTCAAGCGCGCAGGCGGAACCCGGGCCGTGAAATCAGCCAAGGGCCACGCCCATCGTGAACGGGCGCTCCGTTCGCTGGAACAGCATCTGATCCTCGCCGGAGGCCTGCCATGAAGCGACCCGCCCTCGCCTTGGGAGCCGCAGCCCTGATCCTCGCGCTCGGAAGCGGGGCCTGGTGGCTGGCTCGTCGGGATCCGGGAACTCCGCCCCAGGAGGAGACACCGGAACCCTTCCGCTCTGAACCGATGGGCCTCGGCCAGCTCATCGACCTTCAACCCCCGCCCATGCCCCTCAGGAGCGTTCGATGGACGCTACCCCTTCCTGGGGGCACGGCCGTGGCGCAGATCCTGACCCAGACTGGCCGACAGCAGGTGGTTCTCTTCCAGCAGGGTGTGCCCGGCCCGGTCTTGTCCCTGCCGGAACCTTCGGGCGTACCTGATGGATTCTTCCGGTTCGCGGACTTGGCAGATGCGGCACTGGCGCCTGACGATGCGCTGGTCCTGCTCTACCGCAGCTCGACAGACCCCGCCTCGCCTTCGCTGGTCCTGGCCTGCGACCTGCGTCCCCAGCAGGTCCGCTGGTCCCTCCGCGCCCCCGGCGAGCACCTGGCCCTGTCTGCGGACCACCGCAGCGTGTTTCTCTTCGGGGCCTCGACACCCGTGAACATCCTGGAACTGGCCGGCCGCCCCGGCCAGCTGAAACCCTCCTCAACACCAGTGGACCTTCCCCCGGAGGTGAAGATGGTTTCCAGCCTCCTCCCGATCGGCCGCCATGCTTTCGCGGTGGCCCACGACTCGGGCCTCTCGACCTGGCGCGACGGGGCCTGGACCCACGTGCCGGCTCCGGCACCCTCGCCCCTCGGGTTCCCCCACGGACTCGGCCGGATCGCCGGCGATGCGAAGGGCGGCTGGTGGCAGCCCGAACCTGGTGCCCTGATTCCCCTGGGCCCAGGCGCAAAGACAGGCCCATCGCGGGACCTGAAGGCCCTCCTTCCTGACCCATCAAGCCTGGATGCAAGCCTGCTCCAGCTGCTGGGCGAGGAACCAGACGGCCACTTGTGGTTCGGTCTGACGCGACCCACCCTACCCGCGCCAGCTCCCGCCCTGGACTCCGCGGCGGCTACTCCACCGGCCGCGCCTTCTGCCCCGGACGAGTCTGGGCAGGCTCCCCAAACCCCCGCCACCCCTCCGCCGACGACCGCCACCATCCAGCCTTCACGGGAGGACTGGCAGGCCTACCTCGACAAGGGACTGGATCGCCTGTACCTGTGGAAGCCCGGCGAGGCGCGCATGAAGGTGGTGTCCATCGCCGACGCCTGGAAACGGTTGGCACCCCCCCCGAACGCCTCCGCGTTCCCTGGGCTCGGGAACCTGCGTCCCGAGGCTGGAGCCCTGCTCTGTGGCGGACCCGACCGCGCCTGGTGGCTTCCGCTGAAGGCCCTCCGGCCCCGGTGACCTTAACGCCCCTGGGGCTTCCCCTGGGGTTTCTCGTTGGCCAGGTGCTCGCGGATCAGGCCTTCAGCCACCGCCCCCTCATCAGGATGATAGGTTCCCGCCTCCAACTGGCGCTTGAGAGCCTTGAGCTTCTCAGCGCGCACATCCGGCGTCTCCGCTAGCACCTCATGGGCCACTTCGACGAGATGGTCGGCGGTGGCATCCCCGGAACCCGTGCTCTTGTGGCTGCCATCCTTGCGCGATCTGCCCTGGTTGCTCATGCGCTCGCCCCTTGACGGTGCCTTATCGGCACGCAATTGCCCCAACTCAAGCCCCCGACCCCACTTTTTTGGCTCCGGAGACGGCCGGACGATCATCCGGGAGGTTCGATACGCCCAGGGCCACAAGAATCCGGTCATGGCCAGCCAGATCCTGATGCACCATCGCTTTTAGCCATCCCGCTCCCATGGCGCGCCGACACAGTTCGCCGCCCTGGCCCGCACCGATCTCCAGCAGGCAGGCCGGCGCTTGGCGCGCCCGGGCCTGTTCCAGCAGGCGGACTGACAGGGCCAAACCCCGATCCGGGGCGAAGAGGGCCGAGGCGGGCTCGAAGGCCAGTTCCCGCTGGAGGCCCGGCTCGTCCGCCGGATCCACATAGGGCAGGTTCGCCACCACCAGGCCCAGGGGATCGGGAACCTGATCCAGGAGACTGCCTTCGAAGAAAGTCACCGGGGCGCCCAGGGCGGCGATGTTCTCGCGGGCCACCGCCAAGGCGCCGGAACTGAGATCCGAAGCGGACACCCGCCAATCCGTCTCCAGGGCCAGGCTCGCGGCGATGATGCCGCTGCCCGTGCCCACATCCACGCAGCGGCTCACCCCGAGCCGCGCCCCCACGTCGAGGGCGGCTTCCACCAGCAGCTCAGTCTCAGGGCGCGGGATCAGCGTGTCCCGGGTGACCCTGAAGCGACGCCCCCGGAAGAGGCACCAGCCCAGGATGTAGGCCCAGGGTTCGCCCGTCCTGCGCCGGCGTACCCAGGCGCTCACCTGCGCACGCGCCTCGTCGGGCACGAGGTCGCCGCCATGGGCGGCCATCCAGGACCGGGAGAGGCCCAGCCCCTCCTCGAACCAGCGAAGGCTTTCAGCGTGGGCCTCCGCGTGATCCAGGAATTCGGCCAAGGCTGCGCCCAGATCGAGGCGGAGCTGTCGGTACGTCTGGACCATCCCTCCAGCCTAGCGTGGGATGGACAGCCAGCGAACGGCTGGTTTTCAGGCCATCAGGGCCTTGGCGCGCTCCTGGCTCTGCTGGGCCACGATCTCGTGGAGGCTGCCGCCGTGGCTGTCCATGGTGACCACGAGGGGGAAGTCCTCCACCTCGATGATCCAGAAGGCCTCGGGGCTGCCGAACTCCTCGAGCATCTTCACGTCCACCACGCGCTTGCAGCGCTCGGCCAGCAGGCTGCCGGCGCCGCCGGTGGCGTGGAGGTAGACGGCCCCGGTCTTCTGGAGGCCCTCGCTGGTCTTCTTGCCCATGCCACCCTTGCCGATGACGCCGCGGACCTTGTAGGTCTCGATGACATCGGCCTGATAGGGCTCCTCGCGAATGGAGGTGGTGGGACCCGCCGCCACGAAGCTGTAGTGGCCGTCCTCGTGCTTCTTCACCACGGGGCCGCAGTGGTAGATGACCATGTTCTCGAGGATGGGCTTCAGCCACTCGGGCTTCTGCTCCTTCATGTACTTGTGGCCCATGTCGCGGCTCAGGACGACGCGGCCGTTGAGCAGCACCTCGTCGCCGACCTTGAGCTGGCGGATCTGGTCTTCGGTGATGGGAGTGGTGAGACGGATCATGGGTAGCCTCGTCGTCGCGGTCAGTCGAAGGACACTTCGCCGTTGGTCTTGAGCGTGATCGAGCCCCTGCGGCTGCTCCAGCACATGTAGCTGATGGAGACGTAGAAGCTCGCCGGGTGGCGGTACATCTCTTCCGCCATGACGCCCAGCACGGTGGTGTTGCCGCCGTAGCCCATGGGGCCGATGCCCAGGGTGTTGAGATCGTTCGTGATCTCCTTCTCGAAGGCGTCCATCTTGGGATCGGGGTTCTGCGTGCCGAGCTTCCGGAGGATGAGCTCCTTGCTCTTCTCGTAGCTGGAAACGCGGTCGCCGCCGATGGCCACGCCGAGAATGCCCGGGCTGCAGCCCTGGCCCTGGGCCTTCACCACGGCGTCGATGATGCACTTGCGCACGCCCTTGATGTCGCGGCCCGCGCCCAGCGCGGCGTCCGGCAGGCGGTACTGGGCGCCCACGTTCTCGCAGCCCCCGCCCTTCTGCATGACGGCGATCTCGACTTCCGGCTTGTCCCACTCCTCGAAGTGGACTGCCGGGTGGCCCTCGTGGAAGGGATCCATGTTGGTTCCCGTGTTCTTGCCGCTGAGGGCCTCCACGCAGTTGGGGCGAAGCCAGGAGCGCTTGGTGGCCTCGGCCACGGCGGCCCGGATCTGCTGCTTGGCGGCACGCTGGCTCAGGCCGTAGGGATGGCGCACCCAGACGATGATCGTGCCCGTGTCCTGGCAGAGGGGCGTCACGTGGCCGTCCGCGAGGATGATGTTGCGCACCATGTCGTTCAGGGTGTTGAAGGCCCGGCTGCCTTCCTCTTCGGCGTCGCGGCCCTTCACCAGGGCGTCGATCACATCCTGGGGAAGACGGCTGGTGCTGCGGCGGAGCAGCTCCAGCATGGGCAGGGTGAGGTCCAGGGCCTTGAGATCCTTGAGGTCGGCCTTCCACCCTGCAGGCAGCACGGACTTGGACGCCACCACCTCGTTGGAGGTCAGGGTGGGAATGACGCATTCGGACATGGGCCCTCCGGAATCCAGACCCCCATCATCCGCCCGCCGAAGCCGAGGCTCAAGTGATCAATGCCCGGTTCCTCTTCCACCGGCGTGGAACCTCGCTCCAGGTATCCTTGAAGCCTCATCCGCGGGGCCACCATGAGCAAGATCCTGTTCATCCTCAACGATCCCCCCTACGGCACCGAGCGCAGCTACAACGGATTGCGGTTGGCGGGCGCCACCGCCAAGCGCGAGGGTGCCGACGTGCGCGTCTTCCTCATGGGCGACGCCGCCACCTGTGCCAAGAAAGGCCAGAAGACTCCGGATGGGTTCTACAACCTGGAGCGCATGCTGAAGGGCGTCACCACCCGCCACGGCCTGGTCGGCGTCTGCGGCACCTGCATGGACGCCAGGGGCCTCACTCAAGCGGAGCTGGCCGAGGACTGCCGGCGGAGCACCCTGGAGGAACTGACCGACTGGACGCTGTGGGCGGACCAGGTGCTGGTCTTCTAGGCGGCGCTGTGACCGTACCTGATGAACCACGCTCCTGCTCTTGCTGTGGCGGATCCGAGCCCCCGGCCCCGATAAGGGCGGAGGCGACCCCGCTCCTCTGCTACTGCTTCGGCCACAGCCTGGAGAGCTTGCGCGCGGAGTGGGAGGCGACCGGTCGGCTGGATTCGGTTGAGGCCATCCGAAGCGCCGTGAGGGAGGGGCGCTGCCGGTGCGAGGCCCTGAACCCCTCCGGCACCTGCTGCCTGGGGGATGTGCTGAGGGCCGTCCAGGCCATCCGAGCCGAGGGTCCGTTGCGCTGAAGGTCAGCGTCCCCAGGCCCGGCAGAGGGCGAGGGTGAGGTCCAACAGAGGGGCTTCGCTTCGGGAGATGGCCAGGCCCTTGAGGTCCCGCTCGCACTGGTTCAGTCGCCCCAGCAGGGCCTTCAGGCCCTTGGGCTTCAGCTTATCGAAGGCGCCACGGTAACCATCCATCAGGAAGGCCTGCTTGGGGGAAAGCCCCAGGGCCGAGGTCAGTTCTGGTCCCTTGAGCCCGGCGGCCTGCGCCTCGGCATACCTCAACAGCCGATCCACCTCGCGGCGGGCTTGGCCGAGCAGCATCAGGGGTTCGTCCCCGTCTTCCAGGGCCATGCGGAGGGCTCTCAGAGCTCCAGCCGCGTCCCCCTTCTGCCAGGCGCCGGACCAGGCGAAGGCCTTCTGCTCCGCCAGCCGGAAGGTCACCTGATCCACCATGGCCTCGGTCACCCGCCGGTCTTCCGCCAGCAGGTCCAGCACTTCCAGGGCCCGCTTGAGCAGGCCGGGTTTTCCGCCCTGCCGCTGGGCCAGCAGGGCGGTGGCTGCCCCCTGGAGGGACAGGCCCAGACGCCGGGCTTCGGCCTCGATGAACCCAGGGATCTCGGCGGCCTCCAGGGCCCCCACCTTGAGGATGCGTCCCGCCTTGGCCCAGTCCGTCCAAGGCTTGGCGCCGATGGCCTTGCCGGGTGCGGCCGGCAGGGTGGTCCAGGCCACCAGCAGCAGGTTCACGCCCTGGGGCGGCTTCTCGAGGAGGGCCTTCACCGCCCCTGGCAGGTCCTTGGCCCGGGCGAAGAGGTTGTCCGCGGCCGGTACGACCACCGTGCGGGCCTCGGCCCCCAGGGGGGCGGCTTCCTGGAGGGCGGCCACCACTTCGGCCCAGGGGCACCCCTCGGCGCAGATCGTCAGCGTGAAGTCAGTCCACTCCGGGTCCACATGCCGGGCCTTCCAGTCCTCGACAGCCTTTCGCCGTCCGTCGCCATCCTCCCCGTGGACCAGGGCGAAGGCGTGGTCCACCCAGACCGGTGCCGCCATCAGTCCGTGCCTTCCAGCAGCTGGGTGAGGAAGCTCTCGGCGAAGTCGTCCGCCAGGCTCTCGAGCACCTGGAGCTCCCGGCTGTCGAAGCTGGCGAAGTTCTGGTCCACCCGGTACTGGTTCGAGAACGTCATGCCCCGCCGGGACAGCACAACGGCCCCGGTCTGGCCGTCCAGCAGCTCCACGCTGGCCACCACGGCCACCTCCACGCGGGAGGCGGACCCGGCGCTGGCCTTCAGCTTGTCATTGCCCAGGGACAGACCCAGGGGCCGGGAGGTGTAGCCCTCCAGCGTGCCCTGGAGCACCCAGCGGGAAGGCTCGCCGGCCCCCACCAAACGCCAGGGGCTGGCCGCCACGATGCGGTTCTCCAGCGCCTTGGTGAAGCGGTCCTCCAGCCCCAGCCGGGGGGTCAGGTTGCGGAACCGCGCCAGGCGGATCGTCTCCCCCTGCTTCGCCCAGGCCACCGGCCGCGGCTGCCGGTCCAGACGGTGGTACCCGCAGCCCAGGAAGGCCGCAAGAAAGAGAGGGAGAAGAACAAGGCGGGGCACAGGGATCCTAAGGATGGTAGATCCCGACGTAAGGCAGGTTGCGGAGCTTGCCGTCGAAGTCGAGGCCGTAGCCGACCACGAAATGGTCCTCGATGGTGAAGCCGATGTAGTCCACGGGGACCTCGACCTTGCGGCGGCTGGGCTTGTCCAGGAGCGTGCAGATCCTGAGGCTGAGGGGTTCCCGATCGTGGAGCAGGTTGCGGACCTTGAAGAGGGTGAGGCCGGTGTCCACGATGTCCTCGACCACCAGGGCATGCCTTCCCTGGATGGAGCGATCGAGGTCCTTGAGGATATGCACCTCGCCGGTGCTTTCCGTGCCCGCCCCGTAGCTGGACACCTGCATGAAGCTCACATCGATATCGAGGTCCATGGCCCGCACGAGATCCGCGAAGAAGGGGAACACCCCGTTCAGGAGCCCGATCACCACCAGGTCCTGGCCCGCATAGTCCCTGGACAGCTGGGTCCCCAATTCCTGGACCCGGGTCCGGATCTGCCCCTCCGTGAGCAGCGGGCTGATGCGATCGCGCATGGAAACTCCTGAAAGGGATGGGCTGGAACCACGTTCCGAGGTCATTTCCATTCAACCCCAGAAGGCCTTCCGGGGTCCATCCGATGACGGCGTATTTCTCCTCGAACTCCGGCGCCGGAGACTACGATGATGGCGGTTGCCACCTTGAACGAACCCCTGATGCCCCAGCCGGCCCCCCGGGTCGTCGACCGGACCCCCGATCCGGCCTCGCCCTACCATACGCCAGAGGTGCTGGCCTGGGTGGAAGCCGCCCAGCAGGGGGACCAGGCCGCCTTCGCCAACCTGGTGCGCCTGTTCTCCCGGGATGTCTACGGCAAGGCCTTTTCCATTCTCAGGAACCACCAGGACGCCGATGACGTCGTGCAGGAGACCTTCATCCGCGTCTTCCGGGCCCTTCCCGGCTTCCGCTTCGAGTCCTCCTTCCGCACCTGGCTCATCAGCATCGCCACACGCCAGGCCTTGAACTTCCGGGAACGGATGGCCCGCGAGCACGAGAGCCTTGATGGCCCGGAAGGTACGCTGGACCACCCAGCCCTTCGCGTCGAGGAAAGCCAGGTGACGGCCTTCCTGGACCAGGAGGCACGGCGCCTCCTGCACGAGGCCCTGCCCAAGCTGCCCCGCCGCCAGAAGGAAGCTCTCACGCTGAAGTTGCAGCACGACTGGAAATACGAACAGATCGCCGCGCAGATGGGCACCTCCGTGGGCAGCGTGAAGGCCCACATCTTCCATGCCATCCAGAACCTGACCCGCCATGTCAAAGGAGGCCGAGCATGACCGCCGAGCCCCTGCCCCTCCCCGAAGCCTGTGTCCCGACCCTGTCCGCCATGGAGACCAGCCCTCTGGATCCCGGCGCCGCCGCGGAGGCCCACCTGAAGACCTGCACCGCCTGCGCCGAGGCCCGGATCCAGTTTCTGGCCCTGGAGGACAGCCCTGACGTGCTGGTTCCCTCCGGCTACTTCGAACGTCTCCCTGGCCGCATCCTCCGGAAGCTGCCCGCCCGCCCGGCCCTGCACCGCCACCTGGGGCCCCTGGCCTGGGCCGCGGCGGCGGGATTGCTCATGGCCGTGGGTGCCGGCGCTTTCCTGGCCGGCCGCGCGAACCGGACGCCCTATGTGGAAGCCAACCTGCCCCGGCAGCCCGACATCCTCGAGGTTTCCACGACCGACACGCCCTTCCACAGCGGCGAGGAAGAGGCCGCCCAAGTTCAGGCCCTCAGCCCCGAGGAGATGAAGGCCCTCCTGGAGCGCCTGGATGCGACTCCGGCGCCGACGAGGTGATGCATGTCCCGACCGACCCTTTTCCTGACCTTCCTCCTGCTTGCCGGCCTGCCCATGCGTGCCCAGGCGGAGGACGATCGGCCGCTGGCCCGCTTCCGCATGGAGCAGCTGCAGCAGACCGTCGGCCTTCCCGAGGACCAGGCCCGGGCCGTGGTGGAGCGCTGGTCCCGCTATGATCTCGAGCAGTTTGACAAAACCCAGCAAATTCAGCAGATCCGTCGAAGGTTCAACGACATCCTCCTGGGCCCCGGAACCGAAGACGAGAAGAATGCCAAGGTCCGGCCCCTTCTCGACCAGTTCGTGGAGCTGCGCCGCCAGCAGGCCGACCTCAAGTTCAAGTTCGAGGAGGACATCCGGGCCCGTCTGAGCCCCGCCCAGCAAGTCCGCCTCATCACCCATGTGGAGGAAATGCAGCGGCGCATGCTGGAGGCCCTGAGGCAGCGCGGGGTAGGCGGTCGCCCCGGGATGCTGCGCCCCGGCCCGGGCGGCGGCATGCGGCGGGGAGGCCGCTGATCAGATCCCAGGCGCCTCGAGCACCACGGGAATGACCAGGGGCCGAGTCTGGGTGGTCTTGCGGATGACGCGTCGCAGGGCCAGGCGCAGGGTGTCCCGCAGGGCCTCGCCATCCTTCCGGATCTCCGGCGGGGCCTCCTCGTAGGTCTTGCGGGCCACGCCCGCCAGCAGTTCCGTGTAGGCCTCGTCGTCGGAAAGCATCACGAAGCCGCGGCTGAGGATGGTGGGCTCCGCCACGAGGTCGCGGGTCTGCGGGTCCACCAGCAGGGTCGCGAACACCACGCCATCCTCCTGGAGGATGAGACGGTCCTTCACCACGCGGGCATCCACCATGTGGTCCACGCCTTCGCTGACGAAGCACTTGCCCACGGGGACGGCCCCGGGCATGTCCACACGATCGCCCCCGAACAGCCGCAGGCAGAGGCCACCGTCCAGCAGCGAGATGCGCTCCGGGGGCCAGCCCAGCGAGGCGGCGAGCTTCCCGTGGGCCCGCAGGTTCCGGTAGGTGCCGTGCACGGGCACCATCTGCGCGGGGCGCACGGCGCGGATGAGGTCCGCCAGCTCGTCGCGGCTGCCATGGCCCGAGGCATGCACGGGACCCAGACCCTCGAGCGAAGTCTCGGCCCCCAGCCGCTCGGCCTCGTCCAGCATCCGCGAGATGGCCACTTCGTTGCCGGGGATGGCCCGGGCGCTCACCACCAGCCGGTCGCCGGGCTCGATGGGCAGGCCCTTCACCTCCCGGCGGAGGAGGCGGGCCAGCCCGCTCATGGGCTCGCCCTGGCTACCGGTGCAGAGCACCAGCAACTCGTCGGGATCGAACAGGTGGGCATCCTTCGGATCGGTGAGGAGATCATCCGGCAGGGCCAGGCGCTTGAGGGAACGGGCCAGGGCCAGGTTGCGGTCCAGGCTGCGCCCCAGCAGCACCACGCGGCGGCGGAACTCGTAGGCCAGGTCGATGAGCGTCTGGAGCCGGTGGATGTTGGAGCTGAAGGTGGTGACAAAGAGCCGCCCCTTCGTCTGCTCGAACGCAGCTTCCAGGCCCTCCCGGCAGGCGGACTCCGACGGCGAGCGGCCCAGGCGGCCCACATTGGTCGAATCCGCCATGAGTAGCCGCACGCCGGCGTCACCCAGGGCCTTCAGCCGGTCCATGCCTGTGTGGCGACCGTCGAGCGGGTCTGGATCGATCTTGAAATCGCCGGAGTGCACCAGTACGCCCTGGGGGGTGTGGAGCACCAGAGCGCAGGCGTCGGGGATGCTGTGGGTGACGGGGATCCATTCGGCCTCGATCTCGCCGCCATCCTCATCAAGGCCCACCTTCACGCGGCCGTAATCCGGCACCGGGCGGAGCAGGTCGGCATCGATCCCGTGTTCGCGGAGCTTGCCCTCCACCAGGCCCAGGGTGAAGGCCGTGCCGTAGACGGGTACCGGCCAGCGGCGGAGGAAGTAGGGCAGCGCGCCGATGTGGTCCTCGTGGCCGTGGGTGAGCAGCACCGCCTGGAGCCGGTCGGCGAAAGGCTCCAGGTAGGCGAAGTCCGGCACGATGGAATCGATGCCCGGCTGGTCGTCCGACGGGAAGAGCTGGCCGCAGTCCACTAGGAAGAGGCTGCGGGCGCTGTGAACCACCAGGGCGTTCATGCCGAACTCGCCGAGCCCGCCGATGGGGATCAGCCGCAGCTCGTCGTCGGCGGGGGTTTCGGTCCAGCTCGTGAATTCGGGCGCGACGGGCATCACGATGGGAACACCTCCGGGTGTGATTGGATGAGTCGGCGTGTGGCCGTCAGCCACGTCTCAGGCGGGATGACTTCAGCCCGAAGCGCTGGAGCCAGTCCCACACTCGAGAGGGTTTCCGCCGGAAGGATCCCCTGCCAGTTGTTCGCGAGGGTTTTCCGCCGATGCCCGAAGGAGTGGTGTAGCACCGTGAGCAGAGCGCGGCGCTCGGCCAGGCTGGGGGCGTCCGTCCTGGGGTCGAACTGCACCACCGCCGAATCCACCTTGGGGGCCGGGCGGAAGGAACCGGGCCCGAGCTTCACCAGGCGGGTCAACCGCGCACAGAGCTGCGCCAGCACCGACAGCGGCCCGTAGGCCTTCGTGCCGGGCTCACCCATGAGCTTCTGGGCCACCTCCAGCTGGAACATGAGCGCCATGCGGTGCCAGGGGATGCCCTCCGTCAGCAGCCGCGCCAGGATCGGCGTCGCCGCGTTGTAGGGCAGGTTCCCCACCACGGACCAGGGGCCGCCCTCCGGCAGGGGCATGCGCACGGCATCACCCTCCAGCAGGTGGAACTGGGGCGCGGTGGAGAAGCGTTCGCGCAGCAAGGCGCAGGCCTCCGGATCCAGGTCCACCGCCCACAGGGGCCGCCCGTCCGCCAGCAGCCGCTCCGTCAGCACCCCGGGACCTGGCCCGATCTCCAGCAGCCGCGGCGCCTTCGAATCCAGTGCCGCCCCCACGATGGTGGCAATGGCCCCCTCGTTCACCAGGAAGTTCTGACCGAGCCGCTTTTTTGCCCGGAGTCTCGGAAGCTGGGCAGATTCGGACACGGTTCAGGTTAGCACGGGGATCTTTCGATCCATGGCGGCCGTAAATAAGGTGTATTCTTTTTATACAAACCATCGATCCAGAGGGGGTCTCGGGGCCCATTCTTGGCACAAGCGCTAAATTAAATGGATTTAATAAAGCAAGGACCTCCGACCACACTCACCTACTATTCCTCTCGAGGCGCCTATGGACCCCATTTCCAATCACCGATCTCCAAATCGAGGATATTCCCTCATCGAGCTGATTGTGGTACTCGCCATCATTGGAGTGCTGGCCTTGGCGAGCATTTCCTCGCTTGGTCCCAAGTCTCCGAAAGCGACCCGTGCGGTCCTTCTGGATCTGAGAAATGCCCTTCAGAATGCACGGCAATCCGCCATTTCCAGCGGCAAGACTGTGCGGATTCGGCTCGAAAACGTCTCTGGGCAATGGCAATTCAGAGCCATGGACACCTCACTTGCAGAGACCAACGCGATCGCGACGTTTTTCTCCGATACCCTGCCATTGAAGCCCCTGACTTACTGTTCCCTGGCCGCGGCCTTTCAGGATCTCCCGACGACTTCCACGACAGTCACATCCTTATTGCCCGCGAACTCATATGGCTTCGGGGCGTCTGCCGTTGCTGGGGCCTGGACCCAATGCCTCGCGGGCTCTTCGCAGTATGGATTCAGCCCCACCGGTTCCACGGTCCAACTCGCGGGGCCCTCGCCAAATCCGACGGTCAGTGTCGCGAACGGAGGTTTCTGGGTGGGGGTGGTCGGCACCACGCCGAACACCAGCGGTGTCCCCTACGGGGTCGTCCTCGTGACAGAACAGGGGCAGATCATCACCTACTACAAGGGAGACGCTCAGTTGGATGACACCCCTGAGAACAAATGGAAACGTTTGGAGTAGAGAAAATGAACACCCCCCGACCCTCATGTTCAGCACACTCATCGGCTCATGGGTTCTCGATGATCGAGTTGATGCTGGTGGCATTCATTCTGGCCGTAGGCCTGCTCGGACTGCTCAGCCTTCAAGTCGTCTCCATCGCCAGTGGAGGGCAATCCCGCCTGAGGGGCACGGCGACCATCCTCGCCCACAACCTGCTTGATCGCGCCGTGGCGGAAGGACTGGTTTCCTCCGCTGAGCGGTACGACAGCGGGAACGGAACCATCACTTCGACGGGTTGGACATTCATCGACCCCGTTGGTCTCACACCAGCCACCTCCGGGGGCGGCACCAACTTCTATTACGACGTCCAGGGCAATGCTGTGGCAGCCGCGGATCCGAGCCGGGTCTACACCGTCAGCTGGCAGCGTATGCAGGGGATGATCGGAAGCAATGTGCTGGCGATGCAGCCATTCGTCGTGAACGTTCAGTGGAATGAAGCCGTCAAGACTTCAAATGGAACCACGTCTATCCAGGCGCATTACTTCTCGGCGAGCCGAAATGTCCGCATCTGAGTCCAGTCCGACTATCCGTCGTTCCCGCGGTTTCTCTTTGATTGAGATGCTGATAGCTGTCGCGTTTCTTTCAATTCTCATGGCGGGCATGTTCAAAGTCTTCGCCTCCAGCACCTCTGCATTCATGGCGGGCATGGAAACCATGGGGGTTCAGCGCAACACCCGCTGGGGATTGAACCTGCTACAGGACGAGATCCTGGAGGCAGGATTCCTCTTCCCTGTACGTTCCGCCCCGGGCGGGCTCATGGCAGGTGATAGCTTCCAGCCCCCCCTGCTGATGCAGGCAACGGACTACATTCCGACCGGCGCCAATCTCCCTGTCGATGAGTTGCAGATGGTGATGGACGTTCCTCTGGATGTTCAGGGTCAATCGTCAGACACCATCGCTTTCGGGGCCAGCCAATTCCCCGCCACCATCCCGACAGGAGCAGGGGTGATCCAGGCGGGAGATATGCTCTTCATCCAGGATGCTGGCGCGGAATTCCCGACCATCAGCGTGAAACCTGGAAGCGGGACCAACGTCACCATCCAACTGCAGACCTCGGAAAGCGCCGGGATTGATCCGAACACCGGCACCCCGCTGAACAACATTAGCCCGACGGGCGGATTCAAGTTCCAGCACGCCAAGGGAATGCCTTTTTCGGTGATCCGGCCGGCCCAGATCATCCGATTTACTGTGGTCCCCCGGGCGTTGGATCCCGCCGATCCAAATACCATGGTCCCCTGTCTCGTCCGCCAGTCGAAGCCACTCGTTCCCGGCGAGATCTGGGCTCCAAACAAGAATGTCCCCACCGCAGACGAGCAGATTCTCCTGGAGAATGTGACCGGGTTTGCCGTGGATTGGAGCATTGACGGGGGGAAGACTTGGCTGCGCGCCTCGGGTGCCGGGAATGAGTGGAAAGCCATCCGGGGGGCCCTCGACGCGGCGATCAAAGGAAGCCCAAGCCAGTTCATCAAGCAATCGGGCGGAGTCGACAACCCGACTTTGCCCATGTGGACCCTCTACACGCCGATTTTGATGCGCATCGACCTGTCCACCCGTTCAGTCATGCGGCGGACTGAATTCAGTGCCGACAGCACGGCGGCAAATCCCAAAGTCGACTACCGCACCCGGAGGGAGACCATTCTGCTCTCTCCGCGGAATTGCGGGATCGGCTCCAATTAAGGGTTGCGACCATGAGCCATCCGACACCATCCAGCCACCGAGAATCAGGTGGAATCGCCATCCTAATGGCCCTCATCCTGTTGAGCGTCGCGGCCGTGGTCACCGTGAGCCTCAGCCGCTCGGCCATTCGTGAGGCCCTCATCACCAGCAACGAATCCACCGGTCGAAAAGCCTATGAAATGGCAGACTCCGGCATCGACTATCTCATCACTTGGAGCAACACCCCCTACGTGACTGCCCCCTCTCCCACGGCGCAGATGATCGCGACCCAGTACCAGGCGCTCTTGAATGCAATCGACCCGTCCAACAACACCTTCACCGGCATGGACCCCGACGGCACGATCAAGGTCACAATGTTGGCCTCGAACATCGGCGGGGATCTGACGCCAGGCACCGCTGGGTATCTGCAAACAACTAGCGTCGTTCAACCCGCCTTCGACTTGGAACTCCGCTACCTGGGTCATCCTTTTGCCACCCAGAAGTCAAAAGGCCCAGCCGCCTTCATCGCGCGCAGCACAGGCAGGGCCAATATCGCGAACACTGGCCAATCCTTCATCTCCCGTCGCGAAGCGCTCGTCTACTGAGTCGAGGGAAACCATGTCCAACATACGCACTGCCCTTCTGTCCGGTCTGCTCTTGATCCTGGGGTCGAGCCTCAAGGCCCAGGTGGAACCCCAGCTCCGAACCAGGACCGACACCCTGGATGTTTACAAATCCGACGCCGGACAATCCGCGGTCGTCTGCCTCATGGATTTCAGTACCCTCAGCCGGGCCGTGTATGAGCCAGCGATCTACCTCACCAACAACGGCCGCAACCAGTACATCGCCAACGCCGGTGTACCCGGAATCGATTGCAGTACAATTATTCAGGGCAAGGATTATGGCTACATTTTCCTGCTAAAAAAGGGGACGACCGAAGTCCGGCTTTATCGTTGGCCACAGAGCCAGGACTTCTATAACGGAAGTGGACACGGTCCCGCCGCCCCAGCTCTTGTTGGAACTCCGTATCAATTTTCCGGGAGCAGCAACACACAGTCCAAGGCGAGTGTTATCGCGGGATCTTCGGATGCGGACACCATTGCCCACATCACGCATGTCCGGTTCACCATCAACGGGCGCAGCGTGGATCTTCCATGTCCCTCCCAGATCTGGGACTCGCCCTACTCGGCCGATCCCAGCAACCCTCGCCGCCCCAGCAATTCCGGCATCACCAATTTCCAACACACCCAGGCCGGATCGGACGGCCCCCATTATGATCCCTGGTCTGAGGCGAATCTGAGCGGTACGAACCCAGCTTCGGGATCGGACCTTCAGAATATTCCCGCCGGCTATGTGCCGATCGGCAACTTCTATTATCCCTTTGATTACATGGCGTGGATATTCGGATCCAAAGAGGTCGGGAACGGATTCTGCTGGTCTGCCGCCCCAACCTCCGGCAACTATGCCTCGCCCGCCGGCTATGCGGTTCCCGCTGCGACGGAACAGACCACGGTCCCCGGAATGAGCGGCAAGGTCACGGCAGAGGGCTGGTTCAACGGACTGCCCGTGATGGCGAGGTACCAGGCGCTGAAGATGGCAGCCATCAACGTCTTCTTGGACTACGTGGGGAAGGTGAACATCGTCTATCGCTATGTGGATGGACGTGTCGACAATCCTCTCAACTCCGAAGAAGGCATCGACTGGGGCAACGTGGGCCCGGTAGACAACAATCCGTCCCAGAGCAGTCTGTGGAATGACGTGTCCATTAGGAACCGGAAGTATCTTCGCAAGCTCACCAATGATGCGAGCACTGGCGTGTCCACCAACGCCACAAGCCTTCAGCGCATGGGCCCTTCCGGATGGAGCCAGGTCTACCTCCAGGCTCCGAAAACCTACGACGCGCTGAATGATTTCATCGAAGCCACCGGCAATAACGATCCCTGCAAATTGAGCGGGGGCACCATGGACCCGCGAACCCCGCAGCCGTGGGCCTACGCTTTGGCCAACACCTACTATCGGACGACCGTCGAACCCACAAAGCACAGCATGACGGATATTTTCCCGGCCTCATCCGCCACCTGCCCCAGCCAGAAATACGTGATCATGTTCCCGACCGGTGGATTCACGGATTCGACCGACATCGGCTCACCCACAAACATCTCCGAAGACGCCGCCATTGCTTATGGCAGCAAGTCGGGGGCCATCCCTTCCGGCGTCGGAGGAGGCGTGCCGCAGATCGGCGGGAATTATCCAGGGGCCCCGCTTTGCCAAGGCCCCAGCGCCACTGGATCCCTCACCCCTGGGAGCATATCCTTCCATCCCGCGGCCCTGGCTTCTGTCGCGGCGTTCGCGGAAGCCGCAACCAACACCTCCTCCCATTGGGGCGCTCCCTGGGAAATCGCCCCGGGAACCACCCGAAGCTCTGCGAACCCGGGCCTTCAGACGCTGGTCGTGAGCGTGGGCATCCCCGGGAGCGTCTACTGTGGATCTTCCCACAACCTTCGCAGTGCTTCGGCTCAGTTCTTCCGCATTGCCCAGTGGTCAGATCCAACCCGAAAGGACCTGGGATATGGCAAGTGGTACTCCGACAAGCCGGGCTATGACACCTCCATCGTGGATCCCACCAACCCTGGTCAGGTCCACTACTACCCTTCAGGAAGTCCAACCCAGCTGGAGGATAATTTCAGGAACGCTGTCGCCTATATCGTGGCCGGTTCCGCCTCCCTGTCGGCTCCCGCAACCCCCTCGACCGGGGCCCGTGTCACAACGCAAGCCTACTTCGGCATTTTCCGGACCAGCCGCACGCCAGTCTGGTCAGGCAACCTCTTTTCCGTCGGACTCAAGCGGAGCCTCAATGCCGCGGGAACGACGGAAGTCCTGTCCTTCTACGATTCCCAAAGCCGGAACACCATTGCCTCCTATACCCCCACCGATGCCCTGAACCAGCCCCTTCTGGACAGCTCGGGCCAACCCATCGTGATCACTGGAACCAATGATTTCGATCATCGGCACCTCTGGTCCGCCTTCGACATTTTCGGTGCCTACCTCAGCACGGATTACTCCAATGGGGTGCCGCCCTACACCGACGGCGTCGCGGGAGGCAGCGGGCTGCTTTGGAGCCAGCGGAACGTATACACCCTGAACGGTTCAGCCTTGACAAGATTCGCCTCAGACAACACCACCCTGGTGAATGCCCTCGTCGCTCAGTTCACCGCGGCGGGCTACACCCCTACACCCACCACGGCGACCGTCCAGAAATTCATCAATTTCATCCGCGGGCAGCACAGGAATCCCACCTACGCCGCCACCAACAACCGAATCGACATCATGGGAGATATCGTCAATTCCTCGCCTCTGGCCATCGAACTCGGATCGGACAACATCCGGGATCTGCCATCCTCCATTGCCTGGCCCAGCACAGGTACAGATCCGCATGTGAGGCTCGTCCTAGTGGGAACAAACATGGGACAGCTCCACTGCTTCGTGGAGTCCGCTTCCACCGACGCCAGCGGCTACGTAAAGGCGAAGGCCACTGAAGCCTGGTCCTTCATCCCACCCGATGTGCTGAACACCCTCTATCAGGTCTACTTGAACGATGGCATCAATGATGTGCTTCCTCATACCTATACAGTTGACGGGAACCCCGCACTGTTCTGGGAGGACGTCCCTCCCTCAGGCTCACCCATTGGAAACACCCGCGTAGACGCAACGGAAGACGCCATCATCGTCTTCGGCATGCGAAAAGGCGCCAGGAGCTATTACGCGCTTTCCCTGAGTGGGACCGGTGGTACCCCGGGGCTTCCCAAGTTCATGTGGAAGCTCGATCCGCAGACCTCAACCATCGATACGGTCAAGAGAATGGGGGCGAGTACCGCGACTCCCGTCTTCACCTACATCAGCACCGACGGAACGCTGGCCACGAAAACGGCTGTGTGCTTCCTCCCCGGTGGCTATGCCAACCCCGAAATCAATGCCCGTTATCGCGTCAGAGCCAACCCGCCCATCACTTCGAGCCAGGGGATGGGACGCTCCATGCTCGCCCTGGATCCTCGGACGGGTACCATCCTCAAGACTTGGGATTGGTCTGGAGACCCCAAAGTCGGCGCCATCCCTTCCGCTGTTTCTCCCCTCGGAATCTTTTTGGGCTACCCGCTGGTCCATCGCATCTATTTCGCCGACATGAAGGGCAATGTGATGGCCTTGGACTCCTCGTCGCTCAGTGGTGCGGACCCAGCCAACGGATACCCGGGAGGATTCCGCCTGGACACCAGCATCATGAACAACTGGAGAGCGACGCCGCGGTTCATCTACAGTAACTCCGCCTTCCGCTTCAGCACACGGCCAGAGACGAGTCTTCTGGACAGTGGCTACCCGGTCCCTGCCGTGAAATTGGGTAATCCTCCCCCTTCGCAGCCGAATTTCGCTCCGATGACGGCCATGATCGCCATCGGATCCGGCGACTGGAACAATCCGACAGACGCCGATGAATCCGTCTCAGATGGGACCATCACTCTCAAGAGTTACCCCCCCCTTACCAATCGCATGCTTGTTTTTGCGGACCGGCAAGACAGCAATAACCAAGGAATGGATACATCTGGCATTCCGGAGAGCAGCCTTCAGGAGATCAAGGACACGAGCGATGCGAACTTCAATTGGACCACCAGCTATACCAATGACAATGGGAAGGTGACGCCAGGAGACTCCAATTACCTTTTTGCGAATAATACAGGTTATTACTACGATCTTCTTAATGGTTCCCTACCTGGTCAGGCCTATCTAGACACCACGCACGACAAAGTGCTTGTCAGCCCTTTGATTAAACAGAATTCCATCTTCTTCTCCATATTCAACATCAATGGGAATTCAGGTTATAAGTGTTCTTCCAATGCGTTCACCAGGACATTCCGTGAATGCGACATACTCCGCCCCCTGGGAATTTCGAGCCAGAGCAGACTCGAGGCCTCGACGCTCGTCGGCGATACAGACACCCTCAACCGGAACTCAGATTCCTGCAGCGGATTGGCCTTCTTCTTCAATTCCCTGGCCAGCGAGATGACGGACACGGGAGATCGGGTGATTCAAGGCGGTGCAGTCACGGCTGCCTCGACGACGTCCTTCAATCAGCAGACGGGATCCAACACAGCCTCGCTGCAGAATGTCCGGGATACCTCCAAGCAGGCAGGACTCAAGCTCCGTTCCTGGCGCGTAGTCCGATAAGGATGTTCACCTGTCCAACCTGGGCCCCTTCGGGGGCCCTTTTTCTATCCGAACTGGATGGGATCCCGGTCCAGGCTGATGGGCCCTGAAGGTTCCAAGGGATGGCGCGCAAGGACCTCGCCCAGGGCTCCGCGGGTGCCCTTGAGGAGCAGGTGCATGCGCCAGCGGTCACGAACGCGGGGAACGGGAGCCTCCAGGGGACCGAGCACCCTCAGGCCGGGGACAGTCAAGCGTTGCCGGAAAGCCTCCAGGGCGTCGCGGGCCTCCTTCGGCGTGTCCGCCTCGGCACGGTAGAGACTGAGGGCCGTGAAGGGCGGGTAGCCCAGACCCTCGCGGAAGGGCAGCTCCGAGGCGGCGAAGCCCTCGAAGTCCTGGGCCAGGGCGAAGGTGATGGCCGGATGCTCGGGCGAATAGGTCTGGAGGATCACCCGGCCCGGCAGCTCGGCCCGGCCCGCGCGGCCCGCCACCTGGGTGAGCAGCTGGAAGGTGCGCTCGGAGGCCCGGAAGTCCGCCACCTTCAGGCCCTGGTCCGCGTTGAGCACGCCCACCAGGGTGAGCTTTGGGAAGGTGTGGCCCTTGGCCAGCATCTGGGTGCCCACCAGGATGTCCACCTCGCCAGTCTCGGCGGCCAGCAGGCCCGCTTCGAAGGAACCCCGGCGGCGCGTGGTGTCCCGGTCCAGGCGCAGAATGCGGGCCGACGGAAAGAGCTGCTTCAGGTGCTCCTCCACCTGCTCCGTGCCCTCGCCCACGCCCCGCAGGTGATCGGCGCCGCAGTCGGGGCAGGCCTCCGGCGGTACGGTCTCGTGGCCGCACAGGTGGCAGCGCAGGCGGAAATCGCCGCGGTGGTAGGTCAGGGAGATGGCGCAGTGGGGGCAGCCGAGCGTCCTCCCGCAGGCCCGGCACATCCAGAAGTTCTCGTAGCCCCGGCGGTTCAGCAGGAGCAGGGCCTGCTCGCCCCGCGCCAGGACCTCCGTGAGGGCCCGCATCAACAACGGCGTCAGGATCACCTTGCGCCGCATCTCCCGGTACGCGTCCCGCAGATCCACCACCTCCACGGCCGGGAGGGTGATGCCCGCCGGCCGCTGCTTCAGCTGGAGCAACCGGTAGCGCCCGCTCTGCGCCGCCTGCCAGCTTTCGAGACTGGGTGTGGCGCTGCCCAGCACGATGGGGCAGCCCTCGAGCTGGGCCCGCTTGATGGCCAGGTCACGGGCGTGGATGCGGGGGTGTTCCTCGGATTTGTAGGAACCCTCATGCTCCTCGTCCACGATGACGAGCCCGATGTCCCGAAGCGGAGCCATCACCGCGTTCCGGACGCCCACGAAGAGGTCCGCCCCGTTGAAGAGCAGCCGCACCACGTCGCCGTGCTTCTCGCCGGCGTTGAGACCGGCATGGCCCACGGCGACGCGGCCGGGGAAGCGAGCCTCCAGGCGGTCCAGCAGCCGGGCCGTGAGGCCGATCTCCGGCACCAGCCAGAGCACCCGCCGACCGGCCGCCAGCACCCGCTCCGCCAGGGCCAGGTACACCTCGGTCTTGCCCGAGCCGGTGACGCCCTGGAGCAGATGCACGCCGAAGCTCCCGGGATCCACAGCCTCCAGGGCCGCCCGCTGCTCCTCGTTGAGGATCACCGTGCGGTCCGCGCCCGCCTCCCGGCGCTGGGCCAGCAGGTCCACCCGCTTCATGCGCGCCACGAGGCCGCGCTTCTCCAGGGTGCCCAGCACGGAGGCGCCCACACCGGCGGCCTCCAGCAGCTCCGGCTCCATGAGGGCGCCGCCAGCTTCCTCCAGGGCCAGGAGGATCTTCGCCTGGGCGGAGGTCACCCGGGGCGGGTGGGGGGCACCGGTGAGGCGCACCTCCGTGAAGCCCGCGCCCCGCAGCAGGGGCCGGTGCAGCAGCGTGGGCAGGATGGACGGGTCCCGGTGCCAGGCTTCGCCCAGATCCCCCAGCACGTCCCAGGCGCCCCGGTCCCGCTGGAACGACAGCCGCTGTCCATCCTCGTCCGCCTCCCAGTGGGGCAGCAGGGCCTGGGGCAAGCTCAGGGGCAGCAGGTGGGCCTCCAGGCAGCCGTAGTAGCGGGCGGCGAAGGCCTGCAGCTCCCGCAGCTTCGGCGGCAGCAGGGGAAAGGGGTCGATCACCGCCTCCACGGGGCGCAGCCTCGCCGCGGGAGGCGCGGGATCCGGCCCCACGGCCAGGCCCACCGCCAGGCTGTTCCGCACCCGCACCCGCACCCGCACCCCTGCGGGAAGTCCATCCGGCGCCAGGTAGGTGAGCGGCGGCAGGGGACGGTTGAGCTGGATGCGCGTGGGGACGAGGCTCATCGGCCCTTCACGGCGAGGGCGCCCCAGCGGGTCGCGAGGTCGGGGCGGTTCAGCCGCGTGGCAAGGTCCCGGGCCTTTCCTGGAAGGCCGGGCCAGCCCATCACCTCGGCCGCTTCGTTCAGCACCTGGTCGGCGGCCCCAATGTCTCCCTGGGAAACCTGTGCCTCCAGCAAGGGACCAAGGTTCCAGTCCCAGGAGATGGCGTTGTTCCCCAAGTGCATCTGCCCATCCAGGGCGGCGTCCCGGAGGTCATTCCAGCGGGGTTCCAGGACCTCCCGGATCGTCGTCCAGTCGCTCCTGGATTTCGCGTCCTTCAGATACGCCTCGAAGATGCCCTGGGGCGGCCAGGACCCCGGCGGAGTGCCGGGCAAGGCCGGAATGGTCGCCAGCAGGGGCTGGAGAGGCCACCCGCCGCACTTCTGGGAGGCGGCGATCCAGAGCTGCCACGTGGCGAAGTTCTCTGGCGACCGGCGAAGCGTCTCCTCCAAGGTCGCCTTGTGCCGCTCCAGCACCGCGATCATGGATGGAGAGTGCTCCGCAGCAGATCTCCGGATCTGATGGCCGAGCAGAAACCCATGGGAGCCATCGGGCGCGCCGCCAACTTCGCGGAGGACGGTGTCCAGCTGCTGGGCCACCGCGGCCCAAATCTTCAGGTCCACCTCGGGATCGAGCGGCTTGACGGGAACCGGCTCCGAAGGCGCCGGTTTGGATCCGGAGAGGTTCAGGGCCTTCTTCGTCCGCCGGGTCGCCACGGCGAGGTAGTCCTGGACCAATGCCGCCCGCGCATCCTGGCGGTCCGGGTTATGCCGGAGGAAGGCCTCCAGTTCCTGCGCCCGGGAAGAGATCCCCGCCTGCTCCACAGCCCGGCCCAGAGCCCCTGGCATGGGGATTCCGGCCCCCTCGGCCTTCACGCGGCCCTTTGCGTCCACCAGGGCCCAGTGGGCTCCCTTCGGCCAGCCGAAGCGCTCCCGGAGGACCGGTGCAAGGGCGTCCGCCTTCTTGCCCCCCGCCACCACCTTCAGCGGCAGGTTGAGCAGGATCATGGGCTCCTCGTCCAGGGCCGACCGCATGGCCGCGCCCCAGGCGGCCCCTTCGTCCTCCAGGACCAGCCAGGTGCCGAACCGGTTCCGCTTCAGCTCCCGGTCGAAGGCCCCGGCGGGAGATGCGGGTGGTCGCTGGGCCAGCAGCAGGGCGGGCAGCAGCAGCATCGTCAGACCGCGCATGGGGAGGCTCCAGGTGCCAAGTTACACTATCCGGATGCTGGTCCTCGGCCTGGAATCCTCCTGCGACGACTGCTCCGCCGCGGTGGTGGAGGAGACGGCCGCGGGTCCGGTGCTGAAATCGCTGGTGCGGGAGAGCCAGGACGCCATCCACGGACCCTTTGGCGGCGTGGTGCCCGAGCTCGCTGCGCGAGAGCACCTGCTGCAGGTGCGCGCGGTCATGGCCGAGGCGGTGGCGCAGGCCGGAATCGGACTGAAGGATCTCGACCGCATCGCCGTCACCCGCGGGCCTGGCTTGGTGGGCAGCCTGCTGGCCACCTTCAGCGCCAGCAAGGCCCTGGCCTGGCAGGAAGGAATCCCATGGGTGGGGGTCCACCACCTGCTGGGGCACTTGAACGCCGCCCGCTTTTCTGCGCCCGACCTGCCGTTTCCGGCCCTGGTGCTGCTGGTTTCCGGCGGGCACACCCACCTCTACCTGGCAAAGGACTGGACCTCGCTCCAGCTCCTCCAGAAAACGCGGGATGACGCGGCGGGCGAGGCCTTCGACAAGGCCGCCCGCATGTTGAACCTGGGCTACCCCGGCGGGCCCGTGGTGGACGCCTGCGCCCGCACCGCGAATAAGGCCGCGGATCCCTTCACGCCGCCGAAGTTCCGCGACGGCAAGGCCTCCTGGAGCTTCTCGGGCCTGAAGACCGCCGTGAAGCTGCGGGTGGAGCGGAACCCGCGCCTGGCCGCGGCGGGCGCTAATGATTCTGATGTCCAAGGCCTCTGCCGCAGCCTTCAGGAGGCCATCAGCACTTGGCTGCTGAAGCCCCTGCCCGCGCTGGCGGAGGAGCATGGCGCCAGAGGCCTCGTGATCAGCGGCGGCGTGGCCTGCAACTCAAGGCTGCGCGCCGACGCCGCGGTCCTGGCCGCCCGAACGGGCTTGACCCTGGCCATCCCCGAGCCGCGCCTCTGCACGGACAACGGCGCCATGATCGCCGCCGCGGGCGCCCTGCTGGAGCCGGACGCCGAGCCCTGGATCCAGAACGCCGACGCGGACCTCAAACTCGGAGCCTGACATGGACGTGACCCGCGAGGATGTGCTGCGCTGTGCCGCCCTGGCCCACCTGAGCCTGCGAGAGGAGGAGATCGAGCCCATGCGGGTGGCCATGGCCCGTATGCTCACCCACGCGGCCAGCCTGGATGAGCTGCCCCTGGACGAGGTCGAGCCGATGTTCCAGGCCCTCGCCCATCCCCTGCCCCGCCGGGAGGACGAGCCGCGGGATACGTTCACGCAGGCCCAGGCCCTGGCCAACGCGCCCGAGCAGGTCCTGGGGCACTTCGTCGTGCCCAAGGTCCTCTGACCGGAAAAAAGAAACGGCTCCGAGGAGCCGTTTCCCATGGGCAGGAATAGGAATCAGAAGCTGTAGCGGACGCCGAAGCGGACCGAGCGAGGCGACTGGAAGGTGGTGGGGGCCTTGAAGTAGGGGTTCGTCTGGCCCACATCGAGGCCGCTGAAGTTGTACCGCTGGTCCAGGGCCGTGGCGCTCTGGCTGTTGAGGACATTGGTGACGTCGAGCGAGAGGCGCACCTGCTGCTTACCGACGATCTTGAAGGTGTAGCCCAGATTCAGGTCCAGGCGGCTGGTGTTCGGGGTGCGCCCTTCGGATCCGCGAGGCGTGAGGAAGAGCTCGTACCGGGTGTAGGGGAAGGGCTGCACCTGGTCCGCGAAGCCGAGGCGGTTGACCGGGGTGCCCGTGGCATAAGTGAACGAGGCGCCGAGGCTGAGGCCGAAGTCCCATTCGTAGTAGCCGTTCGCCTTGACCTGATGGGTGCGGTCGCCACTGAGCCGTCCCTCGCTGTTGACCATGAAGGCGGGTTCATCGAAGGCCGAGTTGATGTTCGGATCCAGCTGCCCGGTCCCATCCGGTCCGCCGACCCCCTGGTAGGCGCCCTCGTAGTTGCCGTCCAGCTTGCTCCAGAGGTACGAGGCCTGCCACGTGTAGTGGTCAGCGAACTTCCGCTGCACGCTGACTTCCACGCCCTTGTAGTCGCGGGTGGCCCGGGGGTACTGCTTGCCGGTCTGGCTGGTTCCGGGGTTCATGATGAAGTAGTCGCCCAGGGGGCTGTTCACATCGAGGGAGTCCTCGATGGCCCGTCCCACATAGCGGCGGATGTACTTGGCTCCGAGGACGTAGTTGGCGGCCACGGTCGTCTCGGCCCCCAGGATGAGCTCATCCGAATACTGGCCCTTGAGATCGGGATCCACCGGCTCGATGTACGAGCCGACGATGGAGCTGGTGCCCGCGGCGGGGTCCGGGACCAGGCTGGTGGGGCTGAAGTTGAAGATCGTGGGATTGCTCTCGTCGCTGAAGGAGCGGATGACGAGATCGAGGGGCACCTGCTCGTAGAACCGTGACAGGCTCACATAGAGCTTGTCCTGCCCCTTCCCGGCCCAATCCCAGATGACGCCCAGGCGGGGGGCCCACTGGTCCTTCAGGTCGATCTTGGTGGCCCCGTGCTGGTCCTTGATCTTGGTGGTGTCGAGGCGGACACCCAGGTTGAAGGTGAGGGCAGGGGTGGCGGACCACTTGTCCTGGATGAAGTAGCCCGCGCTCTCGTGCTTCGGAGAGGCGTTGAAAATGATGCTGGGCGCGTTGTTCACGTCCGCGCCGGCGACGGTCCAGTAGTAGTGGGAATAGGTGCCGTTGCCGTAGTCCGTGACCTGCTGGCCGCCCGAATACCCGCGGTGGATGGTGGCCTTGTCGGTCTGGAGGTCGAACCCGCCCTTGAGCTCGTGCGGCCCGAGGTACCAGGTGAGCGAACCGGAGAAGTTGGTGCGGGTGAAGTCCTTGTCGTCGTAGCGGCCGAACCCGCCGCTGTTCCGCTGGGTGGTGTTGTCCACGGTCTGGATGAGCGTGGCCCCGGCGCCCGTGGGCAGGACGGAATTCTTCTCCTCGTGCTGGCTGGCCTGGAGCTGAACGAACCAGGACTGGCCGGTCAGCTCATATCGCAGGCTCAAGTCCGTGCCGCCGATCTTCCGCTCGCCATCCCAGGTGGTTGAGGGACCCTGGGGATCCTTCACAGCCCCCGTGACCTTCTCGGGGTCGCCGAGGATCGAGGCGATGAGGGTCTGGTTCTCGGCGAGACGCCAGGTGAGCTTCAGGGCGTACAGGTCGCGGGTGGAGTCCGTGGGAGCCTTCAATCCATAATCCGGCCCCGGCACCCGAACCTGGGATTCCTGGGAGTTGGTGCGCCGGTCATAGGCGGCGAAGAACCAGAGCTTGTCCTTGATGATCGGGCCACCGATATCGAAGCCGTATTCCGAGGTACGGTTCTCCAGGAGCAGGGGCTTCAGGCGGAGGTTGGCGTCGTCCGTGTGCCGGTTCCCGCTCTTGAAGGCCCGGCCCTCGGAATAGGCGAACACGTCCCCCGAAAATTCGTTGCCGCCCGACTTGGTGATGACATTGATGATGCCGCCAGTGGCCTTGCCGTATTCCGCCTCGTACCCCCCGGTCTTGACCTGGAATTCCTGCACGAACTCCTGGGGGATCTTCTTGCCCTGGGTGCCGAACTCCACGTTGGTGGTGTTGATGCCATCCACCACGAAGTTGTTCTCGGCCCCGGAGGAACCGTAGACCTTGAAGCCCACGTTGTCCTGGGACACGCCGGGCGCGAGCAGTGCCACATTGGCGAAGTCGCGGGTGGTGGGCAGCTTCAGGATGGCCTCGCTGGTGTAGTTGCTCCCGGCGGTGGTGGCCTTCAGATCCACGGTCGCAGGGGCGTCCGTCACTTCCACCGTCGCCGCCGCGACGGATTTCAGCGTCATATCGACCGTGGCCGTGCGGTCCAGGCCGACCTGGATCTGCGCCTTCGCGGCGTTCAGGCCTTCCTTGGTGGCGGTGATGGTGCAAAGTCCCGGGGGCAGCAGGCCGATGCGATAGGTGCCGGATTCATCGGTGGTGGTGGAGCGGCCTCCCTGGATCCCCGCCCCGCTGACGGACACGGTGGCGCCGACGACCGGCCGTCCCTTCGGATCCATCACGCGCCCCTGCAGGGACCCCGTGGTCTGGGCCGAGAGAACGGCTCCGGAGGCTAGAAGCAGGGTCAGATAGCGCATGCGACGGCTGGCCATGGCCGCTCCAAAAGGAATGGCCACCATCGGATGGCCAGATTCAAAAAAGAAGTGGCTTCATCATGGACATTTGAATGTCTGCATCAAGGAAAATTTCCATGGCACTCATTAATGATACAATGATCATCATTTATGTCGATACAGGTATCTAGCTGAATAAAGACAAGATCAGCCAACCTGACCACCCAGATTCCCGTGCCCTGATCCTGAGTTCCCTATTACCAATCACCACCGGAGTCGCCGCCGGAATCCCCACCGCCCCAGTCGCTTCCGCCACCGGAGTCGCCCCAGTCGCCTCCGCTCGACTCGCCCCAGTCGCTGGAGCCGCCGCCAGAAGCGCCGCCGCCCCAGCCATCATTGCCGCTCTGCCCGTCGTGATGGTGGTGGTTTCCGCCGCCCATCATGCTCCCGATCATCATGCCGGTGAGTAGCCCGCCCATGCCACCGCCCGGCTGGCCATAGCCGCCCTGCTGCATGGGGGCCGCTCCCTGCATGGGCGCATCCAGGCCCAGGCGCCGTCGCGCGGAGGGGGGCAGCTCCTCGTCCTTCAGGGTCTGCACCCCGGCCAGGGCGCCGCAGTAGCCGCAGGTCCACTTCACGGCGCGGAGGCCATCCCATTCCTGGACCATCTTGTCGCCCGTGGCGCCGCAGGCGGGGCACTTGGGATAAGGACACGGAAAAGTGTGCGGTTCCAGCGGCGCGGTCGGGAGAGCCCGACGGGAGGCGCCAAGCTGCTCGGGGCGGTCCTTCTTCCCGCGGAGGACGAAGAAGAGCACGATGCCGATGATGAGGATGATCCAGAACATGGGGAACCCCCGGGGAACCTTAAGGGTACCTCGAAACCCCAGGGGGTACTTGCTGGCATGATCAGCATCATGCGTTCCCGCATCCCGCTCCCGGAGGACCGCCCCTGGCGTGTGCTGGGCCTCATGTCCGGCACCAGCGCCGACGGCGTGGATGTGGCGGCGGTGGAGGTGGACCCCAGGGGCTTCGAAGCCGGGCGGCCCTTCCGCGCCCTCCTGGGCCATCGGGCGGAACCCTATTCCGAAGGACTGAAAACCGCAATCCTCGCAGCTGCCTCGAACCGACTGGCTCCCGCGGAGCTTTGCATCCTCCAGCGGCGCCTGGGGGACCACCACGCCCGTGCCGCGGCGGATCTCTGCGCCGGATTGAACCTGGTTCCCGACCTGGCTTCCCTTCACGGCCAGACCGTCCAACACCGGCCTGCGGAAGGTGCCACCCTCCAGTTGGCGGACCCCTACGTGCTGACTGAGGTACTGGGTTGCCCTGTGGTGTGGGACCTTCGCCGCCGCGACATGGCCCTGGGCGGCCAGGGCGCTCCGCTGGTGCCCCTGCCCGAGCGTTGGCTGCGGGGTCCCGAACCCTGGCTGGCCCTGAACCTGGGCGGCATCGCCAACCTGGCCTACTGGGACGGCCACCGTCTCCAGGCCTGGGACACGGGTCCGGGCATGTCCCTCCTGGACCTCGCGGCCCGGCGCTGGCTCGGCCAGGCCTTCGATCCCGGAGGTGCCGCGGCCACCGGAACGGTGCACACCGGCCTGCTGGAACGGTGGCTGTCGCATCCGCACTTCCAGGCGGTGCCTCCCAAGTCCACCGGGCGGGAGGTCTTCGGCGACGCCTGGCTCGAGGCGGAGACCGGGAGACTGGAATCCCTTCCAATGGCGGATCGCTTGGCCACGCTCGCCGCCTTCAGCGCCGAGGCCGTGGCCCGCGAAGCGACGCGTCTGGCCCCGTTCACGCCGGATACCCGCGGCCTGGTGAGCGGCGGCGGGGCCCTGCACGGCCGCCTTCGCGCGGAGCTGGCCTCGCGCCTGCCGCTGCCTCTCGTAGACGACGCGGCCTTCCCCTCCGGCGCCCGGGAGGCCGTGAGCTGGGCCCTGCTGGGCGCGGCCAGCGCCCTGGGTCTGCCCGGGAACCTGCCGGAGGTGACCGGCGCCGCGCGGCCCGTGGCGCTCGGCAGCTGGGTCTGGCCGTGAGGCTCGCCCGCTGGGTCGACCACCTGCCTCTCTGGGTGGCCTTCGGCGCGGCCGTGTCCACGGACATCTACGAGCCCGGCGAGCTGGCGGTCATGGCCCTGCCCCTGGGGGCGGCGGCCGTGGTGGAGGCCCTGCGCTGGGACCTGGGCCGGCACCAACGCTGGCTGGAGGTTGGTGCCCTGGTCTTCTTCCTGGCCGATCTCGCCCGGGGCCGAGGCATCTTCCCGGTGGCCATCCACACCCTGTTCGTGCTGGCTGGCATGAGGCTGATCCTGCCCAGAGGGCTGCCGCAGCGCCGCCAGCTGGTGCTCATGGGGTTCCTGCTCTTCCTCACGACGGCCGTCAGCACCACGGATCTGGTGTTCCTGGCCTGGGCCTTGCTCTGGCTGGGATCAGCCGCCGCCGCCCTGCTCCAGCAGAGCTGGGAGGGCTCCGCCAGCCTGCGCCGGGGCGTGCTCTCCCCGCCGCCCTATGCCCGCATCCCCGGCTGGATCGGCGCGACGCTGCTGATCGGCGCCGCCTTCTTCCTCATCCTTCCACGCCTCCAAGCCGGGTTTCGTCCCGCGGCGTTCATGGGAACCGCGGCGGCCGCAGGCCGGGCGGGTTTCGGCGACCAGTTGGACCTGGCCGGCGGCGGCCCCATCGAACCCAATCCCGAGGTGGTCCTGCGCATCGCTCCGCCTTCCGGCACGGATCCGACGACCGTACCTGGATTGGACCTGTTGCGCGGCTTGGCGCTGGAGACGGTCCAGGGCCCACGCTGGACCGTCTGGGACCTGACACCCGCCGGTGGGAGAAGCCCGCAAGGTGGAGCCGGTGCCAGGCAGGCGGAGTTCCTGTTCTATCCCAGCGCCCAGGGCATCCTCACCCTGCCCTACGGAACCACGGGCCTGGCCCCTGACACGCCCCTTCGCCGCGGGGGAGGGGGCAGCCTCCGCTGGCGGTTCCCCGGGACCAGCCCCATGCCCCTGGCGGTGACCTGGAGCCCGGGAAACGCCGGCCCGGCGGAGACCGTCCTGTCCTCCCGACGGCTGGAGCACCTGCTTGAGCTGGGCCCCGAGCATGAGGCCGCTCGGCGCTGGAGCCTGCGCCTGGCGCCGGGCATCCTTCCCACGCCGGAGCTGGCCCGGACCCTGGAGCGATCCCTGCGCGGATTCCGCTATACCTTGGACAATCCCTCCGGTCGGGCGGCAAATCCTCTGGAGGATTTCCTGGACCGCACCCAGGCCGGCCACTGCGAGTACTTCGCCTCGGCCATGGCCCTGATGCTGCGGGCCCGGGGCGTGCCCGCCCGGGTCGTGAACGGCTTCCGCCTGGGCCCCTGGATTCCCGAGGGCGGCTACTTCCGCGTGAGCCAGGACCAGGCCCACAGCTGGGTGGAGTACTGGGATCAGGGCCGCTGGCATGTGGCCGATCCCACGCCGGCCGCCGCGGGCTTGGATCCCCGGGAAGGTCCGCACAGCCTCGGCTTTTTCTCGCGTTGGCTCGACACGCTGCGCTACGAGTGGGACCGCCATGTGGTGCGTTTCTCGGACCAGGACCAGGTGGCGGGCCTCTCTTGGATCCAGGCGCGGATCCAGGGCTGGGAGTGGCGCTGGAAGGCACCCCCCGCCCGCCTGTCCTGGGGTCTCGCCCTGGCGGCCGCCGCCTGGATCGCCTGGCGGACACGGCGGCTCTGGCGACCCGCACCAGCGGGCCCGGGGGCTGTCAGGGCCCTGCGTCCCCTGCTGGCCCGGACCCGGCGCGTGGCCGCCCCCTTGGCTGGAGAGACGGCCAGGTCATGGCTGCTGCGGCTCGGCGCCCTGCGACCCGAGCGTTCCAGGGCCCTGATCGAGCTCGCCAACCGGGTGGATGCCGAGGCCTACGGCGGCCGGAACGGCGCGGCCTCCGCCCTGGCGAAGGCGGAGGCCGCGGCCTGGCGGAATTGGAAACGACCTAGCTCTTCGTGAACTTCTCGAAGGCCTTCATGAACTCCATGGGCAGCGGGAAGACGATGGTGCTGTTCTTCTCCGTGGCGATCTCCGCGAGGGTCTGCAGGTAGCGCATCTGGATGGCCGTGGGGTTCTCGCTGATCTTGTTGGCGGCCTCCAGCAGCTGTTGGCTGGCCATGAGCTCGCCCTGCGCGGCGATGATCTTCGCCCGCTTCTCGCGCTCCGCCTCGGCCTGCTTGCCCATGGCCCGCTGGATCTGCTCGGGCAGGTCCACGCTCTTCAGCTCCACGCTGGTGACCTCGATGCCCCAGGGCTCGGTGGAGTGATCGATGATCTCCCGCAGGCGCTGGCTCAGCTTCTCCCGGTCCGCCAGCAGCTCGTCCAGCGTGACCTCGCCCAGGATGCTGCGCAGCGTGGTCTGGGCCATCTGGCTGGTGGCGTAGTAGTAGTTCTCCACGCCCACGATGGCCGCCTTGGGATCCAGCACCTTGAAGTAGACGACGGCGCTCACCTTCAGGCTCACGTTGTCGCGGGTGATGATGTCCTGGCTGGGCACGTCCATCACGACGGTGCGCAGGCTGACGGTCACGGCCGTCTGGAAGGGCCGCCACACGAAGCAGAGGCCTGGCCCCTTGGGCTTGTCCTCCACCTTCCCGAGCGTAAAGACCACCAGCCGCTCGTACTCGTTCACCACCTTGAGGCAGGCGAAGAAGTAGATCAGCAGGACGAGCGCGATCGGGCCGAAGCAGCCGAACGACGTGGCGAGGAGTTCTGGCATCGAGGACCTCCGGGGGGGATGCCCATCATGCCACCAGAGAAAGCCGGGAAAGACAACCCGCTTCTCGGCTATCCTTTGGGCGGTTTCTTCCAGGAGGGTGTATGAACGCGAAGATCCTGGCGCTCCTGCTCGCGGCCGGATCCGGCCTGATGGCCCAGTCCACCACCTTGAACGGAGGGCTGCAGGCGGGCCTCGGCTTCCCCGTCGGCGACTTCGCCGACAAGAAGGAGGGGGGCTACTACCTCGGCGCCAACCAGGGCCTCGGCGTCCACTTCGGGGGGCACATCGACTTCAACTTCACCCAACACCACCAGTTGCGCCTGGTCCTCAACGCGAACGGGTTCGCGAGCAAGGAGCAGACGATCTTCGGGAACACCCAGCAGAACCGGTTCGGCGTGGCCCAGTTCGGAGCCGACTACGTCTTCAACGCCATCTCGCCGTCCCTGGGAGGCTACTTCCTGGTGGGCCTGAACGTGAACAAGGTAAAGGCCACCTACGAGCTCGCGGGCTTCCCGGACGTGGAGGCCAACCAGTCCGGCCGCATCGGCGTCCGCATCGGAGGGGGCTACACCTTCTCCCGCGTCTTCAGCCTCGAGGGCCACCTCAACAGCGTGTCGGTGGAGAAGAACGGGGCCGACGGCCTGGGCATGGACTCGATCAGCTGGCTCGCCGTGAGCGCCGTCTTCCGGTTCGGCCGATAGCCTATTTCCGAACGAAGGGATTGCTCGCCGCCTCTTCGCCCAGGGTGGTGGCGGGCCCGTGTCCCGGGATCACCAGCGTGGCGCCGTCCAGGACGTAGAGTTCGCGCCGGATGCTCTGCTCCAGCGCGTCCCAGTTCCCGCCCCAGAGGTCCGTGCGGCCTACGCCGCCCCGGAAGAGGGTATCGCCGGCCAGCAGCACCTGACCCATCTCGAAGGTGCCGTGGAAGCAGCAGGAACCCGGCGTGTGGCCCGGGGTGTGCAGGGTGGCGAGGTCCATGTGCCGGTCCCCGGCGTTCAGACCCGTCATCTCGGGCTGTGGGATGGCCGGCATCCCGAACATCGACGTCTGCTGGGCCAGGGCCTCGATGAGGAAGGTATCGTCCCCGTGCAGGTGGGCGGGACACTGCCAGAGGTCCTGCAGTTCCTTGGTGGCGCCCACGTGGTCGAAGTGGGCGTGGGTGTGCAGGAGGGCCGTCACCCGGAAGCCCAGGGCCTCCACGCGCTTCCGGATCTTCGCGCCATCCCCGCCCGGGTCCACCACCACGCCCCGGCCCGTGTCGGGGTCCCACAGCAGGGAGCAGTTGCAGCCCAGCGGACCCACGGGGAAGGTCTCGAGGTTCAGCATCCCCCCATTGTCCCAGATCTGCCCCCGCCGACAGCTGATAGCGGAGAGCTGACAGCTACACTGAACCGTGGCCGCCATCCGGAACAACCTCGACAAGTCTCCCGCCCTCCAGCGCAAGCTGTCGGACCTGCCCCTGCGTCCCGGGTGCTACCTCTACCGCGACCAGAAGGGGGCCCTGCTCTACATCGGCAAGGCCAAGGTGCTGCGGAACCGGGTGAAGTCCTACTTCCAGAACAAGCACCTGGACGCCAAGACCCGCCGCCTCGTGGCCCGCATCTGGGACCTGGAGTTCATCGTCTGCGAGACGGAGCTCGAGGCCCTGGTGCTGGAGAACAACCTCATCAACGAGCACCTGCCGCCCTTCAACATCCTGCTGCGCGACGACAAGAGCTACCCCTACGTGAAGCTCACCTGGAAGGAGACGTTCCCCAAGGTCTTCGTCACGCGGAAGGTACGGAAGGACGGCGGCCTCTACTACGGCCCCTTCTTCCCGGCCAGCACGGCCTACCGCACGGCGGAGCTGGTGTACCGCTTCTTCCAGATCCGCGACTGCGACATCGAGATCGACGGCAAGCGGGGCCGGGCCTGCCTGAAGTACCAGCTCCACCGCTGCACGGCCCCCTGCATCGCCGCCGTGAGCCAGGAGGCCTACCGGGAGCAGGCCAAGGAGGCGCGGCTGTTCCTCGAAGGCAAGCGCGATGAGCTGAAGGCGCGGCTGGAGGCCGCCATGTGGAAGGCCGCGGAGGCCGCCGCCTTCGAGCAGGCCGCCCAGCACCGGGACGCCCTCCAGCAGGTGGATGCCTGGTTCACCCGCCAGAAAGCCGCCAGTCCGAACCTGGAGGACCTGGACGTGTACGGCAGCGCCGTGCTGGACGGCCGGGCCTGTGTCCACCGCCTCATGCTGCGGGACGGCCGCATGATGGGGCGCCAGGAGTATGTGCTGAATGAGGTCGAGACCTTCGACGGCGCTGTGCTGGCCCAGGTGCTCCAGCGCGTCTACAGCGCCGACCCTGTTCCCGGCCGCATCCTGGCAGAAGTGGAGCCGGAGGACGCCGAGCTGCTGCGGGACTGGCTGGGCGGCATGCGGGGAAGCCGTCCCCAGATCACGGTGCCGAAGAAGGGCGAGAAGGTGGACCTGCTGGCCATGGCCCAGGAGAACGCCCGCCTGGCCCTGGAGCGCAAGTTCGAGCCGGCGCGCCTCAACGAGGCCGTGCTCGAGGGCCTGCAGGCCTTCCTGGGCCTCAGCCACCTGCCCCGGCGCATGGAGTGCTTCGACATCAGCCACGGCCAAGGCCGCGAGGTGGTGGCCAGCTGCGTGGTGTTCACTGACGGCGCGCCCGACAAGGCCCGCTACCGACGCTTCAAGATGACCAACGAACAGAACGACGACTTCGCCAACATGCATGAGGCGGTAACGCGGCGCTACAAGAGGCTCCGGGACGAGGGACAGGCGTTCCCGGACCTGGTGCTCATCGACGGCGGCCTGGGCCAGCTCCATGCGGCGGAGGCCGCCTTGAAGGAACTGGGCATCGACCAGCTGGAGCTGGGCAGCCTCGCAAAGAAGGAGGAGCTGGTCTTCCGGCCAGGCTCCAGCGAGCCCCTGCGCATCCCCAAGTCCTCGCCCGTGCTGCAGCTGCTCCAGCGCATCCGGGACGAGGCCCACCGCTTCGCCATCACCTACCACCGGAACCTGCGGGCCAAGCGCACGCTCCAGACGGAGCTGACGCAGATTCCCGGCATCGGCCCTGCCACGGCGAAGAAGCTGCTCCAGGCCTTCGGCAGTGCCGCGCGAGTTCGCGAAGCCAGCGAGACAGACTTGGCGGCGACGGTCGGCCCGGCCGCCACCGGCCGCATCGAGGCGTGGAAACGTGCGCAACCCCAGGGCAACGGCTGATTCCATCGACCTTGACGTCAGGTGGAATCCTCTCAACCAACATGGCAGAAGGCGCCTCTCTCCAGGTGTGCGGGCCAGTCCGCACCTCCCCATGGAGGCACCCATGAAGACTCCCATCTGCCTGGCCGCGGCACTCGGCGCGGCCCTCGCCCTCTCGGCCCAGACACCTCAGAAGGACCAGACCCGCTCACAGACCCGTTCCCAGGCCCGGGATCAGGCGCAGGCCCAGACCCGCGACCGGGACCAGACGCGGGACCAGGCAAGGAGCCAGGACCAGACACGGGACCAGACGCGAGACCAGACAAAGACCCGGGATCAGCTCCGCAAGCGCGATGGCAGCTGCGGCCAGGCGCTGGGCACGGGCCAGAGGTCCGGACGGGCGGCCGGCAAGGGTGGCCGGGGGCGCTGAACGGCCGCACCATGATCGAACCTGACCACGCAGACCTGGAGCCCCGATGATGAAGCGTCCCGTCCTCCTCCTGCTGGCCTGCCTGGGGCTGTCTGCCCAGGAAGATCCGCTCGACTTCGACCTTCCCCAGCCCACCACCCTCACGCGCCTGGCCGTGGGCGGGTACGACCAGGCATTCTCCGATGGCTACGGCCGGTGGAAGGGCTGGACACTCGAAGGCACCATCTACCCCACCCGCGGCGGGCCCTGGCAGCTCGCCGCCGTGGGGTTCGATCGACCCGAGGGCAAAGGAACGCTCTTCTCCGCGGGCAAATACCTGCTCATCGGCAAGGCCTCATCGGTCTTCCTGGGCGTCAGCGGCGGCACCAACACGGACATTCTGCCGAGAGGGCGGGTGGACGTGGACTTCCACCTGGATGTCGCCCACGGTTGGAAGGTGGATCTGGCTGGCGCGCTCAGCCGCTTCGACGGGGACCAGGAGGTCCGGCTGCTCCAGGCGGGCCCCGCCTACCAGGGCCGGTCCTGGAGCGCCTCCGTGTGGTACCAACGGCTCCAGTACGAACCCTACGGGGACTCCGATGACGGCTGCATCCTGAACCTCAGGTTCGGCGGAAACGATTTCGACATGTGGCACAACCTGCGGCTGGCTTGGGGGCGGGGCATCATCGAAAGCACCGCCTCCGGGGGCGGCCTTGCCTCGACGACCACAGCCATGACCACGGGCGGAAGCGGATACGGAGGCCGGTTCGGATATGGCGGCACCGGCTCGTCCATGATGGGCGGCACGACGGGCGCCGCGACCTCCCTGCTTGGCGCCCGTCCCCAGGAGCGCCTCGCCAGCCTCTCGGGACACTGGCCGCTGAGCCCGTCCCTGGCCCTGAAGGCGGAAGCCACCTGGGGCGAAAAGGTCTCGACCTACCACTTCTGGGGCGGCAGCCTGCAGGTGGTGGTCACCTTCTGAGGCCTACTTCGCGGCCCCCATCTGGAGCCTGGAGAGATCCTCGCGGGCCGCGTCACTGCCTTTCTCCGCCGCCTGGCGGTACCATTGGAGGCCCTTCTCCCGGTCCTGCGGCACGTTGAGGCCGTAATAGTACATCACGCCAAGCATCCGCATGGCATGGACGTCACCGGCCTGGGCCTGATCCATGTAAGCCCGGATGGCGTCCGGCGCACCCGCTTCCTGAACTCCACCCTGGGGCTTGGGTACCCCGATCTCCGGCCCCCGGGAGGACAGCAGGAGCGCCGCTCCCCCCAGCGCGAGGATGCCCCCGAAACCCAAGAGCAGCTTCCAGGTCCACGGCCGGGAAGCCTTGGCCGGCGCGCCAGGCGCCTGCGTCTGCCCGGAGGTCCCGGCCTGGATGGAGATCTTCTGCGTCCGCTGGACCGGATCGGACGTCATGGGCAGGACCAGCTTGTGGGTCTGGTCCGGGGCGCCTTCCTGGCCTGGCCGCGTCTCGTGTTCACTCATGGCCCCCCCCCTGGCTCTCGACTGGCGACACTCAGGATAATGCCAGGCGGCTCACGTGCCGCCCCCGGGACCCGATTCCAGCGGTTTCGCCCAGTGGCGGAGCCGGGGGGCGAAGGCCAGGAACAGGAGCGGTGACAGGACGATGAAACCGAATACGTGCCGCGGGGCGTGGGCCCCCACCAGCAGCCAGTACACCAGTCCGTAGAGGCTGCTCAGCTCGAACAGGGCCGCGTAGAGGAGGGTCTCCCGGAGGACCACGCCGGCCTGCTGCGCGGCGGGGATTCCGGGAAAGGCCTTCAGCACCGCCCCGCGCCGCCAGAGCACCCAGGCGGCGGAGAAGAAGACCAGGCCGGTGAAGAGATGGCCCACCTGGAGATACGTCCCCTCAGGCGGATGGCTCCCGGGTGGCAGGAGACCGCACAGGATCAGGGCGCCGACGAGGATGGGCGTGCCGAGGCAGAGGGCCAATCCCACGAGGCGGGCTTGGCGGCAGGCCATCCGGAGGTGCTCGGGCGCCTCGATCACGCGGCCTCGGAGGCCTTGACGCGGATCTCCCCGAACGCCTCGCCCTGGACCAGGGAGATGCGGCCGGTCCGCACCAGTTCCAGAAGGGCCAGGAAGGTCAGCACCAGCTCCTCCCGGGTCCGCGCCGGGCCCAGCAGGCCCTGGAAGGGCTTCCACAGGCCATCCTGGAGATCGCGGAGCACCTCCATCACCCGCTGCTCCAGCGTCTTGGGCTGGGTCCGCACCTCCACCGGCGGCGGCGGGAGCAGGCGCTTGAGGGCCTCCCGGTAGGCGCCGAGCAGGTCGAACAGCGTGGCCCGGATGGGCTCGTCCTCCACGCGCTTGTGGTCCTCCAGGTCCAGGCCCGGGGCAAAGGCCACCTTCTGCCAGTCGGACTCGCGCTCGGACAGGGCCTGGGCCGCGGCCTTCACCTGCTGGTAGTCCAGCAGGCGCTGCACCAGCGCCTCGCGGGGATCCTCCTCGCCCGATTCCTGGGGCGGACGGGGCAGCATGAGCCGGGACTTGATCTGCAGCAGCTGGGCCGCCATGGCCACGAACTCCGCCGCAATCTCCAGGTTCAGCTCCTCCATGAGCTTGAGGTATTCCATGTACTGCCGCGTGACCTCCGCCATGGGCAGGTTCAGGATGTCCAGCTTCTGCTCGTGGATGAGGTGCAGAAGCAGGTCCAGGGGGCCTTCGAAGGCCGACAGGTGGAGCGCAAGCCCCCGGAACTTCGTCTCGAAGCCCTTGGGAGGCTCGAAGGTTTTTGGAACCTCCGGCGCAGGCGCACCTTCAGCCATGGATTCGGGAACTTCCTGGGGGGTGTCGGACATGGGGCCATTCTACCTCGCCAACGGGCGCCCTTGAGCGACAATGGAAAGCTATGGCCCGACCTCCTGTCCTCCCCGGCCCCCGCCCCGACTGGCTGAAGATCCGCGTGCCGGCGCCAGAGGTGGTGGCGGAGGTCGAGGGGCTCATCCGCGAGCAGCGGCTGGTGACGGTCTGCGAGGAGGCCCGCTGCCCCAACCTGCATGAGTGCTGGGGCGTCCACCGCACGGCCACCTTCATGCTCATGGGTGACGTCTGCACCCGGCACTGCGGCTTCTGCAATGTGGGCAAGGGCCGCCCGGGCGAGCTGGACCCGGAGGAGCCCCAGCGCGTGGCCGAAGCCGTCGCCCGCCTGGGCCTGAAGTTCGCGGTGGTCACCTCCGTGAACCGGGACGACCTTCCGGACGGGGGTTCCGCGCACTTCGCCGCCACCATCCAGTGGATCCGCACCCTGTCGCCCCACTGTGGGGTGGAGGTGCTCATCCCCGACTTCCGCGGCCGCGAGGCGGACCTGCTCACGGTGCTGGAGGCCCGGCCCGATGTGCTGAACCACAACGTCGAGACGGTGCCCCACCTCTACCGGCGGGTGCGGCCGGACGCCGACTACGCCCAGAGCCTCGCGGTGCTGCGCCGGACAGCGGAGTGGCGCGATGTCCACGCCCCGGCCATGCGCGTGAAGAGCGGCATCATGGTGGGCCTGGGGGAGACGTCGGAGCAGGTGCTCGAGCTGATGGCCGACTGGCGGCACAGCCGCGTGGACATCGCCACCATCGGCCAGTACCTTCCCCCTTCGGAGCTGCACCTGCCCCTGGACCGCTTCGTGGAACCGGCCGAGTTCGACCTGTACCGCCGGAAGGGCCTGGAGATGGGCTTCCAGCGGGTGGAGTCCGCCCCGCTCGTGCGGTCCAGCTACCACGCGAAGGAGAGCTTCGAGGGCTAGGCCCCCGAAGCTCTCCCGACAGGCTTCTCCCGGCGGGCGCCGAGGCTCAGACCGGGGCGTGCTCGCCCTGGCCCAGGAACTGCTTCTCGAAGGTGGACCAGTCCAGGGTGCCGGCGGCCAGAGGCGTCTCCGCGGTCCTGAAGCGGGTGATCTCTTCCTGGTACCAGTCGATGACGGGCTGCCCGATCTTGAGGGCCGCCAGCTCGCCGGCCAGGTCGCTGGGCGTCATCAGGCAGACCCAGCCGCGATCGTAGGGGCTGTGCATGAGGTCGGAAGGCGAGGAGAGAAGGCCCTCATTGTGGTGCTCGACGCTGCCGCTGAGCGGCGCGGCCACGTGGACTTCGCCGGAGGCGCCCTTCAGGGTGAACAGGATGTCGCCTTTCCGCACTGTCTTCCCCCGTTCCGGAAGCACCACGCCCTTCACCGAGCCGAGGGCCTTCCGCACGAAGTCGTCGATGCCCACGCGGATCTGCCCCTCGGGCTCGATGCGCACCCAGGCGTGACCCGTGGACAGGAACGCGCCGCCGGGCACGCAGAACTCGCTGGCGGACAGGACCTCGGCCATCTCCGGCGCCACCACGCGCACATTCGGGCGCCGCTGGGCCTCGAGCCGGGCCTCGCGCTTGATGAGGATCTTCTTCGCGAACTCGGCCAGTTCGTCGGCCGTGAAGGGCTTCTGGACGTACTCGCAGGCCCCGAACTGGAGGGTCTGCACGGCGGTGTCGATGCTGCCGTAGCCGGTGATCACCACCACGTCCAGGTCTGGCCGGAGATGCTTGGCCGCCTTCACCACGTCCACGCCATCCATGTCCGGCATCTTGAGGTCCGTGAAGAGGAAGTCATAGTCGTGGCGCTGGATCAGGCCCAGGGCTTCGGGGCCGTGCTCGACGGTGTCCACGCTGAAGCCTTCGAGCACCAGGATCCGCCGGAAGGAGTCGAGCACCACGGCCTCGTCGTCCACCGCCAGGATCCTGGCCTTGGGATTGGGGACCTCCACGCGCTTCAGGCTCTTGGCTTCGTAGGTGAAGTCGAGGTGGATGGCGGTGTTCAGCACCGCTTCCCGGGCCTGACGCTCGCGCTTCTCCCGCATGCGGCGGAGGCTCGTGCGCACCAGGAAGTCGATGCCCACGAAGGCGACGAACATGAAAAGGATCAGCAGGGCGGTCATGGGGACCTCCTAGGTGGTGGTGGGAATGAGGAGTTGGCCGGTGCCCTCGCCGGAGCCGGCGGACGCGGGGATGCGGAGGGTGAAGCAGGTGCCCTGGCCCGGGTCGCTGTGGACCTCCAGGGTTCCACCATGGGCTTCCACGATGCCCCAGCTCACGGCGAGGCCCAGGCCCGTGCCATGGCTTCCCTTGGTCGTGTAGAACGGCTCGAAGATGCGCGGCAGGTCTTCCGGCGGAATGCCGCGTCCGTTGTCCTGGACGAGCATTTCCACGGAGCCCTCTGAGCTGGCCCGCGTGGTGAGCTTGATGATGCCGCCGTCGCCGTTGATGGCGTCTCCGGCGTTCAGCAGCAGGTTCACGGCCACCTGCTGGATCTGATTCGCGTCTGCGTGAACCACAGGAAGCTGGGGTGCCAGGTCCAGCGACAGATCCACCTGGTTCAGAGACAGCTGAGTCATCACCACGGACACAGCCCGCCGAACCACCTCGTTCAGATCCATGGGCTTGCGGGCGGGCGGGGTGGGCCGGGCGAAGTCGAGCAGGCCACGGATGATTCCGCGGCACCGGACGGTCTCCCGCACGATCACATCCAGGTCATCGCAGGATTCCTTGTCACCGTCCAGTCGCTTGCGGAGCAGGGAGGCGTAGCTCAGCACGCCCGTCAGGGGGTTGTTGATCTCGTGGGCCACCCCGGCGGCCAACCGGCCCACGGAGGCCAGCTTGTCCGCCTGGGCAAGCTGGCGCTGGGTTTCGGCCAGCCGCTGGGACATGGTGTTGAAGGCCCCGGCCAGCTCGCCCAGCTCGTGGTTGCCGCTCACGGGGATGGTGGTGCCGAGATCCCCCTCGCCCACCCGGCGGGTCCCCGCCACAAGGGCCGCCACGGGCTTGACCACCAGGCTCCGGTTGAGGAGCCAGAGGATCAGGCCGCCTGCCAGGATGGCCACGGTGGCGGAAAGCCCCATCAGCATCCGGCTGCGGCTGATCTGGCGGTCCACCTCGGCCAGGGAGACGTTCACATCAAGGACCCCCAACAGGCTCTGCTTCGCGCTGTGGGCGTGGCAGGCCGCCGTCGAGCAGGAAGGCTCATTGGGGATGGGGTTGATGAGCCCCAGGACCCGAGTCCCGTCCGGCGCGCGGAAGGTGCGGGCCCGGGCCTGGATGCCGAGGCGCTCCAGGGGACGACCCTCGGCATGGCACGCGTAGCAGGCCTCGCCGCGGATATCCAGGCTGGTGCCGATCTCCTCCTCCGCGGAGGAGAACATGATGCGACCCTCCTTGTTGAACACCCGCACCTTCCGGATGCCCTCCCCGCGCAGATCGCCCACCGCCCGGATCTGGCGGTGCAGGTTCTCCCGCCGGTTCTCCAGCATGTCGAAGTGGGTGGCGCTCTTGATGGTCTCGCTGAGCTGGTCGGCGCTGCGGGTACGTTCGGCGAGGAGCTGCGCCGTGTGGGATCGGAGGACGGCGAAGGCCATGCCTCCGATCACCGCCGCGGTCGCGAGCCCAGCGCCCAGGACGAGCCGCGTGCCGATTCGGGTTCGCATGCCTAGCCTCTCCTCGGCAGCTCCTTCGAGCCTGCGACCGGCCCCTCGGGGAAGACGGAGAAGGTGCGGACGGCGAAGGCGAAGACCGCCATGCCGATGGCCACGAGGCCGAGGGAGACGGTGATCTCCATGGCCGAGGGGAGGTAGCGGGTGCCGGAAGCCGCCTCCATGCCCGTGATGCTCACGTTGAGGCGGTTCATGACGAACCCGAGCACCGCGAGGAAGGCGCCCGCCACCAGCCAATCGGGGTTCGTGCGCAGCCTCCGGAAGGACATCAGCACCACAGGCAGCACCACGCCCAGCGCGAACTCGAGGAGGAACATGCGCCCTTCATAGCCGAGGTCGAAGATCGTTCCGAACGCATGGTTGCGGGCGATCCCCTGCAGCCGCATGAGGCCGTAGATGCCGAGCGCCACCACCATGCCCCGGGCCAGGGGCTCGAGCAGATCCATCTCCAGGTGGCGGTGGAAGGCCCGCTTGCTGAGGTAGGACTCCAGGACGATCATGCCGATGCCCGCCCCGATGGCCGAAATGTAGAAATGCAGCGGCAGCATCGGCGAATACCAGAGCGGGTGCAGCTTGCTGGGAACGATGAGGTAGAGGGACCCCAGCGACGACTGATGGAGCGTCGAGAGGATCACGCCGAGGATGACCAGGGGCGTGATGAGCTGGTGGATGAACTTCGCCGGCGCGTGGAAGCCGAAGTACTCGAAGACCACTGGCGAGAACTCCACTGCCAGCACCGTGGTGTAGAGCATCACGCACCAGGCCACCTCGAACATGACTGAATGCGTGTTCCAGTAGACGATGGCGTGCCAGATGCGCCATGGCTGGCCCAGGTCCAGGAGCAGCGCCACGATCACGAAGGCGTAGCCCAGGAAGCCGGTGAGGATGGTGGGGCGCACGATGGGTTCGTAGCGGCGCAGGTTGAATAGATGGACCACCGCCGTGAGGGTGAAGGCCCCGGCGGCCAGGCCCACGCCGCAGAGGAGGTCGAAGCCGATCCAGAGCCCCCAGGGGAACTGGTCGCTCAGGTTGGTGACCGCACCCAGCCCCTTGGTGTAGCGGATCACCGAGACGGCGCAGAACGCGAGGAAGAGGACTCCGAAGACGGCGGTCCAGAAGCCAGGGCGGAACCGGCGTCCAGCCAGCGTGGCAGGCGTGGTGAGCGTGGTGTTCATGACCGGTCCTCCCGTCCGTGGCCTTGTCCATTGCGGCCGTTCCCGTTTCCGTTGGCCGCGGCCTTCGCCACCTCCTCCCGCCTGGCGGTGATCCAGTGCACCCCGTAGAGGAAGACGGCCCATACCGCGACGAAGTCCGGGATGTTGGACAGCACCTGCCAGGTCTTCATGGCCGGGGGCTCCCCGGGCAGGTTGGACTTCAGGCCCAGCTTGTCGAAGGGCACGTTGGAGATCATCAGGACCGAGGTTCCACCGGCCTCCGTGAGGCCATAGATGTGGTCGACATAGGCGCCGGGCTTCTGGCGGATGCGCGTCCGGGCCTCCCAGATCAGGTCCTCCTTCTTCCCGAAGATGGTGGCCTCCGCCGGGCAGGCCTCCGCACAGGCGGTGGGCTTGCCCTCCTTGAGTCGGCCCGCGCACATGATGCACTTGCCGACCACGGGCACGGGGCGGTCCCACTGGTACTTCGGGATCTCGAAGGGGCAGGCCATCATGCAGTAGCGGCAGCCCATGCAGCGCTCGGCATCGTAGACCACGGGGCCTTCCGGCGTCTTCTTCAGGGCTCCCACGGGGCAGACGGAGGCGCAGGTGGGCACTTCGCAGTGCATGCACAGGCGCCGGACGTTGAGGCCCTCCCGCTCCTGGACCGTGGTCCAGGTGTAGGCCGTCAACACCTCCTCTACCTTCCCCGGTAGCTTGTTCTGCTCCTTGCAGGCGGAGCTGCAGGCGCCGCATCCGATGCAGCGCGTGGCGTCAAAGAGAAGGCCCATGCCCATGGGTTCTCCTGCTTTTTCAAGGTGCCCGGGAGACATTCCCGGGGATTCGGAAGAAGCATCCATTCGGCAGAATCCATAGTCAACCCCTTGGTAGCAATTAAAAATGACGATGTTGTCTGATATAAGAAAAAAGCCTCGCTTGCGCGAAGCAGTTCCCAGGAACGGCGCGGGTTAGGCTGTCCGGATCTTGCCGCCAGCCCACCCCATCGGGAGAGGTTTCCCCCTCCCTCCTCAGTCCCCCTGCGGGTGGGGTTTTGTCACATCGCAACCTGTTCTTGGGACGTCAAAGTCCCCTTTATCTCGGCCTGAGACGAGAAACGCCCCGCATGCGCGGGGCGTTTCTCTGACAGCTGAAAGCTGATGGCTGACAGCTGCTTCTGATCAATACAGGTCTTCCATGTCGCGACCATGTGGGTCGCGAAGCAGGCTCCAGTGGAGCCTGCGAAGCGGGGCCCCACAGGGAGCGAATCACGACCGTCAGAGCATTCCCCCAAACACCCCTCTCCAGTGCACACCAAAAAAAGGCCCCGCAATCGCGGGGCCTTTCCACTTACCGCAGAAGCGGCTGATCAATACATGTCTTCCATCCCGCCCATGCCGGGGCCGGCCGGAGCCGGCGCCTTGGGCTCGGGAAGCTCGGTGATGATGGCTTCGGTGGTCAGCATCATGGCGGCCACGGACGCGGCGTTGCGCAGGGCGGACTTGGTCACCTTGGCGGGATCGACGACGCCGAACTTCACCATGTCGCGACCATGTGGGTCGCGAAGCTGGCTCCAGTGGAGCCTGCGAAGCGGGGCCCCACAGGGAGCGAATCACGACCGTCAGAGCATTCCCCCAAACACCCCTCTCCAGTGCACACCAAAAAAAGGCCCCGCAATCGCGGGGCCTTTCCACTTACCGCAGAAGCGGCTGATCAATACATGTCTTCCATCCCGCCCATGCCGGGGCCGGCCGGAGCCGGCGCCTTGGGCTCGGGAAGCTCGGTGATGATGGCTTCGGTGGTCAGCATCATGGCGGCCACGGACGCGGCATTGCGCAGGGCGGACTTGGTCACCTTGGCGGGATCGACGACGCCGAACTTCACCATGTCGCCGTACTCGTTGGTGGCGGCGTTGTAGCCGTGGTTGCCCTTGGCCTCGCGCACGGTGTTGACCACCACGGAGCCTTCGACGCCGGCATTGTTGGCGATCTGGCGGAGGGGCTCCTCCAGGGACTTCCGGACGATTTCGACGCCCGTGGCCTGGTCGCCGGCGGCCTTCAGCTCGGCGAGCTTGGGCAGGCTGCGGAGCAGCGCGACGCCGCCGCCGGCCACGATGCCGTCCTCGACGGCGGCCTTGGTGGCGTGCATGGCGTCTTCCACGCGGGCCTTCTTCTCCTTCATCTCGGTCTCGGAGGCCGCGCCCACCTTGATGACGGCGACGCCGCCGACGAGCTTGGCCAGGCGCTCCTGCAGCTTCTCCTTGTCGTAGTCGCTGGTGGAGACCTCGACCTGGGCGCGGATCTGCTTCACGCGGCCCTGGATGGCTTCGGTGGCGCCGGCGCCCTCGACGATGGTGGTGTTCTCCTTGTCGATGACGATCTTCTTGGCGCTGCCGAGATCAGCCAGCGTGAGGTTCTCGAGCTTCAGGCCCAGGTCCTCGCTGATGGCCTTGCCGCCGGTCAGGATGGCGATGTCCTCGAGCATGGCCTTGCGGCGGTCGCCGAAGCCGGGGGCCTTCACGGCGGCCACGTTCAGGGTGCCGCGGATCTTGTTCACCACGAGGGTGGCCAGCGCCTCGCCGTCCACGTCCTCGGCGATGAGCAGCAGGGGGCGGCGGCTGTTGACGACCTGCTCCAGCAGGGGCAGGAGGTCGCGCATGTTCGAGATCTTCTTCTCGTAGGCCAGGATGTAGGGGTTCTCGAGCTCCACCTTCATCTGGTCGGGATTGGTCACGAAGTAGGGGCTGAGGTAGCCGCGGTCGAACTGCATGCCCTCGACCACGTTCAGCTCGGTGTCGCGGCCCTTGGCCTCCTCGACGGTAATGACGCCGTCCTTGCCGACCTTGGCCATGGCTTCCGCGATGATCTTGCCGATCTCCTCGTCGCCGTTGGCGGAGATGGTTCCCACCTGGGCGATGGCATTGCCTTCGACGGGCTTCTTGATCTCGTCGATGGCCTTCACGACGGTGTCGACGGCCAGGTCGATGCCCTTCTTGATCTCCATGGTGTTGGCGCCGCTCACGACGGCCTTGATGCCCTCGCGGTAGATGGCGCGGGCCAGCACCGTGGCGGTGGTGGTGCCGTCACCGGCGATGTCAGAGGTCTTGGAGGCGACCTCGCGCACCAGCTGGGCGCCCATGTTCTCGTGCTTGTCCTTCAGCTCCACTTCCTTGGCGACGGTGACGCCGTCCTTGGTCATGAGGGGGGAGCCGAACTTCTTCTCGATGAGGACGTTGCGGCCCTTGGGGCCGAGGGTGACCTGCACCGCGTCGGCGAGCTTGTTCACGCCGCGCAGGATCGCCTGGCGGGCATCTTCGGCATAGATGATGGACTTGGCCATGTGTGTCTCCAGATTGGAAAAGGTTGGAATCGGATCGGAATCAGGCTGTCAGCTACCGGCCATCCGCTGATGGCTGACAGCCGAAAGCCCCGTTAGCCCACGATCGCCAGGATCTCGTCCTCACGCACGATCACGTGGTCGACGCCGTCGATCTTCACTTCCGTGCCACTGTACTTGCCGATCAGCACCTTCTGGCCGGCCTTCACGGACATGGGGTTGCGAGTGCCGTTCTCGTTGATCTTGCCTTCGCCCACGGCCACGACCTCGGCCTCCATGGGCTTCTCCTTGGCGGTATCCGGGATGATGATGCCGCCCTTGACGACTTCGGCGGGATCGACGCGCTTCAGCACGACGCGGTCGGAGAGGGGCTTGATGGCCATGAGACCTCCTTGGAAAGAAAAGAAAGAAACGAATGGGACTGTTAGCACTCGGCCACAGCGAGTGCCAAGTCTGTCATCGGCCCCCGACCCGGTCAAGCAGGATCTTCCTGAATGGCCATAAATCTTAGTATGTGTAATTCATATTTTCTTCCGTCAAATGTCAGATACCCAAATGCGAACCAGGAGCCCCCGCAGGGTGTAGCCTCAATTTCATGGAACACCTCGCCATCCTGCGCGACCTGCAAGCCACCCTGGACTACCTTCGGACCATTGAGCGCGACCTGTCGGCCCTGCCTCCGGATCTGGCGGTCCTGGACACCCGGCTCAAAGCCATCGAGAAGCAGACGGCAGAAAAGACCAAGGCCCTGGAGTCTGCCCGGGTCCACATCCAGGTGAAGACCAAGGAACTGGCCCAGGCCCAAAAGGAAGAGGAGCGGGCCCGCGCCGCCGTGAAGACCACCAGCCAGAAGGTGCAGTACGCGGCGGCCATCCGCGAGCTGGACGAGAAGGAGCGGCTGAAGTCCTCCATCGCCAGGCCCCTGAAGGCCCTGGAGACTGAAGCGAAGGCCCTGGAACAAGCCCTGGAGACCCTGGAAGCCGAACGGGCCACCCTCAAGGTGAAGTTCGACGAACTCCATTCGGTTTTCCTGGACGAGCATGCCAACCAGGTCGAGGGGCGCAAGCAGCTCCAGACCAAGCAGGCGCAACTGGAAGCGAAGCTCTCGACCACCGAGGTCACCCGCTTCCATCGGCTCGCCGGCGCCCGCCAGGGGCGGGTGGTCGTGCCCGTGGAGAACGGCGCCTGCACCGGATGCCACGTCAAGCTGCGCGGCCCCTTCCTCTTCCAGCTGAAGGAGGCCAAGGGTCCCGTGGCCTGCGAGTCCTGCCAGCGGATCCTCTTCCTGCCGTGAGCCTGGCGGACCGCGTCGGGGCCCTGCGGGACCGCATCACCCGCGCCTGCGAGGCTGGGAACCGGAACCCCGGAGGCATCGAGCTCCTGCCGGTTTCGAAGAAGCAGCCCCTTGCGCTGATCCAGGAGGCCGCCGCCCTCGGGTTCACGCGCTTCGGCGAGAACTATGTGCAGGAAGGCGCCGACAAGGCCGCGGCCCTGCCCAACCTGGCCTTCGTGCTCCTCGGCCCCCTCCAGCGCAACAAGGCCAAGCCCGCCCTCCAGCACTTTGCCGAGATCCAGAGCCTGGACCGCCCCGAGCTGGCGGAGCGCCTGCGCCACCTCGCGGAGGAACTCCAGGTGGTGCGCCCGGTCTGGATCCAGGTGGACCTCTGGAACGAGGCCACCAAGCTGGGCGGCTGCGCCGAGGCGGACCTGCCCGCCTTGATCCAGGCCCTGGGCGACGACCCCCGCCTGCCCCTGCGGGGCCTCATGGCCATCCCCCCACCCGAGGACGAAGCCGCCTTCGCCCAGCTGGCCGGCCTGCGCGAGCGGCTGCAGCAGGACCTGGGACGCCCGCTGCGCCTCAGCATGGGCATGAGCGCCGACCTGGAGGCCGCCATCGCCGCGGGATCGGACCAGATCCGCATCGGCACCGCCTTCTTCGGCGAGCGGGTGTACGCCCGCTGAGCCATCCTGTCCGGGGGTAGGGCCTCGCAGTCCCATCGGCTTCGTGGTTCGATGGCTCTTTCAGCCCTGGAGCTTCCATGACCACGATCAAGACCGCCACGGCCTCGCTGCCCGTCTCCGCCGACGTGCTGTACGCCTTCCTCTCGGACCTCTCGAAGCACCGGGCCTTCCTGGAGCCGGCCGCCATGAACTTCCAGGGTGAACTGGACCGGCACAGCTACGTCATCGAGGTCATGGGCATGAAGATGCCCCAGGAGCTGGTGGTGAAGGAGCGCGTCCCCGGCCAGCGGGTGGTGCTGGTGCCCGGCGCGAAGAAGATGTTCGACCACGAGCTGCGCTTCGAGATCGCCCCCGCCGACGGCGGCTGCACCCTGCGCCTGGTGGACGAGGCCGACATTCCCATGATGATGGCCATGATGGGCGCCGAGAAGCTGCTCCAGGGCCAGCTCGACAGCGGCCTGGCGCGCATCCAGGAACTGGCTGGGGCCGGGCAGATCTGAAAGATCAAGGAATGGAATAAGCGGAGGGAAGCGGAGGAGCTGAGGAGAGCGGAGGAGGAAAACCTTACTGCGATGTTTTTCTCCGCTTTCCTCCGCCCCTCAGCTCTCCTCCGCGTACTTCATTCTTTTCATGAAAGGATGTCTCAATTCCCGGCATGACCTTGTATCGGGCACACCGCCCACATCCCGGAGGTTCCATGCGCCCCGCCCTGCTGCTCGCCGCCCTGCCTTCGCTCCTGGTCGCCCAGGAGTCCGTCACCACGCTGAAGGACCAGAAGGCCCTGGCAGTCACGATCTACAACGACAACCTGGCCCTGGTGAAGGACACGCGGGAAGTGCGGCTGCCCAAGGGCGAGTCCCGGCTGGCCTTCCAGGAGGTGTCGGCCCAGATCCGGCCGGAGACGGCCTTGCTCCGGAACCTGACGCACCCCAAGGACTTCTGGGTGGCGGAGCAGAACTTCGACTTCGACCTGCTCACGCCCCAGAAGCTGCTGGAGAAGTACGTGGGCGAGAAGGTGACGGTGGTGCGCAGCGTGCCCAACGAATCCGGCGCGGGCGCGAAGGAGGTGCGCGAGGAGGCCACGGTGCTGGCCACGAACAACGGCACCGTCCTCCAGTTCGCCGACCGCATCGAGACGAGCATCCCGGGCCGCCTCATCTTCCCGAAGGTGCCCGGCAACCTGCGGGCCCGGCCCACCTTGGTCATCAGCCTGAACAGCGGCGCCGACCGCGAGCATAAGCTGGAGCTGAGCTACCTCACGGGCGGCCTCTCCTGGCGGGCGGACTACGTGGCCAACCTGGCCGCCGATGAGAAGACCCTCGACCTCAGCGGCTGGGTGACCCTCACCAACCAGAGCGGCGCCGCCTACCCCAACGCCACGCTCCAGCTGGTGGCGGGGGATGTGAACCGGGTCCAGCCCCGTGCGGAACGCGTATACGCCATGGCCGAGATGGCCGCGAAAGCCGCTCCGCCCCCCCCGCGCATGGCCGAGGAGAGCCTCTTCGAGTACCACCTCTACACCCTGGACCGCCCCACCACCCTGGCGGTGAACCAGACCAAGCAGGTGGCGCTCCTCAGCGCCAGCGCGGTGCCGGTGCGGAAGGACTACCTGCTCCAGGGCCAGACCTACTACTACTCCGGCAGCTACGGGGACCTGGGCGACAAGCAGAAGGTGGGCGTGTTCGTCGAGTTCGACAACAAGGAGGCCAGCCGCCTGGGCATGCCGCTGCCCAAGGGCATCATCCGCGTCTACAAGCGGGACGGCGAGGGCCGGGCCCAGTTCGTGGGTGAGGACAGCATCGACCACACGCCCAAGAACGAGCTGGTCCGCCTGAAACTGGGCGAGGCCTTCGACATCACCGCGCGACGCAAGCAGACCGACTACAAGAGCCTCGGCAAGCAGGGAAAGTACGGCTTCGTGCACGAGTCCGCCTTCGAGATCGAGCTGAAGAATGCCAAGAAGGAGCCCGTCACGGTCACCGTGCTGGAGCCCATGCCCGGCGACTGGGAGGTGCTCCAGAGCAGCCACCCCTGCACCAAGGCCGCCGCCGGCACCGGAAAGTTCCAGGTGGCCGTCCCGGCCGAAGGCAAAGCCACGCTGACCTACCGCGTGCGAGTGAGGTGGTAGGGCGAAGAGGGGCATGTGGGCAGTGCGGACCTGCGCCATACTGAACTGCCATGCCCCTCCCCGCCCGCTTCCTCGCCCGTCTGCGACGCCTGCCCCTGCGCCTCCGCGGGCGGCTGGGCGGCGGCACCGAGGGCCTGCATCCATCGAAGCTCAAGGGCGCGGGGCTCACCTTCGTGGAGAACCGGCCCTACGTGCCGGGCGATGATCCCCGTTTCATCAACTGGCCCCTGACCGCTCGCACGGGCGAACCGATCATGAAGCGCTTCGAGAGCAGCCGCGACTTGGTGCTGTGGCTGGTGGTGGACCCCTCGCCCTCCATGTTCCTGGGCGATCCGGTCTCGCCGTTGCGCTGGGCCATGGAGTTATGCGGCGCCGCCTTCGCCACCCTCCAGGCCACCGGCGACCGCTTGGGCCTGATCGTCCCCGGCGACGGCCGCACCCCGGCCCTGCGCATCGCGCCCAAGCGGGGTCGCATCCACGGCCTGCGCATCCTGGAGACCCTGGCCGAGCGCGGCCCCTCCATTCCCACGGAGGCCGCCTGGCGCGAGGCCCTGGGCCACTGGGGCGAGCATGGCAAGGGGCACCGCCTTTGGCTCTTCAGCAACGGCGCGGGTTTGCAGGGCCTGGCGCCCCTCCTGAAGCCCCTGGCCACGCGGCACCGGCTGGTCTGGTTCCAGCCGGAGACACCTGAGGGGCCCAAGGCCCCGACCTGGCCCGACCCGGGCTTCTCCCCCGCCATCGAGCGGCAGCGCTGGGACCTCCTGGAGGACCCCATCGTGAAGCTGAATGCCTGGCTTCGGGCGGGGGGGGCGTAGGCATGGGTGGTTCCTCTGATTGCTCGTCCCTGCTCGGAATTCGCTTGCGAATTCCGAGCGCCATCCTGATGGCGGCGAGCCTGACGGCTTCCGCCTCGCCCACCTGGAAGGCGTCGGGCCCGCTGAAGCTGGGCGAACTCCAGGTGCTGGAGCTGCGGGAGGAGGATCCCGCCGCGCCGGCGCCGCCGCGGCCCACGGTGGAGGACCGCCTGGGGCCCCTGCGCCTGCGTTCCATGGAACCCCTGCCCGATGGGCGGGGCTGGCGCTTCCAGGTGCAGGCCCTGGAGCCGGGGCAGGCGGTGATCCCCGCCCTGGACCTGGGCAATGGCCAGCGGGCTCCGGAGCTGCGGCTTGAGGTGCCCCGAACCATCCCTTACGGCGGACCCTGGGTGGGCTTCGGCGGTGGGAACGAGGATCTCCTGCCCGCCATCCCCTTCCCCTGGGCCTGGGCCAGCCTCCTGCTGCTGCCCCCCCTCGCGCTGGCCTTCTGGATCATCCGCCGCTGGCGGAAGGGCTCAGCCAAGCGCCACCTGCACCACGCGACCCAGGTCTTCCGCCGGCACTGGCCCCCGGCCCGGCGGGATCGCACTGCCCTCGACGCCGCCCACGCCCTGGGCCGCGACCTGCTGGCCGCCCGGTTCGGGGATGCCGCCCGCGCCTGGGGTCCCGCGGAGTTCCAGGCCCGCAACCTGGGCCCCTGGGACCAGTGGACCCGGAGCCTGGATGCGGCCCGCTTCGGCCGGACCGAGCCGCCCTTCCCGGCCCCGGAGCCGCTGGTGGCCGCCCTGGACGCCCGCGGCGACCAGAAGGGGGACGCGTGATCGCCCTGCGCCAGCCCCTCCTTCTGCTGGTGGCCGTGCCCCTGCTGGTCTGGGCCTGGCGGGTGGTCTACCGGTGGGGCATCCCCTCGTCGCGACCCTCCAGCGCGTTGGCGCGCCTCAGCTCCCACTGGCTGCCGCCGGTGCTGGCCCTGGCCCTGGGCCTGGCCGCCGCCGGTCCCGAGTGGCGCCGGCCCGTGCGGGGCGAGGCCCCCGTGGTGGACTTCGCCGTGGTGCTGGACGGCAGCAGCAGCATGAAGATCCTCGACCGGCCCGACGAGGATCGCTGGCATGCGGCCCGCCGCACCCTCGCCCAGTTCGTCCAGCGTCGGCCGGATGACCGCTTCGCCCTCATCCTCTTCAGCGCCCACCCGGTGACCCTCAGCCCCCTCACGGCGGACCACACGAGGCTGCTGCGGATGCTGGCCCGCCTCGACCTCGACAGCCGTGACGACGGCACGGCCATCGGCTCCGCTCTCATGACCGCCGTGCGGCGCCTGGAGGACAGCCCCGCCCGCAGCCGCGTGATCCTCCTCATCACGGACGGGGTGCAGAACCGCGGCCGGGTGACCCCCGTGGAGGCCGCGGAAGAGGCGCAACGCAACGGCATCCGCATCCACGCCGTGGCCATCGGCAACGACGGCGAGAGCCTGGTGCCCCTGGAAGGCGGCGGCTTCGCCCGCCTCCGCGTGGAGGTCGACCACGCCACCCTGAAGCAGGTGGCCCACCTCACCGGCGGCGAGTCCTTCAGCGCCGAGGATCCGGGCGGCCTGGCCCGCAGCCTCGCCTCTGTCGACCAGCTTGAGAAGACGCTCCTGCCCGTGGACCAGCCCACGGAAGGCGAGCCCTTGGCGCGCTGGTTCCTCCTGGCGGCGGCCCTGCTGGCGCTGCCCCTGGCCGCGGACCTCGCCTTCAAGCGCGGTAAGCCCCGGCCCGCCTGGATTGAAGGGAACTAGACCATGGCCCTGAATCCACTCATCGCGCCCTCCCGCCTGGACCAGCTGCTCACCCAGGTGGAAGTCCCCGAGGCGTTGCGGAGTGCCGCCCTGGAATGGGCGGATCGCCTCGCCAACTACCAGGGGGGCGTCCTCAAAGAACAGGCGAATCGCAGCCAGTTCCTGAGCCTCCTTTTCCATCAGGGCCTGGGCTACCTTCCCAACGGATCCGTGTCGGCGGACCAGCCCTACACCATGCGGGAGGAGCACAAGACCGAGGCCGATGGCGACCGGCCCGATGCTTCCTTCGGCCGGTTCGGCGGCAGCGATGGGGAAAACGCCACCTATGCGGTCTGCGAGCTGAAAGACAGCGACACGGATCTGGACAAGGCCCCCAAGGGCCCCTACGCCATGAGCCCCGTCCAGCAGGGCTTCTCCTACGCCGACAAGCACGCCCACGCCGAGTTCATCCTCGTCTCGAATTTCCGCGAGCTCCGCCTGTACGCCCGGGAAGCCCGCCAGCTCAAGGCCTGGGTGTTCGAGTTCCACCGGCTCCAGCACGAGGACCGTAAACGGGTCCTGCGGGAGTTGGCCTTCTTCCTCGATCCCGCCAACCTCATCCCGGCCCAGCCGGGCCGCCGCCCCCGCCTGCTCGAACAGATCCAGGCGGCGCCGCTGGAGCAGGAACGCATCACCCGGGCCTTCTATCAGGAGTTCCGCGCCGTTCGCGATGCGGCCCAGGGCCACTACCAGCGCCTGCTGAACGACCAGAACGACCCCCAGGCCCCCGCCAAGGCCCTGCTGGCCGCCCAGAAGCTGCTGAACCGCACCCTCTTCGCCGGGTTCGCGCAAAGCCGCCACCTGCTGCCGGACGGCCTGATCTCGGATCTTCAGGAACACACCGGGCATCTTGAGGAAAAACCCCTGTACCGCAACCTCCAGATGCTCTTCAAGCACCTGGACAAGGGCTTCCGGCGCGAGTTCCGCGGCACCCACGCGGTGCTCGAGATCCAGGGATTCAACGGCGGGCTCTTCAAGAAGGACGATGTGGTGGATGGCCCCGCCTTCGCCCTCACGGAGGAGCTGGCCCGGCACTTGTTCCACCTGGCCGACCGGGACTTCGTGACCGAGCTGCCCGTCAGCGTGCTGGGCCATTGCTTCGAATCCAGCCTGGGCGATCTCGACGCGGCCCGCGGGGACCGCCAGGAAACCCGCCACAGCGACGGCATCTACTACACCCCCGACTGGGTCACCCGCTACATCTGCCGCCACACCCTGAAGCCCCTGGTGGAACAGCGCATCGCGGCGTCCCTCCAGGCCACGGCCCAGACGCTGGGGCCGCGCCCCGGCAGTGGCGACGAGGCTGCTCTGTGGGCGCTCCAGGCCTTCCACACCGCCTGGAATGCCGTCGCCGACCTGCGCATCGTGGATCCCGCCTGCGGCAGTGGCGCCTTCCTGGCCATGGGCCTGCGGGTGCTGCGCGAACTGCTGGAACCCACCTACCGCCAGGCCCTGGAAGCGGCCTCCTCCCTGCCGGACGTGCCCGAGGACACGGCCCACGAGGATATGCCGGGCTTCAAGATCATCCACGACACCCCCCGCAGCCGGGCCCTGGCGGCACTCCGGAACCTGGCCCCGCTGGAGCGCTGCTTCTACGGGGTGGACCTGCATGCCGAGGCCGCCCTGCTGGCGCAGCTCTCCCTCTGGCTGGAAAGCGCCACGCCCGGCCGCAAGCTGGCCAACCTCGGCGAGCAGATCCGCGTGGCCAACAGCCTCACGGCGGATTGGCGGCAGCTCTTCCCCGGCGTGGAAGCCTTCGACGCCGTCATCGGCAACCCGCCCTACGTGCGCATGGAGCTGTTCAAGGACCAGAAACCCCACCTGCGCGCCGCCTTCCCGGAGGTCCACCAGGAGCGGGCCGACCTCTACTGCTACTTCTTCCAGCTCAGCGCCCAGCTGCTGCGGGAAGGCGGACGCTACGGCATCATCGTCAGCAACAAGTGGCTGAAGGCCCAGTACGGCCAGCCCTCCCGCGCCTTCCTTAAGTCACGGTTCCAACTTCAGGCTCTACAGGATTTCGGAGAGCTATCAGTTTTCCCGGATGCGACCACTTATCCAATGACCATGCTTGCGACCAAGCGTGCAGGTGGAACTGCGGCCCCCCTACGATTTACAAAGATCCCCAATTTGCCTCACACAGACGCCGAGTTGGAGGTTCTTGATGTCGCCCACGGTCATGCCGTGCCCGTCACCCAATTGGGAGACGAGGCTTGGCTGCTGGTGGATGAGGCCCGTGGCGCCGCCTTCGCCACCCGCAAGACCAAAGGCATCACCCTACGCGAGTATCTAGGAAACGCGTCAATCTGCCGGGGTATCGTGACCGGCTTCAATGACGCCTTCTGGCTGTCCCAGGCCCAGCGGGACGCCCTCGTGGCGGCCAATCCTGACGCTGCGGCCATCCTCAAGCCCCTGGTCATCGGCGACGAGGTGCGTCGCTGGGCCCTGCGCCAGGATGAGCCCCGCTTCCTCATCTACACACCCAAGAACCGCTACACCGAAGCCGAGTTCCAGGATCGCTTCCCGGCCGTGGCCCAGCACCTGAAGCCCTTCCGCAGCCTCCAGAAGAACGGCAAGGCCGTGGGCCTGGATCACCGCGCCACCAACCAGGCTTGGTTCGAGTTGCAGCAGGCGCAGGAAGCGTATGAATCGCTCTTTCTCGGTGGTGGAATCGGCTTCCCAGATATGGCTCAACACCCAAGATTTGCCAACTTGAAGCCTGCATTCCTGATCGACAACACATGTTTCATGATTCCGAAATTCGATCCATGGGTTTTGGCGGCGTTAAATTCTCAAGGCTCGTTTCAGCAAATCAGAACCATCGCGGCCTCGGTACAGGGCGCGACTATTAGATTTAAACGTCAGTACGTTGAAGAGCTTCTGATTCCAGAATTACCGGCGGAATCACCTGCCACAACGATTGTGTCTTCTCTGATCTCTCAGTCAGATTCCATCGAATCCCACCGCCGCGCCTTCCTCCGCTTCCTCCGCCAGGACGCCCCCTGGCAGCTCGCCACCGTGGGCGAGAAGCTGGAAGCGTTCTGGGAGCTGGACGAAACCACGGCGCTGGCGGAAGCCCTGAAGCGGCGGAACAAGAAACTGAAGGAACCCACCCTGGGCGACCGCGACTTCCTGAAACGTTCCTGGCGCGAGGCCCGTGAGCCCATCCTGGAGCTGCGCGGCAAGATCGCCGCCCTCGAAACCGAACTGGATGCCGCCGTGGACGCGGCCTGGGAGGCCTGAGCCATGAGCCTCCCCTTCACCCACCCCTGGCTTCTGGCGCCATTCGGCGCGGCGGCAGTCGTGGCGCTGGTCCTCGCCCTGCGCGCCCACCTGCGGCCGGGCCTGGGCGTGCAGGTGGTGGGCCAGCGCCCGCTCTGGCAGGGGCTGGGCATGGCGCTGATGCTGGCGGGCCTGGGGCTCGGCCTGGCAGAGCCCCGCTGGGGTTTGCCGGAGTTCCCGAGGCTGACTGTGCATGTGGTGCTGGACGCCAGCCGATCCATGACCGTGACTGATGCGGGGGGCCGCTCGCGCTGGGACGCCGCCGTGGCCGCCCTCGACCGCATCTGGTCCCAGCCCCAGGCCGGCCTGCGCTGGAGCCTGGACCTGCTCACCGGCGACGACATCCCTCTCCAGCCCCCCGGCGAAGACCGCACCCTGCTCCGTGAGGCGCTGCGCGCCGTGGTGCCCGGCGAGGTGGGCTCCCCCGGCACGAGCCTGGGCCGCGGCCTGCCCCAGGTGGCTGCCCAGGCGGACCGCGATGCGCCCGCCGTCATCCTCCTGCTCAGCGACGGCGAAGAGACCTGGGAGGTTCCCGAGATCGCCCTGGCCCGTGCTGTGGAGGCCCTGAAGAAGGCGAAGCTCCCGGTCTGCGTGCTGGCCCTGGGCGACGGCCAACCCCACGCCGTGCCCGCCAGGCCCGCACGCGAAGGCCAGCCCCCCGCCCAACCCCCCACCCAACCATCAGCCCAGCCCTCTGCGGCCGAACCCGCCACGAGCACCGCCCATCCCGAGTTCCTGGCCCGCCTGGCCCAGGCCACCGGGGGCCAGGTGTTCATGAACGGCGAATCCGCCACCGGGGGCCTCCAGGCCCTGGCCGCCGGCAAATTGCCCCTGCCGGCCCGGCGTTCCCTTCAGCCGGCCCACCCCGAGGTGGGTGCCTGGCTGGCCCTGGCGGGACTGGCTCTCTGGCTGGCCTTCGCCGGCAAGCCCATGGCCCGGTGGCGGCCCGCTCTCCTCTTCCTGCTGGCCCTGGCCGCGCCCCTTCGCGCCCAGTCCGGGAAGGCCTGGGCACCCCCGAGCGTGAAGGCCTGGTTCGCCCAGCGGGCCCTGGAGAACGGGGATCTGCCCGGCGCCCGCCAGTGGCGTCCGGGGGACGCCAAGCCATCCCATGTGCTCCTGGCCGCCCAGATCGACCTGAGGACCGGCCTTCCCGAAGAGGCCCTGAAGGTCCTGTCCCCCCTGGTGGGTCAGGGGGCCCCGCGGCCCCTGCCGCCCTGGCGGACGCCCGCCCTGCTCCTGGCCGCCCGGGCACACCTCGAGGCCGGGCGCCCCGCTGAAGCCCGGGCCCTGCTGGAACGCCTGCTGCTGGAACATCCGGGCCAGCCGGACGCCATCCACGATCTGCAGACCCTGGTGAAGGACACCACGCCACCACCCCCCAATCCGAAGACGCCCCCGCCCCCTCCGCCACCCCGCCCCAGCATGGGTGCCCAGCAGGACGAGCTGGAGGGCATCAAGCAGCGCCTGCCCAAGCCCCCGAAGACCCCGGGAGGGGTGAAGGATCTGTAAGGGCTATCAGCTATCGGCTGTCAGCTGTCAGTCAAAGCAACGGCGGCCCCGAGAGGCCGCCGTCCACTGATAGCTGAGAGCTGACAGCTGACAGCTTCCCTTACTTCGCCCCCAGCCAGGCCGCAAACTCAGCGCCGGTGCGGAAGGCGCCCACCTGGCGGCGGACCTCCTTGCCGTTGGCGTCGAGGATCACCATGGTCGGGAAGGCTTCGAGGCGGAACTTGTCGGCCAGCTGCTTCCCCTCGGGCAGGGGGGTGCGGTCCCGCTTCTCCACCAGGGCGGAGAAGGGCACCACCTTGGCGAGGGCGGCCTGGCCCTCGGCGCTGGGGAAGACATTTTTCTGAAGGTACTGGCAGGGCGGGCACCACTCGGTCCAGAGGTCCATGAAGATGACCTTCTTCTCGGCCTTGGCGCGCTTGAGGGCGGTCTGGTAGTCGTGCTCCCACTTCACGGGTCCCTGGGCCACCAGGGGCGCGGCGATGAGCAGGAGGGCGGCGAGGGCTTTCATGCTGGAACTCCAGAGAGAGGGCGGATGCACCGCACAGAATGTTGGATGGAGCCAACCGGGCTTCCGTTCCATCTCCCAGGATATCCGGCTAATCCGCCCACCCGGAGCCCCGTAATCCCATGCGAACCGGCGAGTGCCGGACCCCCATTCCTTCCAAGGAGGCCGCCCATGCGTGCCGTCATGATCCCGCTGGCCCTGGCGGCCAGCCTCAGTCTTCCTCTGGCCGCGCAGACCGCGCGGTTCCTCAAGGTGGACATCATCTCCAAGTCCTTCCAGCACCATGCCAGGCACAAGGACATGGACGGCCCCACCGAGGTGCACGTGCGCATGCCCATCAGCCTGGCGAGCGGCATCCTCGACATGGCCGGACAGGGCGAGATCAAGATCAACGGTGAGACGAAGAAGGGCATGAAGCCCGAGCAGCTCCAGAAGCTGCTGTCCGACGCCAAGCCGGGCGACCTGCTCCTGGAAGTCACCACGGACAAGGGCGATCACATCCGCGTCACCATCGAGTAGCCGGGAGCCCCTCCGTGCATCTCAAGGCCCCGCCACGCGGGGCCTCTTTGTGTACGCTGGAGCCATGGAATCACTGACCGAACTTCGAGTGCGCTACGCCGAGACCGACGCCATGGGCATCGTGCATCACGCGACCTATCCGGTGTGGATGGAGCTGGGCCGCAGCGACTTCCTGCGGGAGCTGGGCCAGAGCTATGCGGACTGGGAGGCCCGGGGTGTGCGCCTGGTGGTCAACGAGATCCGCGTCCGCTTCCGTTCACCGGCCCGCTATGACGAACTGGTGCAGGTCCGGACCTTCCTCCGGGAGACCGGCCGCCGCCGCGTCGTGTTCGGCTACCGCATCGAACGCGACGGCACCTTGTTGGCCGAGGGCGAGAGCACCCACTTGGTGGCCGGCTCGGACAACCGGGCCCGCGTGCTGCCGGATGATCTCCTGGAGTTGATTCAGCGCCCCTGAAGCTCGACCTGCAGGCAGAGGCAATTGGACAGCAGGGCCGCCAGGGCATCCATGACCCCCCGCCGGCTCTCGCTGAAGGCATCGGTCTGGAAGCTCTGGAAGCTCACCAGACCCACGGGCCGCCCACCCGTTCCCAGCGGGATGCCGTACCACGAATGGGGGATGAGGCCTGTGGCCTGCTCCGCCGCGGTCAGGAGGCTTCCGGCCGCCTGTCCCTCCTCCATGGTCCGGATGTAGATGGCCCGGTTGTCGGAGAGCACGCGCTCGGACAGGCCCGCCCGATCCGAAAGCCGCCGGGACGGGTGCTGCCGGAGACGCCCGCCCTCGTGGTAGATCACGAACTGCAGCTGGTCGTTGGCCCAGTCCGCCAGGGCCACGTAGAAGCAGGCCAGGCCCAGGGGCTTGAAGGAGACCTCCATGAGGGCCTCGCCGAGTTCACAGGGGGAGAGGCCGGGGCGGAGGCGTTTCGCGGCGCCCAGAAGAAGGTCCCGGTCCTCGTCCAGGTGCCGCACCAGCTCCTGGGTCTCCGCCATGCGGTTCCGGAGCGCCCGGTTCTCCTCCTCAAGCTGACGCAGCCGCTCCTCCCGTCCCACCGACGCGAGGTCCCTGGTCTTTCCACCGAAGAAACCCATGGGGCACACGAAGCCTTCAGAAGAAGCGATAAAGATGGTTACCTAGTGCCATGAAGATGCGGCGGCCGATCTCCCTTTTCAACACCCTGACCCGAAAGATCGAACCTGTGGTGCCTGTGGTGCCCGGGTCACTCTCGTTGTACACCTGCGGTCCCACGGTCTACAACTACGCACACATTGGAAATTTGCGAACATTCCTCTTCCAGGACCTGCTCAAGCGGACCTTCCAGGCCGCTGGCCACGACGTCCGTCACTGCATGAACATCACGGATGTGGAGGACAAGATCATCCGGGATTCGCAGGGCGGCCTGCCCGCGGACGCCTCCAACGAGACCCGCCACGGGGCCATGACGGCCCTCACCGAGCGCTTCACGGCCATCTTCCTGGAAGACCTGGACACCCTCCACATCCGGAAGGCGGACTTCCTGCCCCGGGCCACGGCCTACATCCCCCAGATGATCCGACTGGTGCAGGATCTCGAAGCCAGGGGCCTGGCCTACGCCCGCGAAGGCAGCGTCTATTACCGCATTGCCGGCCTGCCCCAGTACGGCTGCCTGGCCCACCTGGACCGGGAGGGCATGCAGGCGGGCGCCTCCGTGGACGCCGACGAATACGAACGAGACTCTGTCACCGATTTCGTCCTGTGGAAGGCCGCCAAGCCCGGCGAGCCCTGGTGGGACAGCCCCTGGGGCCATGGCCGTCCCGGCTGGCACATCGAGTGCTCGGCCATGGGCATGGAGCTGCTGGGCGAGCGGGTGGACATCCACAGCGGCGGCGTGGACCTGATCTTCCCCCACCACGAGAACGAGATCGCCCAGAGCGAGGGCAAGCTCGGCCACCGCTGGGTGGAGCACTGGGTCCACGGCGAGTTCCTGCTGGTGGAAGGCCAGAAGATGTCCAAGAGCCTGGGGAACTTCTTCACCCTGCGCGACCTCATTGCGAAGGGCGTGGACCCCATCGCCCTGCGCTACGCCATCCAGAGCAACCACTATCGCAAGGTGCTGAACTTCAGCTTCGAGGGCCTGCGGGCCGCCGAGAACTCCCTCAAGCGCATCCGGGCCTTCCGCAAGCGCATGGAGGGCGAGGGTCAGGCCGGCGGCGGCCCCTGGGCGGAGGCCATCGACCCCATGACCCGCCTGGACCAGGCCCGCGAGGCCTTCTGGGCCGCCATGGCCGACGACCTGAACACACCCGAGGCCCTCGCAGCCATCTTCACCCTCATCAGCGACCTCAACGCCCAGGATGACCACGTGGCCCTCACCCGCGAGGAACGCGACGCCGTGCTGGCCTTCCTGGACGAGGCCGATGCCATCTTCGCCGCCTGGCCCCACGAAGAGGCCAGCCTGGATGCCGACGTGGAAGCTCTCATCGAAGCCCGCCGCGCCGCCAAGGCCGCGAAGAATTGGCCCGAGGCCGACCGCGTCCGCGACCAGCTCAAGGCCATGGGCATCGTCCTGGAGGACCGCAAGGACGGAACGGTCGGCTGGCGGAAGGGATAATGCTTTCCCGGGGGTCCCCCTCGCAACGCATGCGTTGCGAGGATCTAAGGTCGCGCTGCGCGCACACCCCCGGACCCCCGCGCAGAAGCCCGGCCAAGCCGGGCTTCTGCTTGCACCCCTTCACGGTGTACCACGGCCCTCATGCCCGGGCACGAGGGCCGTGGTGCGGGGCACTCTCAGCGGCTGAGTCGCTTCAACGCGATCTGGATGAACTCCGGGGGACCGGGAAGGAGGCCGGAATCAGCGACGGCGTTCTGGCCTTCCTGGGTCAGGAGGAAGTGGATGACCTCGTTCACCGGAGCCGGAAGAGGCTGGCCGGGGGTCCGGTTCAGGTAGGCGTAGAAGAGCCGGGGCATGGGGTACTTGCTGGTGGTGACTGCCTCCTGGTTCGGGAAGCGGGCGTCTTCAATGTGGTAGGGCGTCACCGGCAGCACCTTGTTGGCGAAGTACCAGGAGGACATGGTGCCGAAGGCGATGCCCGCCCGATCGGTCATGACCGCCTCAGCCAGCGCCGAGGAATCGCCGCGTTCCTGGATGCCGGGCCGGTACTCGCCCTTGAGCATGGCCTGGGCGGCGAACGAGGTGCGCGTGTTCGTTCCTTCGGCCCGCGCATAGGCCACGATGGGCATCTTGGCCAACTCGCCCTTGACGCCAAGGTCGCCCCAGGTGAGGGCCGGCGCCTTGCTGCCGCCGAGGCGGGTCTTGGAGTAGATGGCGTCCAGCTGCTCCATGGTGATGGAGGTGATCGGATTGGCCTTGTTGACGAAGACGATGTTCGCGTCCAGGCAGACGGGGATGCGCATGGGCATGTAGCCGAACTTCGTCTGGAAGGTCTTGGTTTCCTCGGGCGTGAACTCGCGGTCGGCGAGAATGAGCAGGGCGGCGCCATCCTGGAACTCCTTGACCGCCTCCTTCGTGAGCTTTGACCGGTAGATCAGGTTGGCTTCGGGATGGAACTTCCGGAAACCGGCGGACCACTCGTCGCCGAGATCCATGAGCTCGTCCGCCCCTGGCAGATCGATGGGGCCCTTCACTGCGGCCTGGGCCTGGTAGCGGGGGATCGAAGCGGGCACCTTCGCCCGGATCTGGGCTGTCTGGGCCTGGAGCCCGGTGAAACAGGACATCCCCAGTGCCATGGCCATGCCCGCGGCGAGGTAGGTGTGGTTCCCTCTCATATGAACCCCTTGTTGAATCAGGCATTCCGACCGGGATACCCCCCCGCCGGTCCCCTGAGTGTTCCCCGGTTAACTGCCAATGACCTGGAAAGATGCCGCCATAAATGCCCTTTAGGTCGCCATCGTACACCCGAACCCCAATCCCCCCGGTCCCCGCATGGAAACGTGATCCGGATCACGCCAGAGGCAAAAACGCCCTCCAGGTCTGCATCTCCAGAACTCCCCTGGATCCTGTCCCCTGGATCGGGATCCGGGCTCCGGTAGACTGCTCGTGAATCTGGCGGCCCCGCCCCGCCGGCCCGAGGGATCGCCATGGCACTTGCCCGTTGTCTAGCCAGCCTGCTCTGCGGCCTGCTCATGGCGGCGCCGATGTGGGCCCAGGATCCAGCCGCCCACAAGCTGCCGGAGCACCATGCGAAGGCCGGCGTCCACTGCTTCGACTGCCACCACGAGGAAAAGCCCACCAAGAAGGCCGTGGCTTCCGATTCCTGCATGACCTGCCACGGCGACTACCCCGCCATGAAGGCCATGACCAAGGACGTGAAGCCCAACCCCCACGATTCCCATCTGGGCGAGATCCCCTGCACCGAATGCCACCGGCAGCACCAGACCCCGAAGGTGAAGTGCCTGGAATGCCACGAGGGCAAGTTCAAATTCAATATCCGCTGAGGGTTCCCGGCGATTCCAGGAGGGCGGCGCGCACCGCCTCCGGAGCCAGCTCCTCCAGGCACTGGCGCCGCCGGCAGGCACGTTCCCGGCACGGGGAGCAGCTGATGCCCGTGCGGAGCACGCGTCCTGCCCCCACGGGCAGGCCAGCCACCACGGGGTCGCTGGAGCCGTAGAGGCCCAAGGCCGGCACGCCCAGGACGACCGCCAGATGCAGGAGGCCCGTGTCCGGCGCCACCACCCGATCCGCCTGCCGCAGGGCCGCCGCCAGCTGCCAGAACCCCAGGCGCGGCAGGGCCGGAACCCCGGTTTCGCCGGGCAGCCAGCCGCGGAGATCCTCCTCCTCGGGCCCCAGGGACCACCTCAGGTCCCACCGGTCCTTCAGCATCCCGGCGAGGGTGATCCAGTGGCGCAGGGGCCAGCGCTTGATGGCGCCGCGGCGGGAGGCGCCGGGCACCAGCACGGCGCGAGGTTTCGTCCGGACGGGCCAGACCTCGCCAGGATCCGGCAGGTTCCCGGCTTGGAGCACAGGTCTGAAGCGGCCCAGACCTGGGACGCCCCGGTCCCGCCCGAAGGCCTCGGCCAACCCCAGGGCCTGGTCGTACCGGGTCTGGCGGTGGAAGGGGACCGGATGGGTCTGGAGCGACCCCGCGAACTCCTTGGTGACGCCATCGCCCCAGCGTTCAGGGATGGCCGCCAGCTTCGGGATGAGGGCCGCCTTGAGGATGCCGTGGAAATCCAGGCTGGCCTCGGCATCCCGCACCAGGCCCGCCACGCGACGCAGTTCCGGCAGGGCCGACAGGGGATTCGAAAGGCGCTTCCGGCAGACGATCACCGGTTCCAGCCAGGGGAGCGGTTCCAGCAGGAACGCATGGCGGTCCTCCACGACGGCCCGGAAGCGCGCCTCCGGGAAAGCTTCCCGGAGGTTGGCCCAGGCCGGCATCACCCGGAGGATGTCGCCGAGGGCGGAGAGGCGGAGCAGGACCAGATCCATGCCCCCATGCTACCTGCGGCTTTCGTTACGCTGGTGGCATGAAGCCCTTCGCCATGGACCAGTCCAAGAATCCCCCGGCCTTGAACGGGTTGGATCGCCTGCTCCGCCGCTTCGGCAGGAGCGCCTACCTGGTGGCGGTCCTGCTGATGTACGCCCTCGTCTCCACGGCGCTGGGCCTCGCCCTGGCGCCGGCCCTGTGGACCTGGGCCCAGGTCCATCCGGGATTGCAGCGGCTCCCCGGCGTCCTGCCCTGGGTGACCCAGGGGATTGCCCTGGCCATCTGCTTCTTCATCTTCGGCCTGACCCTGCTGGTGGTGGTCCCCCTCTACAACTGGCTGCTGCCCACCCGGGTGAAGCCCTTCAAGGGCGGCTACTACACCCTGCACGCCGTACCCTGGTTCCTCCACAACGGGCTCTTCTACCTGGTGCGCTACACCTTCCTGCCCTTCGTGACCCTCACGCCCTTCGGGGTGTGGTTCCTCAAGGCCATGGGCATGAAGATTGGGCGCCATGCCTTCATCAACACGGAATACATCAGCGACCCCCAGCTCATCACCATTGGCGATGACGCCGCGCTGGGCGGCAGCGTGCGTCTCTGCGCCCACTACGGCGGCGCCGGGAACCTGGTCATCGCCCCCGTGACCGTCGGACACCGAGCCACCCTCGGCCTGGCCTGCTGCGTCATGGGCGACGTGGTCATCGGCGACGACGCCACCATCCTGCCCGAGAGCGTGGTGTTGCCGGGAAGTCGGGTGGGGGCGGGGGAGACCTGGGGCGGTGTCCCCGCACGGAAGATCGAGCGTGAGGATATGGCGAGGATCAAGGCCGAGATCCGGGGCCAGTCTGAAATCAGCAGGTGACACCGCCTGCGGTCTCTGATGCTCACCGCTCGCCGGGTCCCGGCTTCGCAGGCTGCCCCGCAGCCTGCTGCGCCACCCGCCGGGGTTCGCGGGGCGGTGTCCCCGCACGGAAGATCGAGCGCGAGGACATGGTGAGGATCAAGGCCGACATCCGGGGCCTGCCTGATACCAGCAGGTGACACCGCCTGCGGTCTCCGATGCTCACCGCTCGCCGGGTGGCCGAAGCCTTGGGATAAGCCGACATAAAAGGCGGACTAGTCAAAGCTGGACCATGGAACCACAATGGACGTTTTCCCCCGGGGGACGCCCCCTCAACTTTGGGTTATGACTGATGCGTACATTCGCCCTTCTTCCTGCCCTGCTCTTCCCTGCCGCCCTGATCGCCCAGGCGCCAGCCGCGTCCCTCGGGGACCGGCTGAAGGCTGAACGCCCGGTCGTGGACAAGCTGGTGGCGGATCTCCAGTACCCCGAGGCCATGAAGCGGGCCGAGAGCCTGCTTCCCGCCGCCAAGCCCGCCTTCGACAAGAAGGACAACCAGACCATGGTCCAGAGCGCCGTGACCTACATGGACCTCTGCCAGGCCTACCGGATGGCCGTGGAGACCGCGGATGCGGCCGGCCAGTGGGAGAAGGCCCTGGAATACGCGAAGACCGCCAAGACCCTAGCCACCGAGAGCTATGAGGCCATCAAGGATCCCTTCACCCAGACCGTCACCTACTACACCCAGGCCGGCGCCCGGGCCAAGCAGGTGCTCGAGGAGAACGACGCCCGCATCAAGGAGCTGAAGGGGAAGAGCGTGCTCGACCCCGGCGAGCGCCAGGAGCTGGACCTCGCCTTGGGGGTGGAGAAGGAGCAGGCGGACGACGCCAAATGGGTGAAGTTCTTCCAGACCTACCTCGACGTCACCAAGCGCGAGACCGAGGCCTATGACCCCCTGGTGAAGGTCATGGAGGACAAGCTCAAGGGCGAGGCCAACCAGGTGGAGGAGTACAAGGCCGGCAAGGGCGACAAGCTCAAGTGGGTCGAAGCCGTGGTTTCCAGCCCGGCCTACCTCGAGGCCCAGGGCGACAAGGCCGGCAAGGCGCGCTTCCTGTACCGCCTGGCCGTCTTGGATCCCGAGAGCAAGAAGGTCCAGCACCAGCTCGACGTCCTGTTCGGGAAGGCCCCGGCCACTCCCGTGAAGCCCGCCAAGCCCGCCAGGAAGGGAAAGAAGGGCTGAACCCCTCCTGGGCCTTGTACCCTGAGGACATGGCCCGCCGTTCCGCCTCCCGCATCCCCGTCCGTCCCCCGGCTCGCACACCCGATCGGCGGGAATCCCCGAAAGCCCCGCGGCCTGCCGCGGGGCTTCGTCCGTACGAAACCTTCGAGGCCACCTTCCTGGGCCATCCCGAAGGTGCCGGCGGCTTCCTGCGGCTGGCCGGGATGCCCAAGGGCCCCGGCATGGACCTCCTCGTGGACTGGCGGGATGCCCACGGCGCCATCCACGGCGACAGGGTCCTGGCCGAAGTCTGCGGCGAGGGCTGGGACGGCCGCCTCAAGGCCCGTGTGTTGGAGGTCAAGGGCCGGGGCGAGGTCCCCCTGCCGGGCACGCTCCAGAAGCAGCCCTGGGGCTGGCGGGTGGTGCCCCTGGAACCCCGCCTCTCCCAGATCATCTCCGTCCCGCCCACGGACCTGGCCGAGGATGGTGAGCTGGTGAGCGTGAAGCTGGACGCCGATCCCGAGGCCAAGCAGCTGCACGGCACCGTGGTGGCCCGGCTGGGGAAGAAGACCGATCTGAAGATCGAGAACAAGCTGACCGCTGCGCTCTTCAACCTGCGCACGGCCTTCCCTGAGGCCACGATGAAGGAGCTGGCGCCCTTCCCCACGGCCATCCCTGCGGAATGGCTCCAGGGGCGGGAGGATCTGCGGCAGATGCTCACGTGCACCGTGGACCCGCCCACCGCCAAGGACTTCGACGACGCCATCAGCCTGGAGGTGCTGCCCAAGTCCGAAGGCGGCGGCTGGCTGCTGGGTGTGCACATCGCCGACGTGAGCCACTACGTCGCCGAGAATGGCCCCCTCGATGAGGAGGCCCGCCTGCGGGGCACCTCGGTGTATTTCCCGGACGAGGCCATCCCCATGATCCCGGACCGCCTCAGTGGCGACCTGTGCAGCCTGCGAGAAGGCGTGGACCGCCTGACCATGACGGCCTGGATGACGATCTCGCCCGACCTGGAAGTGGTGGAGACGCGCCTCTCCGAAAGCGTCATCCGCAGCGCGAAGCGCCTCACCTACGACGAGGTGAAGGAGGCCTGCATCGACCTCTCGACGCGGAAACGGGCCGAGCTGGGCGAGGACCTCTGCGCCCTGCTGGACGAATCGCTGGTGTTGTCGCGGCGCCTCACCGTGGCCCGCCTGGGCCGCGGCGCCATGAACCTGGACACCGAGGAGGCCGAGTTCATTTTCGACGCCGAAGGCCGCCCCGTGGACGCGCGCCGCTATCCGCGCCACGACGCCCACCGCATGATCGAGGAGTTCATGCTGCTGGCCAACGAAGCCGTGGCCCAGTTCTTCACGCGCAGGAAGGTCCCCACCATCTACCGCATCCACGACGAGCCCGACCCGCTGAAGCTGGAGATCTTCGCGGAGGTGGCGCGCACCTTCGGGCTGCTGAAGCCCAAGGAGACCCCCACCCCGGAGCACCTCAACGCCATGCTGGACAAGATCCGGGGCGGCCCCCTGGAGGTGATGATCAACACCCTGCTGCTGCGCAGCCTCAAGCGGGCCGAGTACAGCGCCGAGAACATCGGCCACTCGGGCCTGGCCCTGCAGGACTACCTGCACTTCACCAGCCCCATCCGCCGCTACCCCGACCTCGTCGTCCACCGCCTGCTGCGCAAGGTCCTGCGCGGCGAGCGCCTCCCCGAGGCTCTCCAGAGCCACCTGGCCGTGCTGGCCAAGGGCGCCAGCGACGCCGAGCAGAAGGCCACCGAGGCCGAGCGCGAGAACGACAAGTGGAAGGCCTGCCTGCTGATGAAGTCCCGCGTGGGCCAACGTTTCCGGGGCCGCATCCAGGGCTTCTCCGCCAAGGTGGTGTTCATCACCCTCGACGCTCCCTTCGTGGAGGTGGGCGTTCCCCTGGCGGCCCTGGGCGGCGGTTTCTGGATCGACGAGCACCGCACCAAGGCCACGGGGCTCCGCGGGTCCGTCGTGCTCACCATCGGCGACGCCGTGGAGGTCGAGGTCACCGCCGTGGACGAGGACCTGCGCCGCATCAGCGCCTGGATGACCGAAGCCAAGGCCCAGGACGCCCACGGGAAGGCGTTCACGTTCGTGCCGACGCTCGCCGCGCCCGCGACGCTGCGGGAAGGGGACTTCGAGAAGCCGAGGCGGGGGGGCGGGGGCCGGACCCGGGAGCCCAAGGCGCGTCATGAGGCGCCGCCGAAGGGCCGGCCGCCGAAGAAGGCCCGAGAGGCCAAACCCAAACCGCCCAAGGGGTCGGTCCGGGGCGGCGGCAAGCGGAAGGGCCGTTGATCGTCGCGCCCTCGCCCGTGCGGTGCCTGGGCGTGGACCCGGGCTCCCTGGCCTGCGGCTGGGCGGTGGTGGAGCGCTTCGGCTCTCGCCTGACCCTGGTGGAGGCGGGTGTCATCCGCAGCCCCCGGGGCGCCGACTTCGACCAGCGGGCCCTGCGCATCCATGAGCGCCTGGCGGAGGCCATCGCGGCCCACGAGCCGGGCTTCATGGCCGTGGAGTCCCCCTTCGTGGAGAAGAACGCCGCCACGGCCCTGAAGCTGGGCCAGATCCGGGGCGGCATCCTGCTCACGGCGGCCCTCCACGGCCTGCCCGTGGGCGACTACAACCCCATGCAGGTGAAGAAGGCCGTCAGCGGCTACGGCTGGGCGGACAAGAGCCAGGTGGGGAAGATGGTCATGACCCTGCTGAACCTGAGGGAGCCCCTGGCGGCCGATGCGGCCGACGCCGCCGCCGTGGCCATCGGCCATCTGCTGGCCACCCGGCGGGTCTGATCCGCCCCGTTGACAACCTGAATGTCATGTTTTTCAAGGGCTTCCGGAATTGTCATGGCGACCATGACAAAAATGTCCGTAACTCGTGACATTTCTTGTGATGTCTATCACTAGCATTGGGAATCATCAAAGACGATGATGATGTCCAGCAAGCAGTGGAGTGGCCATGCACATGGATGCCAGCGTTCGACAGCACAACCCCGCCTTCTGGACCACCGCCGAGCGGCTGCACGAGGTCTTCAACCAGCTCGAGTCCAAGATGAGCGCCTCCCCGCGCGGCCTCGCCGTCCTTCGCCAGGTGCAGGCCCTCGAGGCCGAGCTCGAGGCCGAGGTCATGCACCGCAGCCATCGGACCTTCGCCGCCTAAAGCCCGATCCTGCGCAGAACGGCCCGGCGATGCCGGGCCGTTCTGCGTACGGGAAAGCCTCATGGCTTCTTCATCTGGAAGGTGAAGGTCTTCCAGGGGGCGTCCAGCAGCACTCGGGTCTCTCCGCGCCAGCCCGTGCCGGGCTCCTCGCCACGGATCACCAGGCTCGCCCCGGCCTTCGAAGCGTCCACCAGGATCCTGGGCCTGACCTCCTCCCAGGGCCCCACGGCGTAGGTCCCGTCCTGGCGCTTCTCCCCGATCTGGATGGTGCCCAACGCCTTGGCGCCTTCCGAGGGCAGCAGGTCCAGTTTCAGGCTGCCGCGGCTGCTCGCACGGATTTGGAGCGTGATCTGGCCTCCGCCTCCCCGCCGGATCACACCCTGCACTTCGCCCTCGGCCAGCGGGGCCTCCGGCTGCACGGCCTTCGCGGCCAGCACATCCATCACCAGGCTCCGGTAGCGGGTGGCCTCCTCGGTGATGCGCCCCTCGTCCAGGGCCTTCTCCCCGCAGTTGTAGGCCGCCACCGCCTTCTGGACGTCCCCCTGGTACCGGTCCAGCAGGAAGCGCAAGTACTTCGCGCCTGCGGCCATCACCTGGGCGGGATCCTCCAGGTCCGTCGCACCGAATTTCCGGGCGGTTTCGGGCATGACCTGGAGCATCCCCGTGGCACCCATGGTGCTCTTGGCCTTGGCGTTGAAGCCACTCTCCACCCAGGCCATGCTGCGGAGCAGCTGGGGGTCCAGCCCCTCCCGAGCGGCCAAGGCGTCCAACTGGGCGATGACGGTGGCCGGAGCCCCGATGGGTGGGAACGCCGGAGCCGCGGCCCGCAAGGCGAGGGCCAGGCCGGGGAGCAGCAGGAAGGTCAGGGCGCCTCCGAGGGGACCCCTGACAGGTTTCGGGGAGAGCAGACGTTCGATTCGGGTGAGCAGATGTCCTCCTCGGGCCGCGAGGGCCGGGAACAACAGGTGGGGAAGGGGTCGCTGGAGGTCGTCCAGCGCGTTGAGGGCCAAGGCCAGGCGCCGCGGATCGCCAAGCATCTCGGCCGCCAGGTCATCGGAGAGCTCCTCGCGTTCGGCCCGGATCCTGGCCGAAAGCCACCAGACGGCGGGATGGAAGAAGAGGAGGGTCTCTGCGATGCCCTGGAGGAGGTTGGCCAGGTAGTCCAGGCGGCGCACGTGGGCCAATTCATGGGCCAGGAGCGCCTCCAGGAAGCCGGGCGGAAGGCCTGTGAGCAGGGTTGCCGGAAGGAGCACCACCGGCTTCCAGAGCCCGAGGGCCACAGGCGATTGGGGCGTTTGGCCATGCTCCACCAGGAGAAGGCGCACCTTGCGCAGGATTCCCAGGCGCCGGGCCAGGTCATCGAGCGAGTCCTGCCAGTCCCGGGGGGCCGGTACGCCCCTCCGCTTCCAGCTCAGGCTGAGGGCATACCCGCCGCCCAGGCGCAGGGTCATGAGGCTCGCTCCCGCCGCCCAGAGAACCACCAGGGCGGGCAGACGGGGCTGGAGCGCGGCCTCCAGCCGCGCCAGCAGGGGCCTGGAGGCCCTGTCCGCCCGGGGCAGGAAGGCCGCCGGGCCACCCTGCGCGGCCTCGGCAACCTGGACCGGGCCCGCCCCCAGCAGGGCCGGACGGTGGAAATGCCAGGCCGTGGCCGCAGGCAGCCCCAGGCAGAGGGCCAGGATCAGGCCATTCATGGCGTGCCGTGCCCGGCCCCGGAGAAGGAGGCCACCCAAGGCCGCCAGGGCCGCCAGCAGACCGTCCTGCCAGAGGGCGTGGACGAGAGCCCATCCCAGGATCTGAACGATGGCAGCCATCACTCCTCCCTCCCCAGCAGCTCGCGGATGCGGGCCTTTTCCTCGGGACTGACAGGGCCGGAGCGGAGGGCCGCGAGCACCAGCGCGGCGGCGGAACCTCCGAAGAGGCGCTCGCTCAGATCAGACACCAGCCCCCCCTCCATGGCCGCCCGGCTGTGGGCTGGGGCATAGACATGGCTGCGCTGGCGCTCGTCCCGGGTCACCAGGCCCTTGTCCAGCATCACCTGGAGCATCCGCAGGACGCCGGTGTAGGCGTATTCCTCCGTGAGGTTCAGGCGGGCATGCACCTCCTTCACGGTGGACGGCCCCAGGTCCCAGAGGACCCGCAGGAACTTGAGCTCCACGTCGGTCGGCTTGTTCGGTCGCTTCATGGGAATCCTACACAAGATGGTGTAGACAATTTTGTGTAGATTCGCCCGATTGTCAAGGGACCCCCGGAGATGAAACCCCGACGAGCTTGCGCGCAGGGGCCTGCGGACATTCGAATAAGGCAAAGCCCGGTTGCGCCGGGATTTGCCGCGGGGGCCCGGGGGTATGCGCGCAGCGAGCCCATAGATCCCTGCAACGCATGCGTTGCGGGGGGAACCCCCGGACGATGGGGCAAGGCAAAGCCCGGCTACGCCGGGATTTGCCGCGGGGGCCCGGGGGTATGCGCGCAGCGAGCCCATAGATCCCTGCAACGCATGCGTTGCGGGGGGGACCCCCGGACAGCGAAAGGGCACCCCGAAGGGTGCCCAATATGTCTCGGCCACTAGGATCGCGGGCCGGAAGGGGCTGGCGTGAACGGTCGCCCCGTGGGAGGAAAGAGAAACTCTTCCCGACTCACAGGCTAGGCCGGCCTCCACCCCTCTCAAGGGGAAAAACTGTCCTGGCAGCCATCAGTCGATCAGGCCCGGCGCGCCGGGCCGGTAGGTGGTGTAGTGCGGCTCCCACTGGGCCTTGGTGACGATGGACTCCAGCTGGTCGTCGTCGAGCAGACGGCCGAGGCCGGCATTCCTGGCCTCGATGCCCACGGCCTTGGCCACGGCGGCGGAGACCTGGCGGATGTCCTTCATCTCCGGCAGCAGCAGGCCGGTGGCTTCCTGCTCCGGCGTCACGAAGGTGCTGATGGCCTTGCTGGCAGCCAGGAACATGCTGTCGGTGATCCGGGTGGCCTTGCAGACCAGGGCGCCGAGGCCCACGCCCGGGAAGATGTACATGTTGTTGCACTGGGAGGCCTGGAGCGTGCGGCCCTTCCATTCCACTGGCGCGAAGGGGCTGCCGGTGGCCACCAGGCCCTTGCCGTCCGTGGCCTTCCAGACCGCCTCGGGCGAGCACTCGCACTTGTGGGTGGGGTTCGAGAGCGCCAGCACGATGGGCCGCTCGGAATGTTTCGCGGTCTCCGCCAAGATGGCGTCGTCGAAGAGGTTCGGCTGGGCGGTGACGCCGATGAGCACCGTGGGATGCGCGTTGCGCACCACATCCTGGAGGCCGATGCGGGAAGGATCATCCAGCTTCCAGCCCTCCACCGAGGAGCGGCACTGCGCCAGCGGCATCTGGGGCTCTTCCAGCAGGGGATCGCCTTCAATGAGCAGGCCCTGCATGTCCACGGCGAAGATGCGCTTGCGGGCTTCCGCGTCGGAGAGGCCTTCCGCCTTCAGCGCGGCGCGGATGTTCATGGCGATGCCGGTGCCGGCCTGGCCCATGCCCACGATGACGTAGCGCTCATCCTGGAAGCGGCTCTTCTTGATGCGCATGGCGGTCATCAGCGCCGCCAGGGCCGTCGAGCCCGTGCCCTGGATGTCGTCGTTGAAGGAGAGGATGCGCTCGCGGTAGCGATCGAGGTTCTTGAAGGCCGTGTGCTTGGCGAAGTCCTCCCACTGGAGCAGGGCGCCGGGGAAGTTGCGCTTCACGCCGAGAACGAACTTCTCGACCAGTTCTTCGTACTCTGCGCCCCGGAGCCGGGGTTTGCGGATGCCCAGGTAGAGGGGATCTTCCAGCAGCCGGGGGTTGTTGGTGCCCACGTCCAGCGTGACGGGCAGGCAGACCCCCGGGTGGACGCCGCCAGCGGCCACATAGAGGCTCACCTTGCCCACGGGAATGCCCATGCCGTCCGAGCCCAGGTCTCCCAGGCCCAGGATGCGCTCCCCATCCGTCACCACGATGAGGTTCACCTGCGGCTGGGAGAGCCCGTGGAAGATCTGGTCGATGTTTCCGATGTTCTCGGGCGTGATGTAGATGCCCCGGTAGCGCCGCTGGATGTGGCTCAGCTGGAGGCACGCCTGGCCCACGGTGGGCGTGTAGACGATGGGCACCATCTCATCCAGGTGGTCCACCAGGAGGCGGTAGAAGAGAACCTCGTTCCGGTCCAGGAGGCCCGACAGGTAGATGTACTTCTCCAGGTCGTCAGACTTGCGCAGGAACGCCTCGTAGGTCCGGTCCAGCTGGGATTCCAGGGTGGAGATGCCGGGCCGCAGCATGCCGTCCAGGCCCAACCCCAGGCGCTCCTCCTTGGTGAACGCCGAAGCCTTGTTCAGATGCGGATTGTTCAGCAGCTGCCGGCCCCGGACATAGACCTCGTAGTATTCCTCGCCCGTCAGCGGGTCGATCTTCAGCGTGAAGGTCTTCATGGCAGCCCCTATGTCACATGGTCGCGCGAACGCGCCGGCATTCCGTGGATGCTCACGCGAATGACCACCCCAGTGTAGCCAATCTACCCCAGGGCAACGGGTCACATCCGGAAGGCCGGTCAGCGGAGAAGCGAGGCCAATTCCACCGGCGATGTCACGGGCCGGGCGCAAGTGCGGCCGCGGCAGACGAAGGCGAAGGGGCCCTCCTTGGAGGCCGCGCGTTCTTCGTGCAGGGGGAGGAGCTGATCCTCCGAAACAGACAGGACCCGCCCGGGCAGGTGGCGGTGGTGGACCTCCGCCAGCATGGCCTGCACCGCGGAGCTGCGCGGGTTGCCGGAGATGGCCACCTCCACCGGCTCACGCAAGGCCAGGTCGAACACGCCGAGCATCCCCAGGAAGGCCCGGGGCGCCCGCCGCATCCAGGGCGCGAAGCAGCGGAGGGCGCCTTCGGCGGCCTGCCGGAAGTCCTCCCGCTGCAGGTGCCGCGACAGCCGGAGCAGGGCCCGCGCCGCCAGCGTGTTGCCGCCGGGGATGGCGTTGTCGAAGCCTGGTTTCAGGCGGAAGAGGAGGTCTGCCTGATCCGCCTCCGTGCTGAAGAAGCCGCCGTCGGCCTGATCCTGGAACCGTGCCAGCAGCCCCTCGGCCAGCGATTCCGCCCAGCGCAGCCAGGCGGGATCGAACCCCGCTTCGTAGAGGTCCACAAGTCCTTCCACCACGGCGGCGCTGTCCTCCAGGAACCCCGGCGTGTGGGCCTGCCCCTGCCGCCAGACGCGCAGCAGGTGTCCGTCCCGCCAGAGTTCCCGGCGCAGGAAGCTGGCGCAGTCCCGGGCGGCTTCGAGGTAGCGGGCTTCGCCCAGCACCTGGAAGCCCCGGGCCAAGGCGGAGAGCGCGAGGCCGTTCCAGGACGCCAGCACCTTGTCGTCCTTGCCCGGGCGCACACGGCGGTCGCGCCATTGCCGCAGGCGCGCTCGCAGCCTTCGATCTTCTTCGTCTGGAAGGGAAGCGTCCCGAGGACAGGAAAAGCGGTGAACCACGCTCTTCCCGTGCTCGAAATTCCCGCCATCGGTGACGCCGAAGGCCGCGCAGAAGCGCGGGCCATCCACCTCGCCCAGGGCTTCGCGGACTTCGGCGGGCGTGAAGACGTAGAACTTCCCCTCCTCGCCCTCGCTGTCCGCGTCTTCGCTGGAGTGGAAGCCCCCAGCGGGATCGCAGAGCTCCCGGAGCATGTAGTCCAGCGTCTCCCGCGCCACCTGGCCGTAGCGGGCCTCTCCCGTGGCCTGGAAGGCCGCCAGGTAGGCGCAGACCAGCTGGGCGTTGTCGTAGAGCATCTTCTCGAAGTGGGGCACCAGCCACTGACCGTCCACGCTGTAGCGGGCGAAGCCGCCGCCCAGGTGGTCGTACATGCCGCCTTCCCACATGGCGTCCAGGGTGCGCAGAGCCATGGCCCGATCCTCCGACGTGCCCCGGGCCAGGATCAGTTCGACGGCCATGGACTGGGGGAACTTGGGCGCCGGGCCGAAGCCTCCCCACCGGGGATCGAACGCGGTCCGCAGCTGGGCCAGGGCCTCGTCGAGCGCCGCCTCATCCGGAAGCGCGGCGCCCGCCTCCACCGCCGCCTGCCGCCGCAGCTCCGTCGCCAGGCGGCCGGCCTGCCCCACCACGCCTGCCCGGTCTTCCCGCCACACCTCGGCGATGCGCCGCAGCAGGGGGACGAATCCCGGCATGCCGCCCCGGGGTTCCGGCGGGAAGTAGGTGCCCCCGTAGAAGGGCTCCAGGTCCGGCGTGAGCCACACGCTCATGGGCCAGCCGCCCCGGCCGGTCATCGCCTGCACGGCGTCCATGTAGAGGTCGTCCAGGTCCGGCCGCTCCTCCCGGTCCACCTTGATGCTCACGAAGTGGGCGTTCAGCACCTCGGCCACAGCCTGATTCTCGAAGCTCTCCCGCTCCATGACGTGGCACCAGTGGCAGGCGCTGTAGCCGATGCTGAGGAAGATGGGCTTCTCTTCAGTCCGGGCCTTGGCCAGGGCCTCCTCCCCCCAAGGGAACCAGTCCACGGGGTTGTGGGCGTGCTGGAGCAGGTAGGGGCTGAGGCTTCCAGCGAGATGATTGGACATATCCGGCTCCCCCGGACCGGATTATGCCCGAGGATGCCTTTCGCGACAGGGAAATGCCCGCCCACACCGGTAGAATGGAATTTTCGTGCCGTCCCGGAGCCCCATGTTCGACAGCCTCACCCAGAAACTCAGCCAGGCCATGAAGGCCCTCCGGGGCCAGTCGAAGCTGACGGAAGCCAACCTCGAAGCCGTGCTGCGCGAAGTGCGCATGGCTCTCCTGGAGGCGGACGTCCACGTGAGCGTGGCCCGAACCTTTCTCCAGCGGGTGAAAGAGAAGGCCCTCGGCGCCGAGGTGATGCAGGGGTTGAATCCCGCCCAGGCCTTCATCGACATCGTCCACCGCGAGCTGGTGGAGATCATGGGTGGCCAGGCCTCCGAGCACCCCATCGCCTTCGCCTCGAAGCCGCCGACGGTGGTGATGATGGTGGGCCTGCAGGGCGCCGGTAAGACCACCACCTGCGGCAAGCTGGCGGTGTTCCTCAAGAAGCTGGGCCGCTCGCCCCTGCTGGTGCCCGCGGACGTCTACCGCCCCGCCGCCATCGAGCAGCTGCACGTGGTGGCCAAGGACGCCGGCGTGCCCTCCTTCCGCACGGACGAGAAGGATCCGGTGGCCATCTGCGCCGCGGCCCTGGCCGAGGCGAAGCTCAAGGGCTGGGACACGGTCATCCTCGACACCGCCGGCCGCCTGCACCTCGATGAAGCCCTCATGGAGGAGCTGGTCCGCATCAAGGGCTCGGTCTCTCCGGACGAGATCCTCTTCGTGGCCGACGCCATGACGGGCCAGGACGCGGTCCGCAGCGCCACGGCCTTCCACGAGAAGCTGGGCATCACGGGCGTGGTGCTCACCAAGACCGACGGTGACACCCGCGGCGGCGCGGCCTTCAGCATCAAGCAGGCCACGGGCCAGCCCCTGAAGTTCGTGGGCGAGGGGGAGAAGCTGGAGGACTTCCAGCGCTTCCACCCGGACCGAATGGCCCAGCGCATCCTGGGCATGGGCGATGTCCTCAGCCTCATCGAGCACGCCAAGGACAAGATCGACGAGAAGGAAGCCGAGGTCATGGCCAAGCGCCTGGCCAAGAACCAGTTCACCCTGGAGGACATGCGCAAGCAGTTCCAGCAGGTGCAGAAGCTGGGCTCCATGAACAAGATCCTGGGCATGCTGCCGGGCCTGGGGCAGATGAAGGACCAGCTCGCCCAGGTGGCCACGGACAAGCGCATCAAGCACCTGGAGGCCATCATCAACTCCATGACGCCCGCCGAGCGCGCCAACCACAACCTGCTGGACGGCAAGCGCAAGCGCCGCATCGCAGCCGGTTGCGGCCGCCCCGTGAGCGAGATCAACCAGCTCATCAAGCAGTACGTGGAAACGAAGAAGATGATGGGCCAGATGAACGATCCCAAGTTCATGGCCCGCATGCAGCGCATGGCGAAAATGGGTGGCGGCCCCAACCTGCCTTTCTAGCGAGGACCCTTGGTGCTTCCCCGTCCCCTGACATCCGCCAGAACCTGGACGGCCTTCGGGGTGGTCCTGGCGGTCGGCCTGACCGGGGCTTGGTTGTGGCGGTCCAACGCCCACTCCGCGACGGCGCGGCGGGTGCTCATCATCAGCGCCGAACCTTCGCAGCGGACCGAGGTGAACCTGGGTCTCGAAACCTTGATCTCGGATCACTTTGAAGTGCTGGCGGGGATCACGGTCACCCACGCCGCGACCCTCCCCGCCCCGGCGGATTTGCGGAAATTCCCGTCCGATCTCGCCCTGTTCCGGTTCCACGGACGCCGGGACGGCCAGCGGCTGGCCCTGACCACCCAGTGGACCACCCCCGCGGAGCTGCTGGCAGGCCGCCCCTGGCGTCGGGACGCCCAGCCCCCCATGGATCCGGCCCAGGCCATGGAGACCTGGGTGGCGCGGTGGCCGCTGGATCGGCGCCACCGCTTCCGGGCCGAGCTCTACCCCCGGGACCCCGGGCGGTTCTGGCAGCTTCTGCGGGCCATGGCCATCCGGGACGACCGGGAAGCCACGAACCAGCTGCCCGCCACCCAGGCCCTGGCCGAGGCCGAGCCCATGTGCGCCACCGCCTGGACCACGCTGGGGGATCACCTCTACCGCAGCCTTTGGGTGGATCCCGCCGAGGCCGGCATCGGCCTCAATTCCCGCACCCACCGGGCGTTCCAGCGCGCCGTCGAGCTGGTGCCGGGCCACCCCAGGGCCACGTTCCTCTGGTCCCTGATGCTCACGGACACGGGAAACCAGGATGTGGCCCTGCGCGTCCTCGACGAGGCCATGCGCCTGCGCCCGGAGGTTCCCGACCTCTTCCTCGGCCTCACCTACGCCGGCCGCACCTCGGGCCTGCTGGCCGGGGCCCGGTCGGCCATGATCCGACGGCAGGAGCTCCTCGCCCCCCTGTCCCCCGCCTCCTCCTGGACCGTCGAGACCACCAACCTCTACATCGGCGACTGGTCCGGCTTCGAGCAGGACGTGCAGCAGGCGCGGAGCCTGCGCGAGGACTCAGGCGTCCTGTTCTACATGGGCTACCTGGCCCTGCTGAAAAGCGACCGCAAGACGGCCCTCGAGCGCATGAAGGACGCCGAGACGGCGGGGGGCTTCAGCCCCTTCCAGGACCTCGCCCGGGTCTACCGCGCCTTGCTGGAGGGGCGGACCGCGGACGGCCTGGCCGAGCTCCGGCGGATCGACGATGTCCGCGGGAAGCTCCGCATTCCCGACGGGGAACTGACCTTCAAGCATGCGGAGGCCTATTCGCTCCTCGGCGATTCGGATCGGGCCGTGGATTGCGCCACGCGGGCCTTCGTCCAGGGATTCAGCTGCGCCCGTTGGTATGAATCCTCGCCATTCCTCGAGAAGATGCGGACCCACCCCCGCTGGCCGACCCTCCGCCGGAACGTCCGGGAGCGCCAGGCCGTCATGGAAGGCAGCTTCCCGCCCTCGAGCTTCGAGCCCTGAATTAGCGCTTGGGAACGGGTGAATTCCGCGATACACTCTCCTGCTCAGGGAGTGCCCATGCTTTCGATCCGACTTGCTCGCAATGGTGCCAAGAAGCGCCCGTTCTACCACATCGTCGTCTCCGAGAATGACCGCATCCCCACCGGCCGCGCCGTGGAGGTGCTGGGCTTCGTGAACCCCATCGCCGGCGCCGGCGAAGAGGTCCGCATCGACGCCGAGAAGGCCAAGTCCTGGCTCCAGAAGGGCGCCCAGCCTTCCAAGACCGTCCTCGATCTGTTCAAGAAGAACCAGATTCTTTAGGAGGCCTTGCGAAATAACCAGCGTCTTTCTGGTTGTTTCGTTAGGGCTCCTTATGCCGCTCCCGTCGCTCTGTTCACGATCCATCTTTGATTAAGGCGGCGTAGCCGGTTTCCGTTCGCCGAAAGCCGGGCCAGGGTCCGGCTTTCTTTGTTCGTGGAGCGCCCATGAATCCCGAAGCCTTCCTGCGCGATGTGCTGACCCCCCTGCTGGACCATCCGGAGGCCCTCCGGGTCGAAGTCAGCGGCGAGGGCAAGAAGCGTGATGTGCTGGTCTTCGCGGATCCCAGGGACCGCGGGCGCATCATCGGCAAGCACGGGCGCATGATCTCGGCGCTGCGCACCCTCTGCAAGGTCGCCGGGGAGAAGGCGGACCTGGTGGTGAACCTCGAGCTGGACGACGAGGACGAACGGGAGGCCTAGATGCTTCTTGCGGGCCACCTCGCCAAGGTCCAGGGGCTCAAGGGCGAGTTCCTCTTCCATGCCGTCATGGACGAGCCCGAGCGGCTGGATGGCATGGCTGGGCTGGTGCTGGCTCCACCTCAGATGGACCTTGAGCATGGCGAGACGGCCGCCCCGGCCCGACCCGTGAAGCTGCGCGGCTTCCGGTGGCACCAGGACAGGCCCTGCCTCGCCTTCGCCGAGGTGCCTGACCGCACGGCGGCCGAGGCGCTGAAGGGCTGGGCCCTGTGGATGCCCGAATCGGCGGCGGTGCTGGAGGAGGGCGAAAGCTTCCGGCACCAGTGGATCGGCTGCGACGTCTTCATCGGCGGGCACAAAGTGGGCGAGGTGCTCCGCCTGGACCCCGGGCCCGCGGGCTACGACATGGTGGTCATGCGGGACCTGCGGCCCGGCCGCACGGGCCAGCGCGACATCCCCTACATCAAAGCCTGGTGGACGCTCGACTTCGCGAACCGGCACCTGGACCTGGATCCTCCCGAGGGTCTGCTGGACGTGAACCAGGTCTGAACCCGAGAATCGGAGGATGTCCCCCCGATTCGAACGCCTCAAACAGACCTTCGGCATGCGCCTGTTCGGCTGGCTGAAGATCCCCCTCCTGGCCTCCGTGCGCCCCAGCGTCGTCGAGCTGACGGATGTCCGCTGCGTGGTGCGGATCCCGCTCCGGCGCTGGACGAAGAACCACCTGGGCTCCATGTATTTCGGCGCCCTCGCCATCGGGGCGGACTGCGCCGGGGGCCTGCTGGCCATGGACCAGATCAAGCGGTCCGGCCAGGAGGTGTCCCTGGTCTTCAAGGCCTTCCAGGCCACCTTCCTCAAGCGTCCCGAATCCGACGTCTATTTCATCTGCGACGAAGGCGCGGCCATCCGCGACCAGGTGCGCCGCGCCCTGGCCTCCGAGGAGCGCATCACCGAACCCATGCACATCCAGGCCGCGGTGAAGCTGCCGGACGGCACCTTCGAGCCCGTGGCGGAGTTCACGCTGGAACTGAGCCTGAAACGGAAAGCCTAGACATCCCGAAGCTGCAGCACGAACTTCTGGATGCCCGCCAGCAGCATCTCGATGGCCATGGCCGTCAGCACCAGGCCCATGAGCCGCTCGAAGGCCTGGGTGACCTTCTCGCCCAGGAACGCGGCGATCCTCTCCGCAAAGCCGAGCACCACCGCCGAGATGGCCATGGCCACGGACAGGGCGCCCAGCCATTCCCAGAGCCGGTGGGGTTCGCGGCTCACCAGCAGCAGCACCGTGGCGATGGCCGAGGGGCCGGCGATGAAAGGGATGGCCAGGGGGACGAGGAAGGGCTCTCCGTGGACCGGGAGATCCGCCGGGGCCTCCGCGTGGGGGAACACCATCTTCAAGGCGATGAGGAATAGGATCACGCCACCCGCGATGCCCAGCGAGGTGTCCGTCAGGTGCATGAGCCGCAGCACCTTCTGCCCGAAGAGCGCGAAGAAGAGCAGGATGGCGAAGGCGAACAGCACCTCGCGGATGATGATCCGCTGGCGCCGGGCCGGATCCACCTGGCGCAGCAGCCCAATGAAGACCGGGATGTTGCCCAGGGGATCGGTCACCAGCACCAGCAGGACGATGGCCGAGACGAAAGAGGAGGAGTCCACGAGCTATTTCAGCTCGAGTTCGAAGGGCAGCCTGGCGTAGACGCCCTGCGGATCGTTCAGCGAGGTCAGGAGGTCCAGCTGGTGGCGGAATGAATCCACCAAGCCGTCCACCGGGCCGGGCTTGGCGAGCTTCCGGGGCTTGCCGCCCAGGTTCTTCAGGATCTCCCGGAGGGTGTCCGGTTCCCGCTCGGGCCCCACGACCTGGTAGTCGTCACCCGCCTTGATCCGGCCGGCCGCGTACTTCACCGCCGCATCCAGGCCGCCGACCTCGTCCACCAGGCCCAGCTTCACGGCCTCCTGGCCGGACCAGACGCGGCCCTGGGCGATCTCGTGGACCGCCTCCTTCTTCATCTTGCGGCTGTCGGCCACCTTGGCCACGAACTGCTCGTAGATGCGGTCCACCAGGCCCTGGATGCGGGCCAGCTCCAGGTCGTTCTTGGGCCGGGCCAGGGTCATGGGGTTGGCCAGCTTGGCCGTCTGCACGCTGTCCCAGGTGATGCCGTGGTCGTTGGCCAGCTTCTTCACGTTGGGCAGCAGGCCGAAGACGCCGATGGAGCCCGTGATGGTGCTGGGCTCGGCGAAGATGCGATCGCCGTAGGTGCTGATCCAGTAGCCGCCGGAGGCCGCCAGGTGGCCCATGGAGACCACCAGAGGCTTCACCTTCTTGGTGAGGATGACCTCCCGTTGGATGAGCTCGGACGCCGCCGCGCTGCCGCCGGGGCTGTTCACGCGGAGGACCACCGCCTTGATGCGGTCGTCCAGGCGCAGCTTGCGCAGTTCACGGCTCAGGCGCTCGCCGCCCACCTGGTTGGCCTTGCCTTCGCCATCCACGATCTCGCCTTCGGCCACGACCACGGCGATGCGAGCCTTGCCGGTCTTCGCCTCCCCGGGGATGCCCGCATAGGTGGCCAAGGCGATCTGGGGGAAGTCCTTGTCCTTGGGCTGCTTCCCGGCCAGCTTCTTCAGCTCGTCCAGCACCTCGTCGTAGGGGGCGACACGGTCCACCAGGCCCAGCTTCTTGGCTTCGTCGGCCTCCACGAGCCCCTTCTCGTCGGCGATGAGCTGGAGGTCGTCGGCGGTCTTCTTGCGATCCTTGGCCACCGTGGTCTTCCACTCGCTCCAGATGTCATCCAGCAGCTTCTTCACCTGCTCGCGGTTGGGTTCGCTCATGCGGTCGGTGATGAAGGGCTCCACCGCGCTCTTGTACTTGCCCACACGGGTGACCTGCACCTCCACGCCGTACTTCTTGAAGGCCTCGCCGAAGAACATGGGCTCGCTGGCCAGGCCGTTCACTTCCATCTCGCCGAAGGGGTTGATGAACACCGTGCTGGCGCCGGCGGCCAGGTAGTAGTCCCGCTTGCTCCAGCCCTGGTTGTAGGCCAGCACGGGCTTCTTCGCCTTGAAGCGCTGGATCGCCTCCCGCAGCTCACGGAGCTGGGCGGGTCCCGCCCCCTGGAGGTTGCCCGTGAGGAACAGCGCCGTGATGCGGCTGTCGGCGGCGGCCCGGTCCAGGGCCTCGATGGCCGCAGGCAGCGACTGGGCACGTCCTCCCCCGCCGCCCAGGGCTTCACTGAGCGCCTCGCTGGGCTCGGGCTCGCGATCCGCGTCGGACAGGGTGGTGTCCAGGTCGAACACCAGCACGGCCTTGCTGGGCACCACGGGCTTCCCGGATGAGCCGATGGCCGCCAGGACTCCGAGGAACATGACGAAGGCCAGCGCGCCGGCCACCATCAGGGCCAGCAGGGCGGCGAAGAAAGTCTTGAAGAAATCCTTCATGGCGGCTCCGGTGAGGACGCTTCAGGATCGCACGAACTCACTCGGGGTGAAGCCGGGCCGCCAGGGCCAGGAACCCCGCCAGCGTCTTCGAGACGGAGGCGGCGGTGCGGGGATCGGTCGGGGCGCCGCGCTCGTCGAGCTGCTGGTCCGCATGCGGAACCGTGATCGCGCCCGGAAAGGCCAGCGCACCCATGTTCGCGAGGGTCGCCCGCCACGCCACCAGGCCGCGGGCCCCGCCGAAGGCGCCCGGACTCGCGGCGCACAGCAGTACCGGCAAGCCCTGCCAGGGACTGGGGGCCATGGTGCTGAGCCAGTCCACGGCATTCTTCAGGTGGCCCGGGATGCCCGAGTTGTACTCCGGCGACACGATCACCAGGCCCTGGACCTTCCCGAGCCTCCTGTGCAGCTCCTGGAGATCCTCCGTCGGCGCTTCCCCTTCTTCGTAGAGCGGGAAGCGGAGCGCAGACCCGGCGAAGCTGGACACCTCGTGGCCGCGGGTTTCCAGGTCAGCCGCCAGGTGCCTCAGAAACCGGGTGTTCAGGGATGCAGGGCGCAGGCTTCCACCCAGCAGGACCAGTCGCATGGGACCTCCGGAAATGTGATCTGGATCAATCTTGACTCGATAGGTAAACTTTTAGAACCCCTGGAGGCTGTGGTGTCGAACTACCCGGAATACATGGTCGCCCCGATGCGCGAGGAACTGGTGCAGGCGGGCTTCCGCCAGCTTCTGACGCCGGCGCAGGTGGACGAGGCCCTGCAGCAGCCCGGCACGACCCTCCTGCTGGTGAACAGCGTCTGCGGCTGCGCGGCGGCCGGGGCGCGGCCGGGCGTGACCGAGGCTCTCCGCACCCAGGGCCTGCGCTTCGATCACCTGGTCACGGTCTTCGCGGGCATGGAGAAGGAAGCCACGGCCCAGGCCCGCGAGTACTTCGAGGGCGCCATGCCCACCAGCCCCCAGGCCGCCATCTTCAAGGATGGGCAGCTGGTCCACCTCATGCAGCGTCAGGATTTTCTAGGCCACGAGCCCGGGGACATCGCGGCCTCGCTGGTCGCGGCCTACCGCCGCACTGTGGCCGCCAGCTGATCCCTCGCGGGCGCACGAAGCACATGAAGTAGGCTGGGTAGCGGAGAACCCGATGCCCAAGCCCTTGTCCCACATCAGGATCGTGGATCTGTCCTGCGTGCTCGCAGGCCCCTTCTCGACCCAGCTGCTGGCGGATTTCGGGGCCGAGGTCCAGAAGCTGGAGCCCCCGGACGGGGATCCTTCGCGAGGCTGGGGACCGCCCTTCGAGCAGGGTGAATCCGGCGAGAGCGCCTACTTCCGCTGCGGCAACCGCGGCAAGCGCAGCCGGACCATCGACCTCCACGCGGAGGAGGGCAAGGCCGATCTCTTCGACCTGCTGAAGGACGCGGACGTGCTGGTGGAGAACTTCCGCGCCGATTCCGCGGATCGCCTGGGGCTGGGCTGGAAGCGGCTCCACGCCCGGTTCCCCAAGCTCATCCTGGCCTCCGTCCGCGGGTTCGCCTCGGATGTCACGGCCTCCCGCCGGGCCGGGTACGACTTCATCATCCAGGCCGAGAGCGGGTGGATGGCCATCACCGGCGAGCCGGAGGGCCGCCCCATGAAGGTGGGCGTGGCCCTGGTGGACGTGCTGGCGGGCCTCTACTGCGCCAACGGCATCCAGGCGGCCCTCCTCCACCGCGAGCGCACCGGCGAGGCCCTCCACATCGAGGTGCCCCTCATGGAGGCGGCCCTGGCAGGCCTGGTGAACGTCGGGGCCGGTGCCCTCATGACCGGCAAGACCCCGCAGCGCTGGGGCAACGCCCACCCCCAGATCGTGCCCTACCAGACCTTCCGGTGCTCCGATGGCGACGTGGCCATTGCCGTGGGCAGCGACCGCCAGTTCGAGGTGCTGGCCATGTGGCTGGGCCTGGACCTGGACGCACGGCCCGAGTGGCGGCAGAACCGGGGCCGTGTGAAGGACCGGGAGGCGCTGGTGGCCCTCATCGAGGCCCGCACGCTGGCCAGCACCGTGGACCGGGTGCTGGCCTTCTGCGAACCCAACGCCATCCCGGCCAGCCGCATCCGGACTGTGGACGAGGTGCTGTTCCGCCAGGGCGGCGAGCTCCACAACTTGCTCCAGCCCCTGTTCGAAACCGAGACCAACGCCATGATCCCCACCCTGGCCTCGCCCGTGCTCCTCAACGGCGAGCGGGCCTGCGCCCCCCTGCCCCCGCCGCGCTGGAAGCCATGAACGCCAACCGCCGCCGCGTCCCCCGCCTCGTGCCCCTGGGCGCCCGCCAGCCCGATCAGAAGGCCCTGGCGCGCCTGCGCGCCGCCTGGGTCTTCGTGGTGGGCCCCGTCCTGGCGGAACGCACCCGCCCGCTTCGCGTGGAGCACAATGTGCTCGTGATGGGCTGCTGGGAACTGGCCCGGATCGGCCCCCTGCGCGACGCCGCCACCGCCGTGTGGCCCCAGATCCGCGACCGCATCCAGCGGGCCCTGAACCTCAGCCTGACCGGCCTCCAGATCACCCCCTGCGACCCGCCTGCGGAAGCCCCCGCCCCGCCGGAAGATCCCGATCCCCTCCGCCGTGCCCTGCGTCTCCTGGAAGCTCGCCGCCGGGAGCGCATCCGCCTCGGCCTGGAATCCGAGTAGTCCCGGGCTGGACGGCCCCGCCCGTTTCCAGTAGAGTCAAACCTTCGTCGGGGCGTGGCTCAGCCTGGTAGAGCGCTCGGTTCGGGACCGAGAGGTCGGAGGTTCGAATCCTCTCGCCCCGACCAATGAGAAGGGGGCCTGCAGGCCCCCTTCTCATTGGTCGGAAAAAGACAATGATTCGAACCTCCGAGTGGGATTGTGGAGGCGCCACTAGATGTGGCGCCGGAACAAGACCGGCGGCTGGCGCAGCCAGACGCGGTTCGAATCCGAAGTCCGGGTGAGCCGAATCGTCAGAAGGGTAAGCGGCCCACCTCCCCGTGAGCCATTCCGCAGCCTCCCCAACCGACGGTCCCCCAACGGATATCGCTCCCAACCTCCGCACCACCGTGGTCAGACCACGCAGGTGCCGTCGCGATCCACCTCCGAGCTTCGTGATCAACGGCGCCCCTGCCGGCACGATACAATGGCGGGTTCCGCCCGCCGGGCGGGGAGTCCACCCGATGAGCGACGCCTGCACCATCATGACCACCTGCGGCAGCGAGGAGACAGCTCTGACCATCGCCGCGGCCCTGGTGGATCAGGCCTATGCCGCCTGCGTCAACATCGTCCCCAGCATCAAGAGCTACTACTACTTCAAGGGCGAAACCCACCTCGACGAAGAGGTGATGCTCATCATCAAGACCACCCGGGAATTCTTCCCCCAGGTGTCTGAAGTGATTTCGGACCTCCACACCTACGAAGTCCCGGAGATCCTGATGTTTCCCGTGGAAGCCGGGTCCGAGGGCTTCCTCGACTGGATCCATCAGAGCGTGAACCGGCTCGCCTGAGCCCATCCGACCCGCCCATCCGGAGCCCCCCATGGAACAGACCCTGTCCCTCGAATTCCTGCGCGTGGTCGAACAGGCCGCCATCGCCTGCGCTTCCTCCGTCGGCCACGGCCGGCGGAAGTACAGCGACCAGCTCGCAGTGGAGGCCATGCGCCACGCCATGGAGACCGTCCGCATGGACGGCACCATCGTCATCGGCGAGGGCGAGCGGGACGAGGCCCCCATGCTCTTCATCGGCGAGAAGGTGGGGATGGGGGCGGACATGGACGGGGACCACCCGGCGGTGGACATCGCCGTGGATCCCCTGGAAGGCACGAACCTCTGCGCCACCGGCGCCCCCAACGCCATCGCCGTGCTGGCGGCCACGGAAAAGGGCGGCCTGCTGCACGCCCCGGACCTCTACATGGAGAAGCTGGTCGTGGGCCCCGCCGCCAAGGGCAAGGTGAGCCTCAACGCCCCCGTGCAGGAGAACCTGGAGATCATCGCCAAGTCCCTGGACCGCAAGGTGGAGGAGATCACCGTCACAGTCCTGGACCGGGAGCGCCACGCCCAGCTCATCGCCGACATCCGCAAGGCCGGGGCCCGCATCCAGCTCATCGGCGACGGCGACCTCAGCGCCGCCATCAGCGCCGCCGTCAGCGGCACGGGCATCCACGCGGTCATGGGCACCGGTGGGGCGCCCGAAGGCGTGCTCTCCGCCGCCGCCCTCAAGTGCCTCAACGGCGAGATCCAGGGCCGCCTCAAGGTGGACACCAACACCGCCAGTCGCGAGAAGGCCGAGGCCATGGGCGTGGACTTCGACCGCATCTACTTCACGGACGACCTCTGCCCGGGCAAGCAGATCGTGTTCGCCGCCTGCGGCGTCACCCACGGGAACCTCCTGAAGGGCGTGCTCCACTTCGGCCATGGCGTCCGCACCCAGAGCCTGGTGCTCACTTACCAGGACCGGAAGGTGCACTTCATCGACACCGTGCACATGAAGGAAGGCGAGAAGGTCACGGTCCGCTTCTAGCCTTCCCGGAATCTCTTGCGCGAATCCCTCCGCACCCGCCTCTTCCGCTGGGTATTCAACCTCTGGCCCTGCTACCGGGGCACAGGGGCCCGGGTGACCTTCATCGCCTCGGACTGGTCCCAGGTCCGCGTGCGCCTGCCCCTCTCCTGGCGGACCCGGAACTACGTGGGCACCATCTTCGGCGGCAGCCTCTACGCCGGGGCGGATCCCATCTACATGCTCATGCTGATCCACCGGCTCGGGCCGGACTACGTGGTGTGGGACAAGGCCGCCTCCATTCGCTTCCGCAAGCCGGGCCGGAGCCTCCTGTCCGCCACCTTCCGGATCGACGAGGAGGAGCTGGCGGAGATCCGCCGCCTCCTCCAGGAGCAGCCCAAGGTGGACCGTACCTACCCCGTGGAATGGCGGGACACCGACGGTGCCATCCATGCCGAACTGCAGAAAGTGGTGCATATATCACTTCGAAGTTCTTCCTGATAGGCTTTTACCCTCAACTTACGAGGTTATTCATGGCTTCCTCTCTGCGCGCCTCCCTCGGCCTCTGCCTGGGCCTTGCGGCCCTCTCCCTGGTGGCCCAGCCCAAGCCCGGCGTCGATCCCGCCAACCTGGACACCAACGTGAAGCCCTGCGACGACTTCTACCGGTTCGCCAACGGCGGCTGGCTCAAGTCCCACAGCCTGCCGGCGGACAAGTCCCGCTACGGCGCCATGGAGGAGCTGAGCGAGCGAAACCGGGCCATCCTCCAGAAGATCCTGGACGAGACCAGCGCGAAGACCACCTGGGCCAAGGGCAGTGTCCAGCAGAAGGTGGGCGATTTCTACGCTTCCGGCATGAACGAGGGCGCCATCGAGACGCGCGGCCTGGCGCCCATGAAGCCCATCTTCGCCACCATCGAGGGCCTCAAGGACACCAAGCACCTCCCGACCCTCTTGGCGAAGCTGCACAACCAGGGCCTGCCCGGCGGCTTCGGCTTCTACGTGCGCCAGGACGCCAAGGCGTCCACCCATTACTTGGGCTACCTGGGCCAGGGCGGCACGGGCCTGCCCGACCGCGACTACTACCTGAAGGACGACGCCCGCAGCCGGGACATCCGCGCCAAGTACGAGGCCCACATCGCCAGGATGCTGGAGCTGGCGGGCGACGCGCCGGACCTCGCCAAGGTCCGCGCCAAGGTGGTGCTGGATCTGGAGACCCGCCTGGCCCAGGCCCAGTGGACCCGCGTGGAGCTGCGGAACCCCCAGAAGACGTACAACAAGCGGACCCTTGACCAGCTGGCGACTGAAGCTCCCGGCTTCGACTGGAAGGCCTACTTCGCGGCCCGCGGCGTCAAGCTGGCTGACCTGAACCTCAGCCAGCCCTCCTTCTTCCAGGCCTTCGGCAAGCTGGCCTCGGACGTGCCCGCGCCCCAGTGGCGCACCTACCTGCGCTGGCACGCCCTCAGCGCCACCGCCAGCCTGCTGCCCAAGGCCTTCGGCGAAGAGGCCTTCGCCTTCCACGGCAAGGTCCTGAACGGCACGCCTGAGCGGGAGCCCCGCGCCAAGCGCATCGAGGCCATGACGGACGGCACCCTGGGCGAGGCCCTGGGCCAGCTCTACGTGAAGGTGGCGTTCCCCCCCGAATCCAAGAAGAAGGTCCTGGAGCTGGTGGAGAACCTCCGCGTCGCCCTGCGCGAGCGCATCGCGAACCTGGACTGGATGAGCCCGGAAACCAAGCAGCAGGCCCTCACGAAGCTCAACGCCTTCGGCGTGAAGATCGGCTATCCCGACAAGTGGAAGACCTATGCCTTCGACGTGAAGCGCGATGACTTCTTCGGCAACGTGCGCCGCGCCGCCGCCTTCCGGGTCCACGAGAACCTGGCCAAGCTCGGCAAGCCCATCGACCGCACCGAGTGGGGCATGACGCCCCCCACCGTGAACGCCTACTACAGCCCCACCATGAACGAGATCGTGTTCCCCGCGGGCATCCTCCAGCCGCCCTTCTTCGACGCCAAGGCCGATGACGCCGTGAACTACGGCGCCCTGGGCTACGTCATCGGCCACGAGATGACCCATGGCTTCGACGACAGCGGCAGCCAGTTCGACGCGGAAGGCAACCTCAAGAACTGGTGGACTGAGGCGGACAAGAAGGCCTACCAGTCCCGCACCGACCTCGTGGTGAAGCAGTACGACGCCTACGAGCCCATCAAGGGCGAGCACGTCAACGGCAAGCTCACCCTGGGCGAGAACATCGCCGACATCGGCGGCCTGAAGATCGCCTTCGCGGCCTACCAGAACAGCCTCAAGGGCAAGCCCGCTCCGGCGCCCATCGACGGCTTCACGGGCCCCCAGCGCTTCTTCCTGGGCGCCGCGGCCGTGTGGCGCAACCACATCCGCGAGGCGGCCCTCTCGGTGCGCCTCAAGACCGATCCCCACAGCCCCGGCCGTGAGCGCGTCATCGGCCCCCTGTCCAACCTGCCGGAGTTCTACGACGCCTTCTCCTGCACCGACGGCCAGCCCATGAAGCGGGACGTCAAGGTGCGGCCGGCCATCTGGTAATTCGTACTCCCGGACGGCAGAGCCTTCCGGGAGCGCATGAGGAAAGCACATGAAGAACCGTTGCCTGCTCGTCCTGGCGCTGATGGCGCCGCTCTCCGCCCAGGTGGCCTACAAGGGCTTCAACCCGGCGAACATCGATCCCACCGTGAAGCCCTGCCAGGACTTCTTCCAGTACGCCGTGGGCGGCTGGGCCAAGCGCACCGCCATCCCCGCCGAATACGAACGCTACGGCGTGGACCAGGAGATCGACACCCGGACCCACCAGATCCTGCGGGAGATCATGGAATCCGCGGCGGCCGCCAAGGCCGCCCCGGGTTCCGAGACCCGGAAGGTCGGGGACTTCTACGCCAGCGGCATGGACGAGGCGGGCATCGAGGCTGCGGGGCTCAAGCCCCTCGCGCCGCTGTTCGCGCGCATCGACGGCGTGAAGGACTCGGCCTCCCTGGTGGCCGTGCTGGCGGACCTCCACCGGCTGGGCGCCTTCGCCGGCTTCTATGTCGGTGTCGAGCAGGATGACAAGGAGAGCAGCCGCTATTCCATGGTGCTGGCCCAGGGCGGCCTCGGTCTTCCGGACCGGGACTACTACCTGAAGGATGATCCCAAGTCGAAGGAGCTCCTCGCCGCCTACCGCGCCCATGTCGCGAAGATGATGACCATGGCCGGTTTCCAGGCCGGGGATGCCGACCGCATCCTCGACCTGGAGACGCGCTTCGCCAAGGCCAGCATGACCCGGGTGGAACAGCGGGATCCCAACGCCGTCTACCACGCCATGACGCCCGCCCAGCTCAAGGCCGCCGCGCCCGGTTTCCCCACGGAGCTCTACCTGAAGGGCCTGGCAGTCCCCGCCCCGGACCGCTTCGTGGTGCGCCAGCCCGCCTTCATGGCCGAGCTGGGCCGCATGATCCAGGAGGTTCCCGCCGACCAGTGGCGCACGTACCTGCGCTGGACGCTTCTCAACGATGCCGCCCCGGGCCTCCCCAGAGCGTTCGAGCAGGAATCCTTCGCCTTCTACGGCACGAAGCTGCAGGGCACCACCGCCCAGCATCCCCGCTGGAAGCGCGTGATGTTCGCCGCCGACCGCGGCCTGGGCGAAGCCCTCGGCAAGCTCTATGTCCAGCGCGCCTTCCCCGCCAGCAGCAAGGCCAAGGTGCTGGAGATGGTGGAGAACCTCCGGACGGCGCTGAAGGTCCGCATCGATGGCCTTGCCTGGATGAGCGGCCCCACCAAGGCCAAGGCCCGCCAGAAGCTGGCGGCCATGCGGGTGAAGATCGGCTATCCGGATGTCTGGCGCGACTACACTCAGCTCGAGGTCAAGCGGCAGCCGTACGTGCTCAACCTCCTGGAGGCCCGCCGCTTCGAGTTCCAGCGGCGCCTGGCGAAGCTCGGCGGTCCCATCGACCGCAGCGAGTGGAGCATGACGCCCCAGACCAACAACGCCTACTACAGCCCCACCATGAACGAGATCGTGTTCCCCGCTGGCATCCTCCAGCCCCCTTACTTCGACGCGACAGCCGATGACGCCGTGAACTACGGGAACATCGGCGCCACCATTGGCCACGAGATGACCCACGGCTTCGACGACGAGGGCCGTCAGTTCGACGCCGACGGCAACCTCAAGAGCTGGTGGACCCCCGCAGACGAAAAGGCCTACAACGAGCGCGCCGAGCTGGTGGTGAAGCAATTCGACGCCTTCGAGCCCCTGCCCGGCCTCCACCTCAACGGGAAGCTCACGCTGGGCGAGAACATCGCCGACCTGGGCGGGCTCAAGCTCGCGTGGGACGCATGGAAATTGAGCCAGAAGGGCAAGCTCCCGGTTGGAAAGATTGAGGGTTTCACCCCCGGACAGCGGTTCTTCCTGGGCTACGCCGAGACCTGGCGCACCCTCACCCGCGAGGAAGCCACCCGCCTCCGAGCCGTCACCGATCCCCACAGCCCGGCGAAGTTCCGCGTGAACGGCCCGCTCTCCAACCTGCCGGAGTTCTACGAGGCCTTCGGCTGCCAGGATGGCGACCCCATGAAGCGGCCCGAGAAGGACCGCCCGGCCATCTGGTAGCATCGCCCTTTCGCCCCGATTTCAAAAGGATCTCCATGCGTATCCGCCCCCTCGTCCTCCTCGCCACCCTCCTGACCGCCGGCGCGGCCCTGGACGCCTGCACCAACTTGCTCGTGACCAAGGGCGCGACCAAGGATGGGTCGACGATGATCACCTATGCCGCCGACAGCCACACGCTCTACGGCGAGCTCTACTTCAAGCCCGGCGGAAAGCACAGTCCCGGCGAGGTGCGTGTGATCCGGGAGTGGGACAGCGGCTTCACCTTCGATACAGGCAAGGTGCTGGGCAGCATCCCCGAAGCCCCCGTGACCTACACCCGCGTCGGCAACATGAACGAGCACCAGGTCACCATCGCGGAGACCACCTTCGGCGGGCGCAAGGAACTGCAGGTCCCCAGCGGCATCATCGACTACGGCAGCCTCATCTACATTGGGCTGGAGCGCGCGAAGACCGCCCGCGAGGCCATCCAGGTGATGACCAGCCTGACCGAGAAGTACGGCTACGCCTCCGAGGGCGAGAGCTTCTCCATCGCGGATCCCAACGAAGTCTGGATCCTCGAGATGATCGGCAAGGGCAAGGGCCAGACGGGCGCCCTGTGGGTGGCCTACCACCTTCCGGACGGCACCATCAGCGCCCACGCCAACCAGTCCCGCATCCGCCAGTTCCCCCTGAACGATCCCAGCACCGCCATCTACAGCAAGGACCTCATCCCCTTCGCCCGTGAAAAGGGCTACTTCAAGGGGGCGGACAAGGACTTCAGCTTCGCCGACACCTACGCGCCCCTCACCTTCGGGGCCCTGCGCGCCTGCGAGGCCCGCGTGTGGAGCCTGTTCCGCCGCGCCGCGCCCAGCCAGAACCTCTCCATCGACTACGTGAAGGCCGTGAAGGGCGCCAAGCCCATGCCGCTCTTCATCAAGCCCGACCAGAAGCTGGGCGTGCATGACGTCATGCAGCTCATGCGCGACCACTTCGAGGGCACCGAGTTCGACATGACCAAGGATGTGGGCGCCGGGCCCTACAAGCTGCCCTACCGCTGGCGGCCCATGACCTGGAAGGTGGACGGCCAGGAGTACCTCCACGAGCGCGCCATCAGCACCCAGCAGACCGGCTTCTCCTTCGTGAGCCAGGCCCGCGGCTGGATGCCCGGTCCCGTGGGCGGTGTGCTGTGGTTCGGCGTGGACGACACCTACACCACGGTCTACCAGCCCATCTCCTGCGGCATCACCGCCCCGCCCAAGGCCTTCGCCATCGGCACGGGCAACTTCGATTCCTTCAGCTGGGACAGCGCGTTCTGGACCTTCAACTTCGTCAGCAACTACACCTACACCCGCTGGAGCGACATGATCGTCGATGTCCAGAAGGTGCAGCAGGAGCTCGAAGGCCGCTACCTGGCCGACCAGGCCGAGGTGGACCGCAAGGCCCTGGAACTCTACAAACAGGATCCCGCCCAGGCCCAGGCCTACCTCACCCAGCGCGCCGCCAACCAGTCCGAGGAGCTCATGGGCCGGTGGAAGAAGCTGGGCGAATCCCTCATCTGGAAGTACCTGGACGGCAACGTCCGCAACGGGAAGGGCGAAGTCACCCACCCCAAGGCCCCCGAGGATTGGCTGCGCTGCATCGTCAAGGACCACGGCGACGTCATCAAGATGCGGAAGGTGGAGGGATTGGCTCCAGACGAGGAGTGATCCCCGGCTGAAAACCTTCGGTTTTTGGATAGGAGGCCCCGCTCGCGGGGCCTTCCTAGTTGTGATGTCTGCCGTTCAGGGCCCTGTGGGATGATGGCGGGTTCCCCGAGGTTTTCATGCACCGCCCTGATCCGCATTCGTACTACGATTCCGTCCAGCCCCGGGCCCGGCGGCTGCGCCTGAAGCTCGGCGTGGACTTCGCCGCGAAACGCATCGACGGCGAGGTGGCCCTGGAATTCGGGGAGGCGGTGTCAGGCGTCCTGGACCTGGACACCAAGGGACTGGAGATCCTCGGCGCGCAGGTCCCGGGCCAGGGCCCCATCCCCTGGGAGCTCGGCGAGGCCGATCCCATCCTGGGCAGCCGCCTTCGGGTGACCGCGCCCGACGGCACCCGCGAATTGACGGTCCGCTATCGGACGGCCCCGGACGCCATGGCCCTCCAGTGGCTGGATCCGGAGCAGACCGAGGGCAAGGTCGCCCCCTACCTCTTCAGCCAGTGCCAGCAGATCCACGCCCGCACCATGGTGCCCTGCCAGGACACGCCCATCGCCCGGGTGTCCTACCAGGCCGAGGTCACCGTGCCCGAGGGCCTCACCGCGGTGATGTCCGCGGGCCCGGACGGCGACGAGGCCACCGGCGATGGCCGCCACACCTTCCGCTTCACCATGCCCCAGCCCATCCCCAGCTACCTGCTGGCCCTGGCCGTGGGCCGCCTGGAAGCCCGGGACCTGAGCCCCCGCAGCCGCGTGTGGGCCGAGCCCGAAACCGTGGCCTCCGCCGCCTGGGAGTTCGCGGGCGTGGAGGAGATGATCGTCAAGGCGGAGGGCCTGTTCGGGCCCTACCCCTGGGACCGCTACGACATGCTCGTGCTGCCACCCTCCTTCCCCTACGGCGGCATGGAGAACCCGCGCATGACCTTCCTCACGCCCACCCTGCTGGCGGGGGACCGCAGCCTGGTGGACGTGGTGGCCCATGAGCTGGCCCACAGCTGGACCGGCAACCTCGTCACCAACGCCAGCATGGAGCACTTCTGGCTGAACGAGGGCTTCACCGTCTGGGCCGAGCGCAAGATCCTGCGCACCCTCCACGGCGACGACGCCGCGGCCCTGGGCTGGGCCACGGGCCAGAAAGCCCTGGAGGACAGCCTGGAGCGCTTCAAGAAGGAGCCCCACCTCACGGTGCTGCGCATGCACCTGGAGGGCATCGATCCCGACGACGCCTTCTCGAGCATCCCCTACGAGAAGGGCGCCCGCCTCGTGGCCGCCCTGGAGGCGCATGTGGGCGAGGACCGCTTCGGCCGCTTCCTCCGCGACTACATGGACGCCTTCCGCTTCACCTCCATCACCACCGAGCAGTTCTGCGCCTTCGTCGAGGAGCAGCTGCCCAGCGCCCTGGCGGCCGTGGACGCCAAGGCCTACCTCGACGAGCCCGGGATGCCGGCCACGGCCCCGCAGTTCCACAGCGCCCAGCTGGACGGCCTCACGGCCCTGGCCGAGGGCTGGGCCGGGGGTCAGCGGCCCACAGAGGCCCAGATCGCGGCCTGGACGCCCGCGGAGCTGCTGGTCTACCTCCAGAAGCTGCCCCGCCAGCTCACTCATTCCGACTGTGCCTGGCTGGACGCGCACTTCAAGCTGATGAACCGCGGCAACCACGAGATCCTCGTGGAGTGGCTCACCCTGGCCGCGGCGGCGGACTACGAGGCGGCCTTCCCTCGCATCCGCGAGGTGCTGACGCGCGTGGGCCGCATGAAGTACCTCCGCCCCCTCTACGGCGCCCTGGGACAGCACGCCCGCACCCGTGCCCTGGCCCGGGAGATCTTCGCCGTCGCAAGCCCCGGTTACCACGGCCTGTCGCGCCGCGTGGTCCAGTCCGTCCTCGAAGCCTATCCCGCCTAGGAGCGATCGATGTCCCACGGATCCGAACCCCAGGAGATCAAAGGTCTGCCCGCAAATGCGCGGCGGCCGCTGTCCGACGGCGAGAGCTACGTGCCCCTCGTCCCCCAGGACGGCGTGCCGGAGACGACGCCCCGCGCCATCACCATGGGCCTCGTCTTCTGCGCCATCTTCAGCATGGCGGCGGCCTACCTCGCCCTGAAGCTGGGCCAGGGCATCGAGGCCGCCATCCCCATCGCCATCCTGGCCGTGGGCCTCTCGCGCTTCTTCCCGCGCAAGAACACAATCCTCGAGAACGTCATCGTCCAGAGCATCGGCGCCAACAGCAGCCACGTGGTGAGCGGCGCCGCCTTCACGATCCCCGCCCTCTACATCCTGGCCCAGACCCCCGGCAGCGGCGTGCCCACGCCCACCCTGTGGCAGGTGGTGCTGGTGAGCTTCCTGGGCGGTTGCATCGGCATCCTGTTCCTGGTACCCCTGCGCCACCACTTCATGGTGGAGAACCACGGCATCTTCCCCTGGCCCGAAGCCACCGCCACCGCTGAGATCCTCGTCACCGGAGAGAAGGCGGGCAACCAGGCCAAGGAGCTGGCCGTGGCCGCCGGCATCGGCGCCCTGTACGACGGCATCACCTCGATCTTCCGCGGCATGGGCGAATACATCCGCCTTGAGCACGTCTACGTGGGCAAGGCCCTGCGCGAGAAGTTCATGAGCTTCAACTTCCTGAACAGCGCGGCCACGCTGGGCATCGGCTACATCATCGGCCTGCGCTATTCCGCGGTCATCGCGGCCGGATCGTTCTTCAGCATGTTCGTGCTGGTGCCCCTCTTCCACGCCATCGGCCAGCACGTGCCGGTGATCGTGCCCCCGGGCGCCAAGCTCATCGCCGACATGACGCCGGAGCAGGTCTTCTTCGCCTACGTCCGCATCATCGGCGTGGGCGCCATCGCGGGGGCGGGCGTCATGGGCGTGCTGGCCTCCATGCCCAACATGATCCGCAGCATCATCAGCAACATGAAGGCGCTCATGAACCGCGACGCCGCGGCCGAGTCCCCCAAGGCCGCCATCCGGACCGAGCGCAGCCTGGCGGGCTCCATGATCGCCGTGGGTCTCGTCACCAGCATGGTGGGCACCCTGGCCTTCCTGAGCTTCGGCCTGGGCATCAAGCAGGCCCTGGTGCCGGCCCTCATCGCCACCCTCGTGGTGATGGTGATCTCCTTCTTCTTCGCGCCCGTCGCCGCCCGCGCCATCGCCACCATCGGCACCAACCCCATCAGCGGCATGACCATGCTCACCCTGGTCATCACGGGCGTGCTGATGCTGAAGCTGAACTTCACGGGCGGCTACGGCATGTTCCTCACCATGATGGTGGGCGGCATCGTCTGCACGGCCCTGGCGGCCTCCGGCGCCTTCAGCACCGACCTCAAGATCGGCCACTGGATCGGAGCCACACCCGCCCGGCAGATCGGCTGGAAGTTCGTGGGCACCTTCGTGGCCGCGCTCTTCACGGGCATCGCCATGTGGCTCATGGCCAAGCAGGTGAACCTGGATGGCACCATGGCCTTGGGCACCTCCATCCCCGCGCCCCAGGCCAGCGCCATGAAGGCCATCCTCGAAGGCATCTTCGGCACCGTGTCCATGCCCCTGCGCTGGTACGCCTTCGGCCTGGGCATCATGCTCTCCCTCGTGCTGCGCATGGTGGAGCTGCCCGCCCTGGGCTTCGCGCTGGGCATGTACCTGCCCATCGAGCTGAACACACCCCTCTTCCTGGGCGGCATCCTGGCGCACCTGGTGAATCGGCCCAAGCCTGGTACCAGCGAGGCCGATGCCAAGGCCCGGGAGAACCGGGGCGTCCTCATCGCCAGCGGCCTCATGGCCGGCGGCGCCATCATGGGCGTGGTGGCCAGCTTCGTGAAGCTCAAGTGGACCGAGGGCTTCCCGCTCCTCAGCGTCCACCAGGCCGAAGGAGCCCTGGGCGAGTGGCTTGGCCTCGCGGCCCTGGTGGCCCTGTGCCTCTACGTCGTCGTCTACAGCCGGCGGGCCAAGGGCGAGGCGTAGCCGTTCGTCAGTCGAAAAGAATCCGATAAGCGGAGGAGAACAGAGAAGCTGAGGAAAGCGGAGAAAAGGTTTCTGGGTTGCTTTTCCTCCGCTTTTCTCTGTTCCTCGGCCGCCTTCCGCTTACATCACGCCTTCCCGCGAAGTCGCTCAGCCCTCCAGAGTCTCCAGCAGATCCTGCGCTACGCCCCGGGTGCCCACCACCAGGTTCCCGCTCTCGAACCACCTCTGGCCCCCTTCCCAATCGGTGATCGCGCCGCCGGCCTCCTGCACCAGCAGCACGCCGGCGGCGAGGTCCCAGGGCTTGAGGCCCAGCTCGAAGTAGCCGTCGAAGATGCCGCAGGCGACATGCGCCAGGTCGAGGGCGGCGCTGCCGGCCCTGCGGATGCCCTTGGCGCGGGGGAAGACGCGGCCCAGGGCGGCGTTGAAGGCGGGCCAGCGCTCGCCCAGCTGGAAGGCGAATCCCGTGGCGATGAAGGCACCGTCCAGGCCCGCCTGCTGCGAGACGCGCATGGGCCTGCCGTTCCAGGTGGCACCGAGGCCTCGCACGGCCAGGAAGCAGTCATCCCGCAGGGGATCCAGCACGCAGCCCACCACCGGGCCCTCCGCATCCCAGAGGGCCACGGAGACGCACCAGTGGGGGAAGCCCTGGACGAAGTTCAGCGTGCCGTCGAGCGGGTCCACGATCCAGCGGATGTCTGCGCTGCCGTGGCTTCCGCCCTCCTCGCCCAGGAACCCGTACTGCGGGAAGCGGAAGTCCAGCTCGGCATGGATGGCGGCCTCGGCGGCGCGGTCGGCTTCGCTCACCACGTCATTCTTGGTCTTCTCGGTGATGGTGGCCGGATCCAGCTTCCGAAAGTAGCCGAGCAGCACCTTCCCTCCGGCCTGGGCCGCGGCCAGGCAGGCCTCCCGTTGCGCGTCGTACATGTCATGACCTCTCAGTTCCTGTCGCAGCGGTCTCGGCCCGCTTCTTCAATGCCCGGACCATGCCAGGGAACACGAAGAGGTGGAAGGGCAGCATCGCGTACCAGTAGATCAGGCCGAGCACGCCATGGGGCTCGAAGAAGGCGGTCTGCTCCAGGCGCGAGCCCGCCCCCTCGGGCCGCACGGTGAACTGGAGCCAGGCGTGGCCGTCCAGCTTCATCTCGGACCGCAGGCGCAAAAGGCGGTCCTCCTCGACGGCCTCGACGCGCCAGAAGTCCACGGGATCGCCCACGCGGAGCTGCCGCGGATGCCGTCGCCCCCGGCGCATGCCCATGCCGCGGAACAGCCGGTCCAGGAAGCCGCGGATCTGCCACAGCCAGTTGCCGGCGGGCCAGCCGTTCTCGCCGCCCAGCGCGCAGAAGGTCTCGAACACCACGTGGGGCCGAGCCTTGACGTGCCGGTGGTGGCGCTCCAGGAACATGCCTTCGTGGGAGCCCAGGACCTCCTCCTCCTGCTCGCGGGAGAGGCTGGTGGCCCAGGTGGTCTCCACCGCATCCTCGTCCAGGCGCTGCAGAGCCAGCGCCAAGGCCTCCTTGTAGGCCATGGGGCGCACCCGGAAGACTTCCAGAGCTCGGGGATCGCGCACCACCACCTCGGTGGTCATGCCTTCGATGAGGGGCTTGGCCAGGACCAGCGGGATGGGCGTGACCAGGTCCACCCACAGGGCGGACAGGATCGGCAGCGGCACGCGCATGGGGATGATGAAGCGGCGCAGGCCCCGGGCCTCGGCGTAGCCCAGCATCATCCGCCGGTAGTCGAGGACATCGCGGCCGCCGATCTCGAAGATGCCCGACACGTCCGGGTGCTCCAGGGCCTCGGTGAGGTAGCCCAGCACATTGCGCACGCCGATGGGCTGGCAGCGGGTGTTCACCCAACGCGGCGTGATCATGACGGGAAGGCGCTCCGTCAGGTGGCGGATCATCTCGAAGCTGGCGCTGCCGCTGCCCACGATGACCGCGGCCCGGAACTCGAGCACCGGCACGCCCGTGGAACCGAGGGCCGCCCCGACCTCCTGCCGGCTGGCGAGGTGATCGCTCCGGTGGCCCTTGGGATCCCCCAGCCCGCCCAGGTAGATGATCCGCTGCACGCCCGCCTTGGCGCAGGCCGCCGCGAAGACCAGGGCGTGCCCCAGGTCCCGGTCGCGGAAGTCCGGCCGGTCCTCGCTCATGGCATGGACCAGGTAGTAGGCTTGCGACACGCCCTCCAGGGCCACCGCCAGGGAGGCCGGATCGCTCACGTCCCCCTTCACCGTCTGCACCCCCGGCCAGGGCCGGCCCGCCACCCGGTCGGGGTTGCGGGCCATGCAGCGCACGTGGTGGCCGGCGGCGAGGAGGCGGGGCACCAGTCGCCCGCCGATGTAGCCCGTGGCGCCGGTGACGAGAATCAGCGGCCGGCCGGGATCCATCAGGCTCGCGCCCGTGGGCTGTGACGAGGTCATGCGGGCACCAGGTCCGCGAAGACGAAGCCATCGCGCTCCACCACGCCGCCCCGATGAATGGGAATGGGATGCCGGAACATGGGGCCGTCCCAGGCGAAGGTGTGGAACTCGCCCCGCTCGCCGCAGGGATCCACGCCGGCCGGCAGGTCCGCCAGCAGGCCGGCGTCGAAGGCCCGCCCCGCGAAGGCCGCGTCCAGTGCCCGGGGGTCCACGCAGGTCAGGGTGGCCTTCAGGCCCGCGGCCACCATGGTCCGGGAAAGCCCCGCCGTATCCGGATTCCAGATGGGGAACAAGGGCGCCAGGCCCGTCCCGGCCAGCTTCTGGATGCGGTAGTCCCGCACATCCTCCAGGAAGAGGTCCCCGAAAGCCATGGCACCGATGCCTTCGGCCACCGCGCTGGCGCAGGCCTGGGCCATCCGGGCCTCGTAGGCCTCGTTGGGGCAGGGCCAGGGCAGCGGCACCTTCCAGAGCGGCAGGCCCGCGGCCTCGGCCTGGGCCTCGAGCAGGGATTCCCGCACCGCGTGCATGGCCACCCGTCCGAAGGCCTCGTTGGTGGTGGTGAGGAGGCCCACCACGTCCACGTCCCCGGCCTGGCGGAGGGCGTGCAGGGCCCAGGCGGCGTCCTTGCCGCTGGACCAGCTCAGGAGGACCTTCGTCCGTGTCATGGGATCTCCGGGTCCAAGTATGGGCCCTCGTAAATCCTGACGAATTTGGTAAACTTTCTTGGGAGCCTTCCATGCCCAAGGTCATCAACATCGAACCCACGCCCAATCCCGATGCGCTGAAGTTCCTGGTGCATCCGGCCATTCTCAAGGCCGGGTCCCGGTCCTTCAAGGATTTCGGGGCGGCGGTGGGTGATCCGCTGGGCTCGGCGCTCTTCGCCCTGGGCAAGGTGACCTCCGTGTTCTACATGGACCGCTTCGTCACCGTGAACAAGGATCCTTCGGCCGAGTGGACCGACCTCATCGACCCCATCTGCGAATCCATCGAGGACCTGAAGCTGCCCGAGAACGACACCGGCGATGTGGCGCTGACGCCGGGCGGCGACGCGGACGCGACGCTGGAGCGCATCAACCAGCTGCTGGACTCCCGCATCCGCCCCGGCCTGGCGGGCGACGGCGGCGGCCTGGAGGTCATCTCCTTCGACGGCCAGACCCTCCAGATCAGCTACCACGGCGCCTGCGGATCCTGCCCCTCCTCCACCAGCGGCACCCTGCGCTACATCGAGGGGCTGCTCCAAGAGGAGATCAGCCCCAGCCTCCGCGTGGTGAGCTGGTAGAAGCACCCCATCTCGGCTCTTGCGCCATGGGAAAACTCCGGCATCCTAAAGGTACCTTCTGGAGACACGCGTGCCTGGAAAGGCTGTCAAGCGTCGCAGCGCCAAGGGAAACCATCTTGCCGCGCTGGCGGACCTGCTCAACGCCAGCCGGGAGGATCCGGCCCGGCTCTTCGAGCATGGCCTCGCCCTGCTGGTGGACCGCCTCAACGTGGATCGTGCCCTGCTCACCCGGATCACGGGGCTGGGTTACGAAGTGTTCTGGTGGGCCGTGGCGGATGGCGCCGGCATGAACGGCATCTTCGAGGCCCCCGAGAAGGGCTACTGTCCGTGGGTGATGGCCCACCCGGACCGCCCGCTCACCATCCGGGACGCCTCGCTGGAACCGCGCTGGCGCAAGAGCCCCGGCTACCTGGAGCTTGGCATCCGCGCCTACTCCGGCGTGGCCCTGAAGGAAGGCGACAACGTGGTGGGCACCCTGTGTGTCCAGTGCCATGCCCCCAGGGCCTTCGACCGCGGCGAGACCGAGCTGATCCGAGCCATGGGGCACCTCATGGCGCGCACCCTCGAATCCGAGAGCATGAAGCAGGAGCTCCGGGGAGCCCTGGACGCGCTGGAGCTCAGCGGCGCCATCGTGGAGGACAGCGCGCTGAACAGCGCCCGCTCCGGCCTGCCCAACCGCCGCTACCTCGACATCTGGCTCCGCGCCTCGCTGTTCATGGCCCGCCGCCGCAAGGAACCCATCGCCCTCGCCCTCTGGTCCCAGCCTCTGGTGACGGGCACCCGCGGCCGCCTGGCCGCCGCCGCCTCCCATCTGCGGGGCGAGGATCTGCTCATCGAGCTGTCGGCGGACCAGTACCTGCTGATCATGCCCCATACCAGCGAGGAAGGTACGGAGGTCCTGCTCGCGCGGCTTCGCGGGATCGTGGGCGAGCATCCCACCGGGGCCACGCTGTGGTTCCCCGGCGATGACGACATGACCTTGAAGTCGGCTTTGACGCGCGTCGGCAAAGCCTTCACTGAAGCCAATCGCGAAGGCACGAGCCTGATCTGGAGCCATCGCCGAGGGTGAACGGCGACACGCACGCTGGCCCGTCAGGCAGGTCCATGGGAAGATGAAAAGCTCTGGCACAGCCGGTGGAACCCGGCCCCGTGGAGGTGGATGTTGGAAACTCCGACCTTGGTGAAAGCGGCCCTCAACGCGCTGGAGGGCCAGGGCGCCCCCAGCCGCGAGGACCTCGCCCGATGGTACGAACTGATGCACCTCGGACGCATCCTGGACGACAAGGCGCCGAACTACCTGAAGCAGGCCATCGGCTGGTCGTACCACGCCCCGTGCGCCGGCCACGACGGCATCCAGCTGGCCGCCGGACTGGCTTTCCGCGCCGGCCAGGATTTCCTGTTCCCCTACTACCGCGACATGATGACCTGCCTCGCCGCGGGCCTCACGCCCGAGGAGATCATCCTCAACGGCATCTCCAAGGCCACCGACCCCGCCAGCGGCGGCCGCCACATGAGCAACCACTTCGCGAAGCCGTCCATCGGCATCCAGAACGTGTCCAGCCTCACGGGCAACCACACCCAGCACGCCGTGGGACTCGCCCGCGCGGTGAAGTACTACGGCCGCGACAGCGTGGTGTTCTGCAGCCAGGGCGAGTCCTCCCTGTCCGAAGGCTACTGCTCCGAGAGCATCAACGGCGCCGACCGCGAGCAGCTGCCTGTGGTCTTCGTGGTCCAGGACAACGGCTACGGCATCTCCGTGCCCAAGCACGACCAGAGCGCCAACGACCATCTCTGCGACAACTTCAGCGGCTACTCCAACCTGAAGATCATCAAGTGCGACGGGCTGGACCTCCTGGATTCCATGCGCGCCATGGCGGAGGCCATCGCCTACATCCGCACCGGCCAGGGCCCTGCCATGGTCTACGCCATGTGCGTGCGCATCGGCAGCCACTCGAACTCGGACCGCCACGAGCTCTACCGCGACGACGCGGAGCGGGCCGAGGCCAAGGCCAAGGATCCCCTGCCCCGCTTCCGCGCCTACTGCCTGGCGCACGGCCTCGCGGAGGAGGAGCTGAAGGCCATCGAGACCGAAAACCAGGCCCGCTACCTGGCAGCCCACGACAAGGCCATGGCCGCGCCGAACCCCGATCCCGCCACCATCTACGACTTCGTCATCCCCGAAGGCTGGATCTCCGCACAGTACCCGGACGGCACGCACCACGCCGAAGGCAGCCCCGTCAGCGTGATCACCGCCCTCAACCAGACCCTGAAGGAGGAATTCCGCCACAACCCCGACACCTTCATCTGGGGCCAGGACATGGCCAACAAGGAGAAGGGCGGCATCTTCAACGTGTCGAAAGGGATGCAGCAGGAGTTCGGCGAGAAGCGGGTCTTCAACGCCCCCATCGCCGAGGACTTCATCGTCGGCACCGCCAACGGCTTCTCCCGCCTGGACGACAAGATCCGCGTCGTGGTGGAAGGCGCCGAGTTCGCCGACTACATCTGGCCCGCCGCCGAGCAGATCGTCGAGTGCAGCCATGACTACTGGCGCAGCAACGGCCAGTTCGCCCCCAACGTCACCATCCGCCTGGCCTCCGGCGGCTACATCGGCGGCGGCCTCTATCACTCGCAGAACGTCGAAGGCTGGCTCACCACCCTGCCCGGCATCCGCGTGGTGGTGCCCGCCTTCGCCGACGACGCCGCGGGCCTGCTGCGCACCGCCCTGCGCAGCCGCGGCACCACCCTCTACCTCGAGCCGAAGTTCCTCTACAACGCGAAGATGGCCCAGGCCGTGGTGCCGCCAGACTTCGCCGTGCCCTTCGGCAAGGCCCGTGTCCGCCGCGAAGGCACGGACCTCACCATCCTCGCCTACGGCACGCCGGTCCACTTCGCCCTGGAAGCCGCGGCCAAGCTGGAAAAGGAAGGCAAGTCCGCCGAGGTCATCGACCTCCGCAGCCTCAGCCCCCTGGACACGCCCGCCATCCTGAAATCCGTGAAGAAGACGCACCGCGTGCTCATCGCCCACGAGGACAAGGTCTTCGGCGGCTTCGGCGGCGAGCTGGCGGCCATCTGCGCCTCCGAGTGCTTCGTCTGGCTGGACGCGCCCGTGGAGCGCGTGGGCTCCGAGTTCACGCCCGTGGGCTTCAACCGCATCCTCGAGCGCGCCGTCCTCCCCAACGCCGACAAGGTGCTGGCCGCCGCGCGCAAGGTCCTGGCATTCTAGGAAGAAGCGACCGCGAAAAACGCGAAGCCCGGCGGGCACGCGAAAAGCATCCAAGGCATGGGCCTTTGCCCTTTCTCCCTTTCGCGCCATTCGCGGCTCCAACTGTTGCCTGAAGGAGTCTCCATGCAGTTCGGTCCCTGGGATGTCCAGATCGTCAGCGGCGGCACCTTCCGGCTGGATGGCGGCGCCATGTTCGGCACGGTGCCGAAGGTGGTCTGGAACAAGCTCTACCCCGCCGACGAGGAGAACCAGATCCTCATGGCCACCAACTGCCTGCTGATCCGCGGCGAGGCGGGCGGGAAGAAGCACGTCGTCCTCGTGGACAACGGCAACGGCGACAAGGAAAGCGACGACTTCATGGCCCGCTTCAAGTTCCAGGGCCGGGGCGTGCTGGACGCGAACCTGGCGAAGCACGGCGTGAAGCCGGAGGACATCACCCTCTGCATCCTCACCCACCTGCACTTCGACCACGCGGGCGGCAGCACTCGCCTCGGCGCGGATGGCAAGCCCGTCCCCAGCTTCCCCCATGCCCGCTACGTGGTGCAGGCGAAGGATCTGGCCGACGCGAAGCACCCGCACCTGCGCGTGAAGGCCAGCTACCTGCCCCAGAACTGGGAGCCCCTGGAAGCCGCGGGCCTGCTGGAGACCGTGGACGGCATCGCCGAGCTGCTGCCCGGCATCTCCGTGCGCCCCGCCCCCGGCCACATCGAGGGCCTGCAGAACGTCATCGTCGAAGGCGGCGGGAAGCGCCTGGTCTACCTGGCGGACCTCATTCCCACGGCCCGCCACATCCAGCCGGCCTGGTGCATGGGCTACGACCTGGACGTGGTGACCTGCGTGAACGAGCGCCAGAAGCTGCTGGACGAGGTGACCGGCACGGATACGGTGTGCGTCTTCGAGCACGATCCCGAGTTCCCTGCCGGCACCGTCAGCCGGGACGCCAAGGGGAAGTACGTGGTGGCTCCGGTCCAGGTGTAGTCCCAGAGGGGCACAAACCGGCTGTCCAAACAAATTGATTCGATTTATTCCAGGATGGGACTAGGCTGGATCGCCACACCCGATCAGCCAGGGTCCACCCTGGGCCCTTGGCATCCCTCCCACCCATTTTTCTCTTTGGAGGCGTCATGGCCACCAAGCAGATAAACATCAACGGCAACGGCGGCTGCAACCCCTCGCTCGTCTCGGGGCAGCGCGCCGTGGACAGCGTCCACTTCGTGCAGAGCGGACCGAACGCCCCCACCTCGGTGACCATCACGGCCGCGCCCGGCTCCACGGTGGACGCTTCGACCCTCTTCGGGACGACCACCTGCACGGTGGATGCGGACGCCAGCGGGCCCAACGCCTACGCCATCCAGGCCAACGCCAACCTGGGCAACTACTCGGTGGATACCCCCTCCGGCCTCAGGGCCGTCCCCAACGCCGGCACCATCACCGTCACCGGCTGAGGGCGGCCGAGGCTCCCGCCCGCCGGAGCCGGGCGACCCAGGGGGCGAGGGACGGCGCCAGATGCCGGTTCTCGCCCTCGGCGGCGGCCAGATCCTGCAGGACCGAGCGGGCTCCGCCGGCGGCCGGCGCCCCGCCTTCCAGCTCGAGCAGCCGCAGGGTGGCCCCGAGGGCCAGGGCCGAGGCCCAGCGGGGCCGGGCCCTGAGCAGAGTCTCGGCCTGCACCTTGCCCTCCGCCAGGAAGGCGGAGGGGTCCTCACCCCGTCCCCGCGCCCAGGCCGCCTGGTCCCGCAGGAGCGTCCCGAGGGCGAGCCGGGTTTCCTGGGACCTGGAATCAATGGCCAGGGCCCGGTCGAAGGCCTCCCGGGCCGCGGCGAAATCCGCCGCCGAGGCCACGGACCGGGCCACCCTCCACCGGGTCTGGGCCGCCCGGAGCTCGCCCAGGTACCGCCAGGAATTGGAAGCTTTCGGATCCATGGCCAGGGCCCGCGCCAGGGCGGTCTCCCCCGCCCGCACCTGGGCCGCGGGATCCTGCCCGGTGGACACCGCCTGCTCGATCCGGACCGCGGCGCAGCACCCCGCCTCGGTCAGGAGCTCCTGGTTGCCCGGTGCGACGTTCAGGCCCTTCCGCAGGGCGGCTTCGGCTTCGGTCAGGGGCCGGGGATCGAGAGACCAGCGGCCTTCGGTGATCAGCACATCGGCGAGGTTCTGGTAGCCGTACGACTGGCCTGGAGCCGCCTGGATGGCCCGCCGGTAGCAGGCCTTGGCCTCCCGGATCAGGGGAGCCGGGTCCTCGCCGCGGTCCCAGGCTTCCTGCGCCAGATAGGCCAGGGCCATCCCCTCGCTGTTGTGGAGGTTGGGGATGGCGGCATTGATGGCCAGTCCCTGGCGGGAGCGTTCCCGGGCGCGCAGGAGGATCGGGCGGGGATCCCCGCCTTCGGCCCGGCTGCGCAGGGCCTGGTCCAGGTGGACCTGGCCGAGCACGAAGTAGGGCACGAAGTGGTTGGGATTCAGGGTTCGGGCCCGCTCCAGCACCTCCTCCGCCTCCCTCAGGTCCGCCTCGGCCCGGGAGGCGCCGGGCCTGGTGGCCCGCTGCTCGAGGCACACCCCCAGGTTGATCCACGCCGGGAGGAGGTGGGGTTCCATCCGGGCCGCGGTGCGGAAGCCCTCGATGGCCGCGTCCAGGTGGACCGAGGCGTCCTGGCCGCGACCGTCCTCGTACTGGGCCAGCTTCTGGTTCAGCAGGCCCAGGTGGTTCCAGACCGTGTAGTCGCGCTTCTCGGTCGAGAGGGCCCCGAAGGCCGAGAGCCCCCGGGCAAGGGCCTCCGTGGGATCGAGGCCTCGCTGGAACCGGGCGTTGCCCAGCACGTAGCAGGTCTGGCCCAGGGCGATCCGCGCATCTGCCCGGGCGGGGCCGGTCGCCACGGCCTTCTCGGCGGCGGCCAGGGCCGAGCCGGCGAGGGCCTGGGCATCCTGGCCCTGGAGGACCTGCGTGTCCGCGAGGTTCCGTTCCAGCGCCGACATGAGGATCAGGGACGGCACATGGTCCGGCTGGAGGCGGAGGGCCGTGCCCAGGGCCGCCATGCCGCGGTCGAAGGGCCCTTGGACATCCCCCTGCCCGTACTTCTCCATGAAGAACGCATTGTTCTCCAGGTCCGCCTCCGCCGCGTACACCGCAGGCACGCTCCGCCCCGTGACGGTGGCGGCTCGCAGGGCCTGGCGGCCTTCCTCGAAGTCCCGGTGCGCGCCCTCGCGGTCGCCCCGGTTCCACGTCTGCCAAGCCCGGGCCTGCAGCAGGGAGCCGCGCAGCAGCGGGGCCTCGTAGAACCAGGGCAGCTCCGTCCCCAGGGCCGCGAGCCGCGCCAGGGCCTCGTCCAGCCGCCCCTCGTAGAAGGCCAGCAGCGCCTCCAGGTAGGCGGGGGAGGGCACGTCCGCGCCCTTGGCCTGGCGGAGGAAGGCGAGGGCGGGATCCCGGAAGGTCCGTTCCACCTCGCGGAGGCGAGCCTCCCGCTGATCTTTCGAGGCGATGCGCTCCGCCTCCAGCAATTGGTCCCGGTACTGCCGGCCGAGGACGAGGCTCAAGGCGTAGGCCGCGCGGGGCGCGCGGTAGCCCGCGTCCCAGGCCATCTGCAGGTGCTCCCGGGCCTTTTCCACGTCATCCAGCGTCCAGTGGCCCAGGCCCAGGGCGTAGTGGCCCGGCCCGTTGGCGATGGCGCCGGCCTGGGCCATGTCGGCCTGGAGCCGGGTCATCTGGTCCCGCACCGCCTGCAGGTCCGGTCGGATGTCGTGGGGCGGCGACAGCGCGGAGTAGCGGGCCGTGGCGTCGATGCGGGCGGTGGCCTCGGTGAACTGCTGGGCGAGACGCTCCCGGCGGCCGGCGTCGCGCCGCGTCTTCACCGCGACGCCCAGGGCCACCAGCACGGCCAGCGCGGCCACAGCGCCCACGGCCGCCAGCTGCCGGTGCTTGCGGAGCTTGCGCTGGACGCGATACCAGAGTCCCGTGGGGCGGGCCAGCACCGGGTCCCCGGCGAGGAAGCGGTCGAGGTCCTCAGCCAGGGCGCGGGCCGACTCGTAGCGATGGCCGCGCTCCTTCTCCAGGCACTTGAGGGTGATGGCCTCCAGGTCCCGCGGGATATCCAGGCCCGGCCCGCGCATGGACGGCACCTCATGGGCAGCGATGGCCCCCAGGATCTCCAGCGCGTTGGCCCCGGTGACCGGCGGCCGCCCCGTCACCGCCTGGTAGAGCGTGGCGCCCAGACTGTAGACATCCGTGCGCCGGTCCAGCCGCGAGACCTCCCCGCGGGCCTGCTCGGGGGACATGTAGGACGGCGTGCCCAGCACTGCGCCCGTCTCGGTGACGTTCTGGTCCCAGTCCCGGGCCAGCCCGAAGTCCATGACGAAGGTGCGCAGGGCGCCGTCCTCCGTGCGCTCCACCATGATGTTGGAGGGCTTGAGGTCCCGGTGGATGATCCCCACGCGGTGGGCCTCCTGAACGCCCAGGGCCGCGTCCCGCACCACCATGGCCCGCTGCTCCAGCGACAGCTCGGCGGCCGCCAGGTCGAAGGGCCGCCCGCCGATGCACTGCATGGCGATGAAGACCCGGCCCTCCACCTCGCCCACTTCGAAGACCTTGCACACGTGGTCGTGGTCCACCCGGGCCTGGGCGCGGGCCTCCAGCATGAAGCGCGCGAGGTGCCGGTCATCGTCCAGGCGCACGAACTTGATGGCCACCATGCGGCCCAGGCGCCTGTCGCGGCAGCGGAACACCTTGCCCATGCCGCCCTGCCCCAGGAAGCCCAGGCACTCGTAGCGGTCCCAGCCCGGCACCGGGAAGGGCGGCGGTCCGGATCCGGCCGCGGGAAGGGGCGCATCCAGGGTCAGGCCGCTCCCGGGTACGGGCCCGGGCCCGGGCCCGGATTCGGGCTCGCGGCTGTCCAGGGTCTCCGCCCGGGACCCCAGGGGATCCAGCTGGCGCGCCTTCGGGTCTTCATCCATCTGCACAGCTCCCAGGGCGTGAAGTTGGCGGCAGAGACCGATATTCAGAATCGAATCATGGCACGTTAGACCCACTCTAATTCAAGAGTCAATTTGTCAATTTAAGACCATGCGACAGACATCCGCACCTATGGATGCGACCGTCTCCTCCCACCCGCCCCGCCCTCAGGCGAGGTGGCCCTTGAGGTCGGCCAGGCTGAAGGGCTTCGGCATCAGGCTCACCCCGGGGTAGCGCCGCACCAGCTCCAGGACGGCGAGGTTGACGCGGCCGGTCGAGATCACCACCGGAAGGTCCGGACGGAGGGCGCGGAGGCGCGCCAGCGTGCCGGCGCCCCCCAGGCCGGGCATGTCCATGTCCAGGATCGTCACGGCGGGCTGGAGTCCTCCCTCCAGGAGGTCCAGCGCCGCTTCGCCCGTGGCGGCGATGATGGGCTCGAAGCCCAGGAAACCCAGGAGGGCGCCCACGGAATCCTGGATGGAGGCGTCGTCATCCACAAGGAGGACCACGGTGCGCGCGGCTACGCACGCGGCAGGCAAAGCCGTCTCCGGGTCAGGCTCGGGTTTCCCGACTGCAGGCATGGGGGTCTCATCGATCTGTTGTCCAGTCTATCGTTAGGGCCCGAATGCCTCGATTCCAGGGTCACCCTGGCCGTTAGTCTTGTGATTATCGGCATTTACGTTGACGACCCCAACAGCCGTTCTAGAAACCATGGGCCTCGCCAACCGTATGGTGGGGGCGCTGGAGAGGGGGGGTCTCGTCATGGACGAGCGGATGCGATTGTTGCGGGGCCTCGAACCCAAGCACGCGGGCCAGGCATCGTACGCGGCCATCCTCGAGGCGGCGGCGGGCCTGTTCCGCCAGTTCCCCGCCGACGCCATCACCCTGCGGGACATCCTCGCCCTGTCCGGTGTGGGCAACCAGACCCTGTACAACTACTTCCCCGCAGGGCGGGATGACGTGGCCATCGCCCTCTTCGACCGGCTCCGGCGCGCGGACGAGCGGGCGTTCCGCAGCCACGTCCAGACCGTGGCGTGGGAATCTCTGGCGGATGCCGAGGGCATCACCAGGGCGCTCAGCGCCGCCCTCGCACGGGCCACGGTGGGGAACCTGAAGGAGAACCTGCAGCTCCATGCGACGGTGAACGCCTACCTGAAAGCCCATCGCCTGGGTTCCCTGGCCACCCATGCGGAGGGCCTGGAGGAGGCCCTGCGGCAGGAGATTCTCCTGCGCTACGGAAGCCGCTTCTCCGGGCAGGCCCTGGGACCGGTCGTGCAGCTGAGCCTGCACGTGGTGCGTGGCGTCGCCGATGTGGCCCTGACCCACCCCGCGTGCCCCCTCGGGGATCTCGAATCCATGGCGCGGAAGCTCCTCCGGCCCATCCTCCAGTCCGGGCTGAGGCGCGAGACCCCGGTGAGCGGGGACCACCCGTTCGTCGCCGAGGCTCCCGCCCCCGTGGCCATCACCGGGGCCCCGGTCGGCCCCGCCAGGCGGGAGGCCATCCTGGCCCGGATCTTCAAGCGCCAGCGGTCCGGATAGGCCCCTGCCCGATCAGGCGCCAAGCGCCATGGGATCCAGCCGCGCCGACAGCAGACCTGGCAGGCGGTAGACTGGTACGCAGACGTGCGAGGTCCCCGTGTCATTCACCCCAGGCAGCAGGCGCGGCGCCATGGCCGACATCAACATGACCCCCCTGATCGACGTCATGCTGGTGCTGTTGATCATCTTCATGATCGCGGCCCCCATGATGATGACGGGCGTGGACGTGAAGCTGCCGGAGAGCCGCACGGGCCGGAACCTGGAGAGTGAGGCCCTGACGGTCTCCATCACCTTCGACGGCCGCCTCCAGTTCGACCAGGCCTTCATGGCCCTGCCCGTGCTGGCCAACCAGCTCAAGGCCAAGGCCCAGTCCGGCGGCAAGCGTCCCGTGCTGGTTCGGGCCGACCACAACGTGCCCTATGGCCGCGTCATCCAGGTGGTGGACGCCATCCGCGAGGCGGGCTTCACCCAGGTGGGCTTCGTCACCGCCGCCGCCCCCATCGCCGCGCCCGCCGCCGGAACGAAATGAGCCAGGACCTCCAGGCCTACCTCCGCAGCCGCGCCCACCTGGGCGAGCTCCGCTGGGGGCCTGGCCTGGCCCTGAGCCTGGCCCTGCACCTGACCATCGGCGTGGCCTTCTTCTGGCCCCGGGGCGGTGGCGGCGAGAAGGCCGAGGAGGTCAAGGTCACCTGGGTGAACCTGCCCGCGGCCATGGGCGGCCAGTCCGGCGGTTCCGACGCCATGGAGGTGGGCAAGACCGGCGAGCGCCTGCGGCGCGTGGAGCAGGTGGCCCCTGTGCGGGACACCACGCCCTCGGCCACGGCCCCGGATCCCTTCGCCACCAAGACCACCAAATCCGCCGCCAAGGGCGACAGCAAGGACACCGCCAGTACCGGCACGGGCACCACCGCCGCCAAGGGCAAGACCGCCTCGCCCAACCCCGTGGCGGGGGCCGTGGGCTCCGGCAACGGCGCGGCCTTCGGCGCCGGCTCCGGCATTCCGGGCCTGAACCCCACCTCCGGCGTCCAGGGCGGTGTGGGCCTGGTGGGCGGGGTGGACGGCAACTTCCCGTTCGTGTGGTACCTGCAGCAGGTCCAGGCGCGCATCACCTCGAACTGGAACCGCGTGTCCAGCACCCAGGGCCGCGTGCAGATCTACTTCCGCATCGCCCGGGACGGCAGCCTCGACCGCGTGCGCGTGGAGATCCCAAGCGGCAACGCCGCCATGGACGAAAGCGCCCGCATGGCCGTCCTCCGCGCCGCGCCCCTCCAGCGCCTGCCGGACGGCTACGACGGCTCGTATCTGGGCGTGCGGTTCTGGTTCACGTACCTGGGGAACTGAGCAGGAACCCCGACCAGCCACCGGGCCCGCCTGAAGCGGGTCGGTCGGACACCCCCTCTCCGCCCCTCCAGGGGGCCGTTCCGGGCCTACCTTTGGGGTGTGCGCATCAGCGCCCCAGAAAGGGGGATTTATGCCAGCGCTCATCAACCTCGCCTCCACCTCGCTTGCCTGGAAGAAGACCGGCGCCGCCGGCCCCACCTTCAGCCTGGAGACCAAGGAGGGGACCGCCGCCACCCTCGCCTTCCTTCCGGAGGATCTCACCCTGGCCAGGGTGGAAACCTCCGGCGGATCCTGGACCCTCAAGCACAGCCGCTTCCCGGCCAGTTCCGTCACCCTCCGCCAGGCGGGCTCCAAGACAGACCTGGCCATGTTCCATCCCCACCTGGTGGGAAACGGGAAGCTGGTCTTCCAGGGTGACGAAACCTTCGACTGGGTCCGCATCGAAGGCATCCACCCCGGCGCGGCCTTCCTGGACGCGGACGGCCTGCCGCTGGTCCAGCTCACCCTGAACCCGGACGGCACCAGCCGGTCGGCCCCTGAGGACACCCCCCTCGCCCTGGTGGACATCTCCCAGCCCCACCGGCGCCTGGCCGACCCCGCCCTGCTGTCCGCCATCGGGTGGTACCTGCTCCTGCTCGAGACCCTGCTGGAGGACCCGGGCGTGGCCGCGGAAACCAGCCTGCGGATGTAGGGACCCGAACCGGTGACGTCTGACAAAACGCCAGGGCACCAGGGGGACGGGTGCACTAAACTCCCCTGATGCGCTCAGCCCTCTGGATGACAGCGGCCCTCGGGTTTCTTCAGGCCCAGCCACCCTGCACCGTGACCGCCGAGCCGCGCGAAATCCGCCCGGGCGAATCCGTGCTGCTGACCTGGACCTGCCCCCAGTCGACCCAGGTGCGCCTGGAACCCGGCGGCATGATCCTGCCAGGGCGGTCCCAGGTGACGGTGCGGCCTTCCTATACGACGAGGTACAGCCTCTTCGAGGCCGGGCCCGGCGCCGGGTCTGGCAGCGCCGAGCTCGGCCACGCGGAAGTGCGCGTGACGCCCGGGATGCCCCTGGGCGAGGCCGCCCGCATCTGCGCCTTCGACGCCAGCACCAAGGCCGTGCTGCCCGGCGAGCCCGTGGTGCTGAAGTGGGAATGCGCGGGCAGCGCCAAGGTGCGCCTGGAGCCCGGCGGGCTCGAGCTGGACGGCAAGAGCGAGGTGACCGTCACGCCTCTGGAGAGCACCCGCTACACCATCACGGCCAACAACGCCGCCGGTGGCCAGAGCCGCACACTGGAGGTGGCGGTGCTGGGCCACCGGCCCACGGCGGCGGCCCAGACGCCCATCGCCAGCGTATGCAGCTTCGAGGCCAGCCGCACCGTGGTGAAGCCCGGCGAACAGGTGGACCTCAAGTGGATCTGCCAGGGCGACGCCAAGGTGCGCCTCGAGCCCGGGGGCCTCGAGCTGGACGGCCAGTCCAGCATCGCCGTGGTCCCCGATAAGACCACGGTCTACACCCTCAGCGTCAGCAACCTCATGGGCGGCTCCTCCCGCAGCCTCGAGGTGCAGGTCGAAGCCCCGCGCCGCGTGCTCACGGAGAAGGACCTGGCCGATCCGGAAGAGGCCGTGAAGCCGCTGGAGCACATGGACCTCCCGGAGGCCCTGCACCGGGGCGCCACCCAGCGGGCCGCCGCGCCGCCGGGCGCCTGGACCCTGCGCCTGGTGGTCTCCGGCCGCGCCGAGGGCCTGAAGGTGGTGGCCAGGGCCGCGGGCCCCAAGACCCCGGACGTGCTGGTGCTGCCCTACGTGCGGCCGGACGGTTTCCGCTGGTGGCAGGCCTGCTACGGCGCCTACCCCACCCGCGCCGCCGCCCTGAAGGCCTGGCGCAGCGCCCCCGAAAGCCTGCGGAAGGCCTTCCGTGACGCCCTCCCCCTCCGATTCCAGCACCTGCCCGGGGATCCGCCGAAGGCCGGCCCTAGTTCCGGGTGACCTCCAGCGTGTAGGGCTCGCCGACCATGTTGGCGTCGAGGGTGTCCACGATGAAGTAGATGGTGCGCGTCTCCTTGCTGGGGTTCTCGTACGTGGCCTGGGGCTCGCCGGTGGGGATCCGGTTCTGGAGCAGCCCCGGCTCGTCGCGCCCCCAGGCGTTCACGGCCAGCACCCGGAACCAGGCCTTCCGGCCCTCCACGACCTGGGCCTTCACCTTGCCGCCCGCGGGCACCTCGATGGCGAAGGCCCGCCGCCCGCTCATGTCGGGGACCTTGTCCATCACCCGGACGCTGCCCGCGGGCAGCTGGAGAGCCGGGATGGACGGCCCCTTCCGGGCCCCGTGCCGGGTCTCGCCCAGGATGCTGGCCTCGCCGCCGGGATCCGGGCGATGGGGAGTCATGGGGCCCCGGGGGGCCTTGGGAAGGTCCTTGGCCTCCACCACCGGCAGGGGCGCCGGGGCCTGGAGGACCGCCATGGGAAGCATCAACAGACTGGGAAGCATGGGCACCTCCGTGCGCATCCACCTTTAGGATGCTCCAAGTCCGGGATGGGTTTAGGCCCATCACAAGCGCCCAGAGCATCGCCTCTGGAAGGGTCTTTTTCATCCCCCCTCCCGGTGGGGAATCCGCCCCTGCCATCGGAAATTCGCCTGTTGCGACAACCAAGGCGGAGGATTATCGTCTGACAGCCCATGCGGGCTTTCTACCAGGAGGAAGCAATGAAGATCTCACCTTCCGGGCTGGTCGTGCTTTCCGCGGCCTTGGTTGCCGGCACCCTTTCCCTCGCCCGCGACGGCAAGAAGCGCAGCGGGGAGGTCACCCTGGCCGCCGACAAGCTCCCGTGGGAGGACCTGGCGGCCAAGGGCGTCGGCGTGATGGTGGCCGATGTGGAGGGCCTCCATGCCAAGGGGGCCTGGCATGGCTTCGTCAAGTTCCCCGTGGCCAGCAAGAGCCCCGTCCACGCTCATTCCAACGCCCTGAGGCTCGTGGTGGTGTCGGGCACCTTCCGCTACGGGAGCGACCCCGACCACGAGCAGCCCTACGGCCCGGGCTCCTACGTCTTCATCCCGGCGAACCTTCCCCACTCGAACAGCCAGCCCGACGGGGCCGTGGTCTACGTCGAGCAGCCCGGCAAGTACGACAACAAGCCGGCGGGCCACTAAGCCGAGCTGAGGCGCGCCACCCGGTCAGCGGAGCACCTGGTACTCGCTCTGGACCAGGCCGCTGGGGAAGGACCGGGTGGCGACGTGGCGCAGGTGGATGTCGTGCGGAAGGGTGCTGAAGAGCGGGATGCCCTCGCCGATCAGCACGGGAACCCGGGTGATGATGAGGCGGTCCACCAGCCCCGCCCGCAGGAACCGCTGGATGGTGATGCCGCCGTCCACGTAGAGGTTCGTGGCCCCGCTGGCCGCCAGCCGGGCCACGATCTCCGCCGGCGAGCCCGCCATCTGTTCGACCGCACTGCCGATGGCACTCGGCAGCCGGAGCGGCTGGCTGCTCAGCACCACCACCCGCTTGGAGCCATAGGGCCAGGGGTCGAAGGTCAGCACCTTCTTGAAGGTCTTGCGGCCGATGACCAGGGCATCGACCCCCGCGAGAAATTCCTCATAGCCGTGCGCCTCCCCGCCCCCCTCCGGCAGCCAGTCCAGGTCGTGGTTCAGGCGGGCGATGAACCCGTCCACGCTCGTCCCCACAAAGACGGATACCGTCATCAGGCCCTCCACCTCTTTGGGTGGCGCTGAGTGGGTAAAAGTGACCGGATTTGCCTGCGGCCAGGCGCCTCCCAGCGCCCGGATCGGGACCTCAGCGCCCGGTCGAGGGGCTTGCCGGCGCGCCAAGCACCTGGCCGAGGGAGTACGCCAGGTCCCGGCTGACCTGCTCGCTCCCGCCGGTGCTGGCCACGGCGAGGTTCCCCTGGCGGTCGAGGATCAGGTGCGTCGGGAACGCCACGCTGGAGCCCGACATGGCCAGCTGCTTGAGCGCCGCGAACGGGATGCAGGCCACGGGGAACTGGAAGGGCCGGGTTTTCAGGAACGCCCGAACCTTCGACTCGTCGTCGTAGGCCAGGGCCAGCATGACCAGGTCCGGATGGGATCCGAGCCGGGCGTGAAGGGCGTTGAGGTCGGGGATCTCCTTCACGCAGGGCGGGCACCCCGTGAACCAGACATTGAGGTAGACCACCTTCCCCCGCAGGGCCGCCAGGGACCACGCCTTCCCATCCAGGTCCGTGAACTGGACCTCACCCACCGGCTGGCCGATCCGGGCCTTGAACGCCTCGGCGGGGCGCAACCCCTGCGAAGCCTGGACGGTGGCGGCGGAGGTCCCGATGGGGCTGGAAGCGGCCGGAGTCTGGCCCAGGAGCGCCAACGTCGAAAGCCCCGCGGCCAGCAGAAGTCGTGTGGAAGCCATGGAGATGCCTTTCGGGATGGGTCGGGTGCCAGGGAGTGGCAGATGCGGCCAGGCGGCCGGTCAACCGGGCGGGAAGAGGCCCCAATGGTCGAGGAGGATGTACAGGGGGAAAACCACGAGACAGAAGGCGATGAGTGAGACGAGAACGACGCCGGTGACATTCCATCCGGAGCGGCGCTGGTACCGCTCCGAGGCCTCAATCTGCGCCTTGGAAAGCTGCTTGGCGCTGGCGATGCCGCCGGCCGCGATGGAATAGAGCAGCGGAATCAACTGCCGCGGGAAGCGCTCGGGCAGGAAGGGCAGCAAGGCCAGCAGCGCCACGTTGAAGGCGATCCCGAGCCACAGCGTCAGGCGCTGGCCCTGGGTGTCCTGCAACGCCTTGAAGTTCTGATGGAGGGTGAACACCGCCGCGAACGGGCCACCGACGAAGGAGGCCAGGCGCACCTGGAACGGGGTGTAGATCGGCCGTCGCTCGGAGGCGACCTCGGCGCCTGGCTCTGCGAGCAGGGCTTCCGGCGGGGCGTACGGATTGGACAGGTCATCCATGGAAGATCCTTTGCGGGCGCGGTGCAATTCGAGTGGATGGTCAGGCTTGGGTGCTACGACTTGAAGCTGACTTCATAGATTCGCCAACTACCTGCAAACAGAGCGAAGACGATCTCATTAAGAACAGCACTCTTCGGGAATTTGATGACATGGAAGACACCGCTCTCGGAGAGCCTGATCTGGGGGTCTTCCTGGGCGTCTTTTCTTGACAGTGCCTCATTGAGACCCAGCGGGCCGTAGATGGCCTCTTTGATCTTGGAATTGGAGCGAATTTCATGTTCGGAGGGACCATTATAAGAAATGATATTGTCGCCCCTATAAAATTCGAAATCTGGCGTAAGCATGGCTTCCAGAGCCGCCGGATCCTGCTTTGCCATGATCTTCTTCAAGCCTTCAGCGGTGGGTAGAGGCGGAACCTCTTTCGAGAAGCCATCGAATCCCAGAATCCTGATGCTGACCACCAAGCCATCATGATTGAGCTCTAAGCTGTAATTTCGATCGGCGTAGTCGAGGCGCGTATATTCGATGCCGTCATCCATGTACTTCGATTTCGATCTGGGTGGCCCGAGCGACTTGAACACCTCGCTTTCAGTCGAGCCGAGCGTGAGACCGGCGAGGCCTCCGTCCCCCGGCGTCGGCTTCCCGAAGATCTGGATCGCGGTGATGCGATCCTTCTTGGGCGCCGCGAACTCGAAAATCAGCAGGTGATCGTGTTTTTCGGAGGTCCAGAAGGCTTTGATCAGCCAGCCATCCGAGGTGGTCCGCTCCTCATAGGGTTTCCCCAAGGCAGTTTCGGTCACCCTGGCAACCTGGCCCAACTGGAACCCACCCAGCTTTAATTGACTCGGTAATCCCTGGCAAATACCAAACGTGGAGGCGCAGGCCAACAGGATTCGGAGGGGCTGTTTGAGCATGTCCTATCTCCAGATGGCCTGACGAATGAAGCGAGCCGGCCCCGTGAGCCGAGGCGAGGAGACGAGGGAGCGAGCAGTTGAGAGAGCGAGAGACAATTCAGGCGGGGTCCGAGTTGAGTGCAAGATTAGATTTCCGCGGATCACTCTTTGGTTGTCTTTCCCGTTTTCGCAGATAGCTTGAGTAAAGGTTCGCCCTCAAGCTTAAGAAATTGAAGCTGTTTGGATGCCGCGGCGATTTTGGAGTAACTCGCGGCCAACAACGCCTGTTCATCCTGATCATTACCAGTTGAATCCGGTTGTTTCTTAGGCTTTTCCATCCGAACCTCGACGTTAAACCCTCGATCAATGCGATCAGCCAGTTTGCTTAGTGCAAGTTTAAGCTCTATGGAAAGTTCATTCACTCTTCCCTGATCACCAGTCGGCATATATTCAGCAAGCAGTTCTTTTATAAGTGCTTCGATACCATTGGCCATCATCCCATTTGCATGCTTTTCTATACCTTTCAGATTTTCCTTTTCCAGGCCCTGCTTCGCTAGCTCACCTTGAAGTTTCCGTATTTCAAGCAGGGACTTGTAGAGGGCAATTATTCTTTCTATTGCAGTCGCGACGCAGGCCCCCACTAGAGCGGTAGCCTCGAGATATACAGTAAGATCCGTGGATGAAATTGTTTTAATTTCAAAGCCTGGTCGACTGCCAGTGGAAAGTTCAGAAAATACACCGAAGATCCTATTTAGCTCTTCCAATTCTTCTGCGAAGTGATCAAGACGATTATCAACAAATGAGCGTGGTATGAGCACCCCGAGTTCGCAATCTCCAGGCTCTAAGATTTCTGATCCAATTTTAAGTATCTTTACACCAGCAAGAAATTGATCAATGCCGCTTGACACTGACTGCAATCGATTGAATAGCTCTTGTAGTTCTTGTTGTGCCATAGAAGGTGTAATTTGATTGCGATTGAAAATGTTTGATATTTCTCGTGCTAGATTCAGTCCAACAACGTCCCAAGCGCTAATCTCCTGCAAGACTTGAATCCAGGTTGGGCTGAATTGATTTACTTTCGCACTCTTGAGCGCATTGGTGAGTTGCTCTAAATATTGGCTCGTCTGTTGTTGGAATTGCGGCTGGTTTGGCTGATTTATTTGGTTGGAAAGCGAAGAGATAAGTTGTTGAAGTAATGGAAGAGCAGATGTCGTCGAAAGGTCTGATTGGAGAGCCGCGGCAATGGCGTGGAGACGTTCAACATTCATGACAGGCCCTTTCACGAAATCTAACTTTTGAATTCGACGACCACACCCATCTCGAGCCCGTCGTTTGAATATGGATGAAGGAACGATACCGACATTGTAGATCACGGGGTCCTTTCCCCGCCGAACGGTGGCAAAACCAGGGGCGAACGGTAACGTCCCACCCGTCCCCTGACTGGTGTGGGAAATAGGGATCACCCAGCCGGTGATCCAGTTCTCAGGCAGTTCTGCCAGCGCCCTTCAGCCCTGGAGCTTCGCCAGCAGGTCCTCGGCCACGCGGCCGGCGGCGCCGGGCTGGCCCAGGTGGCCGCGCACCTCGCCCAGGTCGGCGCGCACGCGCCGAGCCACCTCGGGCTCCAGCAGCCGCGCCAGCTCCACGCCCAGGCGCTCGGGGTTCACCTCGGCCTGGAGCAGCTCGGGGGCCACTTCGCGGCGGGCCACGACGTTGGCGAGGCCGAAGTAGGGGACCTTCACGACGCGCTTGGCCATCTCGTAGGTGAGGGCGTTCAGCTTGTAGACGATGGCGAAGGGGGTGCCCAGCAGGGCCGTCTCCAGGGTGGCGGTGCCGGAGGCCACCAGGGCCGCGTCCGCGTGGGCGCGGGCGGCGTAGGGGCGGTCCTGCACCAGCGTCACGGGGGCCGGATCCTGCGTTGGGCCCAGGTGCGCGCGCACGAAGGCGGGGTCCAGCGTAGGGGCCACGGGCAGCACCCACTGGACCTCGGACTGAACCTCGGACTGGGCCGTGCGCCAGCGCCGGGCCAGCTCCGCCATGGGCGGCAGCAGGCGCTCGATCTCCCCCTTGCGGCTGCCGGGCAGCAGGGCCACCAGGGGCCGCGCGGGGTCGAGGCCGGTCTCGGCGAAGAAGGCGGCGCGGTCGCACTCGGGCTTCACCACCTCCACCAGGGGGTGGCCCACGAAGCGCGCGTCCACGGGGTAGCCGCGGAACAGCTCGGGCTCGAAGTCGAAGAGGCAGTAGAGCGTGTTCAGCACGGTGCCCAGCTCGGGGATGCGCCCCTTCTTCCAGGCCCACACCTGGGGGCACACGTACTGGTGCAGGGTCACCGCGGGCAGCTGCTTCCGCAGGGCCTTGGCCAGCCGCAGGTTGAAGCCCGGGTAGTCGATGAGCAGGGCGCCGGCCACCCGCTCCTCCGCCGCGGCCGCCAGGATGGCCTTGAACAGCCGGTTCAGGCGCGGCAGGTGCTTGATGACCTCCACGAAGCCCACCACGGCGAGATCCTTCACGTCCGCCAGCTTGCGGTCCAGGAAGGGGCTCATGCGCGGGCCGCCCACGCCCACGAGGCGCAGGTCGGGCCGGCGGGTCTTCAGCTCGCGCAGCAGCTCCGCGCCGTGGAGATCGCCGGAATCCTCGCCTGCGATGACCAGCAGGGTCTTCGTCATGAACGGTTCCCCGTGGGACCCCAGTGCCGACCGAAGGCGAAACCCTCCGGCGGCTCGGCCGCGCGGTCCAGGCCCGGAGGCAGGATCTCCTCGGGGAAGATCACCTCGGGGTGGGCGGCCGCCAGGGCGGCGGCCTGCGCCCGGAAGGAGGCGGGATCCTCAGTGGGCAGGGCCATGTCCCAGCGGTAGCCCAGCTTCTGGAGCGGGCGCAGGTCCGAGGTCGGCCCGCAGACGCCGCACCAGAGGCGGTCCGCCAGGCGCGCCGCGTCCACGGTACCCGGGTGCCAGCAGAAGCCCACGGCGTCGGCCTTGGCCTGGGCCAGCAGGTCCAGCACGGCGGCCTCGGCCCCGCCCTCGATGCTCAGGGCGATCTTCGCGCCGCGGCCGCTGGCGGCCTCCAGCAGGGTCTCCAGGTGGCCCAGCAGGCGGAAGCCCGCCTCGCGGGTCTGCGGGCGGACGGCGGGCACGATGAGGAAATCCGGGCCGAGCGAGGCGTGAAGCACCGCGAGCCCGTCTTCCACCGGCGACTCGCCGGACAGATGGACGGCGTGGATGGCCAGGCCCCGGCGCGCAAGGGTGGACCAGTCGGGATGCAGGCCGCCCTCCCACCGCAGGGTCAGGGGCGCCAGGGGGACCCAGGGACCGGGATCAACGTGGGAAGGGATCTGGGGCACGAACCGCATCGGCTTATCATGGAGCATCGGAGGTGCCATGGGCCGCATTTTCACCCTGGACGAAGCGCGGGCCCTGATGCCGCAAGTGAAGGCATTGACGGAACCTGTCTACACACTGGCCGCAAGCCTCGCCGAGGAGCTCACCCAGGCGGAAGAGGCCCGGGACGGGCGCCGGGTGGAGGAGCTGCGCGAGCGCCTGCAGGTGCTGGTCAAGTCCTGGCAGCAGAGCATGCAGGACCTGGAGGCCGACGTGAAGGGCCTGTGGCTGGTGGACTTCGACGCCGGCGACGGCTACTGGTGCTGGGCCTACCCCGAGGAGGGTCTCGACCACTGGCACAGCTACGAAGGTGGGTTCCGCTCCCGCGTCCCCGCGGACCAGCGGCCCGGCGTGCAGGCCTGAGCGCATGCCCCGACCCAGGCCCACGAAGCGCATCGAACCCGACGCGCCGCCCGGGGATTTTCGCGCGGCCGTCCTGGCGGTGGTGGCGCGCATCCCGAAGGGAAGCCTGGCCTCGTACGGCCAGGTGGCCCTGCTGGCGGGCTTCCCCCAGCGCCCCCGCCAGGTGGGCATGGTGCTCTCGGGCCTGCCGGAGGGCACGGACCTGCCCTGGCACCGCGTGGTGAACAGCCGGGGCTATGTGCCCAGCCGGGGCCGCTGGTGGGGCGCCATGGAGCAGATCGGCCGCCTGCGGGACGAGGGCATCGAGGTGGACGACCAGGGCAACCTGGACCTGGAGGTCCACCGGTGGGATGGGGTGGAGCGGAAGCAAACGCCTGCCACAAGAACGACAAAGGGCAAACGCTGATCTGGCCCCCGGCCTTCGCCCGACTACGCGCAAGGGATCTCCACGAAGGTCACGAAGGCGGAAACCAGAACACGAAGGCGACTCCAAGGCTTCGGCGCGGATCTTCCGGCTGCGTCGGACCCATTCGTGGACTTCCCGCGCCCGCAGGGCGTCTTCGTGCCATTCGTGGTGGGCCTTTCAGGCGGCCGGTCAGGTACACTGGAGGGCGGAGGGCTCCATGAAGGTGCGCGTATCGGTGCAGTTGAAGCCGGGGATCCTGGATCCCCAGGGCAAGGCGGTGGAGCAGGGGCTGCACGGCTTCGCCTTCGAGGTGGAGCATGTCCGCATCGGCCGGCTCATCGAAATGGACATCCCGGGCGCCGACCCCGCCGAGGTGAAGGCCAAGGCCCAGGCCATGTGCGACAAGCTGCTGGTCAATCCCGTGATGGAGAAGGCCTCCATCGAGGTGCTGTGATGCGCGTGGCCGTCCCGGTCTTCCCGGGCTCCAACTGCGACCACGACGCCCTCCATGCCTGCGGCACCGTGCTGGGCTGGGAGACGATCCCCGTCTGGCACCAGGATCCGCGGCTGCCCGAGAACACGGACCTGGTCTTCATCCCCGGCGGCTTCAGCTACGGCGACTACCTGCGCTGCGGCGCCATCGCGGCCCTGGCGCCCATCATGGCCGACGTGAAGCGCCACGCCAACAACGGCGGCCTGGTGCTGGGCGTGTGCAACGGCTTCCAGATCCTCTGCGAGGCCCAGCTGCTGCCCGGCGCCCTGCTGCGCAACGAGTCCCTGCGCTTCATCCACGCGGACGTCCACCTGAGGGTGGAGCGGGCCGACCTGCCCTTCACCCGGGCCATGAAGGCCGGCGAGGTCTTCCGGGTGCCCATCGCCCATGCCGAGGGCAACTTCACCCTGGATCCCGCGGAGCTGACGGACCTGGAGGCCCGGGGCGGCGTGGCCTTCCGCTACTGCTCGGCCCAGGGCGAGATCGGCGCGGACCACGTGCCCAACGGCGCCATGAACGGCATTGCCGGCATCGTGAACCTCAAAGGCAATGTGCTGGGCATGATGCCCCACCCCGAGCGGGCGGTGGACCCCAAGCTGGGCCCCACGGGCGGCATGGGGATGTTCAGGAGCCTGGAAGCGGCCTTCAGCAAGGTCTGAACCGGGTCGGGATGGGATCTTGCCCTCATCGTGGAAAAAAAACCGGATGGGCTTGTGAAATTTTCACGCTTGACGGGAAGTTTTCCTGTCATCCTTCCGAATGGCCCCGATGGGCACCTCTGTTTCTTCCTGAGCCATGAGCACACCTGAAGCCAAAAATCTCCAAACCTTCACCAGCGGTCCTCTCCGCCTGGCGGTCCTCAAGCGCGACCCCGTGCCCGCGAAGCTGCTGCCCGCGCGAGACGCGTGGACGCTGCTCCAGCCCACGCACGCGGTGCGCGTCTGCACCAGCGAGGACCGCGAGGAGGGCGTCATCCGCTCCGGCGACCTGGCCCTGCTGCTGCCCGGCTTCGGCCACACCCTGAAGCGCCACCACGCGAACGCGCCCTTCGGCTTCACGGCGCTGTTCATGGAGGGCCCCTTCCCTGAGCCGCTGCTGTCGTCGCTCCAGAACCCGCCACGCAAGTGGCAGGAATCCAGCTTCGCGGTGCTCCGCAGCCTCAGCCTCAAGCAGCTGTTCAGCATCTTCACCCAGGAGCTGTCCAACCCCGACGGCGTTCAGCTGATGACGCGCGAGCTCTTCCTCATCCTGCTGGGTGCGGAGCTGTCCCGCCTCACGGAGAAGGAGGACCGGGGCCGCTTCCCCTACCGCCTGAACCGCTCCACCCTGCAGCTGGTGCTGGACCACATGGAAGTCCACATCGGCTCCAAGAACAGCGTGCCCGAGCTGGCCACCATGGCCCGCTGCACGCCGGACCACTTCATCCGCCTCTTCCGCGAGGCCACCAGCACCACGCCCCACCAGTACCTCATCGAGCGCCGCCTCCAGCGGGCCGTGACCCTGCTGGCCAACGGCGAGCGCCCCAGCGACGTGGCGAAGATCCTGGGATTCTACGACGCCAGCGCCTTCACCCGCGCCTTCAAGCGCCGCTTCGGCGTCCCCCCCAGCGAGTACGCGCAGGAAGCCTACGAGCGGCAGTTCCCGAAGAAGTAGGGTGCAGCCCTGCTCATGAAAAGGGCGCCAACCGGCGCCCTTTTCATGAGAACTGAGGACTCAGGACTGAAGACTGCCCTTACGGCTTGCACACCTTGCAGGCCTTGTAGCCGGCCTTGTCGGCCTCGGCGGCGGAGGTGAAGGTGACCTTGTTCGCCTCCTTCATCTTCCCGGCCAGCTTGCAGTCGGCGCGGTGGTAGATCTTGGAATCCTTGTTGGCCACGATGGCCGTGGAGACCGCGGCGGCCTTGGGGGCGGTGGACTTGGCGGCGGCAGCGGCAGCAGCGGCAGGGGCCGGCTTGGGCGCGGGGGCAGCGGCGGGGGCCGGAGCTGGCGCAGGCTTCGCGGCAGGAGCAGGCGCGGGCTTCGCGGCGGCAGCCTTGGCTTCGGTTTCCTTCTTCTTCTCCTCAGCCTTCTTGGCCTTCTTCTCGGCCTTCTTGGCCTTCTTCTCGGCCTTCTTCTCGGCGGCGGTCTTGGGCTCGGCGGGCTTGGGCTGGGGAGCCTGGGCGGCGACCATCACGGAGGCAGCCAGCAGGAGGGCGAACAGGGCGCGGTTCATGGATGCTCCTTGAATGGGAGGACCAGCGTGGTCTTCCGAATCTCCGCTGTCAACGGGCAGGCCAACAGGACTGCCATCGGGACTGTCAGCGGGGCAGTCAGCGGGTCAGGCGGCAGGACGGTGCGAAGCGCGGCGGGTGGCGGGCCCTGGAGGCCTGCTCATAGGCGTAGGCCAGCTTCAGCAGGGTCCCCTCCTGCCAGGGCGCGCCCACGAAGGACAGGCCCAGGGGGAGGCCCGCCGCGAACCCGGCGGGCACGGTGATGTGCGGGCAGCCCGCCACCGCCGCGGGGCTGGAGAAGCTGAAGCCCGAGCTGTCGCCGTTGAGGTGGTCGATGAGCCAGGCGGGTCCGCCCGTGGGCGCCACCAGGGCCTGCGCCGCGTGCTTCTCCAGCAGGCCCAGGATGTCCTTCCGGGCCTGGGCGCAGGTCTCGAGGGCCTTCCGGTAGGCGGGATCCGTCAGCGGCCCCTTGGCCTGGGCCTGCAGGACGATCTCCTGGCCGAAGAAGGGCATCTCCCGCGCCTTCTCGCGCTCGTCGAAGGCCATGAGCCCCGCCAGGTCCCTCACGGCGCCGCCCCGGCCCGCCAGGTAGGCATTGAGGCCCGCCTTGAACTCGTACAGCAGCACCTCGTACTCGGCCTCATCGTAGGCGGCGGTCTTCAGCTCCACCTCCACGAGCACGGCCCCCTGGGCCTTCAGCAGCTCCAGGGCGGGCTGGATGACGGCATCCACGTGGGCATGCACGCCCAGGAAGTTCTTCGCCACCGCGAGCCGGGCCCCCTTGAGGCCCTCGGCGGCGAGGAACTGGGTGTAGTCCTTCTCCCGGCGGGCGGCGGAATCGCCGGTGGCGGCGTCCTTCGGATCGGCGCCCACCAGGGCATTCAGCAGGAGCGCCGCGTCCCGCACGGTCCGCGCCATGGGCCCCGCCGTGTCCTGGGTGCTGGAGATGGGGATGATGCCGCTGCGGCTCACCAGGCCGACCGTGGGCTTCACGCCCACCAGCCCATTGGCGTTGGAAGGGCTCACGATGGACCCGTCCGTCTCGGTGCCCACGGCCACGGCGCAGAGGCTCGCGGCGGCGGCGACCCCGGAGCCCGAGCTGGAGCCGCTGGGGCTCCGGTCCAGGGCGTAGGGATTCCGGGTCTGCCCGCCCCGGCCGCTCCAGCCGCTGCTGCTGCGGGTGGAGCGGAAGTTGGCCCACTCGCTGAGGTTGGTCTTGCCGAGGATCACCGCCCCCGCGTCCCGCAGGCGCTTCGCCACGAAGGCGTCCTCCTTCGGGGTTGGGGCGTCCGCCAGGGCCAGCGAGCCCGCCGTGGTCTTCATGCGGTCCGCGGTGTCGATGTTGTCCTTGATGAGCACGGGGATGCCGTGGAGGGGCCCGCGCAGGTTCCCCGCCTTCCGCTCGGCATCCAGCGCCTTCGCGATGGCGAGGGCGTCGGGGTTCAGCTCGATGACCGAATTCAGCCTCGGCCCCGCCTGGTCCAGGGCGCGGATGCGCGCCTGGTAGCGCCTCACCAGCTCCACCGAGGTCCAGCGTCCGTCCGCCATCCCCGCCTGGAGGGCATCCACCGTGGCCTCCTCCAGCACCAGGCCCTTGCGGGCCGGACCCGCCTTCAGGTCGCCGCCGACCAGGGCGGCCGCGCCCGTGGCCAGGCCGGCCCCGAGGAAGGCGCGGCGATCAAGGGACAGGGAATCATCTCGGCGGGGCATGGGCTTCCTCTGGGTGGGTGTCAGTGGATCATATCCTCCCGCGGCCGGCCGGTCCGCCACGAGCGTTGACCGGTCCCAGCCGTCATGACGGACCGGGTGGCCCCATGCTGGCCCCGGGAGGCTTCCATGGCCGCATTCCTGCTCTGGCTCATTCTGCTGGTGGTCTGCTGGCCGCTGGCGCTCCTGGCGCTGATCCTCTACCCGCTGGTCTGGCTGCTGCTCCTGCCCTTCCGGCTCCTGGGCTTCGCGGTGGAGGGGGTGTTCGGGCTCATCAAGGGCCTGTTCCTGCTCCCGGCCCGGATCCTGGGCGGCCGGCCCTAGGCCCGGGACTGGCATCAGAGCCGCCGGGACCTGATATTTGGCCGCGACCACGGCCCACCGGGACGCGGCCAAGCCGGCGGGAGGGACCATGGAACTCTACCTGGATGCCAAGGAAACCGAGCTCCTCATGCGGATGCTGGACCACAGCCTCGACGAGATCCGGCGGGAGATCCACCACACGGACCACGCCGCCTTCAAGGCCACCCTCAAGGCAGATCAGGAGCTGATGCAGAAGATCGCGGCCAAGCTCAAAGCTCCGGCCGCCATGGGGATCTGAGTCGGGCCAGGGTCCCCAGGGGACCCTACTTGGGTACCGTTTCCGGCTCGGGCTTGGGCGCGGGCTCTGACTTGGGAGTCGCCTTGGGCGCCACCTCAGCCTTGGTGGCCGGCGCCTCCTCGGGCTTGGCCACCGGCGCGGCAGGTTTGGCGGACTTGCCTGGCTTCGCCTTGGCCCCCTTGAGGCTGGCCACCCGCTGCTGGGCCTCCCGGGCCTTCACGCGCGCCGCGCTCGCCCGCTCTGAGGCAGCCTTGGCCTCGGCCTCCGCCGCCTTGGCCCGGGCCTCCGAGGCGCGGATCTGAAGGTCCGCTGCGCGGGTTTCTGCATCCTTGGCCTTGGCGGCGGCGGTCTTGGCCTGCGTTTCCGCCTTGGCCGCGCTGGCCTTCAGGCGCTCCGCTGAAGCTTTGGCCCGCTTGGCTTCCGCTTCCAGGCGGGTCGCTTCCACGCCGGCCGCGGAGGGCTTGGCCTTTGCGGCTTTCTGCGGGACGCCTGCCGCAAGGAGCGTGGAAGCCAAACAAAGCAGGATGGGCAGACGCATGGGGCCCCCGGGGAATGTCCCAGGGTTTCCGGGGCTGCGGCCCCCTGTCAACCCAGGGCGCGCTCCAGGGCCCCGGCATGGAGGTCCTTCAGCTCGGCAACATCCGCGTCCAGCACGGGCTGGCCATCCACGGCGAGGGTGATGCGGGCGCCGCCCGTGGCGCCGATCTTGGCGACGGGCACGCGGTGGGCGGCGCAGAGGGTGGCCAGGCTGGACTCGGCTTCCGGGCTCACGCTCACCACGATGCGGCCGGACGTTTCGCCGAAGAGCAGGCTGTCCAGGCGCAGGGCCCCCTTCGAGAGCATCAGCTGGCAGCCCATGCCTTCTCCATCATTCCCGCCGAAGGCGCTCTCCAGAACCGCTGTCAGCAGGCCGCCCTCGCTGGTGTCGTGGGCGCTGCGGATGAGCCCCAGGCGGATGCCCTCGCGCACGCAGGCCTGGAGCCGCAGCTCCTCGTCCAGGCGCAGCTCGGGGCAGGCGCCCTGCACCTTGCCGGTGCGCAGCTTCAGGTACTCGCTGCCGCCCAGGTCGTCGCGCGTCTCGCCCAGCAGGAAGATGCCGTCGTGGGCGGCGCGGAAGCCGGACCCGCAGAGGCGGTTGCCCACCTTGGAGAGGGCCGTGGCGTCGGCGGCGGCCACATCCACGGGACCGGCGCAGTCCTCGATGAGGCCCACCGCCGCGATCATGGGCGTGGGGGCGATGCTCTGGCCTTCGGTGTCGTTGTAGAGGCTCACGTTGCCGCTGACGATGGGCACATCCAGCGCCAGGCAGGCCTGGCGGATGCCCAGGCAGCCCTGCTCGAAGGTCCACATGTTCTCGGGCTTTTCGGGGTTGCCGTAGTTGAGGCAGTCCGTGAGGCCGATGGGCTCGGCGCCCACGCAAGCCAGGTTGCGGCAGGCCTCGGCCACCGCGTGGGCCGCGCCCCAGAAGGGATCCAGGTAGCAAAAGCGGCTGTTGCAGTCGCTGGACATGGCCACGGCCTTGCCCGTGTCCTTCCCCTGCTCGTCCTTCACCCGGATGAGGCCCGCATCGCCCCGGCCCATGCCGAGCAGCGTGTTGCTGCGCACGGTGCCGTCGTACTGCTCGAAGATCCAGCGCTTGCTGGCCACGGTGGGCGCCGCGAGGACCTGGCGCAGGGTGCGCTCCACCTCGGCGGGCTTGAGGTCCGATGGCAGGGGCGCGGCGTTCACGGCGTCCAGGTAGCCTGGGCGCTGGCGGGGCCGGTCGTACTTGGGCGCGGCGTCCACCAGGGGCTGGATGGGCAGGTTGATGACGGGCTCCCCGTGCCAGCTGCCGATGAAGCGGCCGCTGTCGGTCACCTCGCCCACCACGCAGGCGTCGAGGCCCCACTTGTGCAGCACTTGGATGATGTTCGGCTCGCAGCCGGGTCGGGCCACCAGCAGCATGCGCTCCTGGCTCTCGCTGAGCATGAGCTCGAAGGGCGTCATGCCCTCCTCGCGCTGGGGCACCTGGTCCAGGCGGATCTCCAGTCCTGTGCCGGCGCGGCTGGCCATCTCGAAGCTGCTGGAGGTGAGGCCCGCGGCGCCCATGTCCTGGATGCCGATGACCCAGTCGGTCTGGAAGACCTCCAGGCAGGCCTCGAGCAGCAGCTTTTCCGTGAAGGGGTCGCCCACCTGCACCGTGGGCCGCTTCTCCTCGCTGCCCTCGCCGAATTCGGCGGAAGCCATGCTTGCGCCGTGGATGCCGTCGCGGCCCGTCTTGGAGCCGATGTACATCACCTTGTTGCCCACGCCCGAGGCGAAGCCCTTGAAGATCTTGTCGCTGCGCAGCACGCCGAGGGTGAAGGCATTCACGAGGATGTTGCCGTTGTAGCTGCCGTCGAAGGCGCAGTCGCCGCCCAGCATGGGGATGCCCATGCAGTTGCCGTAGCCCGCGATGCCCGCGGCCACGCCCTTCACCAGACCCTTCATGCGGGGCGCGTCGAGCTCTCCGAAGCGCAGGCTGTTCAGGTTGGCCAGAGGCCGGGCGCCCATGGTGAAAACATCGCGCAGGATGCCGCCCACGCCGGTGGCGGCGCCCTGGTAGGGCTCGATGAAGCTCGGATGGTTGTGGCTCTCCATCTTGAAGGCCACGGCCCAGCCGTCGCCGATGTCCACCACGCCTGCGTTCTCGCCGGGACCCTGGATGACGCGGGGGCCCTCCGTGGGCAGGTTCTTCAGGTGGACGCGGCTGGATTTGTACGAGCAGTGCTCGCTCCACATGGCGCTGAACACGCCCAGCTCGGGGTAGGTGGGCATGCGGCCGTCGAGCAGGCGCAGGAGCACCTGCCACTCATCCTTCGACAGGCCCAGCTCCAGAGCCAGGGATTCGGTGACGGCCGGTTCGTGGGCAACGGACATGGAGGCTCCGGAAGCCTTGATTCTAGCGGTTCCGGGCTCTCCGGACGAGGCTTGACATCCGTCCGAGGCTCAGCCGAGGAATGTCCGCTTCCCTCGGGAATCCCTTTCCGTACACTGGAAAGTCGCGCCATTGGAGCCCATGACCCCTCCCCGCACCCTGCTCGCCTACAGCGCCCCCCGCAGCGGCTTCGGGGACGAGTGGATGACCTTCCTGCCCATCGGGCTGGGCTACCTCCAGGCCATGCTGAAGTCCCGGGAGCTGCCCTGCCGCGTGGCGAACCTCAGCGGCAAGGGGCGCAAAGAGATCCTCGAGTACCTGCGGGTCCAGAACCCTGCGGTGGTGGGCGTCTCCATGTTCACCTTCAACCGCAAGCGCTCCTACGAGCTGCTGACCTGGGCCCGGGAGGCCTGCCCCGGCGCCATCCTCCTGGCGGGCGGCCCCCATCCCACCCACCTGGCCGACGAGGTCTTCGAGGACTGCCCGGCCCTCGACGCCATCGTGCAGGGCGAGGGCGAGGCCGTGCTGCTGGGCATCGCGGAGCGCCTCAAGACCGCCCCCGGGTCCGACCTCTGGGCCCGCACGCCGGGCCTCATCCTCCGGGACGGCCGCACCCTGCCCCAGCCGCCCCTGGAGGACCTGGACGCCATTGGCATCCCCGCCGAACACCTGGAGGCGGACTTCCTCAACGACGTGGGCCAGCTGGCCTACCTCAGCACCAGCCGGGGCTGCCCGGCCACCTGCAACTTCTGCAACACGCCGGAGTTCTGGGGCACGTCCATCCGCTTCCGCAGCGCGCCCTCGGTGCTGCGCGAGATGCGCCTGCTGCGCGAGAAACACGGCCTCACCTACTTCAGCTTCCGGGACGACACCTTCACCGCCAACCGCGACCGCGTGCTGACGCTGATGAAGGGCATCCAGGAGAGCGGCCTGCACCCGCTCTGGAACTGCCAGAGCCGCGTGAACCTCGTGGACGAGGACCGCCTGGTGGCCATGAAGCGGGCCGGCTGCGAGTTCATGCAGTTCGGCGTGGAGCACGGCAGCGAGCGCGTGCTCCAGCTGCTGGACAAGGGCACCAACCTGCGGCACGCCCGCCGGGCCCTGGGCCTGGTGCGCAAGGTGGGCATGAACCTGGGCATCTACCTCATCACGGGCATCCCCGGCGAGACCTGGGCCGATGTGGAGGAGACCGCCGCCTTCATCCGGGACACCCGGCCACAGGACTGCCAGATCAGCCCCCTGGCGCTGTATCCAGGCACCCGCATGTTCGACCAGTACCGGGCCGAGGGCCGCATCCGGAAGGACTTCTACCGGGCCAGCGGCGACGCCGAGATCTTCGCCCGGGTGGACGCCCACACGGAGAAGGCCCTGCGCCACATCGACCGCGAGGCCCAGCGGGCCCGGGCCAAGTCGCGCTTCAGCCCAGCGGAGTTCGCCGAGCAGAAGGCCTGGCTGGGCTTCTGCGCCGTCACCAACCTCCTCTGCGGGGAAGCCGCGGAGGAGGAGGGCCACTTCACCGAGGCCGAGGCGGAGTACGCCGAGATCATCGCCAAGGAGCCGGCCAATCCCTGGGGCTTCATGAAGCGGGCCCTGCTGCGGGAGAAGCTGGGCCGGGCGGACCAGGCCCGCGCCGACCTCGCGGAAGTGCTGGCTCTGGCCCCCGGCAACCCCGAGGCCACGGAGCTGGCCTCGCTCTGGGGCCTGAACCGGCACAGGACCCGGGCGAAGAAGCCCGCCCACGGCCCCACGGCCGAGATGAAAGGCGCGGAGGCCTACCTCAGCCGGCCGAAGATGTAGCCTCCAGGGGCTGCCCCGGTACGGCGATCCCGGCCCGGAGCGCACGCCGCCAGGCCACCCAGCCGAGGACGCAGAGCACCTGGTAGACCAGGTAGAGGCCGCTGGTGACGTAGAGCCCCTTGTAGATCAGCAGGCCCACGGAGAGGCAGTTGGCTGCGATCCACACCATCCAGTTCTCGAGCCACTTGCGGGTCATCATGAACTGGGCCGCGAGGCTGAGGGCGGTGATGAGGGAATCCAGCACGGGCACGGTGCTGTTGGTGAAGTGGCGCAACAGCCAGGCCAGGGCGGCGGTGGTGGCGGCCACCGCCAGGGCCAGCAGGACGGCCGGAAGCGGGGGGATGCGGCTCACCGTCAGGGCCCCGTGGTCCCGTCCCCCGTGCAGCCAGCTCCACCAGCCGTAGATCGAGATGGCGACGTAGAAGACCTGGAGCCCGACATCCGCGTAGAGGCCCGCACGGTAGAACAACGCGATGAACACCAGGTTGTTGGCGATGCCGATGGGCCAGTTCCAGATGTTCTCCCGCACCAGCAGCGCCACGCAGGCCGCGCCCGTCAGGAAACCGAAGACCTCCATCCCGCCCGGCATCAGTCCTCGTGCTTCAGGTTCGGGCTGCGCTCCAGGATGGTCAGCACCAGCCGCTCGAGCTGGTCCACCATGAGAAAGCGCAGGGTGGGATCACCGGGGCCGGGGTGACCCGGCTCGCCGCCCCCCTTCACCACGAAAAAGGGGCCGGAGCGCTCGAGGCAGGTGATGCGCTTCCAGAGCAGGCGACCCGCCCCCAGCTTCCGGGCCAGGGGTGCCGGCAGGGCGTTGTGCTCCACGGCGAGGCCCAGCTCATCCACCAGCACCTGGGACCCCTCCACCAGCAGCAGGCCCAGGAGCGTGGCCATGAGCAGGAGGCCGCCCGCCACCACGGCGCCCACGGCCGCCACCAGGGCGACCCAGAAGGACCAGGTGGGGTCGCCGGCGGCCTCCGCCACCTTCATGGAGGCCCGGAGCACGGGGAGGCGCTCGAAGATCTGGGCCAGGGCGCGCACGCCCACCAGCCAGGAGCCCGCGAAGAGCAGCACGGCCATGGCCCGCTGGGCGAAGGAGGGTCTGTAAACGAGGGGCGAGCCGACACTCATCAGGCTTCCATCTCCGCCACGATGGCTTCCGCCGCCGCGGCGGGATCCGCAGCGTGGGTGATGGGCCGCCCCACCACGAGCCAGGTGGCGCCCTGCTTCAGCGCCTGCGCCGGCGTCATGACGCGGGCCTGGTCCTGGGTGGCGGCGCCGGCGGGACGGATGCCCGGCGTGAGGCGGTGGAAGGCTTCGCCACAGGCCTCGCGGATGCTGGCGGCCTCCCAGGCCGAGCACACCACGCCGTCGCAACCGGCGCGGTGCGCCAGCTTCGCATAGGCCAGCGCCAGGTCCTCGGGTCGTCCCGCGTGTCCCAGGGCCGCCAGGGCCTCCCGGTCCAGGCTCGTGAGCACGGTCACGGCCAGCAGCTCTGTTCGGCCGCCCGCGGCGCGGTGGGCGCGCACGGCTTCCACCGCCGCCTCGAGCATGACCGGGCCCCCCTGGGCGTGGACATTCACCAGGCGTGGATCCAGCTTCAGCACGGCCTCCAGGGCCCGGCGCACGGTGGTGGGGATGTCGTGGAGCTTGAGATCCAGGAATACCGGCACCTGCTTCTGAAGCTCCCGGACGAAGGCGGGCCCCTCGGCGCAGAACAGCTCCAGCCCCACCTTCAGCATGCCCACGCGGCCCGCCAGCCGCTCCGCCATGGCCAGGGCCTCCCCGGCCGTGGGCAGGTCCAGGGCCACCACGAGGCGGTCCCGAGGCGTGAGAGGTGAGGGGGCTGAGTTCAAGGAGGACTCCCGTATGATGCGGAGGACCATTCTGCCACCAAGGGGACCCCGTGCCACTGACCGCTCCGCCGCCCACGCCCCCCGCCGAGGTCCGTCCCGCGCCGCCCACGGCCGCCCAGCTGCAGGACCAGGCGCTGGACGCCTACGATTGGGGCCGCCCCCTGCCTGCCGCCCCGCGGGGCCCCGGGGCTGCCGCCTACCGGTGGCTCCAGGCCGCGGCCACCTTCGACCCGCTGGCGGCGCCGCCTGCCGACCCCTTTCCGCCTGGAGCCGCCCGCCGGGAGGCGGAGGCCCTGAGGACCCTGATGCATGCGCCCCAGGCCCGGCTGGCCAAGAACCTGACCACCCTGCCCCTCCGCCAGGCCGGCACGGCCCTGGCCCTGTGGCGGTGGGGCAAGGCCCAGGTCCGCGAAGGCCGGTTCACGCCGGCGATCCGGCAGGTCTGGGAAGATCGCTTGCTGTCGAAGGGGCCTGCCCTCACCCGGGGCTACGCCCTGCGCCATGCCCTCTGCTGGGCCCTGGCGGACCAGGACGAGGCCCGGCTCGCCGCGCTCAAGGCCCGGGCGGAGGAGCCGGCCGAGCCCATTCTTTCCCAGTTCCAGCGACTGTTCGGCATGCTGGGCGGACCTTCCCCCGTCCTGCGACTGTGGACGCTTCCCGGCCAGGAGTACCAGGACCTGAGGCTGGACCAGCTGGGCGCCCGCCGCATCTGGATCTACCCGGCCGGGGAGGGCCCCTGGCCGGAGCTGCCCGCGGATGTGGCTTGGGTCATCCCCAGCCTGGAAGCGGGCATGGACGAGCGCAGCGCGAGCATCCCCGAGGGGCTGGCGGCCGAGGCCCAGGCGCTGTCCGCACGGCTCCGGACCGCGGGCCGGACCGCGTACTACGTCCCCAGCCGGGCCGCCTTCGAGGTCCTGGGCCTGGCCTGGTTCCCCATCCTCATCGACCTGGATGGACAGGGGAACATCCGAACGGTCCGCATGGGGGACGCGGCGCCACGGAATCCCTAGGCTGGCTGGCGGATGCCCTAGCCGATCCCGCAGCCCTGCAGCCACCCCGCCACGGCGCCCCAGGCCATCTGCGACCAGTAGTAGAAGCCGCGCTTGATCGGCCTCGGCGTGTAGCTGGCGTGGAGCCGGTCCTTCAGCATGGGATAGTTGCCGTCGGGATCCAGCACGGCGGCAGCCACGGGCGAATCGAACTCGTAGGTGATCCACCGGTCCTGGCCGTCCCACACGAGCCGCTGTTCCTCGCGGTTCTCCAGGCGCACCCAGAGCGTGATCGGCACCTTCAGCCCGCCCTTCCGCTCCAGGGTGATGGAGCCCACCCGGCCCGGGGCCGCCGGCTGCGGAGCCGCGAAGACCGGCGCCTTGTCCGAGAACAGCCAGCCGCCCTGGGTGACCTCGCGGCTCTTCACGCAGCGGATGGCGTAGTCGAGCACCTCCGTGCCCTCCACGAAGTCCCGCCAGAAGGCCGAGAGGTCGCGGCCGGACACGCGCTCCGCGATCCGCAGGAAATCGTGCCGGGTGGGGTGCCGGAAGGCCATCTCCTGGGCGTAGGTCCGCATCACCTGCTCCATCACGGGCCTGCCCAGCATGGCCTCCAGCTGGTCCAGCACCAGGGTGGGCTTGCCGTAGGCCGTCACGAAGTAGCTGCGGAGGTTGATCGTCTTGAAGCCGGCCCGCGTGAGGGGGTCGGCGGACGGCAGGGACCAGTACCCCGACCACTCCAGGAACTCCGTGGGGATCTGGAACCTCCGCCCGCCCAGCAGGCTGTGGTAGCTTCGCTCCATGGCCTTGCGGGTGAACCAGCTGGTGAAGCCTTCGTCCAGCCAGGGCTCCTCGAACTCGTTGCTAGCGAGCATGCCGTAGAAGTACTGATGCCCGTACTCATGGACGGACACCACCTCGGGCACGAACCGCTGCTGGATGGGATCGAACGGCAGCGAGCCGGCGGTGATGAGGGTCGGATACTCCATGCCGTCGGCCCCGGAGGCATCCTTCGGGGTATCGATCACCGTCAGCGTGGGGTACGGGTACTTGAAGAACCACTCCTCACTCCAGCGGAGAGCGTTTTCCACCGCCCGACGCTGCCGCTGGAAGTTCCCCCGGTTGCGGTCCGCGGCGTAGTAGAACACCTGCACGCCGCGATACTCGAACATGGCCGGGTTCCGCCAGCTCTCCCGGGGCATCACCGCCCAGGCGAAGTCGTGGACATCCTCCGCGTGCAGGCGCCAGATCACGTTCAAGGGCCGCTTGGGATCCTGCTCGATCTCCGTCACGAAGTTCGTCTGGGTTCCCGTATGGGCCAGGCCCAGCGCGTTCGGCAGGGACAGGGACACGTCGTAGACGCCGAAATCCGCGAAGAATTCGGTGTTCGCGTGGTAGGCGTGGCAGTTCCACTGATCGCCCTGGTAGACGCCCACCTTGGGGAACCACTGGCCCGACATGAGGAAGTCCTCCGACCATCCGCTGCGCGCGAAGACCTTGGGGTAGCGGTTCTCCCAGGCGATCTCCACCTGGATGGTCTCCCCGGGCGCGACGGCGCGCGGCAGCTTCAGCCAATGGACAGTCTCGTCCTCGCCCGCGTGGCCGGGGAGGTCGCGGCCCTCCATCCGGGCGCTGATGAGGCGGCAATAGCCCCAGGACGACGGCTCCGTGGGCCGGTCCTGGTGGTCCATGCGCAGGCGCCCGCCGCTCTCCTGCACGAAGAGGCTCTGAGGCCCCTTGAAGGCGTTGAGGTACAGGTGCAGCGGCAGCTCCTGCGTGGGCGCCGTGCCGGTGTTCCGCCACGACAGCGTCTCCGTCGCCTCCAGTGTCTTGTGCTCGAAGTCCAGCACCGCGTCGATCCGATAGTTGGCGATCCGCGGCGACTTCGGCTTGTCGAACCACTTCTCGGGCGTCCACGTGCGCGGCGCCGCGCCCAGCCCGAGGGCCGCGAACAGCACCAGCGCAGCCACCATGCGGCGTCCCATCGAATCCTCCAGAACCTCCGTCGAGTCTACCAACTCCCGCCCAGCCTGCGTCCTTGCCACGCCCCAGATCCCTGCTACACTTGATTTCCTACCGCGGGGTGGAGCAGTCCGGTAGCTCGTTGGGCTCATAACCCAAAGGTCGCAGGTTCAAATCCTGCCCCCGCTACCAATCGAACACATGACCGGAGCCGAGTGCTCCGGTCTTTGCGTACGCCTATAACGGAAGGGCAGGGTTTGGGCCTGCGAGTGGGATTGCGGAGGCAGGACTGGATGTCCTGCCGGAGCAAGACCGGGGACCGCGCAGCGGGACCAGTTCAAATCCAGATCGCATGGGTCGGCGCGAAAGGCGGAGACGGGCAGGATTTGGGCCTGCGAGTGGGATTGCGGAGGCAGGACCAGATGTCCTGCCGGAGCAAGACCCGGGGCCGCGCAGCGGGACCAGTTCAAATCCAGATCGCATGGGTCGGCGCGAAAGGCGGACAGCCGCTGGATTCGGACCTGCGAGTGGCAGTCGTCCGATAAGCGCCACGCGAAGGCAGCCCGGGAGCTGTCGCAGCGGATACAGGTGCGATTCGTTGGTGGCAACGGTTCAAATCCTGCCCCAGCTACCAATCAAGAACGCCGCCACCATTGAGCCATGGTTGTTTTATAACCGCATGACCACAAGGCCTCGGGTGCGGCGATGCGCTAGGAACCTCCATTCAGGCGCTTCTGGTGGTGAACATAAGGGCGGCTGGATGCAACCCCTTCTGCATCCACTTCCACGGCCCCGTCATTGATCCCAGGTTCAAGAACAGCCGAGCCCAGATGTGGATGCAGATGGCGGAATGGGCCGAGCGTGGCGGTGCGCTGCCCAACATGCCCGAGTGGGTGGGCGGCCTTTGGTGGGAACCGCAACATCAGTCGAAAGTCCTGATCCCCGCTCGCCCCGGCCAGGGACTGAGGCCGGGAACCAACGGGGATCGGACATTCAGGAAGGCCTCAGACCTGTGCCGGCCCCGGCGCAAGTGCGCCGGGGCCAGAGGGGCAGGCATCAAGGCAGCGGGAGGACCAGGCGGAAACCTGCGTATTCATTGGCGGGAGTGGGAACTGGATTGATGGGATAGGCCCCACGTCGCTTGGACTGGCCATCGCTCGCGGTGCCAGCCCAGGAACCGCCCTTGTACGAGTGCTGGATGTTCGGCGTGGCATCCAGCCAGGCACTGCCATCAACCGGGAGCGGGGGGATGCCCGCTCCCGTGACGGAATAATCGGCATGCCAATCATCCCGGCAGAGCTCCCACACGTTGCCGATCATGTCGTACAGGCCCCAGGCGTTGGGGAGTTTCTTGGTTACCGGCTGAGTGGTCAGGTTGCTGTTGCCGGAATGCCACATGTACTGCTGGACGAGCAGGATGACGGCCGGGTCTCCGCCACCTGGATCATAGGAACCGAAATAATAGTTATTGTTCAAGGGATCGGGGACGTTCAGCACCGTGGATCCACTCCCGGCCCGGCAGGCGTATTCGTACTCAGCTTCCGTGGGCAGACGGAAGGAACTGCCTGCTAGCGGGCCCGTCAGAACCGACGCCGCGGCCGAATTCAGCATGTCCAGGAAGCCCGTACTGGGGGTGGTAATGGCGTCGAAGTCCACCGTTTCCACAGGCCGAGTCAGCTCCTCCGGATCCGGGAATCCATTGCCCGTTGTGAAATGCGCGGGGTTGTTGTTCATGATGGCCACCCACTGGGCCTGGGTGCAGGGCGCCTTCGAGATGTAGAACGCCTTGCCCAAGGTCACGCCATGTGAAGGCTGCGTCGAGGGATCTGACCCGACAACAGACTCCGTTTCGCCCATGGTGAAGGTTCCCGCCGGGACCAGGACCAGGTCGATCGAGGTGCTGAGGATCGGCACCATCGGGTCCGCAGGCACCGTGACGGTCAGGTACGGGGCGGGGTAGTCCACGCCTACAGTCGCGGTATTGGTGCCCGCGAGGGCGAGGGTCTGGGTCAGCGAAAGCACGGCAGGGTAGCGCTGAAGGTTGGCGGGTCCCAAGGTCCCAGGCGTGCCGGTGCCATCGACGCCTCGCCCCTGGCCAGGTTGGCTCGGGTCCGTGACCGTAGCGGGGGTGATGATGTAGTCGCCGTCTGCCAGGCCCGAGAGCGTTTGCGTGGCAGCGGTAAGCACCGCGCTGGTGTAGCCGTTGGGTCCAGTGACAACCACATTGCCTGGCAGGCTGCCCAGACCCGTGATGTTCACGGTGAGGGTGTTGCCCACGGTCACGGTGGCCGTGGCCGTGGCCGTTGCGGGAGTGGTCGCCGTGTTGGTCACAGTCAAGGTGAAGGTGGTGGTGGTCGTCAGGTTGCCCGTGGTCTCGGCAACCGCGGTCGTCACGGCACCGACGCCATGGTCAACAGAACCTGTTCCACCGGTGAAAGCTCCGGTCAGGGTCGTGCTCGTGCCCGGAGCGATGAGCGAGTCCGCGGCCGTGAAGCTGGTTATCACCGGCGGGTCCACCACATTCACGGTCACCTGGGCTGTCGCGGGGGTACTCACACCATTGTCCACGGTCAGGGTATAGGTCGTGGTGACTGTCGGGCTCACATTCTTTGTTCCGAGGCTGGTGACGGAGCCCACGCCCTGATCGATGGAACCCGTGCCTCCACTGAAGGTGAACGACAGGGTGGTGCTAAATCCGTTGGTGATGGTGATGGTGCTGAGGCCGCCACTTGCGGTGAAGTTGGTGATGGCAGGCGCGGCCACGATGGTGCACGTGGCGGTTCCGGCCGTGGAGGCCGTGCCGGCGGCATTGGTGACGATGCAGGACAGGATGGCGGTGCCGGATGCCCCCGCCGTGAACGTAATGCTGGTCGTGGTGGCGCCGGCCGTGATGCTTCCATTCGTGAGGGTCCAGGCATAGGTGCTGCCCGCCTGAGCCGGGACCGACGCGGTGTAGCCCGCCTGGCTGGCAGTCACATTGGCCGGGGCCGTGACCACGGGAGTCGTCGGTGCGGCCACGATGGTGCACGTGGCGGTTCCAGCCGTGGAGGCCGTCCCGGCGGCATTGGTGACGATGCAGGACGGGGTGGTGCTGCCGGATGCCCCCGCCGTGAATGTGATGCTGGTCGTGGTGGCGCCGGCCGTGATGCTTCCATTCGTGATCGTCCAGGCATAGGTGCTGCCGGCCTGAGCCAGGACCGATGCGGTGTAGCCCGCCTGGCTGGCGGTCACATTGGCCGGGGCCGTGACCACGGGAGTCGTCGGTGCGGCCACGATGACGCAGGTGGCGGTTCCAGCCGTGGAGGCCGTCCCGGCAGCATTGGTGACGATGCAGGAGGGCGTGGCGGTGCCGGATGCCCCCGCCGTGAACGTGATGCTGGACGTGGTGGCGCCGGCCGTGATGCTTCCATTCGTGAGGGTCCAGGCATAGGTGCTACCGGCCTGAGCCGGGACCGACGCGGTGTAACCCGCCTGGCTGGCGGTCACGTTGGCCGGGGCCGTGACCACGGGAGTCGTCGGCGCAGCCACGATGGTGCACGTGGCGGTTCCGGCCGTGGAGGCCGTCCCGGCAGCATTGGTGACGATGCAGGAGGGCGTGGCGGTGCCGGATGCCCCCGCCGTGAACGTGATGCTGGACGTGGTGGCGCCGGCCGTGATGCTTCCATTCGTGAGGGTCCAGGCATAGGTGCTACCGGCCTGAGCCGGGACCGACGCGGTGTAACCCGCCTGGCTGGCGGTCACGTTGGCCGGGGCCGTGACCACGGGAGTCGTCGGCGCAGCCACGATGGTGCACGTGGCGGTTCCGGCCGTGGAGGCCGTCCCGGCGGCATTGGTGACGATGCAGGACGGGGTGGTGCTGCCGGATGCCCCCGCCGTGAACGTAATGCTGGTCGTGGTGGCGCCGGCCGTGATGCTTCCATTCGTGAGGGTCCAGGCATAGGTACTACCCGCCTGAGCCGGGACCGACGCGGTGTAGCCCGCCTGGCTGGCAGTCACATTGGCCGGGGCCGTGACCACGGGAGTCGTCGGTGCGGCCACGATGGCGCACGTGGCGGTTCCAGCCGTGGAGGCCGTCCCGGCGGCATTGGTGACGATGCAGGAGGGCGTGGCGGTGCCGGATGCCCCCGCCGTGAACGTGATGCTGGACGTGGTGGCGCCGGCCGTGATGCTTCCATTCGTGAGGGTCCAGGCATAGGTGCTGCCGGCCTGAGCCGGGACCGACGCGGTGTAGCCCGTCTGGCTGGCGGTCACATTGGCCGGGGCCGTGACCACGGGAGTCGTCGGTGCGGCCACGATGGCGCAGGTGGCGGTTCCAGCCGTGGAGGCCGTCCCGGCAGCATTGGTGACGATGCAGGAGGGCGTGGCGGTGCCGGATGCCCCCGCCGTGAACGTGATGCTGGTCGTGGTGGCGCCGGCCGTGATGCTTCCATTCGTGATCGTCCAGGCATAGGTGCTGCCGGCCTGAGCCGGGACCGACGCGGTGTAGCCCGTCTGGCTGGCGGTCACATTGGCCGGGGCCGTGACCACGGGAGTCGTCGGTGCGGCCACGATGGCGCACGTGGCCGTTCCGGCCGTGGAGGCCGTCCCGGCAGCATTGGTGACGATGCAGGACAGGGTGGTGTTGCCGGATGCCCCCGCCGTGAACGTGATGCTGGTCGTGGTGGCGCCGGCCGTGATGCTTCCATTCGTGATCGTCCAGGCATAGGTGCTGCCGGCCTGAGCCGGGACCGACGCGGTGTAGCCCGCCTGGCTGGCAGTCACATTGGCCGGGGCCGTGACCACGGGAGTCGTCGGTGCGGCCACGATGGCGCAGGTGGCGGTTCCGGCCGTGGAGGCCGTCCCGGCGGCATTGGTGACGATGCAGGAGGGCGTGGCGGTGCCGGATGCCCCCGCCGTGAACGTAATGCTGGTCGTGGTGGCGCCGGCCGTGATGCTTCCATTCGTGAGGGTCCAGGCATAGGTGCTGCCGGCCGCCTGAGCCGGGACCGATGCGGTGTAGCCCGCCTGGCTGGCGGTCACATTGGCCGGGGCCGTGACCACGGGAGTCGTCGGTGCGGCCACCGCGGTCACGGTCACTGGCAGGGTGACGGCGGTGCCCGTTGCGTTGGTCACGGTCAGGGTGAAAATCGTTGTGGTCGCCACATTGCCCGTGGGCACGGCAACACCGCTGGTCACGGCGCCGATGCCGTGGTCCACCGTGCCCGTTCCACCCGTGAACACTGCCGTCAATGTCGTGCCGTTCCCGGTGGTCACGGGACTCTTGGCTGCGACGAAGCTGGTGATGACCGGAGCCGCGATCACCGTGAGCGTGGCCCCGCTGCTGTTGAGTGTCCCAGCGGCGTTGGTCAAGGCGCAACGATACTGGGTGCCTGTGTCGCTCAAGGAGGTGGCGGCTGTGGTGTAGCTGGCGTTCGTGGCGCCCGTGCCGCCGGTCACGTTCGCCCAGGTGGTTCCGTTCGTGCTGGATTGCCACTGATAGGTAGCGACCGGGCTGGCATCCGGCACCACGGTGAAGGTGGCCGTGGCACCGGCCGTCACACTCGCGTTGGCGGGTTGGGTGGTGATGGCGAGCCACCGTACGGTCAGCGTGGCCGCGGTGCTGGTGGCCTCCGGGCTAACGTTGTTGGTGGCCACGGCGCGAAACTGGGCGGCATTGTCCGCCTTGACAGTGGCGGCGGTGGTATAGGTCGCGCTGGTTGCACCGGGGATCGCTGTCCAGCTGGTGCCACCGTCGTTGCTGCGTTGCCAGGTAAAGGTGGGGGCAGGCGTGCCGCTGGCCGCAGCCGTGAAGGTGGCTGCACTGCCGGCGTTCACGGTCTGGCTGGCTGGGTGGGTGGTGATCAGGGGGGCCGTGTTTGGGGGGGGCGTTCCGCCACCACCTCCGCAGGCCATGGCCAGGGCTAGTACCGCCTGGGCCAGAAACAGCCCCACGGAATGCCAGGAGAAGGATGATGACCCACCCTTGATGGATCGTGGTGGCCGCTGCGCTGCCATAAACATGACCGGCTCCTGGTTTGTTGAATACAGTGAATTCTGACCGAGGCCTCGTCAAGGAATGTTAATGAAATTAATGAGTTATCGATCATGGAAAGAATCCATACACCTGAAGTTTTTTTCATGCAGCTGTACCCAAAACGATCTCAAATTAATAATTGAGCCTTAGCCGTAGATCCTGCATCAACGACCGTTGAGGTTGATATTCAGGATCCTGAATGGCTGTGCCCGAGACGCCCGTGGGTCTTCGCACGACTTCCTGACTGAAGTTCCGTGGGGATCCAGCGAGAAATCCCGTGCGCTGTTCGGGTGTGATGGGAATGGGATGGTTGGATTCTGATGACAGGCCGGGTTGAGGCGGAGACCCGGAAGCCCCCTGGGGATCCGGTCACGAAAAGGGGGCGTGTGGTGGGGCGGGCCTCCACCCCACGAAGCGCTTCAGTTCGCATCGTGCTGCGGACGCAGCGAGCGGAAGGACAGCTCAGAGCTTCAGCCGCCGGCTGTCAGGCGTTTCCTGGGGCCCCTTCGCTTTCGGCGAGGAGGGCCGTCCACTCGGCCTTCTTGGCCTTCAGCGTCTCCTTGAGGACCAGGGGGCTCATCTCTTCTTCGAGGACTTCGAGGATGACGTATTCGAAGGCCGCCTCGCCGTGCTGGTTCCAGGCCGCCTGCAACCCGCGGTCCAGGTGGCGGCCCTGGTTCAGTTGATGCCACAGGCCGTTCCGGGTGGTGTCGAGGTTCGGATTCGCGCCGGCCCACGCGCGGCCCGACGCCAGGTGGCGCACCGCATAGATGCCGGGGCGCGGCTTCCGCTCTTTGTAGGCCCGAAGCGCCGCTTTCCGATCGAAGGATCCGTCCATGTCCTTTCCTCCCGTGTCCCAGGTCCGCGCCGTCAGGGTTCGGACACGAATGCCGCCTGCGCGAGCCTCCGCGCATGCTCCCGGATGTCCTCCGGCCAGGGCTGGATGTGCGTCTCGAAGGCCGCCGAGTTCTCGGCGTACAGCGCCCGCAGGGCCTCCTCGTACCCGGGGGCGTCACCGGCCATGGCCGCCATGAAGCGGTAGGCGCGCTCCTGGGCCAGGCGCCGGCGCTCGCCGGCCGTCTCCGCCCGGCGGGCCTCTTCCACGAGCTTGCGCAGGGCCACCGAAGCCCCGCCGGGCTGGGCGCCGAGCCACTCCCAGTGCCGTGGGAGGAGGGTCACCTCCCTTGGCACGACGCCAAGCCTGGGCCGGCCCCTTCCTCGCGGCTTCTCCGGCTGTTCCGGCGGGCCGCAGAGGCGGGCGACCACATCCTCGGGCGTTCCGCGCAGGTCGAGGTCGATGACGCGGCCCGTTTCATCGTCGAACACCAGCACGCTTGGCGCCACATCCTTCGCTTGGCCGCCATCCACGCAGGCCTTCACGGCCACGGCCACCTGTCCCAGCAGACCGGAGGCGATGCGGCGCGGGCCGTCGAAGGCGGTGCAGAGCGTCAGGGTGCGATCGGGCATGAGGGTATCCTTTCCTGGCTGTCTATTATTACCCGTATTAAAATATTTCCACAATATCATCCGTATAAAATTATCCGCACCGGTTTTTGCCAGACCACCACGAGGGTGGATGCAAAAAAAGGTGGACCTTCTCGAAACTCACCGTGGCGTACGCCGGATGACTCGGACACAATCCTTGCCGCCATGGCTGCCATGACCTTGCATGTTCCGGGGCTCGACCCGCTCCCGCTGGAGGGGGAGGAGGGCCGGGCCTGGCATTTCGGCCGCTCGCACCAGAACGAGGTGGTGATCGCCGATGGGGCCCTGAGCCGCCGTCACGCCCGGATCGTGATGCATCGGGGCGTTCCCTTCCTGGAGGATCTCGACAGCCGCAACGGCACCTTCATCAATGGCGAGCGGGTCCATGCCCCCCGTCCCCTGCGCGGCGGGGACGAGGTGCACCTCGGGTCCATCCACATCCGGGTGACAGGCGGAACCCTCGGTCCCGAGGTCCGGTTCCGTGACGAGAGCGGATCCTCGCCCCAGTCGAGCGTGGTCCTTCCCATCGACGAGGCCTGGCGAACCTGGCTGCCCACGGGCGCACCGGACCGCATGGGGGCAGTGATCCGGGACCTCCAGGACCTCAGCCTGGAGCTCATCAAGGACGTGCCGCCCGGAACGCTCCTCGACCATGTGCTGGATCACCTCTGGAACCAGCTCCATCCCTGGCGGGCGGCGATCCTCCTATCGGGCCCCGACGGGAACCTGAAGTCCGTGGCCTCCCGCGCCAGCGAAGGGCACGCCCCCATCAGCCTCTCCACGCATCTGGTGGAATCCGCCCTGGCGCGGCGCCAGGCCGTGCTGTTCCGTGATGTCGAGGCGGGCACCGGGAGCCCGTCCCTGCTTCTCAGCGGCATCTCCACGGCCATCGTGGCGCCTCTGGAGTTCGAAGGCGCCATCCTCGGCCTGCTCTACCTCGACGCCAAGGCCCCGCGTCCCCCCTTCACCGAGCAGGACCTGGGCCTCGCCAGCACCTTCGCCCATCTGGCTTCGGCGAAGCTGGAGCAGGTCCGCATGCAGGAAGAAGCCCAGAGACGGCGCTCCCTGGACCAGGAACTGGACCTGGCCAGGCACATCCAGCAAGGCCTCCTTCCCGGCCTGCCCCCGGAGATCCCGGGCTACGAGCTCCATGGCAACAACCTGCCCAGCCGCCAGGTGAGCGGCGACCTCTTCGGATGGTGGCTGCGGGAGGATGGCCGCTGGCTCCTCGCCCTGGCCGACGTCAGCGGGAAGGGCCTGGGGCCGGGGCTCCTCATGGCGAGCCTCTCGGCTTTCCTCGAAGCCTTCGGCGAGCGGGACATCCCGCCGGATGATCTGGCCTTCCATCTCTCCCGGTCCCTGGCCCGGCACACGGACGGGAAGCGGTTCGTGACGGCCTTCCTGCTCCTCTTCGAGCCCGCCACCGGCGAGGTGACCTACACGAACGCGGGCCACAACCCAGGCTACCTGGTGAGTGCCGACGGGACCTTCCGGGCCCTGGAATCCCAGGGGCTGCCCCTGGCCATGCTGCCGGGACAGCCTTACGGCTCCGGCTCCTTCCGCCTGGAGCCCGGCGATCTTCTGGCGCTCTACACCGACGGCGTCACGGAAGTCGCGGCCCCGGGCGGCGAGGAGTACGGCGAGGATCGCCTCCAGGCCTTCCTGCGGACGAGCCTGGCCCTGGGGCTCGATGCCATCGACGCCGGCCTCATGGCTGACCTGGAAGCCCACGCGAAGGGCGCCCCCTTCACCGACGACCGCACCATCCTCCTGCTCCGACGGACCGCTAGCCCTTCTGGATGAAGGGCCGGAACAGCTCGCTGGGCAGCGGAATGAAGCTGGTGGTGTTGTGCTCGCTGGAGATCTCCACCATGGTCTGGAGGAAGCGCAGCTGGAGCGAGATGGGCTGCTCCGCCATCATGGCGGCGGCCTGCACCATCTTCTCCGCGGCCTGGAACTCGCCCTCGGCGTTGACGACCTTGGCGCGCCGCTCCCGCTCGGCTTCGGCCTGCTTGGCCATGGCGCGCTTCATCCCGTCGGGCAGCACCACGTCGCGCACCTCCACGGTGCTCACCTTCACGCCCCAGGGCTCGGTCTGGCGGTCGATGATCTCCTGGAGCTTGAGGTTGATCATCTCCCGGTGTGACAGCAGCTCGTCCAGCTCTGACTGGCCCAGCACGCTGCGCAGCGTGGTCTGGGCGATCAGGGAGGAGGCCTTAAGGAAGTTCTCCACCTTGACCACGGCCGCCTGTGGATCCACCACGCGGAAGTAGACCACCGCATCGACGGTCGCCGGGACATTGTCGCGGGTCATCACCTCCTGCTTGGGCACGTCGATGGTCACCACGCGCAGGTCCATCCGCACCATGCGGTCGATGAAGGGGATGAGGAAGATCAGGCCCGGCCCCTTGGAGCCCTTGAGCTTGCCCCAGCGGAAGATCACGCCCCGCTCGTACTCGCGCAGGATGCGGGCCGCCTGCGGCAGGACGATCAGTCCCAGCGCCACGAGCACGACGATCCAGGGTCCCAGGTACATCACATAGGTGTTCATGGCCGCTCCTCCTCGGAAGTCCCCACGGGTTTCACCGTCAGAGTCAGGCCGTTCAGCGCCACGATCTCCACGACTTGCCCCGCCGCGATGGGCACGGCGCTGACGGCATCCCAGTACTCGCCTTCGAGAAACACCTTCCCTCGGGAGGCGTCGATCGGTTCCACGGCCGGGACGGTCCGGCCCAGCATCGCCTGGGCGCCGGCCCTGGCCGGCAGCCGCTGGGCGCGGATGCCCGCGCCAGCCACGAAGATGAAGAACAGGGCCGTCACGACGGTGGCTGGCACCAGCCACATCAGCGAGAGCCGCAGGAAGGGCTCGCTCCGGTCGAACAGCATGAACAGCCCGAGGAAGAACGCGATCACCCCGCCCCCCGTGAGCACCCCATGGGTCGGCGCGAAGGCGTCGATCGTGAACAGCACGAGGGCCACGGCGACGAGCGCCAGGCCCGTGATGTTCAGCGGCAGCACCGAGGACAGGTACAGCAGCAGGAGCAGGGCGATCACGCCCACCACGCCGGGCAGGATCGCACCGGGGCTGGTCAGCTCCCCGATGATGCCGTACACCACGACCAGCATCAGGATCAGCATCACCTGGGGATGCGCGAGGCCCTGGAAGGCCCTCTCCCGCAGCGACAGGGGGATCTCGACAACGGTCGCCCCGGCCGTCTCCAGCCGCCGGGCCCCGACCTCCCGGCCATCCAGCCGCCGCAGCAGGTCGGGCAGGTCCTCGGCGATCAGATCGACCACATTCAGCTCCAGGGCCTTGTCGGCGGGGATGGCTGCGCTCTCGCGCACCGAGGCCCGGGCCCATTCCATGTTGCGGTGCCGCTTGCCGGCGATGGCCTCCAGGTAGCTGGCGGCGAAGTTCTCCAGCTTCTGCTTCATCACCTCGTCCTGCTTCTCGCCCCCGCCGATCCCCACGGGATGGGCCGCGCCGATGCTGGTGGAGGGCGCCATGACCGCCACGTCGGCGGCCATGGTGATGAAGCAGCCCGCGCTGCCGGCCCAGGCTCCCTGGGGGGAGACATAGACGACGGTGGGCACCGGGGAGCGCAGGAAGCTCTGGATGATCTCCTTTGTGGAGTCCAGGAGCCCGCCGGGCGTGTCGAGCTGGAGGACCAGGCACTGGGCCTCCTGGCCCGCAGCCTCACCGATGGCCCGCGCGACGTAGGTCGCCGTGGCCGGCCCGATGGTGCCCTGGATCCGGGCTACGCAGACACGCCGCTCCGGCGCACCGGGAGCCCACAGCATCGACGCGGTCAGGGCGACGAGCGCCGAGGCGGCCACCCGACGGAGCCAGGCCGCCAGGCACGCCGGGGATCTCACCCTTCCGCGACCAGTTCGCACAGCGACCTCGCGGGAACGCATCCAGTTTATCAACCGGGTCCAGCCGGCCTCATACTCGTCCCATGTTCGTGGCGGTGGGTCGGATTCCTGGAACTCCCGAGGCCGTGGCCCGGGCGGCGCGCCTGGCAGGCCTCGCCCTGCCGGACGCGGCGCGGATGCTGGCGGGCACCCTGCCCCGGATCCTCGCTCGGGCCACGCCGGACGGCGAAGGCCTGGCGGCGGCCCTCGTGGCGGAGGGCTTCCTCGCCTGGGCGGCCGAACCCTCCGCCGTTCCCACGGACGGAACCCGCCTGGTGGTGCGGAGCCTGGACTGGGAGCCGGGAGGCTTCCGGGCCGTGGACGCGAAGGGCCAGATCCACGCCTGCCCCCTGGACGCGGTTCGCCTCCTGCAGCGGGGGGCCCGGACCCAGAGCACCACCGAGGTCCTCAAGACCAAGGAGAGGCGCTTCGACCTGGGCAAGGCCGTCCTCAGCGGAGGGCTCCTGCTGACCAAGAAGGTCGAGAAGGTGGAGGAGCGCACCACCCACGCCAAGGAGCCCTTCCTCCTGGTCCAGCGCGGAGATGGCCAGCCGGACCTGATGGTCTATGAACACGGCATGGACTACCGCTGCCTCGGCCCGGACATGCGGCCCGCGACGCTGGCCAACCTCGCCCTGCTGACCACCCGGTTCCAGACCCTCTGCCCGCAGGCCCCCCTGGATGACCGTGCAGGCCGCCCGGGCTTCGTGGCCGGCCTGCCCCACCTTCCCGTGGACCCGGTGGACCTGGCCCTGGACCTGGTGTCCGAGGCCCGGCGGAGGGGCTGCTGAGTGCGCTACGACGAGCCCCTCTTCCGCCCGCCCAGCGAAGCCGAGTCGTTCATTCTCCAGGCCACCCTGGGCTGCTCCTGGAACGCCTGCACCTACTGCGCCATGTACCGCGGCAAGCGGTACCGGGAGCGGCCCCTGGAGGAAGTACTGGCCGACATCTCCGAGGCCGGGGCCCGCTTCGCGGAGGACGTCCGGCATGTCTTCGTGGCCGACGGAGATCCTCTGGCCATGGACATGGACCACTGGGAGCCCATCCTCCTGGCCCTCGCCGCGGGCTTCCCCCGCCTGCGGCGGGTGAGCACCTACGCCACGGCGCGCAACCTGCTGGAGAAGTCGCCCCGGGAGCTGGCGCGGCTCCGGGAGCTGGGCCTGTCCCTCCTCTACCTCGGCCCGGAGTCCGGCGATGACGAGACCCTCCGCCGCATCGCCAAGGGGGCCACGGCGGAGGAGCACGTCGAGGCCGCCCGAAAGGCCCGGGAGGCGGGAATGGACCAATCCCTGATGTTCCTGCTGGGCGCGGGTGGACGCGAACGCAGCGAGGCGCACGCCCGCGCCTCGGGCCGCCTGGCGACGGCCATGGATCCCCGCTTCCTCTCCACGCTGACCCTGACCGTGGTCCCCCACACCCCCCTCGCCGCGCTGGAGGACCAGGGACGCTTCGAGCTCCCGGACCTGCCGGGGCTCCTGAGGGAACTGCGGTGGTTCCTGGAGGAGGCCCGCCCCGGCAACGCCATCTTCCGGTCCAACCACGCCTCGAACTACCTGCCCATCGGCGGCCGCCTGCCCCGGGACCGGGAGGCCATGCTGGCCGCCGTCGACGCCGCGCTCGAAGGCCACATTCCGCTCCGGCCCGAATGGGCGCGAGGACTCTAGCCGATCAGTGCCGCCGGGCGGCGGGACAGCCGCCGGAGCTGCAGTGGGAGCACGCGTTTCCCGCCTTCAGGTCCCGGTAGGCGCCGCGCAGGAAGTAGAAGGCCGACCAGCTGACGGCGGAGGCGACGAGGACGAGCTGGAGGTTCATGGGCGCCTCACGCGAAGCCGAGGGCGCGGCCGGCGACCACGGTGACCCAGGCCAGGCCCCAGCCCAGGACCAGGCCGTAGGCGATGGTGAAGCCCGCCCAGCCCCAGCTGCCCGCCTCGCGGCGGATCATGGCGACGGTGCCCAGGCAGGGCGTGTAGATGAGCGTGAACACCATGAAAGCCAGGGCCGTGAGGGGGCTCAGGCCCGAGTTGTCGCGCAGGGATACCTGGAGCGGGCTGAGGCGCTCGCCCGCCTTGGGCTCGTCGCTGGCCTGGTGGATGACCGCCATGGTGGAGACCACAATCTCCTTGGCGACGAAACCGGCGGTGAGGGCGATGACATCCTTCCAGGCCTCGGCGCGCTTGTGCTCCGGATCGAGGATGGGCCGAAGGAGGGGGGAGGCCTTCTGGCCCAGCCGCGCGGCCAGGCTCGTGTTCACGATGCGGCTCTCGTGGGCCAGCTGGAGGGCCCGGAGGCGGTCCTCCTCCTCGGCCCCGGGCAGCTTGAGGGCGGCCACGGCCTGCCGCTGCTCCTGGTACTGGGCGGTCCACTCCTGGTTGGCGATGCCGGGATAGCGCGAGAGGAACCAGATCAGCGTGGCGCCCGCGAAGATGGTCGTGCCGGCGCGGGTGAGGAAGACCGAGCCCTTCTCCCACATGTGGATGAGCGTGGCCTTCAGGACCGGCAGCCGGTAGGGCGGCAGCTCCATCACGAAGGGTGAACTCGGGCCGGCGAACAACGCGCTGCGCAGGATGCGGCCCATGAGGACGGCCAGGCCCAGGCCCAGGAAGTGCATGGCGATGATGGCCAGGGCCGCCTTGAAGGGCGTGAAGAAGGTCCCGGCGATGACGATGTAGACCTGGAGGCGCGCGGAGCAGCTCACCAGGGGCGTGACGAGGATGGTGATGAGACGGTCCTGCCGGCTCTCGATGGTGCGGGCGGCCTGGATGGCCGGCACGTTGCAGCCGCTGCCCATGATGAGGGGGATGAAGCTCTTCCCGTGGAGGCCCATGACATGCATGAGGCGGTCCATGATGAAGGCCGCCCGGGCCATGTAGCCCGTGTCCTCCAGGAAGGCGATGCAGCCCATGAGGATCATGATCACGGGCACGAAGACGATCACCGCGCTCACGCCGGGGATCACGCCATCCACCAGCAGGCTGGTCAGCTCGCCGGCGGGCAGGTGGGCCCCGGCGAAGTCGGACAGGGCCTTGAATCCCTCGGCGATCCAATCCTGGGGGATCTTCCCGAGGATGAAGGACACCGAGTAGACCAGGGCCAGGATGCCCACGAAGATGGGAATGCCCAGCCAGCGGTGGGTGAGCACCGCGTCGAGCCTCGCGGTGGGAGTCCTGCCCTCGTCCGGCGCCGTGGCCACCTCCTTCACCAGGCCGTGGGCGAAGCCGTAGCGGCGCTCGGCGATCAGGGTCGCGCCATCGGCGCCCAGGTGGGGCTCCAGGAAGGCGAAGCTCTTCGTGAGCTGCTGGCTGATGGCTTCGCTGGCGTGGCTCTCCGCCACCCGCCGCTTCGCCTCGGCATTGTTCTCCAGCAGCTGCAGGGCCAGCCAGCGGGGCGGCATGGCTTCTTCGAGCTTCTCATCGCGGCAGATCTCGGTCTCGAGCTTGGCCAGCTCGCCCTCGATATCATGGCCATAGTCCACAGTGATGCGGCGGCAGCGGGTGGACTCGCCGCGGGCCAGCACCGCCAGGAGGGCCTTGAGCTCGGGGATGCCCTGGGCCCGGTTGCCCACGGTGGGGATGACCGGGCCGCCCAGCAGGGTCTCCAGGGCCGCCACGTCGATGTGGACTCCCCGGCTTTCGGCGTCATCCACCATGTTGAGGACGAAGGCCACGGGCTTGCCCAGCTCCAGGAGCTGGGTGCTGAGGTAGAGGTTGCGCTCCAGGTTCGAGGCGTCCAGCACGTTCAGGACCAGGTCCACCTCCGGGGAGGCCAGGAACTGGGCGGCAACCCGCTCATCCTCGCTGCGGGCCGCCAGGGAGTAGGTCCCGGGAAGGTCCACCACCTCCAGCGTGAGGCCATCCTGTTCGAAGGCGCCGCTGCGCCGCTCCACCGTGACGCCGGGCCAGTTGCCCACGTGGTGGCGGGCCCCGGTGAGGGCGTTGAACAGCGTGGTCTTCCCGCAGTTGGGATTGCCCGCCAGGGCGATGGTGAGGGACATCAGGCCACCCGGTGCACGAGGATGCAGGCGCTCTCGTCCCGTCGCAGCGACAGGTGGTAGCCCTTGATCACGAGTTCCATGGGATCGCCCAGGGGGGCCAGCTTCTCCACCCTCAGGCGCGCGCCCCGGATGAAGCCCATCTCCAGCAGGCGCTGACGGATCTGACCCTGCGCCTTGACCTGGATCACCTCCCCCTGGTCCCCCGGCTGGAGGTCGCTCAGCGGGATTGATAGATTCTGAGTCATAATCTCAACTCCAGACCATAGTCTAACTCCCCATTAGGGTGCTACAAGGTCTAAGTCAAAGGATGTGATCTCCGTCTAAACTGGATCCGATGCCCACGACCAGCCCCCTGACCCTGCCCAATGCACTGACCCTGCTGCGGATCCTGGCCATCCCCTTTTTCGCCATCGCAGTCTGGTACGGACACCACTGGCAGGCCTTCATCATCTTCGGGGCGGCGGGGCTCACCGACCTGCTGGACGGGCTCATCGCCCGGGCCTTCGACCAGGGGTCGGACCTGGGCGCCGTGCTGGATCCGGCCGCCGACAAGCTGCTCATGACCACGGCCTTCGTGCTCCTGGCCTGGCGCACCCAGGGCATGGCCGCGCCCATCCCCGTGTGGGTGGCGATGCTCGCCATCACGCGGGACCTGGTGATCTCCTTCTACGCCTTCGCCTCTGTGGACCGTCTCAGCGACAGCAAGTTCCACCCCAGCCTCCTGGGCAAGGTGAGCACGGCGGCCCAGCTCGTCGCCGTCTCCCTGGGCCTGCTGTTCAATGCCCTGGGCTACCGGCCCTGGATGGACCCCTTTCTGCCGGAGATGTACTGGGTGGTGGCGGCCCTGGTGCTGGCCTCGGGCATCCACTACTTCGTGCGGGCCACCCGGACCGCCGCCGCGGGATGACGGACCGGGGCCGAATTCCCCTCCGCTTCGCCCTGGCCGCGGCGACGGCCCTGCTGGCCCTCTGGCTGCTGCGGCGGGCCCTGGCCCCCTTCTTCTTCGCCATGGTCCTGGCCTACCTGCTGGGCCCCCTGGTGGACCGCCTGGCCGGGCGCCTGGGCCGACCCTGGAGCGTGGTGGCGGTGCTCAGCGGCTTCGTGGTCGTGGTCGGTGGCCTGTTGATGATCCTGGTGCCCTGGCTGGCGGACCAGGGCGAGCGCCTCGCGGCTTCCCTGCCGGGCTGGAAACAGGCCCTGGAGGCAAGGCTGCTGCCCTGGTTCCAGGCCCACCCGGCTTGGCAGGCCCGCCTGGAGCGCGGCCTGGAGGGCCTGGATCCGGGACTGCTGCTTCGCGGCCTCCGCGCCACGGGCGGCGGCCTCCTGGGGTGTTTCCTCGACCTGCTGGCCCTCATCCTCGTCCCCCTGATCCTCTACTACCTGCTGCTGGAGGGTCCCCGGCTCGTCACCAACCTCCGGAGCCTGGCGCCCCCGCGGCACCGGGAGCGCATGGACCGCATGGCCGGAGCCATCCACCAGCGCCTGGGCGGCTACATCCGCGGCCAGGCCGCCGTGGCCGCGGCCATGGCTCTCCTCCAGGGAACTGCCCTCGCCCTGCTCGGCGTGCCCTACGCCTGGCTGCTGGGCCTGGTGGCCGGCGTGTCCAACGTCGTGCCCTACTCCCCCTACCTGACCGCCCTGCCGCCGACCCTGGTACTGGCCTACCTGGACGGAGGGCGCACGGGACATCTCGTGACCCTGGCCCTCGTGTTCATCGCCGTGCAGAAGGCCGAGGCCTTCTACTTCACGCCCGTCTGGGTGGGGCGCGCCAGCCGCCTGCATCCCCTGGAGGTGCTGCTGGCCCTCACGGCCTTCGGCTTCTGGTTCGGCGTGCTGGGGCTCATCTTCGCGGTGCCCTTGGCCGTGGTGCTGAAGGTGGCGGCCGAGGAGCTGCTGGCGGACTACCGGGCCCATCCCTGGTTCGGCGAGGAAGCCTGATAGACTGGGCCTTCCGCGTCGGGAGACGCCGAAGGAGCCGCCATGAGAAAGCCCGCCCCGAAGGGGCCCCGCACCGCGCCCGCCACCCGCAAGCCCGCCGCTGGCCGGCCAGCCCGGCCCTCAGCGCCAGCCCGGCCGGGCGCAGGCCCCAGCCGGTCTTCGTCGACCGCCCGGTCCGCCTCGGGCCCTGCCGGCCGCTCTGCTTCCGGCGCTCCCACGCGGCGGCCGGCCAACGACAAATCCCGGCCCGCGGCCAAGCAGGCTCCACGCAAGGCCGTGGCGCCTCGCGCCGGCAGCGCTTCATCCCGCCCTCCGCAGGCCGGCCAGGAGCGGCTCCAGAAGATCCTCGCCGCCGCCGGCATCGACAGCCGCCGGGCCTGCGAGCAGATCATCCTCGACGGCCGCGTGCAGGTGAACGGGAAAACCGTCGCTGAGCTGGGCGCCCGCGCCGATCCGCGCCGGGACGAGATCACCGTGGACCTCATCCCCATCCACAAGGAGGCCCCGGTCTACATCCTCATGAACAAGCCCAAGGGCTACGTCACCACCGTGAAGGACGACCAGGGCCGGCCCACGGTGATGGCCCTGCTCAAGGGCGTGCCGGGCCGCCTCTACCCGGTGGGCCGCCTCGACTTCAACTCCGAGGGCCTGCTGCTCATGACCAACGACGGCGCCCTGGCCCAGGTGCTCATGGGCCCCGAGCACGAGATCCCCAAGGTCTACCTGGTCAAGATCCACCGCACGCCGAAGCCCGAGCTGCTGAAAGAATTCGAGGCCGGCTTCCTGCTCAGCGGACGCCGCCTGAAGCCCTGCCACATCGAGATCGCCGAGAAGGGGGACAACCCCTGGCTGAAGGTGACCCTCACCGAGGGCAAGAACCAGCAGATCCGCCGCATGTTCGCCGCCGTGGGCCATCCCGTGAGCAAGCTGCGCCGGGTGCAGTTCGGTCCCCTGGCGGACCCGCTGCTGAAGCCCGGCGCCTGGCGCTTCCTGAACCCGCAGGAGATCGCGGCGATCAAGAGCCTGTAGGCCCGCTCTACAGCAGCGAGGAGATCGCCCCGCCATCCACGGCCAGGGTGCTGCCGGTGATGTAGGAGGCCCCGGGTCCCGCCAGGAAGGCCACGGCCTCGCCGAATTCCCTCGGCTCGCCGTAGCGCCCGACGGGGATGCGGGCGCCCTGCTCCGCCCGGATGTCCTCCATGGTCCGCCCGCTGGCCTTCGCGGCTTCGCCGTCGAGGAAACGGACGCGGTCCGTGAAGATGCGCCCTGGAGCCACGCAGTTCACGGTGATGCCATCCTTCGCCACCTGCCCGGCGAGGGTCTTGGCCATGGCCGTCACCGCGGCCCGCAGCGAGTTGGAGAGCACCAGCGCCGGAATGGGCTGCTTGACCGCGCTGGAGGTGACGAAGAGGATGCGGCCCCAGCTCCGTTCCTTCATGCCAGGCACGACCGCCCGCGCCAGGCGCACGGCGGGCATGAGCAGGCTGTCGAAGGCCCCCTGCCAGGCGGCGTCGTCGAAGGCCATGAAGGACCCCGGCTGCGGTCCACCTGTGTTGGAGACCAGCACGTCCACGTGGGCGTAAGCGGCCAGGGTGGCCTCCACCAGCCGCTGGATGTCGTCGGCGCGACCCAGGTCCGCCACCACCGGCAGCACCGCGCGCCCGGTGGCGCGACGGATCTCCTCCGCCGCCTTCTCCACGGCTGCCTGATCCCGGCCGCAGATGGCCAGGTCGCAGCCGGCCCGCGCCAGGGCCTCGGCCGAGGCCCGGCCCAGGCCCCTGCTGGCCGCCGTCACGAGCGCCACCTTGCCTTCCAGTTCCTGCCCCATGGGTGCCCTCCTGCGGGGCATTGTGGCATCCGGGAGCCGGGGAAAGGTCCGCGAATCAGGCCAGGTGCAGGCTCCTCACAGCCAGCAGGATCTCCCGAAGGAAGAACACCAGGGCCGCCACGAAGGCGGCCATGGCCAGGATGAAGAGTAGGGCCACGGGAACGGCCACGCTGGCCTTCAGCACGGCCCCCAGGAACACGGTGGCGATGCTAACGCAGACCAGCAGCGCCGCGGTGGTGCCGGAGGTGATGGCGAAGTTGATGAAGCGCCGCCGCCGGGCCAACGTCTGCATCTCGTCGTGGATGGCGGAGTGCCGGCGTTCCGGCACCTCCTCCAGGAGATCTTTCAGCGCCCGGGCCCGGTCGACGATGCGCGCCAGCCGCGTGGACAGCACGCCCAGGATCGTCCCGATGGATGTGAGCAGGAAGACCGGCGCCACCGACAGCTGGATGACGTGGGAGATGTCGGTGATGGTCTGGGCGGAAACGGGGGGCGCGGGGGCGGGCATGGCTTTATAGCTATCAGCTCTCAGCTGTCAGCTGTCAGCGAAAAATGCCGCCGGGCCCCTCTTTAGCTGGAAGCTGACAGCTCCTACAGCGCCTCTTCCTCGAAATCCAGCATGTGCCCGCTCTTGCGGGCTTTGGTCTTGAGGTAGCGCAGGTTGTGGGGGTTGGAGGCCAGCTGGTGGCGCTCCCGCTCCACCTCGATGCCGGCGGACTCCAGGGCCCCGATCTTGCGGGGATTGTTGGTCAGCAGCTTGACCTTGGTGATGCCGAAGAAGTTGAGCATCTCCACGGCACAGTCGTAGGTGCGCAGATCGTCCGGGAAGCCCAGGGAGTGGTTGGCCTCCACGGTATCGAGCCCCTGCTCCTGGAGGGCGTAGGCCTTGAGCTTGTTCAGGAGGCCGATGCCGCGGCCCTCCTGGCGGAGGTAGAGGACGATGCCGCCGTGCTCGGCCACGTGGCGGAGACCCTCCTCCAGCTGCTGGCGGCAGTCGCACCGGAGGCTCCCCAGCACGTCGCCCGTCCAGCACTCGGAGTGGATGCGCACCGGAATGCGGCGGCGGGCATCGATCTCGCCGGCCACGATGGCCAGATGCTCCTTGCCCGTGGCGTGCTCCAGGAAGCCGTAGACCGTGAACTTGCCGAAGATCGACGGCACGTTGGCCTTGGCGATGAAGGGCACCTTCTCCGCCTGGAGCTTGCAGAACAGTTCGAGTTTCGGGGCGCTGCTGGGTTCTTTGGGAGACATGGGGTTCCGGGAGAAAGTGCGGCTGATCCATTGGATGCCGCCCGGGAGGAAAATGAAGTCTGGGACCTGGATCTTTTCGGGGCAACCGGTTCCCGGCCCGTCCTGCACTAGACCATATCGCGTTCCATCTGGGCCAGCACCGCCGTCTCCACCTGGGTGATGAAAGCCTCCAGCGGCAAGGATGCCTTGGCGCCGGACGCCAGACGGTGGCCCCCGCCCCCGAACAGGCGGCAGACGGCGTTTACGTCCACCTTCTCGCGGGAGCGGAGGCTGACCTTGGCCCGGCCGTCCGCCGCCTCCGAGAACAGGGCGGCCACCTCGACACCCTTCAGCTTCCGCGGTTCCTCCACCAGCTCGTCCAGGTCCTCGTGGGTGGCGCCGCAGGCGGCCAGGTCGGCCCTGGTCACGGCCACGTAGGCGAAACGACCGCCATCCCTCATCTGGAGCCCGCCCATGGCCCGGCCGAAGAGCTTGAGCTTGGCGGGCGTGGCGGTCTGGTAGAGGGCGTTGTAGGTGCGCGCCGGGTGGACGCCCTGGGCGATGAGGTCGGCCGCCGCCTGGTGGATCTTGGGGGTGGTGTTGGAGTGGCGGAAATTGCCCGTGTCGCTCACCATGCCTGCGTAGAGGGCCTGGGCCATCACCGGCGGCAGGTCCCCGCCGATGCGGGGCCGCACCAGGTCGTAGACCAGCTCGGTGCTGGCGCTGGCGGTGGGATCCGTGAACTCATCGTCGAAGCCGTGGGGGGCGTCCTTCAGGTGATGGTCCAGGCAGGCCCGTTCGGCCTTCGTGCCCTCGAAGGCGGTGTAGAGCGCCCCCATGCGGTGGGGTTCCGACGCGTCGATGAGGAGCCAGGCATCTGGCCAGGCGGCCAGGTCCGCGTGGGCCCCCGCCGGGTTGTAGGCCTCGATCCAGCCCTCGGGATCCAGGAACCGCAGGTTCTCCGGCAGGACGGGCGCCACGACAATGCGCGCCTCCTTGCCCTGCCCTTTCAGGTGAGCCGCCAGGGCCACCGCGGCCCCCACGCCATCCCCGTCCGGGTTCTCGTGGGTGGTGAGGAGGACCTTGGCGTGGCCATCGAGAAAGTCGGCAAAGCGATCGAGCATGAATCCTGACCTCGATAGTCAGGATATCAGAGGTGCTCCTTTTTGCTCTCCAGGCTGCCCGGCTTGAAGGCCTTCAGCTCGTGGACCACCTCCGCCAGCAGGGCCCGCTTGAGGGCATAGGGCAGGAAGGCGCTCTTGAAGCCCATGATGATCAGGTCCTTGATCTCCTCGAGGCTGAAGCCCAGGTCCTCGTGGATGACCTGGAACTCGCGGCTCACGTTGGTGTTGGTGACCATGCGGTTGTCCGTGTTCACGGTGACGCGCAGGCCCAAGTCGTAGAACAGGCGGATGGGGTGGTCGGCCATCTTCTTCACGGCCTTGGTCTGTACGTTGCTCGACGGGCAGCACTCCAGCGGGATGCGGTGGTCGTTCACGTAGTTCAGCAGGTCCCCGTCCTCGATGAGCCGCACGCCGTGGCCGATGCGGTGAGCGCCGCAGAGGTGGATGGCCTGGTGGATGCTCTCCGGGCCGTAGGCCTCGCCCGCGTGCAGGGTGCAGTTGATGTTGTTCTGGAGCACGCGGCCGAAAGCGTCCTTGTGGCGCTTGGCGGGGAAGTTCTCCTCGGCGCCCGCCAGGTCGAAGCCCACCACGCCCTTGTTCTTGAAGGCCACGGTGAGGTCCGCCAGGCGCAGTGAGATGTCGGGCGAGATGTGGCGCATGCCGCAGAGGATGACGCCAGTCTTGATGTTGTACTGCCGTTCGGCCTGGGCCAGGCCCTCCAGCACGGCCTGCACGATGGCGTGGAGCGTGAGCCCCTTCTGCTGGTGGAGGATGGGGCTGTAGCGCACCTCCATGTAGCGGACGTTCTCCTTGGCCGCGTCCTCCGCCAGCTCGAAGGCCGTGCGCACGAGGCTCTCGTAGGTTTGCATCACCGAGAGGGTGACGTCGAAGGCCTTGAGATACTCGACGAGGGACTTGCACTCCTCGCCCACCTGGACGAAAGGCCGGAGGCCTTCAGGCGTGTCCGCGGGCAGCTTCACCTTCTGCTGCTCCGCCAACTCGAGGATGGTGGTGGTCCGGAGGCTGCCATCCAGATGGACATGCAGATCCGTCTTCGGGAGGCGCTGGAGATCCTGGATCGTGAGTTTCGGCATGGCCTAGCCTAGCGCTTCGCGCGGCTGTCAGCCATCAGCTGTCGGCTCTCAGCCAAAGCAGGCCTCGACCATCTTGAGCCGATAGCTGATAGCTGATGGCTGACAGCTAGACGTTGAGCTGACTCATCCGATGCGCCAGCGTCGGCGCGTCCGTCTCGCGGCTCTGGCACTCCTTGCACAGGCCGAAGATCTGGTGGCTGTGGTGCATGGGCCGGAAGCCGTACTCGTGGCAGATGGCCTCCTGGAGGGCTTCCAGGTCAGGGCGGAAGAATTCGATGATGGCGTCGCAGTTCAGGCAGATCAGGTGGTCGTGGTGCTCGTTGCTGCGCACGGCTTCGTAGTGCGCGTGCTGGTCGCCGAAGCTGCTCTTCCGCACCAGACCGCACTGCACCAGCAGATCCAGGGTGCGGTACACCGTGGCCCGGCTGATGGCCTTGCCCTTCTGCTTGAGCGCCATGTGCAGCTGGTCTGCGTCGAAGTGGTGGACCTGGCCGAAGACCTCCTCCACCAACTCGAGGCGCTCACCGGTCAGCTTGAGCTGCCGCGATCGCAGGAAGGTTTCGAAGCGCTGCTGTTCCTCGGGGCGTTCGATCTTGGGTTTGCGCATGGAATCCTCGGTGGCAAGTCTAACCGGTCCAGTCGACAGATCGTATTTTACAGATGAAAACCCAAAGCGTATTATGTATCAACCGTATGCATACTGGAGCCCCCATGGCCATCGTTATTATCCAATCGCCCAATCTGTCGTCGGACCAGAAATCTCGCATCGGGGAGCGGGTCATCACGGCGCTCCAGCAGGAAGGCCTGCCGCCGGGCTCCGTGGTGGTGCTCTTCCGCCCCGAGCGCGGCGACATCTACCTCGATGGCCTGCTGGTGCAGGCCCAGGCGTCCGCGCCCGTCCAGGCCGCGGCCCCGCCGGCGCCCAAGCCCGCCGCCCCTGCGTCCGTGGCCGCTCCGCCGGCCTTCAAGACCAAGGCCCGCCGATCCAAGCCTGAACTGGAAGACCTGAAGGGGGACCTGATGCGCGCCCTCCAGGACAGGGGGTCCCTCAGCAGCTTCGAGGCCCAGGTGGCCCTGGACCTCAAGGATTGCGACTGGGCCCCGGCCACGCTCCGCCGCCTCTTCACCGAGCTGGAGGAGGCCAAGCTGATCACCAAGAGCGGCCAGAAGCGCGGGACCCGCTATGTCTGGAAGGGCATCGTCAACACGCCCCAGTCCACGCCCATCGTGAAGCTCGTGAAGGCGGACACCGACGAAGCGTGATGTTCTCCGTGGGGTCTCCGCGCAACGCATGCGTTGCACGGATCTATGGGCCCGCTGCGCGCACACCCCCGGGCCTCTGCTTTTGCCCCCGAGCCCTGCCACACTCGGGCATGGACTGGTTCGCCTGGGACTTCGACCACCCCGCCTATTTCCAGATCTACGCGGACAAGGACGCGGAAGCCGCCGCCGAAGGGCCGGCGCTCGCGGCCTTGCTGGACCTGCCTCCGGGCAGCCGAGTCCTGGACCTGCCTTGCGGCTGGGGCCGCCTCCAGCCCCACCTGGTGGCCCGGGGCTGGGAAACCCTGGGGGGCGATCTCAGCCGGATGAACCTGGATCGCCACCGGAAGGACCACCCCGCGACCCTGGCCCGCCTCGACCTCCGCGCCCTCCCCTTCCGGGCGGGCTGCGCGGATGGCGTCTTCTGCGCCTACACCAGCTGGGGCTATTTCGCCACGGACGCGGAGAACCTCCGCCAGCTGGCCGAGTTCGCCCGCGTGCTCCGACCTGGCGGCGCCCTGCTCCTGGACCTGGCCGGCCGATCCTCCCTGCGGCGCACCATCGCGGAAGTCGAGGGGCAGTGGCTGGAATTTCCCGATGAAGGCTACGAGGAACGCGCCACCTGGAGTCCCGACGGTCGCCGCATCCGCACGGAGCGCCGCTGCCAGGGTGAGGCCTTCCGCCACGACATCTGGATTCCCACGGACACCGAGGTCCGGACCAGCCTCGCGGCGGCGGGCTTCGAAGTCGTGGCAGCCTATGGCGGCCTGGACGGTCGGTCCTGGTCGGAAGATGCGGAACGCTGGATCTACCGTGGGGTCAGGCGCTGAGCCTCCGCGTGGCCAGCAGGTAGGCGCCGAAGCCGAGCCCCGAGAGCCCCATGGCCAGAGGCAGGCCCAGTCCCTGCACCAGGGCGCCGCCCACGAGAGGGCCCACCATCAGGCCCACGGAGTACGCCAGGTTCAGGATGGAGAAGGCGGAGGCGAAACTCTGGCTGCCCTGCCGCTCCACCTGGTCGGCCACCGCGGGACTGCAGGGGCTCATGATGAAGCTGGCCGTGCTGCCCAGCCCCATCATCGCCAGTACCACCATCCAGGACCGGGGCAGCAGCACCGGCAAGGGGATGAAGACCACCGCCAGCACCAGCCCCATGCGGAGCACCCGCACCCGCCCGATGCGGTCCGAGAGGGCACCCATCAATGGCGAGGTGAAGGTGTGGGCCAGGGCCGCCGCCGCGAAACAGAGACCGATCTGGGTCGGCGACTGGCCCAGGCGCCGGTCCAGGTGCAGCGGCAGGGTGGATTCCAGCAGGGCCCACAGGCAGGAACCCAGGGCCATGGCGCCAGCGAAGACCCGGATGGTCGGATTGGACAGCAGCTGGCGGAAAGGCAGCTGCAGCCCCTGGCCGGATTCGGTCTCCGGCAGAAGGAAGGCGCGACCCGCCGCATCCAGGGCCACCAGGACCGCCCCCAGGACGAAGGGTGCGGTGGGGCCCGCGTGCTGATCGAGGAACCCTGAGAGCGGGGGCCCGATCAGCACACCGAGGTTCGCGGCGGCGAACGCCGTGCCCATGGCCTTGCCCCGGGATTCGCTCGGAAAGATGTCCGCCAGCAACGCCATGCCCGGAAGCCAGGTGGCCGCCCCCGCCACGCCCTGGAGGAAGCGGGCCAGCACCAGCAGCCAGTACTGCTTCGACACGGCGAAGACCAGCGTGGTGATCCCCAGCCCCGCCAGGCCCCAGAGCATGGGCGCACGGCGGCCGAAGCGGTCCGTGAGGCGGGCCACGGGGAAGGTGGCCGCCAGCAGGGCCACGGCGTAGCTGCCGAAGAGGATCCCCACCTCCATCTGGTTCAGATGGAGGTCCCGCGCATACCGGGGTAGCAGGGGCACCAGCAGGTAGTAGAGGAGCATGTCCACGTGGAAGGCCAGGGCCGTCACGAGGAGCGCGGCGGTGGGGGGAGCGGGACGGCGCATCCCCCCACTATCGCATCGGGCTCTCAGCCCCGCGCCATCTCCACCTTGGGGTAGGCGGCCCGGAAGCCGCAGGCCTCGTAGGACCGCTGGCTGGCGGTGCCCGGGGCCGTGGAAGCGCAGGCAAGGTCACAGGCGCGGTCCCGCGCGAAGGCCAGCCGCGCGGCGATGAGGGCCTTCTGCAAGCCGCGGGCCCGGAAGCGCGGCAGCACCGCATCGCCCGAGAGCAGGGCCACGCCCTCCACGACGCCCAGCAGGCCGCCTCCGGCCAGCTCTCCGTCCACGAAGGCCAGGAAGCCCCAAGCATCCGGCACCTCCAGGGACACCTCGAAAGGCGGCGTCGGGTCCCGCCAGTCATCGCGCTCGAGAAACCCTGCCGCGACCACGCGGTTGAAGATCCCGGCCTCGTCGAGCCGGGCTTGCCGGACCAGGCCTTCCGATCCTGCCGCAGGTGGGCCCTCCAGGGATCGCGCCCACAGCTGCTGGAACGCGTGGAGGCGGTACCCCCGGCGCGCCAGCAGTGGCCAGAGCGATGGATCGGCGCCGGGACTGAGTTCCAGCACGGTGGGTATGCCGAGGAAGGCTTCGAGGGCCTCCAGCTCTGGTTCGGTGATCGGCTCGATCAGCCCCAGCGCCTGATTGAGGGGGTGGGCCTCGCCGCGAAGGTGCGCGAAGCCGCCGCCCACCGGCAGGCTTCGGCCTCCGGCCGCCTGGTTGAATCGTTCGTTCTGGAGGGCCTGGGCGCGCTCGAGACGGCGCGCCAGGCAGGTCAAGTCGTGGAACATGGGAATCTCCGGATAAGGGGTCCGCCCGCCCGGAGGCGCGGCGGAAGACACAGGGTCGCGCCCTTGCGTCAGCCCAGGCGCGGGCTCCCGGCGCCAAGTCCAGGCGCGGAACAGGAGCGATGTCGGCAGCGGGTCAGAGGCCTATCCAGAGAAGTCACCAGGGTAGCCGAACCTTCGAGGAAATCGTCAAGCAGGGGCACGGCTCCGCCGAGCCTCTGCTCGGGGGTCCGGGGGTGTGCGCGCGAGCACGGGACCCCCGGTTTGAACCGGCGAAGCCCCCTTGCGGGGGCTCCGGTGGATCGGTAAGCCGGGTTCTGTCGTGGGACGTCATTCCTCTGGGATGGATGTCGCCATCCAACTCAAGCGACCTACCCGCCGGCTCGGTCGGGTCAACCCTCGCCGCTTGCGCGGTGCGCCGGCCTATTTGGTCTTGCTCCCTGGGGGGTTTACCGTGCCCGTCCTGTTGCCAGTCCGGCGGTGGGCTCTTACCCCACCGTTTCACCCTTGCCTGTGATCCGAAGATCCATCGGCGGTCTGCTCTCTGTTGCACTTTCCGTCGGGTCGCCCCGCCCTGGTGTTACCAGGCCCAGCACCCTGTGGAGCCCGGACTTTCCTCTGCCCTTGCGAGCAGCGACGCCCTGATCCACAAGGGTCGAGGCTAGCACGATCCAGGAGGTCGTACCAAAGTCCCGCGGTTAGCTGCCCTCCGGCGTGGCGATCAGGGCCGGCAAGGCTTCCGGCCGGCCCGCCTTGACGGCGTCGAGGACGCCCGTGGCCCGGTGGAGGGGCAGCGAAGGGTGGACCCGGAGCACCACCTTCCCGGTCGTCGCGTGGATCCGCGCGGGCAGCTCAGCCAGCGTGACCTTCACGCCATCCAGGTCGAGCGAACCGTCCGCCCCGAGGGTGAGGCGGAGGATCGGTCCCGGGACCCCGGCCCCGGCGCCCCCGGGGAGGGAGGCGTCGAGGGCCCGGGGCAGGACCGGAACGAGGGTGATGAAGACGATTAGGAGCACCAGGACGATGTCCACCAGGGGCGTGATGTTGATGTCGCTGCGGATCTTCGTGACCATGGCACCCTCACCTCAACCGGAAGTTCAGGGTGAGCCGGAAGCTCGCCGCCGCCGGGTGGCCATCCATCAGGGCGGGTTCGAAGCGCCACTGGCGGGCGGCCTGCAGCGCGGCATCCTGCAAGGCCGGGTGGCCGTCCAGGACCCGCACCTGCATGGGCACGCCACGTTCATCCACCACCATCATCAGAACCACCGTGCCCTGGACATGGGCCCGGCGAGCCAGGTCCGGGTAGATGGGATCCACGCGATGGAGGATCGCCGGAGCGGTGGTGGTGAAGTCGTGGATCGCCGGGCCCGCCGCGGGACCTGCGGGGCCGGTGGCCGGGATGGCGGGGCCCGGAAGCGCGAGCCCTGCCCCGGGGACCTCCAGGTGGCGATCCAAGGTGGGAAGGCCCGCGGCGGGCTCCACCGGATCCGCCCGCGTGGGCGCCCCGGTGGTGACGGCGGCGCTGCCGCCTCCCACGCTCCCGGTGGCTGTGGGCGCCTGACGTTCGACGGGACGCGGGCGCGGAGGCCCGTCGAGCTCTATCGGTCTCCAGGGAGGGGCGGGCGGAAGCGCCGGCGCCAGGACGACCTTCGGCCCGAAGGACGCGATGGCCACGGCCCCGCCGGCGAGCAGGAGGTAGGTCAAGGCGGACAGCGAGGCCGCGCGGAAGGTGTCCGAAGGCGGCGCCGAAGCGAGGATGGCGTGGGGCTGCAGGGTGGGCGGAAGGTCCGGGAAGGCAGGCCCCCGGCCGCGCCGGAGCGCGAGGATGGACATGGGATCTCCTGTGGGTGGCGACTGTGGCCTTCCACAGAACCCACGCCCACCGAAGGCGGCGGACATCAGGTTGGTGGCAATCCCGGGCCCTGGATCACACACCGTCTGGAGGAGGTCCAAAGATCGCTTGCATCAGGTATCGGCGGCGAAGCACCGCTGTCAAGGCACCTACCTGGATTAGGGTCGGGGATCTTCCAGATCACTCCGCGGAAGGCAGTGGCAGCACCCACCCCTTGCGCTGGAGATCTTCCAACAGCTGCCAGGCCGCGCGGTACGGATCGGAGCTCTGCCCGCCAAGCACCTCCGATTGAAGGCGGGCGCGGAGCGGGGCCAGATCCGGATGGGGCGCGCCGGCCATGCCCGCGCCAGCCTGGAAGAGCCGCAGGAGCAGAGCCTCCGGATGGTCGTGGCCCAGGGCCGCCGCGCAGAGGACCGCTTCCCCCTCTCCTTCCTGCGCCCCGGCCTGAAGCAGGCGGTTCAGGAACGGGCGGAGGCTTGTGGCGTCAGCCCCCAGGCCCAGGCATCGAACCTTCGGCTGGGCCTCGAGGCGCTCGCCCGGGTCGCTTCCCGCGAGCCAGGGACAGGGTGGCCGGTGCCCTTCATAGGGCAACCCCAGCAGGAAGGTCTCATGTTGCGGATCATCCCGGACCCAGGCATGGACCAGGCGCATGAGGCTGCTCCGCCGGACGGGCTCCATGCCCGGCCCGCACCAGAAGAACCGCTGCACGGGGGCCATCCGCGGGCCCATCTCGCGGAGCGGGGCTCGCCAGGCCGCGGGGTCCACGGTCATGTCGAGCCCGAGGCCCGCCAGGAAGCGGGGAAATCCCGGGTAGGGGAAGGGCAGTCGGACATCGACCCCCTCTGCGGAGACATGGACTTCCGTGCCCGGAAGGCAGGCTCGCAGGGGGCTCTCCCTGAGCGTCTCCTGCAAGGCATGTCGATGGTCCTCGGCGCCGAGGCCTTCGGCGAGGACGAGCCGCCAGGCCTGGCCATCGTCGTCGCAGGACCAATCCGCCACGGCGGAGGGTTCGGGACGTCCGAGGGCATCCAGCCCCAGGACAAGCATCCGGATCCCCCCGGTCGGGTCCGGACGGCCGAAGGGGCGTGCGCGCCCCATGCATTCCAGCAGGCGCGGGCGGCGCTGGGCCCTGGCCCAGGCGACCCGGTTCCACGCGGGATCCGTCCGGTCCTCGGGTCCCAGGAGGCTGGCCAGGTCGCCGTGGGCAATCTGGCGGTAGGCTTCGCTCTGGCGGAGGGCCTGGTGGCCTTCGAGGATCCCCCGGATCTCCTCCATGTTCTTCTGGGCGATCCGGGAGAGGTCGCGTCCCGCTTCGGCCATGTGCCTGCCGGTCCTGACCAGCTGATCCATCTCGGCCGCCGCCTTGGCCTCCACGCCCCACTGGCGGCTCAGGGCCGATTGGAGGGTCGCCGAACACTCGCCGATTTGGAGAAGGGACTGTTCCGCGCGATCCGAGGCCTCCTGCACCTGCCCCACCAGGGCCACCTGGGCCTCCAAGGTCCGCTCCAGGTCCTGTCCCTGCTGATCCAGATGGCTTGCCACATGGAGGAGCTCCTGAATGCCCGAACCGAGACGCTGCGTCACCTCCTGGAGGTCCCACAGTCCCGCGCTCTCCCGCTCCATGCCCTGCTGGTGCTCATCGAGGACCCGCCCCAGGTCCGCCGCCCCCTGCGAAGTCTGGTCGGCCAGGCCGCGGAGGCGCCCGCCGATGGTCTGCAGGCGGGGCCCGCCACCGCCCTGCTGGGCGAGGATCGCAGTGTTCACCGCCAGCAGGCCGGCCTGCTGGGCCGCCTGATCGATGACGTGGATGGCTCCCTGCGCGCCGCCGAAGGAGTCGATCCGCCGCTGCGATTCGACTCTGAAGCCTTCGATGCGGCGGGCCAGGGCCTCCGCCTGGTCCCGCAGGTCATCCGCCGAGGTCCGGAAGCGCCGGAGCTGCTCCGCCCGGATCCGGGTCTCCTCCACGAGCCTCGGCGTGTGGGTCGCCAGGCCCTTGACCGCCAAGTCGAGACGCGCGCCCTGACGCACCCCGGCGTCCGCCAGCCGCCCCAGGGATTCCTCGCCTTCCCGCAGGCGGGGGAAGGTCTCCTTCAGGTCGTCCATCAGCCCTTCGACCTTTTCGAGCCTCCCCTGGGCCTGTTCCATGGCGGCCCTGAAAGCCTGTCCCTGGATGCGGTGCTGGTCCGCCCTGAGCCGCAGCTCCAGTTCGATCCGGTCGACCTTCACGGAGCGCTCCACCACGTCCCGGAGGTCGCGGCCGAAGGTCACCAGCCGTTTCCGGACCGCGACCTGCGCTGCCCGATCCTCGCCAGACCGCTGCTGGACCTGCCCCATCAACCCATCCAGGTCTGCCCACTCACGGAGGACGGCCCGGTGGAGGGACTCCAGGCGCCCGTCCATCAGGCGGCCTTCCTCCAGGAGGAGGTTGAGCGCCTTCGTCACCTCAAGGTCCCCCGGCGCCATGCCCGCGGGAGGCGCGAGCGGCGCGCGATCGCCCCGGAGGATGCGGCCGGCCCAGTCCGCCAGCAGACTCTCCGGCGCCAGGCTCCGCTGCCAGGCCAGCCACCGGCGTCCCAGCAGCACCAGCCCCGCGGCCGCCATCATCAGAACTGCGGCCTCCGCCGGCCGCAGCGACGCCGAGGCCGTGAAGAGGAGGTAGGCCGCGGCGCCCAGGAGGGGCAACACCGCGAGGTCCGCCAGCCAGGAGCGGATGCCGCCCAATCCCACGAAGACGCTCCCCAACCTCATGCCCATCCTCAAGCCATGAGTTCCCATCGGCCGGCGGCCCCGCCAAGGCAAATTTGGGCCAACAGGAACCGCGGCCTCAAATCGTCCGCCAGAGCACCTCATAGCTCCGGAGGCCGCCCCCCAGCTCCTGGATCAGGCGGGAGCGCAGCAGGGCCGTGACCGCCACCTGGGCCTCGTTCGCGGGATCCAGCCGCGGGGCCGCGTCGGCGCTGCCGGTGCGGAGGCGCCGCAGGTATTCGCGCGTCCCGGGAGGCAGGGCCTCGGCGGGATCCACCGGCGTGCACTCCGCGCAGCACCAGCCGTGTTCGGGGCTCAGGAGGACCAGCGGCGCCACCTCCTTCCCGCAGCGCCCGCAGACCCGCGGGTGGGGCAGCAGGCCCAGGCAGTGCAACAGCCAGTGCTCGGCGTAGGCCAGGATGCCCAGGGCATTGTCCGGGTCGGCCTTGAGGGCCCGCCCGCAGGCGCTCAGCAGCCGGTAGAGGCGGTCGTCCTCCACGCCCTCCTTGGCCACCCGGTCGAAGAGGTCCGCCAAGCAGGCCATGACGAGGCTGCACTCCAGGTGGCCGAGGGTCAGCGGGCTGAAGGCCAGCTCGCAGCGGGTGACCCGCTTCAGCTCGGTCTGCTCCTTGCCGAAGAAGCTCACCCGTACCATGCCCAGCGGCTCGAAAGCCGCCACCCACTTGGCCGTGGGCTTCTTCACCCCCTTGGCCAGGCCCGACAGCCGCTCCCCGTGCTCGGACAGGAAAGAGACGACGGCCCCGCCCTCGGCGAAGGGCACGGCCTTGAGCACGATGGCGGCATAGGTCCGGATCACCCTTCCAGTCTGCCCGGATTCAACCGATAGACTGGAGGGATGCGCGCATCCCTCCTTTCCGCAGCCGCCCTCGGCGGGATCCTCCTCGCCCAGGACGCCCCGGTCCGGACCTACCGCCAATGGGTGGGCGGACAGGAAGTGGGCGGAGCATCCCAGGAGACGAAGACCCGAGGCGGCGTCCGCGAAGTGCGGAACCGCGAGTGGCTGTCCATCACGCGCCTCGGCCAGGAGATCCGGCAGGAAGTGGACCAGACCGCCCGCCGCGGCACGGACGGCGCCATGACCTTCACCTGGCGGCTCCAGCTCTCCAAGGAGCCCTTCGAGGGCCGGGCGGAGTGGTCGCCGTCGGATCCACGTGCCTTGAACCTGCATCCCCTGAACGGGGCGGCCCTGCGCACCCAGGTGCCCGACGGCGCGCTGCTCTGGCCCGAGGATCTCGACGCCCGCCTCATGGAGGCCGCGCGGCTGCGCCGTCCCGTGAAGGTGATCACCTACTCCTTCCCGGTCCAGCAGTGGAGCACCCTCAGCCTCGAACCGGCAGGGGCGGTGCCGCTTCCCGGCTTTCCGGACGCCGTGCGCTTCACCGGCCAGGAGACCCAGGGCGCGTCGTCGGCGCCGGTTGAAGTCTGGATTTCGCCCACGGCGGGCGAGCTGCGCCAGAAGACCGACCTGGGCGGCCTCGCCATCCTGATGCAGCGTGCGGAGCTTCCCCCGCCCGAGGCCCGCGCCGGCGATGCCACGGGATTCTTCGAGCGCACCCTCCAGACCCTGCCGCCCCACCCCTTCCAGCCCTGGCTGCAGAGCCTGACGCTGCGGGCCGAGGGATCCCCGCCGTCCCTGCCCGAGGACGCCCAGCAGACGCGGCTCCCGGATGGCCGGTGGCGCCTCTCCCAGGCGGCGCCGCCCAGCGCCGCGGAAGCGGCCCAGTCCCCCGTGACGGGCACTCCGGCGCCGGAAGAGGCCCGCTACCTGGCCCCCAGCCCCCTGGTGCCCTTCCGTGATCCCGCCTTCGACGGCCTCCTCCGGCGCATGGCCCTGCCTCCAGGCCTGCCGCGCTGGGAGGTGGCGAAGCGTGTGACCGCCTTCGTCTTCGACTGGATCTCCGACAAGGACTTCACCGTGGGCTTCGCCTCGGCCCTGGAGGTCTGCCGCAATCCGCGGGGCGACTGCACCGAGCATGGGGTGCTGGCTGTGGCCCTGCTGCGCCGCCTGGGCGTCCCCGCCCGCGGCGTCACCGGCTGGGTGGGCCTGGGCGAGACCCTTGGCCTGCACTTCTGGGTCGAGGTGAAGCTGAAGGACCGCTGGGTGCCCGTGGACCCCACCTTCGACCAGGCCCCGGCCTCGGCCCTCCGCATCAAGCTCGGGGACACGGATCTCTCCGACCTCGGCAGCGTGGGCTGGGAGGGCGCGGCCCAGGCCTTCTCAGGCGTCCGCTGGATTCCGGAGCGTGAAGGCTCTGCCCCCTGGGGCAAGGGCATCCGCATCGAAGGCGATCGGGTGGCGACCTCCGACGGGAGTGTCCTCCGCCTGCCAGGCGGGCGGTGGAACCTGCGGCAGGGCACCCTCACCTTGAACGGAACCTGGAAGGTGGAGGCCGTCCCCCGCCCCGGGCAGGCCCAACTCAAGGGGAACCGGCGGCTGGCGGGCGCCCGCACCTTCCGCCAGGGCTGGTGGGATCCCGCCTCGCGCCTCCTGTGGATGGACCTCGGACAGGGCCGCTGGCTGCGCCTGGACGGCGTGACCGAACCGGCCGCCTACCAGCTGCTGGATCAGTTGATGGCGCCCACCAGGTCTTCCTGAACCGTCTCCTCCTGGTGGAGGCAGTGCTCCCGCAGGCGCTCCAGCCAGACCGACATGTTCAGGCACTCCTGCTCGTCGCAGCAGCTGGTCATCTGGGCGGCCATGCTGCGCACGGGCTCGTCGAGGCGCTCCATGAGCCGCCGTCCCTTGGGCGTGATGACGACGCGGCTGACGCGCCGGTCCTTGGGGTCCGCCACCCGCTTGAGCAGCCCCTGCGCCTCCAGGCGGTCCACCAGGCGCGTCACGTTCGCGAAGCGGTAGATCATGCGCCGCTCGATCTCGTAGATGGGGTGCCCCTTGGCCGGGCCGCCCCGGGCGATGCGCAGGACGTTGTACTGCTGAATGGTGAGGCCATGGGCCTCGAAGAGGCGTTCCTGGACCCGGACGACGGCCTCCCGCGTCAGCATCAGCTGCAGCACGAGCTGGACCCCCGGGGACGGGAGCTTCGACATCTGGAGTTCTTCCTGAAGGGACATGGCGACCTCACGGAATTCTTTGCGGGCAAGGATCTCCCCATCCATGGGATTCTGGAAGGTCTTAGGAGCCCTTCTTGCCTTCTATCGCCCTGAGTTTGATCAATGTCACGAAACGCTATGGCGCGACAGCCATTCTGGACGGACTGAGCCTCGGTCTCTTCCAGGGGGAGAAGGTCGGTCTCATCGGGCGCAACGGCGCGGGGAAGAGCACGTTGTTCCGGCTGCTGACCGGGGACGAGACACCCGATTCCGGCGAGGTGGTGATCACCCAGGGACTCCGCGTTGCGCGCTTGAGCCAGGAGCCTCATTTCGCCCCGGGCGCCAGCATCCGGCAGGCCCTGGAAGCCGCCCTGGCGGACCATGCGGCCCTGCTGGCCCGCCACCAACGGATCCACGAGACGCTCCATGGCGCAACCGGCCCCGAGGAAGCAAGGCTGCTTGACGAACTGCAAAGCGTGGAACATCAGATCGAGCACTGGGGCTGGGATCTCGAGCCGCGCCTCAAGGCGGCGGCCACCACCTGGGGCCTGGAGGACCTGGACGCCGAGGTGGAATCGCTTTCCGGAGGCTGGCGCAAGCGCGTGGCCCTGGCCCAGGCCTGGCTCAAGGAGCCGGACGTGCTGGTGCTGGATGAGCCCACCAACCACCTGGACCCTGACCAGGTGGAGAAGCTGGAAGCCTGGCTCCAGGCCTTCGGGGGCGCCCTTCTCCTCATCACCCACGACCGCCACCTGCTGGACGCCGTGGTATCCCGGATGCTGGAGCTGGAGGACGGCGGGCTCCGCAGCTACGAGGGCGGCTACAGCGACTACCTGCTGGAGAAATCGGACCGGGAGTTCCGCGAGGCCCGCCTCACGGAGCACATGCAGAACCGCCTGCGGCGCGAGATGGCCTGGCTGAGGCGCGGCGCGAAGGCCCGCACCCGCAAGTCCAAGCTGCGCATCCAGGAAGTGCTCGACCTCAAGGACACGGTGGAGGACCGCACCCGCCTGGAGGCGCGCCAGGGGCTCGCCTTCGCCGCCGGCGGCAACCGCAGCGACGCCCTGATCCGCGCCGAGGGCCTGCACTTCGCCTACCCCGGCGGACCCGAGCTGCTGGATAGCCTCGACCTGAGCCTCCAGCGCGGGATGCGGGTGGCCCTGCTGGGCCCCAACGGCTGCGGGAAGTCCACCCTGCTGAAGGTGCTGCTGGGAGACCTGGAGCCCCTCGAGGGCGAGGTGTACCGCCATCCGAAGCTCGCCACCACCACCATCTCCCAAGGGCGGGGTGAGCTCGACGGCGCCCGCAGCATCCTGGACAACCTGGCGGACCGCGCCGCGGTGGTGGACACCGGCAGCGGCACCCTGCTGGCCCACGTCTACCTCACCCGCTTCGGCTTCCCGGTGGACCAGCAGAACCGGAGCGCGGCCACCCTCAGCGGCGGCGAGCGCAACCGCCTCCTGCTCGCCAAGGCCATGCTCAGTCCGGCCGACCTGCTGGTGCTGGACGAGCCCACCAACGACCTGGACATCCCCACCCTCCAGAACTTGGAGGAGGCCCTGCTGGGCTTCCAGGGCACGCTGCTCCTGGTGAGCCACGACCGCTTCTTCCTGGATCAGGTGGCGACCCACACGCTGGCCTGGAACGGCGAGGGTTCACCCCGCTGGGAACTCTATGAAGGCGCGCCTTCCACCGTGCGCAGCCTGCGGGAGGCCCGGGCGGCCTCCCTGGAGGCGGCCCGGCCCGAGGCGGCCCGCGCCGCGGTGAAAGCCGCGGTGCCGCGGGCCCGCAAGCCGGGGCTCTCCCAGAAGGAGCTGCGGCGTCTCGCCGAGGTGGAGCAGGCGATGGACACCCTCCATGCCCGCCTGTCCGAGCTGGATGGGGCCCTGGCCGACCCATCGGCCTTCCTGCGGGCCGACAGCCCGGGCCATCAGGCCCTGAAGGACCAGGACGCGGCCCGCGCGGAATTGGAGGATCTCGAGATCGCCTGGCTGGAGCTGGAGGAAAAGCGGCAGGAAGGCTGATCCCATCACAAGTTGTCCTTGGGGCGGGCAGGCCTTGGGCCTTTTCGCTACCCTGGAGCCTGGACTTTTACGGAGTGCCCATGCGCCCGATGCCTCTCATCCTCTTCCCCGCCGTGGCGCTGGTGGCCCAGGCCCCCGCCCCCATCGACCTGACCCAGCGGTTCAATGCGGAACTGCCCGGGGTCAATCAGATGCTCAAGACCTTCCAGGCCCAGGAAGCCATGAAGAAGGTGGAGAGCCTGATCCCCGCCGAGCGCCCCGCGTTCAACGGCGCCAACCTCCAGACCATCGGCCAGAGCATGGACAATGCCCAGGGCCTCCTCTCCTTCTATCGCCTCTGGGCGAACGCCGCCTCCGAGGCCGGCCAGTGGGAGAAGGCCCTCGAGATCCAGGACAAGCGGCTCAGGACCGCCCAGGCGATCAAGGCGGACCTGGAGAAGGCCCAGTCCCCCATCGCCGCCCAGTGGGACAAGGCCGCCAAGGATTCCCAGGACTACATCGCCAAGCACGCGAGCCGCCAGCAGGAGCTGCAGACCGGCCTGAAGGCCCTGCAGGACGAGATCGCGGCCGTGAACTCCAAGCAGACGAAGCTGGATGCCAAGGGCCTGGAAGACCTCAAGGCGCGGGCCGCGAAGGCCCCCGAACAGCAGCAGGAGCTCGACCAGATCAACGCGGCCCTCCCGGTCCACAAGCAGAACATCGCCAACGCACCCAAGGTGATCAAGGTGCTCGCCGACAACCGCAAGGAAGCCGAGGGCATGGTGAAGGCCGCGGAGACCTCCCTCGCCAAGGCCAAGGAGGTTCTGGCCAGCCAGAACGACGAGATCACCAAGTTCAACACCGAGCAGGCGATGAAGAAGATCAAGATCGTCGGCAAGAAGAACTGGGTGGACGCGGTGCTCCGCAACCACGAGAACGTCACCAAGCTGAACGGCACGCAGACCCAGGCCGCGTTCCTCAACCGCCTGCTGGTGCTGGATCCCGGCAACGCCACGGCCACGAAGGCCCTGGACAACCTGAAGCAGGGCAAGGAACCCTTCGCCAAGGAAGCCAGGCCCACCAAGAAGGCCGGCAAGAAGAAGTGAGCACGCCGCGTACGACCTGGAGGGAGCGACCATGAGCCGCCTCGGAATCCTGTTTGCCTGCGCCCTGGCCGCCAGCCTGGGCGCCCAGAGCCTCACGGATCGGTTCAAGGAGGTCCGGGGTCCCTGGGAGCTCCAGCTGGAGCGGGGTGACGCCTCGACCGTCCGCCGCGGGGTGGAGGCCCTTCTCGGCCGGGAGGGCCTCACGGTCAATCCCTCCGACTACAACGACATGCACGCCCTCGCGGCCCTCCGCAGCCTGGCCGCCCGGGCCTGCGTGGCCGAAGGCAGCTGGGAGGAGGCGGTCCTCCATCTGCAGAAGGCGCAGGCCGCCGCCGAAGAGAACCTGGCTACGGCCGAGCCCCTGCTGGCCAAGACTCGCGCCGAGCACGAGGCCAAACTCCAGGAATTCCGGAATGCCATGGACAAGCAGGCCCCGCGGCTGAAGGAGCTGGACGAGGCCCCCGGCCTGACCCAGGAGCAGATGAAGCTCCGCCAGCAGCTCCGGATCTTCATGGACGAGCAGAAGGCCGCCATCGCCCACAGCGAGCGCGCCCTGAAAGACATCGACGGCATTCTCGAGCGGCTGCGCCAGACCAAGGTGAACACCACCAAGGCTGCCGAGGACTGGAAGGCGTTCCTGGATCGCGAGAAGGCTGAGATCGCCGAGGCCGGCGGCACCGCCCGTTTCGTGGCCGGGAAGGTGGAGCAAGTGAAGGCCGACGATTCCCGGCCCCAGCAGGAGCGCCTGGCCTACGCCCGCCGCCTCCAGAAGCTCGATCCCGCCAACAAGGATGCCACCCGCCTCGTGAACACCCTCCTGGGCAAGGACGAGCCGGCCGAGCCGGCCAGGCCCAAGGCCCGGAAGAAGAAGGCCGCTCCCAAGAAATGAGCCCTTCCCTGAATGAAGAAGCGGCCCGCGAGGGCCGCTTCTTCGTCGGTGGAAGAAACCCTAGAACACGAACCCGAACCCGACCTTCACGAAGTCGGTGGCGGGGGGATCGCCGGCATCCACGTCGTGGGAAGTGAGGGTCTTGTGGTAGGTGGCCTCCAGCGTGAACCGCAACCCCGCGTCATAGCCGAAGCTGTGGCCGAAGCCGAGGGATCCGCCCATGCGGCTCTTGCGGGTGGTGTCCGTGTAGTCGTAGAGCGGATCGCCGAAACTGCGATCGAACTGCTCGAAGTCCGCCGAGAGCCCCGCCACGAAATAGAAGCCGCGGTGCCGGTAGGCGGTCCCCTCGGGGAAGATCTGCAGGTCCCCACCCAGGTTGAACATGGAATGGCGAAGGTTGATGGTGGTCTCGCCCGGGGCGCGATTGGTCCCGTTCTCGGCGGATCCGCTGAAGTTCAGGCGGATCGCCAGGCTGCGGTCGACGGGGAAGCTGACCGTGAAGCTGCCGCCGAGGCCCACGTCGTAGGTCTCCTTCTGGGGGGGGATCACGTAGCCCGCGGAAGGACTGTAGTAGGCCGGGTAGGTCTTGCTGGAGAACTCCCCGGTGGGGATGGTGAGGTTCAGGCTGAAGCCCATGTGCGGGGACTGGGCGTGTAGCGCTGCGCCCGAAGCGAGGAGCGTGGGCAGCAGGAGCATCGAGATTCGGCGCATAGGGCCTCCCATGGATGGTGCTGGAAAACTACGGAGCGAACGGCATGCCAGCTTAGGGCAAGCCCCGTCAATCCTTGGATCCAGCGCAGAATACTCCGGTTGAGGCTCTGGCGCGATCGCGGCGTTTTGCCTCGGTCGCGTGCCGGATTGCAACAGCAGGCTTTGGGCCGGGACCGCGATGGCCTACTCTGGACAGGACGAGGATGGTTCATGGCGTGGAAGCAGGATCTGGCGAAGTTGAAGCAGCAGCTGGGAGCGGAAGGGGTCCCTGCCCCTGCGCCGAAACCCGCTCCCAAACCCGCCCCGAAGCCATCGGCCCCCACCAGCCTGGATGACGAAGACGAGGTCTTCCTGTCGGCCATGGGCCTGAAAGCCAAGACCCCCCGCCCGGCCAAGGCCTCCCCCGAACCCCCGACCGCGCCCTCCGAGGCCCCCGTCGCACCGCCTCCGCCTCCGCCCGAGACCTTTGAAGAAGCCCTCAAGGACCTGAAAGGCCTGAAGCCGATTCCGCGCGGGCCCATGGCCCAGGCTTCCCCAGCCCCGGTCCCGGCGATCAGGCCAGCTCAGGTTCCGCCGCCTCCCCCAGCGGAGAAGGCGCCCCCGGTTCTTCCCCCGGAGCCCCCCACAGCCGTCGAAGCGGCCGCCCCCGCCGGCACGCCGGAGGTGCCCCCGCCCTCTCCGATGCGGTTCCAGCTGGCGGCGGGGATGGCCATCGATGTGGACGGCGTGCTGGACCTCCGCGGCCACACGCTCCAGGACGCCATGGACCGACTGAAGGACCGCCTGGAGGACGGCCTCGTGCTGGGCTGGCGCAGCCTCCAGGTCATCCTGGGTCCGGAGCCGGCGCTCCATGAGGGCCTGCTGGCCCTGTTGGCCTCCGGCAAGGCGCCCATGGTGGCGCGATTCGCCCAGGCACCGGTGCCCATGGGCGGCAGCCAGGCCTGGCTGCTCTATTTCACCCCATCCCAACCCCAGTCCTGATCCGGTTGCCTGGTTCGAATCACATGGAGTTCCCCCGATGAGTCTGTTGGTGGTTGGCAGTGTGGCCTTTGATGACCTGGAAACACCCTTCGGCAGCCGCGAGCACGCCCTGGGCGGCTCCGCGACCTACTTCTCCCTGAGCGCCAGCCGCTTCCATCCCGTCCGCATCGTCGCCGTGGTGGGGGAGGACTTCGGCCCGGACCAGATGCGCGTCTTCGAGGGACGCCCCATCGACCTGGCGGGCCTGTCGAAGGTCAAGGGCCTGAGCTTCCGCTGGAAGGGGGCCTACGGCTATGACCTGAACGAGGCCCAGACCCTGGCCACGGATCTCAATGTCTTCGCCGACTTCAAGCCAGTCCTGCCCGGGAGCTACCGGGAGTGCGAGTACCTGTTCCTCGGGAACATCGATCCCGTCCTGCAGCTGGATGTGGTGCGCCAGATGGCGAAGCGGCCCAAGTGGATCGCGCTGGATACCATGAACTACTGGATCCGGGGCGCCCGTCCGGCCCTGGACGCGGTCCTGAAGGAAGTGGACATCCTCCTGGTGAACGACGCCGAGGTGCGGGAACTCACCCAGGAATACAGCCTCATCAAGGCCTACAAGAAGGTCCGGGCCCTCGGCCCCAGCACCCTGGTGGTCAAGCGCGGGGAATACGGTGTGGCCCTCTTCACGCCCGAGGGGATCTTCGCCGCTCCGGCCTACCCCCTCGAGAACGTGTTCGACCCCACCGGGGCCGGGGACACCTTCGCCGGCGGCTTCCTGGGCTACCTGGCCTGGATCGAACGGGCAGATGTGACCGCCCTCAAGCACGCCACCCTGGTGGGCTCGGTCATGGCCAGTTTCACCGTGGAACAGTTCTCCACGGAACGCCTCGAGCAGATATCCCAGGATGAAGTTCGCAACCGCTTGGCATTATTTTCAGATATGATCCGCGTCGAAGACCTATAATCAGCACCACCTAATCCCCTGGGGGTCCCTGATGCACCAGCCCAATCGTCTGCCTGTCGGTCGGCGGCGCGCCCTCGCGCTGGCACCCGGTCTCTTCATGGCCCTGACCTTCGCTGTTCCCGCGCTTGTGGCCCAGGAGCCCGCTGGCACGATCAAGGTCGAGACCCACAGCTCGAAATGGGATTATCCCAAGGAAATCCAGGTGCCAGAAGGCTCCCGCACCCACACCGTGGAGAAGGGGGACACCCTCTGGGATCTGTCCGGGAAGTACCTGGGCAATCCTTACGCATGGCCCCAGATCTGGGAGCTGAACCAGTGGATCAAGGATCCGCACTGGATCTACCCTGGGGATCCCCTGATCATCGACCTGACCCGCGCCGTGGCGACCGCCGCCTCCGTCCCCGAATCCGTCTCCGGCCTCCAGCCCGACCGGCGGGGCGCCTACACGGCCGCCAGGCGGCCTGAGCTGGGCTTCGCCTTCCAGGACTTCATCCAGCTGCCCTTCTTCGCCCCCGACGGCGCCGAGGCGCACTACAAGAACCAGGGCGCCTTCACCCTGACCGGGAACCGCCGGGATGACCGCCAGCACCTCGCCGAGGGCGAGACCGTCTACATGAACGGCGGCAGCGAGCAGGGCGTGAAGGTCGGCGACCGCTTCCTCATCCTCAAGACCGTGGCCCGCAAGGTCAAGCACCCCACCACCAAGCACAAGATGGGCGACGTGGTGCAGCAGGTGGGCGTGCTCCGGGTGGTGACGCCCCAGCCCAAGGGATCCGTCGCCATCATCGAGCGCTGCCTCGACGGCGTGGAGGTGGGCGATCATCTGGTGCGCTTCACCGAGCCGGCGAACCTGCCCCTCCAGCTCCGGACGGACATCACCGATCCCGTGAAGATGGCCCCGAACTCGGCCGTGGTCGTCTTCGCCCGCGATGCCCACCAGCACACGGCCATCGGCGACATGGTGATCGTGGACAAGGGCACCAACGACGGCCTGAAGGTGGGCGACGTGCTGCTGGCCGTCCGCACCAAGACCTTCCCCGTGGGCCCGGACGACGACCGGAAGAAGGCCACGGAGACCACCACCCACTACATCGGCCAGGCCCTCGTGGTCCGCACGGACGCCCAGACGGCCACCTGCCGGCTGCTCAGGACCACCGAGGAGATCCTCCTCGGCGACACCCTCACCCGTTGAACTCCTGAACAGACTGGCGAAGACCGGGGCCCCTTCGGGGGCCTCAGTCGTTCCGGCGCTTCAGTTCCACCACCACACGCCGCCCCCGGGTGGGCAAGGCATAGGGATGGGGGGTGGCCTCCCAACCGGGGGGGAGGACCTCCCCGGACCAGTCCGACCCCTTGAGCGCCAGAAACGGAGCGCCTGGTTTTCCGTGCCGGTCCCACCAGGCCGTCAGCTGCCCCAGGGATCCGAGGGCCTTGGCGGTCCCGAGGTCCGCCTCGAGGGGGGACAGGTCCTCCAGGCGGCCATGCACAGGCCGGAGGTTGGGCAACGGCAGCTCCAGGACCACCTGGCGGACGAAAGCCAGCTTCTTGGCGGAGGCATCCACCGCGAGCACCTCCAGGTCGGGGCGGGCCAGGGCCAGCACCACCGCAGGGCAGCCCATGCCGGTTCCCAGATCCGCCACCCGGGCTCCCGAGGGGAGGGCTTCAAGGAAGGGGAGGAGCGCCGACGCATCCAGCAGCAGCTCTTCCCGCCGCTCGGATGGGGCGAGGGAGGTCAGGGCGTGGGTGCGGTTCCATCGCTCGAGCAGTTCCAGGTAGCGGCCCAGGGGCGCGGACAGGGAGGCGGGCAGGTGGGGCTCCATGCCTCCAGGATGCCAGGGATCGGCCCAGGGGATTGAATCCTTGCTGTGCCGATGACTTCTCTTTTATATTCAATATTTTTAAGACATTTTGGTTCAGCTTCGCCAACACCCCGGTCTATCATCTGAATGGGGAACATTGATGCATTTCATGCCTCTAGAATGAAAACATTGACGAATGGCTCAATAGCCCCCATGATGTATTCCCTTTGACTGATCTTCCACAGGAGCCGGCCATGACTGATACCAAGCTGCCCTTCCAGATCGATTGGTCGAGCCGGAGCAAAATGCGTGGACCTGGCGAGCAGTCCCTCGGGAAGCTGCTTCATAGCCTTCGGGATCGGCTTGCCCCAAATGCTCAGGGCGTATCGCTGACTTATGTCGATGATCGCGGCATGAGAAAACTCAACCGCGAACATCGCGGGAAAAACATGACGACGGATGTGCTGAGTTTCCCCTCAAGCGCTGAAAAGGGGGCGTTCCCGCACCTTGGCGACATCGTGATCAGCCTTCCCACTGCCGAGAAAATGGCCAAGAAGTTCGGTGTCAGCCGGCGCCGTGAAGTCGAGACGCTGGTGATCCATGGCTTCCTTCATCTCTGCGGCCACGACCACGAAAAAGACCAGGGCGAGATGATGGCGCTCCAGGCCCAGCTTGAGCGCGACCTGCTCGAAACCGAGCCCCTGTCCATGAGCCTCAAGCGCGGCCGCAAGCCGGGCAGCAAGGTCAAGAAGCTCAAGGACGGCACTCGGGTGGTGGTGACGGGCCGGGCTGCCGCGGCCCTCGTTCGCCGCGAGCGGGTGAAGAAGGAAAAGAAGGTCAAGGTGCGCAAGGTGGCCAAGCCGAAGGAGGCCATCGCAAAGCGCGGCCCCGGCCGGCCCCGCAAGGAGGCCCCCGCGGCTCCCGCGAAGCGCGTGCTCCGCCGTCGCCGGCCAAGCCCTTCCCGGAGCGGCGTCATCGCGTAGAGTCCCAAACCTCTGCATGGAAAATGGGCTTCAGGGCCGATAAAATGGCCCTTTGGCCCGGTTCCGGGCCCCCATCGGAGCCCCTGTGATCAACCTCCTGCTCGGCCTGGGCGCCGCCCTCGCCGTGATCCTGCTGTCCACCTTGCTCAGCATCAAGCTGTGGATCAGCGTGCCCATCGGCATCCTCGCGGGTGCCGGCCTCTTCATCTGGCAGGGCCGCAAGGTCCAGCAGGAGCTCGAAAAGATCTTCACCCGGGCCGGCGATCAGCTGAAGAAGCAGCAGTTCGAGAAGGCCATCGAGATCATGAAGGAGGGCTACCGGTTCTCCTCCAAGCAGTTCCTCGTGAAGGGCAGCATCGACGGCCAGATCGGCGTGGTGCAGTACCTCCGCAAGAAGAACGAGGAGGCCGAACCCCTGCTGGCGTCGGCCTCCATGCAGCACTACATCGCCAAGGCCATGCTGGGCATCCTCCAGTGGAAGCGCGGCGAAAAGAAGAAGGCCAAGGAGACCTTCGCCCTGGCCCTCAAGACCGGCAAGAAGGAGAGCCTGCTCTACGCCGTCTACGCGTACGTGCTGGTGGAGATGGGCGAGCGCGACAAGGCCATCGAGATCCTCAACCAGGGCCTCGGCGTCTGCAAAGGCGACGAGCGCCTCATCACCAACCGGAACCTGCTGCAGAACGGCAAGGCCCTCAAGATGAAGGTCTACGGCGAGCAGTGGTACCAGTTCATGCTCGAGCGCCCCATGATCCGCCAGGAGGCACCGGCCTTTGCCCGTGTCTCGCGCCGGGCGCTGCGGGGCTGAAGCCTGACGTTGGAACCGCCGCTGCGCGTCGATTTCAACGTATTGAAATGAATCTTTTCACTCTTCAGCAAACGCGAAGCGGTTGCTGCACGGAACGAACGACTGAAGGAGCCACCCCCATGTCCGGCCACAACAAATGGTCCACCATCAAGCACAAGAAGGGCGCCGCGGACGCCAAGCGCGGCAAGCTCTTCACGAAGATCCTCAAGGAAATCACCGTGGCGGCCCGCCTCGGTGGCGGTGACGTGAACAGCAACCCCCGCCTTCGCCTGGCGGTGGACCAGGCCAAGGGCAGCAACATGCCCAAGGACAACTGGGAGCGCGCCATCAAGAAGGGCACCGGCGAGTTGGAGGGTGTGACCTACGAGGAAGTGGTCTACGAGGCCTACGGTCCCGGTGGCGTGGCGATACTCGTGGAGGCGATGACCGACAACAAGAACCGCACGACCCCGGAGGTCCGCAGCTACTTCACCAAGTTCGGGGGAGAGCTGGGCGCGCAGGGCTCCGTGGCCTACCTGTTCACCAAAGAAGGCCAGATCGTCGTGGAGCCGGAAGTCTCCGAGGACAAGGTCATGGAAGTGGCCCTGGAAGCCGGCGCCGACGACGTGGCCAACGAGGGCGACGCCTGGGTCATCAAGACCAGCCCCGAGTCCTACCAGGCCGTGAAGGATGCCGTGGACGCCGCCAAGCTCCCCGTCATCGAGGCCAAGATCATCATGGCCCCCAGCACCAGCACCGCCCTCGAAGGCTCCAAGCTCACCAGCTTCCTCAAGCTCGTGGACCTGCTCGAGGACAACGACGACGTGCAGAACGTGTGGCACAACGGCGACTACGAGGAACCCGAGGACTGAGGTTCCGTGCCCCACGCCCTCCGGGCGGACGCTGAGCGGCCGGGTCTCCCGGCCGCACGCGTTTCTGGCTGCCCGCGATCGCACGGCGCCCCGCGCCGTGCTCCCACTCCCCCGCTTCGCGGGCTCGCGGAGCGGGGCCCCCGGCACAACGGCGACTACGAGGAACCCGAGGACTGAGGTCCCGTGCCCCACGCCCTCCGGGCGGACGCTGAGCGGCCGGGTCTCCCGGCCGCACGCGTTTCTGGCTGCCCGCGATGACAGGCTGCACCGCCGCCTGTTCCTACTCCCCCGATTTGCAGGCTCGCGGAGCGGGGGCCCCGGCACAACGGCGACCATGGGGAACCGGAGGACTGAGGTCCCAACCGAGGCTGCGTGCAGGCTCGGGGCGCTTTTCGGCGCCCCGGGTCATTCCTGCGCTTGTGGCGCAGGAGAATGCTGGGCTGTCACGAGGCCGGCATCTCCACGTCCCACCGCCAGGATCGGGAACCTGGGCGGCTCGCCCCACATGCCGTTGCCCCGGAGCAGGACCGTGTGGAAGAGGCCCCAGAACACCAGGCTGTCGGTGCTGCGGGGGTCCAGCAGGTAGAAGGCCAGGCGGCCGAGGGGCTGGTCCAGGGGCACGTAGAGCGCCCGGTCCAGGTCCGTGGGCGTCCAGGGCAGCTCCATGGGCTTGGGTACCGTCCCCGCCTTCCAGGCGCCCTGGAGTTCCAGCGTGAAGACGCCTTGGTAGGCCGACGGGGAGAGCTTGCGACCTGTCTCCTCGAATCTGAGGAGGGGCAGGGTCCGCGGCCGGGCGCGGCCTTCCAGCACCCTCAGGCCGTGGGCCTCGAGAAGGGGACGGATCGCGGCGGCGAAGGCCGGGTCCACCAGGTAGCCGGCCGGCACCGGCACGAAGTCCCGCCCCTCGAAGCCCACGAAGCTGGGCAGCACCAGGTGGGTGCGCGACTTTTCGCCCACCAGGCGGCCCTTCGCGTCCCGGGTGGGATCCACCCAGTCGAACGGCGCGCGCTCGACCTCTTTCAGCTTCGCGGAAAGCGGGAGGGACACGGGTTCCTTCGTCCAGGCCTCGGTCCAGCGGGCCTGGGCCATCCGGATCTCGCTCCGGACCTCGCCGCGATGCTCCGCCATCCAGGCCAGGCAGGCCAGCACGAAGCGTCGCGTGTCGGAGATGCGGTCCGGCCAGTCCCGGTAGACGTAGCTCTCCGAGAGCACCGCCAGGCGATTGCGCAGGGCCGGGTAGTTGGTCAGCAGCCGGGGGTGGGCATCGTAGGTCTCCCAGGCCGTGGGGGGCTTCTCCGGCGTGGGCTTGTAGGGCACGAAGTTGCCGTAGTCGTAGGTGGGCATGCCCTCGGCCTTCAGGCGCTCACGCACTTCCACCAGCATCTTCCGGTTGAAGGCCAGCAGGCCCTCGTCCGCGCCCAGGGTGCAGGCGGGGCCGTGCGTGAGGTGGAAGCCGTGGGTGCTGCCGTTGGTGGTGTGGAGATCCAGCACCGCCGCCGGGTCGAAGTCGCGGAGCATGGCCAGGAGCCAGCGGGTGTTCGGCGCGGCCGCCTTCATGAGGTCGCGGTTCAGGTCCAGTCCCTGGGCGTTCTCGCGCCGGCCCACGCCGCTCTCCGTGGGGTTGGGCTGCCAGGGCCGGATGGCGGGATCCAGCGCGTCCGTGCCATCGGCATTGTAGGCGGGCATGACCACCAGATCGAGGTCGTGCCGCAGCACTGGATGCTTGCCTTGGAGCAACTCGCGGACGATTTGCTGGATGGCCTCCTTGCCCTCCACCTCGCCGGCGTGGATGTTGGCGTTCACGTAGACGCGGAGCGGATCCTTTCCCGTGCCCCTCAGGCGCCAGGCCAGCAGGGGCTGGCCGGTCTCGGTGGCCCGCGGCGCGCCCTTGAGCAGATAGGGCTCCAGGGCCGGGGCCTGCTTCCGCAACGCCTCCATGAAGGCCCGGACCTCCGCCACCGTGGAGGTTCGCCGGAGCTGCGTGCGTTCAGGGACAGTCTCCGGCCACCCGGCGAGGAGGCTCGTCCCCGCCAGGATCCAGACCAGGCGCCGCATGGATCAGCGGGCCGTGAAGGTGGTGTCCGCCGTGGCGGGAATCACCGTGGCCGGGGCCGGGGAACCCCCGAAGAGGCCCTTGTTGTAGACGATGAAGCTCGAGGCTAGGAAGAACATCAAGACCAGCAAGGCGGACCCCCGCTTGCCCGCCGCCAGGGCCTTGGGCGTCATCTCGGACAGGCCCACCAGGACGAGCACCAGCAGGAGCTTGATGTGGAAGTAGTGGCCGTGCTTCAGGGGATTCTGGCCGCCCTGGATCATCAGGACCAGGAGCCCGATGCCGGCGACCAGCGCCAGCCGGAAGGACCAGGCCACCACCTTCGCCCAGATCGTCGCGGCCAGGCCCCGAATCTCCTCGCGGCCCTCCTCGAAACCGGAGAGGAGCAGCGCCACCACGGCCGCTCCGCCACCCACGGCCAGGGTCACGAAGTGCAGCCAGCGGACAAGATTCACGGCCTCGAGCTTCAGGTTCATGGTCACCCTCGCGAAGAAGACCCCCAGGGTAGCAGCCCTGCTAGGCTCGATTGGTCAGGAGGCTGTCATGTCCAAGCTGCGCGTCGCCGTCGTCGGTGTGGGACACCTGGGCCAGCACCATGCGAGGATCGCCGCGGCCGCGCCGGACGCCGTGCTGACCGCCGTGGTGGATCCTGATCCGGTCCGGGGCCCGGAGATTGCGGGAAAATTCGGCGCGCCCTGGGCTGCCTCCCTGGACCAGGTGCTCGCGGAGGTGGACGCCGTCCAGATCGCCGCGCCCACGGGCTTCCACCATGCCCTCGGCGCCCAGGCCCTCAAGGCCGGCAAGCACGTCCTGATGGAGAAGCCCCTGGCCGCCTCTCTGGAGGAGGGCGCGGCCCTGCTGACGACCTTGGCCGAGGCCCGGACCGCCCGGCCCGGCCTCGTGGCCCAGGTGGGACACCTGGAGCGCTTCAATCCCGCCGTGGCGGCCCTGCGCGACCGAGGCTTCAAGCCCCGCTTCCTGGAGGCCGTGCGCGTCTCGCCCTTCCCGGCCCGCAGCCTGGAGGTGGACGTGATCATGGACGTAATGATCCATGACCTCGACCTGCTGCGCGCCCTGGTGGGGCGTCCCGTGGTGGATGTGGTGGCCGTGGGCGTGCCGGTGCTGACGCCCTACGCCGACCTGGTGAACGCCCGCCTGAAGTTCGAGGGCGGCGCCTTCGCCACCGTCACTGCCAGCCGCGTGGCCCGCAAGAAGGAGCGCACCCTCCGCGCCTTCGGCGACAAGGAGTACGCCAGCCTCGACTTCGCCGCCCAGAAGCTGGAGCTGCTGCGCCTGGTCATGGGCCCGGACGGCCCCGAGGTGCGGCCGGAGACCGCCAGCATCGAGGAGGGCGAGCCCCTCCGCCTGGAGATCGAAGCCTTCCACGCCGCCTGCCTGGGCCGGGGCCAGGAGGGCGTCACCTGGGAGGAAGGCCAGGAGGCCATGCGCGTGGCCGACCAGGTGCAGAAGGCCGTGGCCAAGAGCCTGGCGGAGATCCGGCAGGCGTGAGCGGGTTCTACGACCTCGCCTCCCTCGCCAAGCCCCTGGTGACGGCGCCGCTGGCGCTGGCCTTCCTGGATCTGGACGCGGACCGGCGCTGGGCCCTGGGCTTCCATGACCGCGACACGCCGCTCACGGCGCGGCAGCTGCTGTCACACAGCTCCGGCCTGCCGCCCTGGCGGCCCTTCACGGGCGAGACCCTGGCCGCCCAGCTGCGGCGCCCCGTGCCGGACCATCCCCTGCTCCGACCCGCCACGCCGGGACTGGCCACCTACTCGGACCTGAACTACCGCCTGCTGGCGGAGCTGGTGGAGGCCGAGACTCGCGTTTCCTTCCGGAGGCTCGGCGCGACATCGGGCCTGTCACCCACCCCCTGGCTTGACGCGCCCGTCGAGCTGCCGGACGCCCCCGACGCCGAGGCTTGGCGGCTGGCCACGGATCACCCCCTGCCCCCGCGGGACCCGCGGCTGCCCCAGGACGCCAACGCCCGGGCGGGCATGCCCGGCCACGCGGGGTTCGGCGCCACCGCGCCGCAGTTGGCCGCGGCCCTGGCGCGCTGGGTGGCCGCGGGCTGGCCCGAACGCATGGCGGCCGGGACCACCGCCGGAGAGAACGGATCCCGCTGGGGCCTGGGCCTCCAGGCGCTCTCCTCTGGCGGAGGCCGGTTCGGACAGTTGTTGTCCAGAATTCCCGCTGGCCTGGGCGTCTGCGTGATCGAGGACCCGGCGCCGGACATGCCGCCTCCGGCGCCGCCCCTCGATCCCGAGCCGGGCCCTCCCTCAGGCTGGTGGTTCCACCTGGGCTACACGGGCCCCGCCCTCTTCTACCGGCCCACGGACCGGACCTGCCTCGCCCTCCTGCTCCACCGCGGCGGGTCGGCCGGAACGATGCTCGACATGGAGGCGCTGCGGGCCCGGCGCTGGCAGGCCCTCTCCCGTTTCGTGGGACAATGCGGCGGATGAAGCCCTTCCTCGTTCCCGCCCTGGTCCTGCCGCTCGTCTCCGCCCCCGCCGCCCAGCCTCCGCTGAAGATCGGGCTCGACACCCAGGCCACGGAATGGATCGTGTCCCTGGAGGGCGGCGGCCAGATCTGCGACCGCGCGGGGAAGCCGATCCTGCGGCTGGCGCCGGACGAGAAGGTCCGCATCTGGTGGGACAGCCGGGGAGTCTCGGACCCCACCAGCGAGTACCGCATCCAGGTGGGCCGACCTCTCGGAACCGACGACGCCGCGGCCCTGATGGCCCGCCTCCGGAAGCTGGGGGAGCCGTCGGATCGCGTGAAGGTGCCGGACGCCGACACTTGGCGCGTGCTGGTGGGGCACTTCCCCGAGGCCGTCAAGGCCGAGCCCCTGCTCCAGAAGCTCCAGGACCTGGGCTTCGAGGAGCTGTGGGTGGCCACGGAATCCCGGAGCGCCCAGCCGCGCAAGGGTCGCGCCCTCTACGCCGTCACCGAGCGCTACGAGCGGCGAGCCCTGCCCCTCGGCGGCGTGTGGCTGAAGCCCGCGGGTGAGCTCACCAGCCTCAACGGCAAGGGCCGCTACCGCGGCAAGGTGGAGATCTTCCCCAACGCGCAGGGCCGCCTGACGGTCGTGAACACGCTGGACCTGGAGACCTACCTGCGCGGCGTGGTGCCCAAGGAGATGGGCGCCTGGGAATTCCCCAGCCTGGAAGCACTGAAGGCCCAGGCCGTGGCCGCCCGCACCTATGCCGTGGCCAACCGCGGCAAGCGCGCGGCGGACGGCTTCGACATGGGCGACACCGTGGCCGACCAGGTGTACGGTGGCCGCGACGGCGAGCAGGCCCTCACGGACCGGGCCATCCAGGAGACCGAAGGCCTCTTCGCCACCTATGCCGGCAAGCCCATCCTGGCCCTCTTCATGGCCAACTGCGGCGGCCACACCGTGGACGTGTCCGAGGTCTTCGGCGGCGACGCCCCCTACCTCAAGGCCGCCACCTGCTATCCCGCCAAGCCCCTCACCTTGCCCTTCGCCTCCGGCGTGTCCGTGACGACGGAGGCCCAGCAGCCCTGGCTCACCTGGGACCTGCTGAGGCTGGCCGCGGACATCGTGCCGGTGGACTGGCTGAGCGGCGAGCGCCTGGCCCGCCCCGCCACCGCGGACGATCTGGCGGCTCCCGTCCTGGCCCTCCAGCAACGCCTGGGCCTCAAGCCCGCGCCCCTGTCCCGTCAGGGCCCCCTCATGCTCGCCCTGGCGCGCGCCCTGGGCCTGGAGCAGGTGGTGGCGGGGCAGGAGCGCCCCCAGGACGCGGCCTACTTCCTGCCTTCCGAGCTCCCCGCCGCGGATCGCCTCCTGGCCACCTTCCTCACCCGGCGCGGCCTGGTGCCCGCGGCCGCCTGGGCCGCCCCGGAGCCGCCCACCCTGCGGCAGGCCCTCTCCGCCCTGGGCCGGATGTGGCAGGACCTGGAGCCCCTGGCGCTGGGCGAGGGCAGCCTGCTGATGGACCGCCAGGTCCGGCGGAAGCGGGGCGGCCCCGAGCCCCTGGCCCTCTCGCCCCGGCTGCTCCTCGCGGAGGAGGCGCCGGACGGGAGCCTGCGCCTGGTCCCGAAGGCCGACATCCAGGTGGGAGACCGCCTGAAGTGGATCCCCGACGGCGGACCGGCCGCCGTGCTGGTGCGCCGCCTCGATCCCGACGGCGCCGCCTGGGATCGCTATAGCCCCACGGCCCACTGGCGGGTGGAGTACACCGAGGCGGATCTGCTGGCCCTGGTGCGCAAGCGCATGAAGGTGCCCGGCATCCGCGAGCTCCGGGCCCAGCACAACCAGGAGGGCCGGGTGCTGGACCTGGCCCTGGTGGACACCCAGGGTGCGGTCCATCGCGTGCGGGGCATGCACATCCGCGGCCTGCTGGGCCTCAAGGACAACGTCTTCCGGTTCCTCACGCTCGGCCAGGGCGCCCAGCGCCGCTGGGTGTTCTACGGGCGCGGCTGGGGCCACGGCGTGGGCCTGTGCCAGACCGGGGCCTACGGCATGGCCCTGGAGGGCGCCACCTTCCAGCAGATCCTCCAGCACTACTACCCCGGGACCGAACTCCGGAAGGTCGATTGATTTTCGACCATGAAATCCCATTCTGGGATTGACGGAATGCCATGGTGACCCCAGGTTAGCCTCCCCGGGAGGTGGTGATGTCCATGGACGCCTGGATCCTCGGCGCGCCGCTGAAAGTGCTGCGGCAGGAGGACCATCCGTACCGGGAGACCACCCTGGCCACCCTGGGGCGTCATGAGCTGGGCCTGAGCCGCCGACGGTCCGCCCTCGGCCTCCCGGCCTGCGAGATCTTCCTGGACGGCCGGTCCATCTATCTGCCCGGGGCCGCGGCGCCGGACCGCGCCTGGTTCGACCTCTGCCGCGAGCTGGGCTACGAGCCCGCCCGCCATTGGGACTGGGATCCGGCCCTGATCCTCTTCCAGCAGGTGCTGCCGGCCCTCGCCGCGGATTGGCACGAATCGCCCCTGGCCCTGGACGCCCAGGGCCTTCCGGAGGGCGTCCTCAGCCTGGCCAGCCTGCGCCAGACCTTCGCGGAAGCCGTCGCCGACCTCCGCCGGGACAGCCTTGGTCCCGTGGGCGCCAAGGTGGCCGAGACCTTCGAATGGCTGCCCCTCCGTGCTGTCGTCTTCCATGACGATGCCCAGCTTCCCCTGGACTTCGAGGGCGCCGGCGCCTGCGGGCGGGTCTCCCTCTGGCTGGGGATCCACCGGGACCGGGCCGTGGCGCTGGATGGACCCGCTCCCTATGGCCGCGGCCTCCGGCGCTGGGTGGCCGGAGGTTCCGGAGACATCCCGCCCATGGAGGCCTTCCTCCGGGCCGCCGGCCTGGACCCCGAACCGCCCAAGGGCTTCGAGGCCGCCTTCGACGCCGCCCTCCACCGCCTCTGCCACCAGCTCGAAGGCCCCCTGGATGCCTACCGCCGCACCTATCCCGTGGGCATCCCCTGGCAGCGGGACCACCACGAGCGCCTCCTCGGCCGCACCATCGTCGACCTCCGGCTGGGGGATCCCCCTGTGCTCATCCTGGACGACGGCACCGAAGTGGCCCTGGAGAACAAGCCCCTGCCCTCCTGGGAGCACGGCGGAATCTGAGCTCCGCGGAGGGCGCCGGGAACCCCAGCTCAGGCGCCGGGTTCGGGTGAGGGTTCCGGCATCCGGCGCATCCACCGCACCAGCGCCACCACCAGCATGGTGAGGATGGCCCCGAGGGCGGCGGCCGACATGTCCTTCTGAGCGTCCCAGATGTCCCCCTGGGTGCCGAGGAAGGCGTCCCCCAGCTCCGGGGCGGCGAGCCGGGCCGTGAGGCTCTCGATGATCTCGTAGACGGCGGAAGCCGCCAGCACCACATCCAGCGGCAGGTAGTAGTTCCAGAAGCCCCGGGTACGGGCCACCCGCATGAACACCTCGCGGGCGGGGTAGGCCATCAGCAGGCCGAAGCTGAAGTGGACGATGCGGTCGAAGGGATTCCGCGCCAGGCCCCAGTGGGCCTTCATCCAGAAGCCGAGGGGCACGTTGGCGTAGGTGTAGTGCGCCCCGACCGCATGCAGGGCCAGGAACACGGTGATCAGCAGGTAGCTGAGGTCCGACAGTGGGAAACGACGGTAGGTGCCAGCCAGCCCGATCACCGCGATGACCACCAGCAGGTTCTCCATCCGCCAGTCGCTGGGATAGAGGGGCCGGATGGCCGTCACGATCCAGACGAGGGCGTAGAGCAGGCAGAGGACCTGGAGGAACCGGTTCTCGCGGAAGGGTCGCGGGTTCGGCTGGGCGGCATGGCTGAGCATGCCCCAGGTTACCGGACCTTCGAGTCGGCGGTAGGGTGCAGACTCACCGCCGTAACCTTGTATTCCGGCGTCCCCGTGACCGCGTCCCGGCCCGGGCCCGTGGCCAGGTTCACGTAGGCGGCCACTGCGTGGAAGGTGGCGAAGGGTTCGCCCCGCCGGACCCGGTCCGTGGGGCGGACACGAAGGGTGAAGGCCCCATGGCGGCTCCGCACCTGCACCGGATCGCCCGCCGAAAGCCCCAGCTCCGCGGCGTCGTCGGGGTGGAGTTCCAGCTCATCGTCCGCCCGCAGCTCGTGGTTCCGGGTCCGCCCCGTCATGGTGGCGGCATTGAAGTGGAACAGGCTGCGGCCCGTGTTCAGCAGGAAGGGGAACTCGCGGTCCGGAGCCTCCGGCGAAGGGGTCCAGTCCAGGGGGCGGAAGGAGGCGCGGCCTTCGGGGAAGGACCCCGCGTGAAGCACCGGCGTGCCGGGGTGGTCCTCGGCCGGGCAGGGCCACTGGAGACCCCCTTCACGATCCAGCCGCGCGTGGCTGATCCCCGCGATGGCCGGCCAAACCTGGCGCGCCTCCTCCCACACGGCGGCCGCATCTGGATGGGCGAACCGCAGAGCGGCGCCCAGGCGTTCCGCCAGGGCGGCCAGGATCGCCTGGTCCGTGCGGCTGTTCCCCTTCGGCGGCAGCACCCGACGGACCCGCTGGACGCGCCTTTCCCCGTTCATGAAGGTGCCCTCCTTCTCGAAGGGGCTGGCGGCGGGCAGGAAGACCGTGCCGAAGGCCTTGGCCGTCTCCGTCAGGAATAGGTCCACCACGACGAGGGCCTCCAGCCCATTCAGGTTCTCGGCGGTTTCCCGCGCCCCGGGATGGCTCAGCAGCGGGTCATAGCCGATCACCAGCAGGGCCTTCAGGCGACCCTCCCCCGCGGCGTCGATCATCTGCAGGGCGTTGAGGCCCGGCGCCTGCGGCAGGTCGGCGCCCCAGACCTGCGCGTGGACTTCCTTCGCCTGCTCCAGCTTCTGGTAGCCCGTCAGGCGGGAGGGCTCGCAGCCCATCTGGGCGCTGCCCTGGACGTTGTTCTGGCCCCGCAGGGGATTGACCCCGCCACCTGGAATGCCCACGTTCCCCGTGAGCAGCGCGAGGTGGGCCAGAGCCGCCACACCATCCGTGCCCTGCCGGTGCTCGGTGACGCCCAGGCCGTGGAAGATCATGGCCGGCTTGGCAGTGGCGTACAGCCTCGCCGCGCGCCGGATGGCCTCCGGATCGATCCCGCACAGGGCGCCCGCCCGCTCCGGAGTCCACGCCCGCAGCGAATCGGCGTAGGTCTCCTGGTTGCGGGTGCGGGCCCCCAGGAAGGCCATGTCCGCGAGGCCCTCGAGAAAGATCACGTTCGCCATGGCCTGCAGGAGGGGCAGGTTCGTACCGGGCCGCGGGGCCAGATGGTGCGTGGCCATCGCGGCCAGCTCTGTGCGGCGGGGATCGATCACGATGAGCGGCACGCCCGACCGCGCGCGCTGGCGGAGGCGGGCGCCGACGATGGGGTGGTTCTCCGTGGGATTGGCGCCCACCACCATCAGCAGGCCGGCCCGCTCGATGTCCGCATAGCTGTTGGTGGCCGCCCCCGTGCCGAAGGCCTGGCCCAGGCCCGCGGCGCTGGGGGCGTGGCAGACGCGGGCGCAGCAGTCCACGTTGTGGGTGCCCAGCGCCACGCGCGCGAACTTCTGCGCCAGATAGTTCTCCTCGTTGGTGGCGCGGCTGGAGGCCAGCACGCCCACGGCTTCCGGCCCGCCCGAGGCCTGCGCGGCCCGGAGCGCGGAGGCGGCGGCATCCAGCGCCTCCTCCCAGCTCACGGGCTCCCAGACGCCGTGGCGTCGGAGCATGGGCTCGGTGATCCGGTCCGGCGCCTCGTTGAAGCCCCAGCCGTAGCGCCCCTTCACGCAGAGGTGCCCCCGGCTCACTGGCGAGGCGATCACCGGGCGGACCTCGGTGATGCGTCCCTCCGCCACGCCCACGTCCAGCTCGCAGCCGGTGCCGCAGTAGGGGCAGGTGGTGCGCACCCAGTGGTCCGGAAGCCCCGCGGCCAGGCGGGAGACATCCTCGATGGCCCCCGTGGGGCAGGTGTCGGCGCAGGCGCCGCAGCTCACGCAGGCGCTCTCCCGCAGGCCGGGCGACAGTTCCGGCGCCAAGGCCAGGTCCCCGCCGCGCCCCGTGAACGTCCAGATGTTCTGCCCCTGCACCTCGTCGCAGATTCGCACGCAGCGGCCGCAGGCCACACACCAGGACAGGTCCACATCCAGGTAGGGATGCTCCGGATGCCTCGCCCCGGGCCTGCGCGCGCCCGATGGCGCCACGCCATAGGTGTCCAGCAGCTCCCGGAAGGGCTTCCCCGCCAGGCGCGCCGGGTCCTCCACGGGGATGCGCTCGGCCAGGCGCGCCAGCATGGCCCGGCGGAAATCCTCCAGGGCGGGCGTGTGGGTCTCCACCACCATGCCTTCCTCGGCCAGGGTGGCGCAGGCGCAGGGCGGGCGGTCGCGGCCTTCCACCTCGACCTCGCACAGCCGGCAGCTGGAGGCTGGCTTCAGCCGCGGGTCCGAACAGAGGGTGGGGATCTCAATGCCGTGTTGCCGGCAGGCCTCCAGCAGCGTGGTCCCCGGCTGCGTCGCGACGTCGCGGCCATTCACCCGCAGGCGGATGGGGGTTCCGGTCACCAGCTTGTCTCCTGAAGGAAGGGGCGCTCAGCAGTATGCGCCGCCTGCCCTGGAGTTCAAGGCTGGCCGTGCTGTTCCCACTTCACGCCGAAGTGCTCGAGGATGTGCTGGCGCTCGACGCGTTCCTGCTCGGCGATGCTCGCGTAGGGATGGCGGAACACCACCCGGCGCACGCCGCGACGCACCAGGGCGCGGCAGCAGGTGAGACAGGGCTCGTGGGTGACGTAGGCCGTGGCCACGGGGCCGTCGCAGAATCCCAGTGCGTTCTCCTCCGCGTGGCTGGTGTGCAGGCATCGCTGGCCCGGCTTGCAGGTGTCCGGCGTGCAATGCGGCATGCCGGGCAGCGCCCCGTTGAAGCCCGCCGCCGCGATGCCGCCATCGCCCCGCAGCAGGACCGCGCCCACCTGCAGGCGGCAGCAGGTTCCCAGGCGGCTCAGTTCCAGTGCCATGTTCATGAAGACTTCGTCCTTCAGCCGGGATCGCGTCACGTCAGCCCCTCGGGAAACCTCCATCATCGCAAGAAGTGCGGGATACCGGGGCCTGCCCGGGTCTCTCAACAGATCTGAAGGTCTTTGGAATAAATCGTGCGCTCCGTCACAGGGAGATGGGTTTGACTGAAGTCGCGGATGGGCATAATAAAATATAGGCAGGTAATTTATGAGACTCCGCCTTCTGACACTCTTTGCCACGCTGGCCCTCTGCGGCCCCCTTCCCCTGGACGCCCAGGCCCGGGCTTCAGCCCAGAGCTGGGATCCCGCCCGCGCGACGGGAGGATGGGCCTTCCAGGAAGTCGACGGCTCGCTGGTCTTCTTCGACCCGCCCACCCGCTCCCTGCGTTCCTGGATGAAGGGGAACGGCCTCCTGTCCACGCTCCAGGTCACCCTTCCCGAAGTCCGGAAGGCCGCCGCGGCGCCGAAACCGGCGCCGGCCGAGAGCAGCCGCGCCGCCACCGACTATGACGCGGCCGGCGCCCTCCTCTACGGGATTCCGCAGCGCCAGCGGCCCCACGCCGCGTCCACGAAGCCGGCCCCGCAACCGGCCCCGGAGACCGCCTGCGAGGCCGTGCCCGAGCGTTGGGTCATCGACTCCTACAGCCGGACCTGGATGGCCTGCGACGGCCGCCTGGTCATCCTCAACAAGGACGGCCAGATCGAGAACGCCTTGGCGGTTCCCGCCGCCATCGAGGACATGGCCGTGGGCCGCGAGGGCATCCTCGTCCTCTACCGGACCCTGAAGCCCTACCTCGAGAAGCGCGACCTGAGGACCGGCGCGGTGCTCTGGTCCTACGGCGACCGATCCCAGGTGAGGGATGCCGCGGCCCAGCCGCTGCTGGTCCCGCTCAACCGCATGGCTTTGGGAACGGACGGGACGGTGTACCTCGCGGAGGGCGCCAGCCTGGCCTTCACGGTCCTCGATCCCGCCCGGGGCCCCAAGGAGCCCGGCCAGACCTTCTTCACCTGCCACGAGGCCCTGCCCGGTCGCGCCCTGCTGGGCTCCGTGGGCCGCGGCCCCATGCTGTCCTGGGCGGGCAAGGACGTGATCTTCAGCGTCTTCACGCCCAGCCAGATCAAGTCCTGCGGCGCCCCCGAATCCAAGGGCCTCGTGCTCGCCCGCTTCGACCTGCTCAACGGCGCCCTGGAGTGGATCCCGACCGAGCTGCCCGAGGGACACCGGCTGGTGGGCCTCCTCGATCACGAGGCCGTCTTCCTGGCCCCCGGCGGAGGGCTGGCCTACGCCCCCATCCGGTGATCGGGCAGGGCTCCCGCCGCCGTCCTGACATTCGAGCAGAAGCTCCACAGGGGCTTCTGCTCGCTTTCGGAATGCCCCGGGGGGCCCTGGCAAGAATGGTGGCCCCGATGCGATTCGAACGCACGACCTGCTCCTTAGGAGGGAGCTGCTCTATCCAGCTGAGCTACGGGACCCACGCGGGTTTGCGGGGCTCCCAGTCTAGCAGTTGTGCCCATGTTGTGGCGCCCCACTCCCCGGGCTGACGCCATGGCGGCATCCGGGTCTCCCGAGGTAGACGAAGGCAGGGAGGGATTCGGGGTAGGCTCATCCCCTACCCCCGACTCACAGGACCTCCCGTGCCGTGCGCCAAGATCCCATTCCTCGCCTTGATCCTGCTGTTCGGATACCCGGTAGGGCTCGCCGCGCAGGCGACCCGGGCAATCCCCGGCAAGCCGGCCCAGAACAAGCCGGTTCCGACGGAGCTCATCACGACACCCTGGATCCTTGGGGCGGAGACTGCCGATCACTGGACGGGACTGCTGCCCACGGTGAACGCGCCGAAACCGCGCGCCCGGGCCTACCCGGGGCAGCACCTGACCCTCGCCATCGGGGCGCGGGGTTCGGACCGCGACGTGCTGCTGAAGGAGGGGGCCTATGCCTTCACCGTGACGTTCGGGGGTTCCGCGACGACCTTCAACGGCCTCCATCCGTCGCAGATCCGGGGCATCAAAGCCGAAGGGGCCGACTTCGCGAAGTACGTGATGGAGCAGGCCAACGTCGAAACGAAGGGCCTGGAAGATGCCTTGTCCATGGTGAGCCTCGCGCTCTTCGACCTGGACTGGCCGGTTCCCGCCGAGGCCAGGGACGGCGACGCGATCATCCAAGGCACCGTGACCACCCCGGGGGGGAAGGTCACGCAGCTCAAAGCCGCCCATCTGGAGATCTGGTCCTCCGACCGGGCGGTCAAGGAGGGGGCCTTCCGGGACCAGGAGGAGGCCGGCGCGTGGACGATGACGTACTACCAGGCTCCAGAACCCTTCCGCCTCCTGCACGCGTTGAGGCTGTCCAAGGATGACAAATCCGGCCCGCGGCCCAACGTGATCACGTTCTACGTCCAGGTCCTGAAGTCCTCCCCGCTGGCCGCGCAGGACCTGATGCGGCGGCTCTCCCGCGAGGACCGCGTCACGCGCATCTATGGCCTTCTCCTGCTGAGTGAGGCCGGCTACGACTTGTCTTCCTGCCTCACGACCCTCCCCGTGGAGGACCACCAGGCCTTCCAGCATGTGCGGACCCAGGCGGTGAGCCTCCCGGACCCGTACGATTTCAGCGTCAACCTGGACGACCCGTACCAGATCACCACCCGCATGGACATGCTGTGGAGCATCTTCCTCGCCACGGGGGACCAGAAGCCCGTCCGCGCCATCGCGGACACCCTGGCCTGGCGAGAGGAAGGCAAGGCGGTCCTGGACCTGCGCAGATCCGGAAAGAAGATCGAGGGCATCACACCGGGTCTCCTTCATGGGCTGGCCTATGGGGCGGGCGGCTGGTCTCTCGGCTCCTTCGTGCGGAACCATGGGCTCGTGGCGGACTTCGTGGAGGCCTGGAAGCGGGATCCGAAGACACCTGCCGTCATCAAAGAGGAGCTGGGGACGCTGATCACCAATGAGGCGTTCAAGCCCAAGTAGCCTCCGCGGGTTCCAGAGACCTGGACGCGGCGGGAGCTCCCCCGGCACAGGTGCCCGGACCGAAGCCGCCCCGGGGCAGAGCAATTTATGCCATGTTTTTGACAATCGACCTTCAATCCGGCTGCACCGATGCAGCGACATCATTCCATCCACGACCCTCGATCCGGCTTATCATGGGGAAAGGAACCCGGATCGTCCGATCCATCCGCCGAGCGAACGTCATGCCCCCTCTCTTCGATGCCCACAGCCACCTGCCGAAGGTCGGCGCGCCGGAGCCTGTGGTAAACGGCCGGGAACACCTGCGCGTGGTCTGCGGGACCTGCGAGGCGGATTGGCCCGCGGTGCTGGCCCACGCGGCTTCTCACGTGGAGGTTCTCCCGATGCTGGGCCTGCATCCCTGGTTCGTGAGGGAAGCGGGTCAAGGCTGGGAGGCGCGGCTGGAGTCCCTGCTCCGGTCCCATCCCGCCGGCGTGGGAGAGTGCGGGCTCGACTTCGCGCGCAAGGAAGCCGACCGGACCGGACAGGAATCGGCCCTGCGCCTCCAGTTGCGGCTGGCCCGTGCCCTGCGCCGGCCTGTGGCGATCCACGTGGTCAAGGCCTGGGGGACGCTGCTGGAGGTGCTCCGGGAGGAGGGGGTGCCACCGGCCGGCGCCCTGGTCCATGCCTTCTCCGGAAGCCCGGAGACCGCCCGGGCGCTCCAGGCCATGGGCGTCTTCCTGTCGTTTTCCGGCGCCCTCCTGAAGCCCGAACAGGCAGGCGTGCGGGAGGCTCTGCGGTCTGCTTCACCCTCCCGCCTGCTCCTGGAGACAGACGGCAGCGTGGAGCTGGAGCGGGTGATGGAGGCCGCCGCGGCGATCCGCGGGATCAGCGTGACGGATCTCGAGCTCCTGGCCTGGGAGAATGGGGGCCAATGTTTCAAGGAGCTCATGGCATGAGGTGGTATTCCCGGAGTGAACTGCTGCTCGGAGAAGCGGCCCTGGAGCGGCTGCGCGCGGCGCGCGTGACGGTCTTCGGCCTCGGTGGCGTGGGCTCCTTCGCCGTGGAGGCCCTGGCCCGCGCGGGCGTGGGGCACCTGCGCCTGGTGGACCACGACGTGGTCGGCCCCAGCAACCTCAACCGCCAGCTCTTCGCCCTGCGCTCCACGATCGGCCAGCCCAAGGCCGAGGTGGCCGCCGCCCGGGTGCGGGACATCAACCCCGACTGCGACGTGGAGCCTCGCATCACCTTCATCCACACGGACACGCTGCCGGAACTGCTCACGCCAAGGCCCGACGTGATGATCGACGCCATCGATTCCATGTCCTGCAAGGTGGCCCTCATGCGCACCGCGCACGAACAGGGCCTGCCCATCATCTCGGCCATGGGCGCCGGCGGGCGCACGGACAGCAGCCAGCTCCGCGTGGGCGACCTCAGCCACACGCGCCTCTGCCCGCTGGCGGCGCGGGTGCGCAAGGAACTCCGCAAGGTGGGCATCACCCAGGGCATCCGCTGCGTCTACTCGCTGGAACCCGCCGACAACAAGCGCCCCGCCAACCCCGTCGACCTCGAGCCCCATCGCGGCCCCGGTCGCCAGCGCCGGCCCGTGGGCACCATCTCGTACATGCCCGCCATCGTGGGGATGAAGGTCGCCGAGGAGGCGCTGCGGCTCCTCCTGGCCCAGGACGGGGCTCAGGACTGACGGCCCTCCACCGCGCGCCGGATCACTGCCTGGAACTGCCCACTCTGGTAGGGCTTGGCGAGGAAGCCCGCCAACCCGCGGCCCAGGAAGTCGGCCACCACGTCTTCCTCGCTGTAGCCACTGGTGAGCACCACAGGCACCCGGGGATCGATCTCATGCATGCGGAGAAAGGCCCGGCGCCCGTCCAGGTGGGGCATGGTCAGATCCATCAACACCCCGGCCAGTTCCTGGTGCCGGAGCTCGAAGAGCCCCAGGGCCTCCTGGCCATCCGCCGCCTCCAGCGCCTGGAACCCGTAGGCCTCCGCCAGCTCCCGCGCCACCGCCCGGGCCGCCGGCTCGTCATCCACCACCAACAGCAGGCCACGACCCCGCCATCCCGGACCGATGAGCCGGGGCGGCCGGTGCTCCTCACCCTGGACATGGGCCGGGAAGAAGAGCTTGAAGACCGAGCCCCGCCCCACCTCGCTGTAGACCTTGAGGCTGCCGTGGTGGCTGCGGAGGATGCCCAGCATGGCGGAGAGCCCCAGCCCCCGGCCCGTGAACTTGGTGGTGAAGAAGGGGTCGAAGATGCGCTCCCGCACCTCGGCGGACATGCCGCAGCCGGTGTCGCTCACCTCCAGGGTCACGTAGTGGCCCGGGGAGAGCGGCAGGGCCGGCAGCAGGCCCACATTGGTGGCCTCGTCCACCGCCTGCAGGCCCGTCCGCAGCGTGATGAGGCCACTGACCTCCTCGCCGATGGCCTCCGAGGCGTTGGTGACCAGGTTCATGACGAGCTGCTGCATCTGGGAGGGGTCCCCGGAGATGCGGGGCAGGTCCGGCGCCAGGTCGTAGCGCACCACGGCCTTCTTGGAGATGGAAACCGCAAGCAGCTGGGTCATCTCGGTCACCAGGCGGTTCAGGTCGACATCGATCACCTGCAGACGGCCCTTGCCCGCATAGGCCAGCAGCTGGCGGGTGAGGTCCGCGGCCTTCAGGGTGGCCTGCTCGATCTGGTGGAGGTAGGGCAGCGCGGGGCTCTCCGGCGGCAGGTGCATGGCGCCGAGGTTGGCGTTGCCCAGGATGGTGGTGAGCAGATTGTTGAAGTCGTGGGCGATGCCGCCGGACAGGACCCCCAGGCTCTCCAGCTTCTGGGACTGCCGCAGGGCCTCCTCGGCCTCCTTCCGCTGGGTGATGTCCGCTCGGATGGCCACGAACCGTTCGGGTCGGCCGTGCTCATCCAGGAAGGGGACGATGGTGGTATCCACCCAGTAGAAGGATCCGTCCTTCGCGCGGTTCTTGATCTCGCCCTTCCAGACCTTGCCCGCCAGGATCGTCTTCCACAGCCGGGCCATGAAGATCCTGGGGTGGTGGCCGGAATTGATGATCCGGTGGTCCTGGCCCAGCAGCTCCTCGCGATCGTACTTGGAGATGGCGCAGAACTTGTCGTTCACGTAGGTGATCCGGCCTCGCGAGTCCGTGACCGCCACGATGGCATGCTCGTCCAGGGCCTGCTTAAAATGCTCCAGCTCCCGCAGCAGGCGCGCCATCCTCGGGCTGGGATGGCCCTCTTGATGCGGCTCATCGCCTCCCCCTGCCGCCGGTCCGTTCGTGCCTTGCTTGAGTGTCACTGGACGCCCCTATGCCAGAAGCACTGAATAGAATGGGTCTCAATATAGGCTTCTACAGCTACTAGGCAAGATAGACCTAAAGCACGAGGCCAAGCCATCCCAGAAGGGGGATCGCCTCATGCGTTCCCCCTCCCGGCCTCCTGGGACCGACAGGGAAACTGATATGGTTCAGGATCCATCAGCCCGACCAGGTCCTCATGCCCTCCTCCTACCTGCCCCGCCTGCGATTCCCCGATCTGAAAGAGCTGGATGAGCGCCTGATCCATCCCGCCGATCGGCCTGACCTGGAGGGTCCGAGACGATTCCTGGCGGAATTCTGGGCCTTCGGCCTCAAGGAGGCCCGGGCCTGCCTCTTCGCAGGGCTCTTCTTCGGCGCCGTGTTCTCCATGCCTCGAGGCGGGGTGATGGGCTTGCCCCGCTACGACCTGCTGCTCCTCGTGGCCCTCGGCATCCAGGGATGGATGGTCTGGTCCCGGCTCGAGACCCTGGACGAACTGAAGGCCATCACCCTGTTCCACGCGATCGGATTCGCGCTGGAGGCCTTCAAGACCTCCCAGGGCATCCGGTCCTGGTCCTATCCGGACGCCGCCTACACCAAGGTCCTTGGCGTGCCCCTCTTCTCAGGCTTCATGTACGCGGCCATCGGCAGCTACCTCATCCAGGCCTGGCGCCTCCTCCACGTGCGGGTGGTCCACCACCCGCCGTACTGGATGGCGTGGGTCCTGGCCACGCTGGTCTACGCCAACTTCTTCACCCACCACTTCATCGGTGATGTCCGCTGGTACCTGGCCGCCTGCGCGCTGGGCCTCTATGCGCGGGCCACCGTGATCTTCCGCCCCCTGGACCGGGAGCGGAGGATGCCCCTGCTGCTGGCCTTCGTGCTGATCGGCTTCTTCATCTGGCTGGCCGAGAACGTCAGCACCTTCCTGGGCATCTGGAGATACCCCAACCAACTCGGCGCCTGGTCCCGGGTGCATGTCGGCAAGTGGAGCTCCTGGTCGCTCCTCATCATCATGACCTTCACCATCGTGGCGAACCTCAAGCACATCAAGGAACGGATCCACGTGCCCGAGTGAGCTCGAAAGGCCCCGGGGAGCGGGCTACCGCCCGGTGGGCGCCAGGTACTCGGCGTAGGTCCCCTGGAAGTCCTCGATGCCTTCGTCAGTGAGGTGCCAGATACGGGTGGCCACTTCGTCGATGATGTCCTCGTCGTGGGTCACGAAGAGGATGGTGCCCTCGTAACGCTGGAGCGCGTCGTTCAGCGCGATGACCGCCTCCAGGTCCAGGTGGTTGGTGGGCTCGTCCAGCACCAGGATGTTGGGCTTCTGCAGCATGAGCTTGCAGAACAGCAGGCGGCAGGACTCGCCGCCGCTCAGCACGTCCGTCATCTTGTTGCCTTCTTCTCCGCGGAAGAGCATCTGGCCCATGACGCCGCGGATCTGCTCCTTGGTGGCGTCCGGGTCGAACTGGTGCAGCCAAGTCACCAGGTCGTAGCCCTTGGGGATGCTCTCGGCGAAGTCCTGCGAGAAGTAGCCCACGTTGGCCTCGTGGCCCCACTTCACCTCGCCCGCGTCCAGCTTCAGGCCGCCTTCGGTCACCTGGGGCGCGTTGGCCAGCAGGGCGTTCAGCAGGGTGGTCTTGCCGATGCCGTTGCGGCCCATGATGGCGACCTTCTCGCCGCGCTGGACCATGGCGGTGAAGCCCTTGATGACCTCGTGGCGCCCGCCCGTCCCGTCCTTGGCTGTGTCGTAGCCCTTCTTCACACCCTCGAACTCCAGCGCGTAGCGGCCGCCAGGCTTGCCGAGGTTGAACTTGATGAAGGGCCGCTGGATGTTGCTGCGCGCCAGGTCGCTGGGCTGGAGGCGCTCCACCTCCTTGCGGCGGCTGTTCACCTGGCTGCTGCGGGTGCCCGCCGCGAAGCGCTGGATGAACTCGTTGAGCTGGGCGATCTTCTTCTCGCGCTGGGCGTTCTCGGATTCGATGCGCGACCGGATCTGCATCTTGGCCATGACCATGTCGTCGTAGCCGCCGGTGTACTGGATGATCGTCTGGTAGTCGATATCGGCGATGTGGGTGCAGACGTTGTTGAGGAAGTGCCGGTCGTGGGAGATCACCACCACCGTGCCCTTGTAGCGGTCCAGGAACTCCTCCAGCCAGTGGATGGAGTCCAGGTCCAGGTGGTTGGTGGGCTCGTCCAGGAGCAGGGCCTCGGGGTTGCCGAACAGGGCCTGGGACAGCAGCACGCGCACCTTCTGGCCACCCTGCAGCTCGCCCATCTTCCGCTCGTGGAGCGCCTCGGGGATGCCAAGGCCATCCAGCAGCACCGCGGCATCGGCTTCGGCGGTGTAGCCGTCCTCGTCGGCCACGATGCCCTCGAGCTCGGCCACACGCATGCCGTCCTCGTCCGTCATCTCGGCCTTCTCGTAGATGGCGTCCCGCTCCTGCAGCGCCTTCCAGAGCCCCGCGTTGCCCATGATCACCGTGTCGATGACGCGGAACGCGTCGAAGGCGAACTGGTCCTGGCGGAGGATGCCCATCTTGCGGGGCCGCTGCACGGTGCCCGTCTGCTGCTCCAGCTCGCCGGCCAGGATCTTCATGAACGTGGACTTCCCCGCCCCGTTCGGCCCCGTCAGGCCGTAGCGCCGGCCCGGGTTGAAGGTGGTGGTGACGTCCTCGAAGAGGATCTTCGCGCCGTAGCGCATGGTGACGTTCTGGACTGCGAGCATGCGGACTCCCGAACCGACCATTGTACGGGAGGATCCTCGATTCTCCGAGAACCCAGCTCCAAACGAGGCCCTGCGGGCCTCGTTTGGAGCTAGGCGGCTTCGCCGCCGGACGAATTCATTTCCTAGCTGCAATACGGCGCCCTCATGGGCGCCGTATTGCAGCCTGCCGAAACCTTCGGCGGGACATCACCCCTTAGAACGGGATATCGTCATCCGGGAAGCTGCCGCCGGCGGCCGGGCTGGGCGCGCCGTGCTCTTCAAAGTCCTGGCTGCCGCCGCGGCCGTAGCCGCCTTCCCGGCTGCCGCCGCCGTCCTCCATGCGGCCCAGCATGACGAAGTTGTCGCAGCGGATGTCGCAGGCGGTCTTCTTCACGCCGGCCTGGTCGGTGTACTCGCGGTACTGGATGCGGCCCTCGATCATGACCTGCTTGCCCTTGCGCAGGTACTTCTCAGCGATCTCGGCCTGCTTGCCCCACACCACGATGTTGTGCCACTCGGTCTTGCTCTGCTTCTCGCCGGCCTGGTTCTTCCAGGTCTCGGTGGTGGCCACGGAGAACCGCGCGACAGACTGGCCCGAGGGCGTGGACTTCAGCTCGGGGTCGCGCCCGAGGTTGCCGATGAGCAGAACCTTGTTCAATGAACCGGACATGATGTCCTCCTTTGTATCGGCGGAGCTCTCCGCCTCACCGTCGACTCAGACCATCTGAGGGGGTGGTAGGGTAATCACGATTCCCCCGGGGCCCAGGCATGTCAAGCGGCAACTCAAATCTTCTGGTGAGCTGTAAAAACAAGTCCGGCGCCGAGAAGCATTACCTTCCGGCCCTGAAGGCCGCGGGCTGGGCGGGGACCGTCCTGCTGGTGACCCCGGGCGATCCCCTGCCGGATCTGGCCGGGATCGCCGGCCTCCTGCTGACGGGCGGCGACGACATCCACCCCCGGCACTGGGACGAGGCCGAGGCCGTCCATCTCAAGGCCGACGTGGACGCGGGCCGCGACGGCTTCGAGATCCCTCTGGTGCGCGCCGCCTGGGAGCGTCGCCTGCCCATCCTCGGCATCTGCCGCGGCGAGCAGGTCCTCAACGTGGCCCTGGGCGGCAGCCTGGTCCAGGACATCCCGGACCACTACGGCTGCGAGCCCTCCCGCCACCAGCACGGCACGCCGGACCAGCCGGACATGCGCCACCGCGTGCAGCTCGCCCCGGGCTCCCGCCTGCGGGCCCTGCTGGGCGAGGACGTCTTCCTCGTCAACAGCCGCCACCATCAGGCCGTGAAGCGCGTGGCGCCCCTCCTGGCGGCCGTGGGCTGGCACCTGGACACGGTCCATGCGGCCACCGGCCCGCTGGTGGAAGCCGTGGAGACCACCGATCCCACCCGCTGGGTCTTCGGCGTCCAGTGGCACCCCGAGAACCTCGTCGGCCTGAAGGGCCCTGCCGGCGACGCCGCCCGTGACCTCTTCGCGGCGTTCGTCAAAGCGATCGGCCACAGATAAACACAGATGGTAGTTTTCTCTATCCGCGTTCATCTGTGTTCATCCGTGGCTAACCCCCTGGAGTTTCCATGCCCTCTCCCATCCGCTTCGAGATCCGCGACCGCGTCGCCACGCTGACGCTGGATAGGCCGGACAAGCTGAACGCGCTGGTACCGGAGATGAAGGAGGGCTTCGAGGAGGCGCTGGCGAAGGCTGCGGAGCCGGGCGTGAAGGCGCTCTTCCTGCGGGGCGCGGGGCGGGCCTTCTGCGCCGGCGGCGACCTCGGGTGGATCACAAAGGCTCTAGCCGAGGGACGCTGGGCGGAGCTGGAGTCCCTGCTGGACCTGGGCGCTGCTGTGGCCCACAGCCTGGCCACCCTGCCGAAGCCCGTGGTGGCCGTGGTCCAGGGCCCGGCGGCGGGCGCGGGCATGAGCCTGGCCCTCTGCGCGGACCTGCGCCTCGCCACGCCCGAGGCCGCCTTCGGCATGGCCTTCGTGAAGATCGGCCTCCACCCGGACTGGGGCGGCAGCGTCATGCTGTCGCGTCTTGTGAACCCTGCCGTGGCCGCAGAGCTGATGATGACCGGCGACACCCTGGACGCCGCCCGAGCCCAGGCCCTGGGCCTCGTGAACCGGATCGTCCCCGCGGACCAGCTGGAGGCCGCCGTGGAAGCCCTCGCCCAGCGCCTGGCGGCGGGGCCCGCTGAGACCTTCGCCCGCATCAAGGCCACCCTGCTCCGCAACCAGGGCCTGGATGCCGAGACCCTGCGGGCCCGCCTCCAGGCGGAAGGCGCCCAGATGAAGGCCGCCATGCGGCACCCCGACGCCAAGGAGGGCCTGGCCGCCTTCTTCGAGAAGCGGGCGCCCCGATTCGCCTGATCCCCCATCCGAGGTGGTGCAAACCGGCATTGTGATAGATTTTTATGTCTATGCCACCCGTCCTCACCATCTGTGCCGATTGCGAACGCCAGGCCCTCCGCAGTCCCCGGCGCGGCAAGGCCATGACCGAAGCCCTGGCCTGCCTCACCCAGCTGCTCCTCAGCCGCAAGCGGCTTCAGGGGCTTCAGATCGTCCGGGATTCCTGCCTGCGGAACTGCCCCTTCGGGCGGATCTGCGTCGCCCTCAGCCAGGGCGAACAGGAAGTACGGCATCACCTCTCGCCGGAGGAGGACCTCAAGGCCGTGGCGGCAAAGCTCGCAGGCACCGCCCGGACTTGACTCACGCTAGCGGGACTCCACCAGAAAGGCGGTCCGTGCGGCTTCGAGTTCGGCCCGGATCTCCGGAGCCTGACGGTTGGGATCCTCGATCGCCCGCACCAGCTCGGCCAGGGCGGCGTCGCGCTGGCCAGACCGGGCCGCCAGCCAGGCCTTGGCCCGGTGGACGTAGGGCGAGTCAGCGGACTTGGCCGGGATGGCGAGGAGCCACTTCCCGGCTTCCTTCAGATCGGGCCGGGGCCTGCGGACCAGACATTCCGAGGCGGCAGCCTGGGCGTTCGCCCGGACCTCCGGAGTCACCCCTTCCGGCAGGAGCTCGAGGACCTGCCGGTAGCCCGCCAGGGCGGGGCCGAAGCGCTGCTGGAGGCGATCCAGCTCGGCCACGTAGAACCGGCACTCAGCCTCGATGGTCCGCAGCCCCGACGTCTCCGCAAGGTCGAGCGCGCGGCGGTGGAAGACCGCGGAACCAGGCAGGTCCCCCTTCATCTGGGCCAGGATGCCGAGGTTCCGCAGGCAGGTGATGCGGCCCACCCGATCGCCCACGGATTCGCGGGTCGCCAGGGCGGCGGTCAGCCGCGCCTCGGCCGCCGGCAGGTCCCGGGCCATGAGCGCGACCACCCCCAGGTTGTTCTGGGCCAGGGCCTCGCCCCACCGGTTCCTCAGCCCCTGCTGGAGGTTCAGGTTGCTCTGGTAGAGGGCTTCGGCGGTCGCGAGATCGCCCCGCTTCAGCGCCAGATTGGCCAGGTTGTTCTGGGCCAGGGACTGGTACACCTTGTCCCCGGTCTGCTGGCTGAGCTGGAGGGAACGCTCGTAGAATTCCCGGGCCGCCTTGGACTTCCCCCGCTCGGCCGCGATGAGCCCCAGGTGGTTGTAGGCGATGATCTCCCCATCCCGGTCCCCGATGGCCTGGGCCAGAGCCAGGGTGGCTTCCCGGAGCTTCTCGGATTCATCGAGCTGCCCGAGGTCCTTGGCCAGGTACGCCTTCAGGGCCAGGGTCCGCCCCTCGGCCCACCGGTCCCCGGTGGCCTTCGCGGACATGAGCGCCCAGTTGGCGACCGCGGGCGCCTGGTCCCGGCCGAGGCGGCGGAGGCAGGCGGCATAGGCCGACACGGCGCTGGAGAAGGCCGGGGCCTTCATGGCAGCGTCCTGGAGATAGGGTTCGCTGCCCTTGAAGTCCCCCTTCAGGAACAAAGCCTTCCCCTGGGCATAGGCCGCAAAGGCTTGCGGCGGCACCGGCGTGTTCTGGATCGTGCCTGCCCGAAGCGGGTCCACCTTCCGAAGCAGGTCACTGGCGGCGGGATCCACCAGTTCATAAGGCGCGAACGAATCCTGGCTGGGGGCCCGAGCCGCCCCCGAGAAGCGGACGCGTCCCGATCCGTCCACCAGCTCGTAGGTCAGCACATTCACCTGCCCGGCGGGGTCCCGGCCCAGGGTTCCCCGGAGGAACAGCTGGGCGCCCAGGGCGTTGGCGATCCGAGGCTGGCTGGCCGGATCCAGGGCTTCTGCGGCGGAGATCCGGAGGGTCGACAGCACCCGGGCCACCGATTCGGGTTCCACCACGTCCAGGTGAGGCGAGCCCCGCAGGGCCGTCGACAGGAGCTCGGTCATGCCCACGCCCACCTGGGCCTCGAAGGCCGGATCCCCCGTGGCGTTGCGGATCGGCATGACCGCCATCCGCGGCGGACGTCCCCTGCCGAGGTCCCCGATGATGCTGCGTCCGAACAGGTAGTAGCCGCCCCCCGCCACCGCGGCGAGGCCGATGGCGAGACCGGCGGCCCACCGGACGGCCGGGTTCCCCGCCAGGTGGCGGCTGATGGCATCGGCCACCTGGCGGCTCGTCGGCCGCTTGGCCGCTTCCCGCAGGAGCATGGTCCGCAGCAGGGCCCCGAGCCATCGGGGCAGCCCCCGACCCCGCAGCGGCCGGAGGTCGCCCTGGATGGTGGCCATCATCCTCTCCCGGCCCTCGCCGGGAAACGGGTGGTCCCCCAGCAGAAGCTCCCAGGCGACCACACCCAGGGAGAACACGTCGCTCGCCGGACCGACGCGCTTCCCCCGCATCTGCTCCGGAGACGCGTAGGTGGGGCTGCCCATGAACACGCCAGCTTCCGTCATCTCGCCCCAGTCCGAAGGAGACGGAGAGGGAGGCGCGGAGCCCACGCTCGTCCGTTCCTCCCGGTCCGGGGCCGGGACAGCCGCCAGCGTCGGTCCGCTCTCCTGCGGGTGAGACAGGCCCGCGAGATTGAGGATGTTCCCAGTCGGATCCTCCCCCTCGGCCGAGGTTGCATCCACGAGCCTGGCCAGGCCAAAATCCAGGACCTTGACCTGGCCATCGGCATCCACCATCACGTTGCTGGGTTTCAGGTCCCGGTGGATGATCCCCTTGGCGTGGGCCGCCTCCAGGGCGTAGGCAATGGCGCGCAGGACCTGGAGCTTGCGCCGGAAGTCCAGCCCCTTCGCCAGCTCGGCCAGGGTCTTCCCCTCGATGAACTCCATGGCGATGTAGGCGCTCCCGTCCGCCTCCACCCAGTCGTGCACCTGGCACACGTTCCGGTGATTTAGCTGGGCCAGCGCCTTGGCCTCCCGGCGGAACCTGGCCTTGGCCATGGCCTTCCCGTCCTCGCCCAGGTGGATCGCCTTGAGGGCGACCCTCCGCTCCAGCACGGGGTCCCAGGCCAGATACACGGCCCCCATGCCTCCCCGCCCCAGGAGAGCCTGCACTTGGAAGCGGCCGATCCTGGACCCCGCGGGCAGGACGCCGGCCCCGGAAGGGCGCCGGGACTCCGGATCGGGAGGCGCTGGCGTCGCTGGCGGCATGGCCTCCCCTCTTAGCGCATGCCCCGGCTCTGCGCGGCCTCGATGAGCTCCTTGATGCGGCGGGCGTCGGCCTTGGTGTGGCCGTGGCTGGTAAGGGGGTCGCTGCCGCCGGTGCTCTCGACGGTGAGGTCAGACCAGAGCAGGCCCGTCTCGATGCGGACGCTGGCCACCTTGGAGAGGTGGATGCTGATCTCGTTCACCGTGAACCAGGACCGCTTGCGACGGATCACGGCGCTGTCCGTCACCTCGATCACGGTGACGAACAGATGGTTTCCCTTGGTCCAGCGGCTGGCCTGGAAGGTCTCGGTGGCCATCAGAGGGCGGCCTTGGCGGCGGCCACCACGGCCGCGGGCGTGACGCCGTAGGCCTCCAGCAGTTTCTCGGGCTTACCGCTCTGGCCGAACTGGTCCTGCACGCCCACGCGGCGCAGGGGCATGGGGTGGGCCTCGGAGAGGATCTCCGCCACCACACCGCCCAGGCCGCCGTGGGCCTGGTGCTCCTCGCAGGTGACGACGGCCCGGTGGGCCTTGGCCAGCTTCAGCAGGGTCTCCCGGTCGAAGGGCTTGATGGTGGGGCAGTGCAGCACCGTGGCCTCGATGCCTTCGGAAGCCAGCCGCTCCGCAGCCTCGAGACAGATGGACGTCCCCAGGCCGCAGCCCACCAGCAACACGTCCGTACCAGCGCTGGGCGCTTCCGCGCTTGGCCGCATCATCACAGCCTTGCCGATCTGGAAGCGGTAGTCCTCGGCATGGATACGGGGGAACTTGTCGCGGGTGAGGCGGACGTAGACGGGGCCCTGGTGGGCATAGGCGGCGCGGATGGCCTGCTTCGTCTCGAGAGCGTCCGCGGGCGAGATCACCGTCATGCCGGGGATCATGCGCATGAGGGCCAGATCCTCCAGGCACTGGTGGGTGCCGCCGTCCTCGCCCACGGTGAGGCCCGCATGGGTGGCCACGATCTTCACGTTCTGGTGGCCCACACCGCAGGCCTGGCGCACGAATTCGTAGGCGCGGCCTGTGGCGAACATGGCGAAGGTGCTCACGAAGGGCACCACGCCCGTGGTGCTGGCCCCGGCGGCGGCGGCCACCATGCCCTGCTCGGCGGCGCCCATGTTGAAGAAGCGCTCCGGGAAGGCCTTGGCGAACTTGCTGGTGCGGGTGGACCCGGCCAGGTCCGCGTCGAAGACGACGATGTTGGCGCCTTCGTTGCCCAGCTCCACCAGGGTGTCCCCGTAGGCGTCCCGCAGGCTGTCCATCGCCACGCCCGCCTTGCCGCCCACGCCCGCCGTCTCCATGCCCGCCATGAGGTCTCCTTGAGGCTCCATTCTACGCGAGGGAGGCCGGCGCCGCCGCGCGTCGCCGCATCGGGATCGCCAGAGGCGGTCCCGCAGGTTGGTAGGCTGGAAAGATGCGACGTCCCCGACCCGCCGCCCTCCTGTGGGGCCTCTTTGCCGGCTTGAGCCTCGCCGGGGCCGCCCTGCGCCTCCGCGCCCCCCATACCCCGGCCCTGCCCTGGATCGGGGGTGCCCTGCTCGTACTGCTGGCGTTCCGCCTCTCGGCGATGGCCCTGGACTGGCGCCGGGGACGCCTCCTGGGCACGCGCCTCCTGCTGCCGGGCCTGCTGCTGGCCGAGGGCCTCGGACTCGCCCTGCCCGGCCTTACGGCCCCGGCCGCGAAGGTCCGCCTGGGCATCGCCCTGGTGCTGGAGGCCCTGCTGCTGGTCCTGGCCCTCCGGGCCTGGCGCACGGCCCGGTCCACGCCTGGCGCCTGGCCGGAGGACCGGATCGCCGCCGCCTTCGAGGCCTTCGTGCCGACCCGTGCCGCCCGGCTCATGGCCCTGGAGCTGGTGATGCTGGGCGGCGCCCTGCGCTTCCTCCTCGGCGGCTTCCGCGATCCTGCCCCAGAAGGGTTCAGCCACCATCGGGAATCCGCCCTCCGCAGCTTCCTCCCGGCCCTGCCCCTCCTCATCCCCGGTGACGTCCTGCTGATGAAGGCCCTCTTCTCGGGACTGCCGGCCTGGGCCCGCTGGACGCTGCACGGCTCCACGGTCTACGCCGTGCTCTGGCTGGTGGGCCTCTACGCCTCGATCAAGGCCCGCCCCCACCAGGTCCAGGACGGTGAGGTGCGCCTCCACCAGGGCCTGGTGAAGTCCGTGGCCTTCCCGGCGGCCTCGGTGCGGTCCGCCGCGCCCCTGCCGGACTTCGACGACGACTGGGCCCGCCACGCCCACCTCAAGGGCGTGTCGAGGCTCGTCGCCAAGGGGGCGCCCCTGCTGGAGCTGGCCCTGGCGGCCCCCGTCCGGGTGGACGGGATGCTGGGCGCCGGCCGGCCCACCCAGCGGCTGCTGGTCTCCGTGGACGACCCGGCCGCCTTCCGCGCGGCGCTGGGGTGCTGATGCGGACGCCCCTTCCCATCGACCCCCTGCTGCCCCGGATCGTGGCCAGCCTGCGGGACGCCCCGAACCTGGTGCTCCAGGCCGATCCGGGCGCGGGGAAAACCACACGGGTTCCTCCGGCCCTGCTGGAGGCGGGGCTCCTCGGGGGCGGCGAGTGCTGGATCCTGGAGCCCCGGCGCCTGGCCGCCCGCCTGGCTGCCACCCGTGTGGCCGACGAGCTGGGCGAGGCTCTGGGCGAGCGGGCGGGATACGCCGTGCGCTTCGAGCAGAAGATCTCGAAGGCCACGCGCCTGCGCTTCGTGACGGAAGGCCTGCTGCTGCGCCGCCTCCACGGCGATCCGGCGCTGAAGGGCATCGCGGCGGTGGTGCTGGACGAGTTCCACGAGCGCCACCTGCACACGGACCTGGGCCTCACGCTCCTGCGGCGGCTCCAGCGCATGGCGCGGCCGGACCTGAAGCTCCTGGTCATGTCCGCCACCCTGGACCCGGGCCCCGTGGCCGCCTACCTGGATGCCCCCGTGCTGCAGAGCACGGGTCGGGCCTTCCCCGTGGACACGGCCTTCCTGACCCGCCCCGACGACCGGCCCGTGGAGCTGCAGGTGGCCGACGCCCTGGAGCGCCTCTACGGCGAAGGGCTGAAGGGGCACACCCTGGTCTTCCTGCCCGGCGCCGCGGAGATCCGCGCCTGCCTGAAGGGTTGCGAGGCCCTGGCCGCGCGGCGGGGCCTGAGCCTGCGGCCCCTGCATGGCGAGCTGTCGCCCGAGGCCCAGGCCTTCGCGCTGGAGGCCACGGAGACGCCCAAGGTCATCCTCAGCACCAACGTGGCGGAGAGCTCCGTCACCCTGGACGGCATCGGCGCCGTGGTAGACACGGGCCTGGGCCGGGAAGCGTCCCACTCGCCCTGGTCGGGCCTCTCGGGCCTGCGCACCGTGCGCATCAGCCAGGCGCGCTGCACCCAGCGCACGGGCCGCGCGGGCCGCACGGGTCCGGGCCGCTGCCTGCGCCTCTTCACGGAAGCCGACTTCAACGCCCGGCCCGCCTTCGACACGCCGGAACTCCAGCGGGCGGACTTGGCGGAGCCGCTGCTGGCCCTGCATGGCATGGGCATCACACGGCTTTCTGATCTCCACTGGTTCGAGGCGCCTCCCGAGGCCGCCGTGGCCGCCGCCGAGGGCCTGCTCGCGCGCCTGGGCGCCCTGGCGGACGGCGCCCTCACGCCCGTGGGCCGGCGCATGGCGGACCTGCCCCTGCACCCGCGCCTGGCGAGGCTGGCCATCGCCGGGGAGGACCTGAGCATCCCCCGGCTGGCCCTGCGGGCCGCGGCCCTCCTGGAGACCGGCAGCCTGTCGGCCCGCCAGGGCTTGGATCGCGCCCCCGTGAAGACGGGCCACGGCGCCGACTCGGACCTGCTGCTGCGGCTGGACCACTTCGAGGAGGCCGAGGCCGCGGGCTTCGGCGCGGGCGCCTGCCGGGCCGCGGGGCTGGACGCCTCCGCCGTGCACCGCGCCAAGCGGGCCGTGCAGTCCCTCTCGCGCCTGCTGCCGGCCGTGCCGGAACCTGCGGATGCCGAGGCGCGCCTGCTCCGGGCCCTCCTCGCCGCGTACCCCGACCGCGTGGGGCAGCTCTCAGCCAACGGCACCTGCGCCTTCGCGGGCGGCGGCGGTGCGAAGCTCGACCCCGCCAGCCGCGTGCGCCGGCCCGGCCTCGTCCTGGCGCTGGAGGCGGAGGCCGCGAAGCAGGGCACGGGCACCCAGACCCTCATCCGCCTGGCCTCCCGCTGCGAGGCCGACTGGCTGCTGGACGCCTTCCCCGAGCGCCTGGAGGCCGTGGACGAGCTGCAGTTCAACGCCTCCGCGGGTCGGGTAGAGCGCCGCTCCGAGATCCGCTTCGACGGGCTGGTGGTCGACAGCAGCCGAGGTCCCGCGGATCCTTCGGACCCGCGGGCCGGGGAACTGCTCGGGGAAGCGCTGCGCGGCCGTCCCCTGGACGAGGTGCCGGCGAGGTTCCTGGCGCGGCTGGCCTTCCTGCGGAAGCACCGGCCGGACCTGGATCTGCCCGAGGATCTGCTGGGCCCGCTGCTGGCGGGAGCCTGCGTCGGGCGGACGACGCTGCGCGAGGTGCAGGACGTGGACTGGCCCGCGGCCCTGCGCCAGGCCTTCCCTCCGGAAACCCTGCGCCTGCTGGACACTTGGGCCCCGGACGCCATTCAGCTGCCCAAGGGGCGGCCCACCAAGGTCCACTACGAGGACGACCCGCCCTGGATCGCCTCGCGCCTCCAGGACTTCTGGGGCCTCAAGAAGACGCCCGCCGTGGCCGGCGGCGCCGTGCCCCTGGTGCTGCACCTGCTGGCCCCCAACATGCGGGCCGTGCAGGTCACCACGGACCTCGCCGGCTTCTGGCAGCGCGCCTACCAGGAGCTGCGCCCCGCCCTCTCGCGGCGCTACCCCAAGCACCACTGGCCGGAGTGAGGGATTCAGTCTGGAGTCTGGAGTCCGGAGTCCAGACTTCCTTCAGCGGTCCAGCCCCTCCAACATCGCCCGGGCCCCGGCCTCCAGCAGGGCGCCGTCGGTGCCGGTGGCCAGGAGGGTGAAGCCGTCGGCTTCGTGGGGGCGGATCTCGGCGGCGGTCATGCGGAAGATGCCCAGGGGCATGTGGGCCTCGCGGCAGGTCCGGGCGATGGTCGCGATGGCCGAGCGGATCTCGGGATGGTCAAACTGCTCGGACAGCCCCAGGCTGGCGCTCAGGTCGTAGGGGCCCACGAAGACCGCGTCCACGCCGGCCACGCGGGCGATGGCCGCGATGTCGGTCAGGGCCTCCTTGGATTCGGCCTGCACCACCACCAGGCACCGGCCCTTCACGGCCTGCACCACGGCCTCAGCCTGGGCCGCGGCATCCACGTGAGGCACGATGAGGCCCGCCACGCCGCAGCCTGCGGCTTCGGCCAGGAGATCCGGATCCAGGCGCGGCACCCGCAAGAGGCAGGGCACCGCGCCCTTCAGGGCCGCCAGGGTGCGGGAGGCTTCCGGCAGGCCGAAGCCGCCGTGCTCCCCGTCCAGGAAGAGCCAGTCGAAACCCTGGCGCGCCAGGGCCGTGGCCACCTCCGGCCTCGGAATCTGCACCAGGGTGCCCAGCAGGCGCTCGCCGGCGCGGAGCCGGTCGCGGAAGGAAGTCAGGGACATGCGCACCTCCACCCTCCAGGGTGGACTGGATCCGATCGGTACGGGACCGGTTTGGTAACCTTGGACCCATGCTGACCTTCCGACCCATCGAGCCCCGGGACGACGCCGCCATGGCGGCCCTCATCCGCGCGGTGATGCCCGAGTTCGGCGCCGACGGGCCGGGCTTCGCCCTCCATGACCCCGAGGTGGACTTCATGAGCCGGGCCTACGGCGGTCCGGGCGCCGCCTACTTCGTGGTGGTGGACAAGGCCGGGAAGGTGGTGGGCGGCGCGGGCGTGGCGGCCCTGGAGGGCGGCGAGTCCGGCGTGTGTGAGCTGCGCAAGATGTACTTCCTGCCCGAAGCCCGGGGAAAGGGCATGGGCGAGGCGCTGCTGCGGCACTGCCTCCAGGTGGCGAAGGACCTGGGCTACCGCACCTGCTACCTGGAGACCCTCACGGGCATGGACCAGGCCATGAAGCTCTACGGGAAGGTGGGCTTCCAGCCCCTCTGCGCGCCCCTGGGCCGCACCGGCCACGGCGGCTGCGACCGCTGGTACGCGCGGGAGCTGGCGTGACAGTCCTCAGTCCTCAGTCTTCAGGCCTCAGTCAGCTCGCGCGCCATGGCTGGCCCTTCTTGACTGACTGCCGACAGCTGACCGCTGACAGCCAGGAGCTCGCATGATCCTCGGCCTCGGAACCGACCTCTGCCCGCCCAGCCGCTGGCGGCACCTCATCGTGCGCTTCGGGGCCGAGAAGGGCGCGCGGCGGATCCTCCACCCGGAGGAGGCAGACTACCTGCTGGGGGGCAACCGGGAGCGGCTGCCCGAGCGGCTGGCGGGACGCTGGGCCCTGCGGGAGGCCTTCGGCAAGGCCCTGGGCACGGGCCTGGACGGCTGGTCCTGGAAGGAGCTGCGCTACGTGAACGGGCGGATGTGGGCCGTGGGGGCCCTGGCCGACCTGCTGGCCGCCCGCGGCATCCGCAAGCTCCACGGCAGCGTGAGCCACGACGGGGACCTGGCCGTGGCCGTGGTCATCCTCGAGGACTGATCCCTCGCTACGCCCGCACTCGACTGGAAAAGCGTCCATAAGCGGAGGCAGAGAACATGCACCGGGCGTTTCCGCGCCTTCCGTGTCCCTGCTTGTCGGGCCGAGGTTCGCCGATGAACAGGCGTTGTGTTGATCAGCCCTTCCGCAGCTGCTTCATGAGCCGCGGCAGGCGGTTCAGGGCGGCCTGGGCCTCGGTCCACTCCTTGTGGGGCCGGGCGGGAAATCCCGTGACGAAGCTGCCCTCGGGCAGGCTCTTGGCCACCACGCTGTTGCCCCCCACCACGCTGCGGCTGCCGATCTCGATGTGGCCCACCACGCCCACCTTGCCCGCCAGGGTCACGTAGTCGCCCAGCTTCGTGGAGCCGCTGATGCCCGTCTGGCTCACCAGCAGGCAGTGGTTCCCCACTTGCACGTTGTGGCCCACCTGCACCTGGTTGTCGATCTTGGTGCCCTGGCCGATGCGCGTGGGGCCCAGCACGCCGCGGTCGATGCAGACGCAGGCGCCGATCTCCACATCGTCGCCCACCTCCACCCAGCCCACCTGGGGGATCTTGGCGTGGCGGCCCTCCACCAGCACGTAGCCGTAGCCGTCGCTGCCCACCACGGAGTTGGCGTGGATGGCCACGCGGTTGCCCAGCCGCGTGCGGCGGTAGAGCACGGCCCCGGAGAACAGCTCGCAGCCCTCGCCCAGCGCGCAGTCGTCGCCCACATGGACGCCGGGGTGCAACACGCAGCCCTTCCCCAGCACGGCGCGGGCCCCGACGGTGGCGCCGGGGGCGATGCGGCAGCCCTCCCCGATCACCGCCGTGGGGTGGACGGGGCGGTCGCTCCACTCGGGAGCCGGCTCCGGGTGCAGCCAGCCGATGGCCTGGGCGAAGGCCCAGTAGGGATGCTTCACCCGCAGCACGGGGTGCTCGCCCATGTCCGCCGCCGCGTCCACGAAAATCAGGCCCGCGGCACTTTCCCTGGCCTTGGCGGCATATTTGGGATTGGCCAGGAAGGATACCGAACCCGCTCCCGCCTCTTCCAGGGGCTTCACTTCGGAAATGGGCCGATCCGGGGGACAATGCTCGAGGTGGCCGCCCAGACGTTCCGCCAGCTCGCGGGCTGTGATGATCGGCATGGCACCCTCCTCGTCAGTCTTCAGTCTTCAGTCTTCAGCCTTCAGCCTTCAGTTTCCAGTCTCCCGTCGGGATCCCGCATGCATCCAGTTCTTTTCGAGATCGGTTCCTTCCCCCTGGGCACCTACGGGCTGCTGCTGGCCATCGCCTTCTTCGCGGGCGCAGCCCTGGCCAAGCGGCAGGCGAAGCTGGATGGTCTAAACCCCGCCGCCATCACGGATATGGCCATCGCCGTCCTCATCGCCGCCATCCTGGGCTCCAAGCTGCTGATGATCATCGTGGGCCTCTTCACGCCCGCCGGCCAGGAAGGCGCCATGACCTTCCGCGAGATCTTCACGATGTCCACGCTGCGGGCCGGCGGGGCCATCCACGGCGGCATCATCGCCGCCACGGCCACCTTCTTCTGGAAGCTCCGCAAGGGCCAGGGCCTGCCCCTGCGCCTCACCGGCGACGCCCTCGTGCCCGGCGTGGCCCTGGGCCAGGCCATCGGCCGGCTGGGCTGCTTCTCCGCCGGGTGCTGCTATGGCACGGAAACCCACGTGCCCTGGGCCGCCACCTTCACCGACCCCATCGCCCACGCCTTCAGCGGCACCCCGCTCGACATCCCCCTGCACCCCGTGCAGCTCTACAACAGCTTCGCCAACCTCACGGTGATGGCCGTCCTCCTGCTGGCCCGCGGGAAGCGCCAGTTCCAGGGCCAGATCTTCGCCCTCTACTTCCTGGTGGAGGGCCTGGGCCGCATCGTCACCGAGACCTGGCGCGGCGACGGGGACCGCGGCACGGGTTGGCTGGGCTGGGCCTGGCTCAGCACCGGCCGCCTCACGGGCGTGGCCTTCATGATGCTGGGCGCGGGCCTCTGGCTCTTCTGGAGCCGCCGGAAGGAAGCGACCCGATGATCAGCCTCCGCGCCGAAGATGGCGCCCCCCGCCTGGACCGCTTCCTGGCGGACCGCTTCCCCGAGGTCCCCCGGGCGCGCTGGGACGCCCACGTGCGCACGGGCGAGGTGAAGGTGAACGGACAGCCGGTGTCCAAGGGCGGCGTGAAGCTGCGCCCGGGAGACCTGGTGGAGACAGAGCTGCCCATCATCGCCGCCCCGGCCGCGCACCTGGAGGCCGAGGCCATCGACCTGCCCACGCTGTTCGAAGACGGCCAGCTTTGGATCGTCGACAAGCCCGCGGGCATGGTGGTGCATCCCGGGCCGGGCCATGCGGGCGGCACCATCGTAAACGCCCTGCTGCACCGCCTCAAGGCCCCGGTGGTCCTCGAACCCGGCGACGAAGAATCAGAAGACGCCGAAGAACTGGCCTCCGGCTGGCCGGGCCTCGTGCACCGCCTCGACCGCTACACCACGGGCTGCCTCTGCCTGGCCAAGACCGCCGAGGCCCAAAGGGCCATCCAGGCCCAGTTCAAGGCCCGGACCGTGGAGAAGCGCTACCTGGCCCTGGTCCGCCACTCGCCCCGCCTGCCCCAGCTGGGCAGCCTCCTCATCGACGAGCCCATCGCCCGCCACAAGCAAGACCGCCTGCGCATGGTGGTGGCCGAGGGCGGGCGCCCCGCGCAGACCCGCATCCGCGTGCTGGCCCGCACCACCAGCGTGGCCTTGGTGGAGTGCGAACTGCTCACGGGCCGGACGCACCAGATCCGGGTCCACCTCGCCCACCTGCGGGCCCCCCTCATGGGCGATCCGCTCTACGGCGGGCCGGGTCGCTGGAAGGATGTGGACGGCGGGGCCCTGCTGCTGCCCCATCCGGCCCTCCACGCCTGGAAGCTGTCCGTGGACCACCCCCTGACCGGGGCCCGCATCGATGCCGTGGCGCCGATCCCCGAGGCCTTCCGCGCGCTCGCGGCCGCTCTGGGCTTGCCGGAGGTCTGAGGCCGGGGCATCATCCCCGTACCGGGAGGTGCCATGTCCCCGCTCGCCCAGGCCCTGACGACGCTGAGAGGCTGGATGGAGACGTACCCCTTCCTGCCAGGCCTGGTCTTCGCGGCCCTCTGCCTCCTCCTGCTCTTCGGGGTGGCCTTGCCGCGCCTCCGCTCCTGGCGCCGGGGCCGCGGACGGCCCGTGCTCGACCCCCTCCAGGTCGAGGAGCTGCTCCAGGGCCCCGGCGTCCTGCTGGTGGACCTGCGGGACGAGGCGGCCTTCCGGCAGGGCCACATCCGGGGCTGCCTGCATGTGCCTTTCGCGGAGCTCACCCGTCGCTTCGGGTCCCCGGACCCTCAGGCCAAGCGGGCCCTCGTCCTTGTGGACGAGACGGACGCGCTGTCCCATCGCGCCCTCAAGCGCCTCACCGCCCGGGGCTTCGAGTGGGTCTACGTCCTCAAGGGTGGCATGAGGGCCTGGCGCGACGCGAACCGGCCCATATCGAAATAGGCCGGCCCTTGAAATCGTGGTTCGCCGGAGCGGTGGGTCTTGGATGGCGAAAGATTTCTTCGAAAATAAGATATTGACTGGTCATTCCAAAAAGATAGACTGGACCCATGGCGCGACCCAAGGCTTTTGACCGGGAGCAGGCCCTCCAGCGGGCCTTGCAGACGTTCTGGGCCAAGGGGAGCTTTGAATCCACATCCATCCAGGACCTCGTGACGGGGATGGGGATCAACCGTCAGAGCCTTTACGACACCTTTGGTCCCAAAGAGGCCCTCTACCACGCCGCTTTGGAACGGTACCGCACCCAGAATCGAGCCACATTGGCCTCTTTCCTGGAGGGGCCCCTCCCGCTTCGGCGGGCCCTGGCGGCGCAATTCGATCTGGTCGTCAACCACCTGCTCAGCCCGGGCGGGCAGCCTTGCTTGCTGGCCCAGGCCGCCCTGGGACACGCGGCCGGCGACCCCGCATCGGCCCAATGTGTCCAGGTCGCCTTCGGGCAGAACATCAAGCGGCTTGAGGCCCGGTTACGCCGCGCCCAGGCCGATGGAGAACTGGGATCCCACCACGATCCGGCCGCTCTGGCCCACTACTTCCAGAACGCCATGCACGGCCTCCAGATCACCGCACGGTCCGGCGCCAGCCGGGCGGAACTCGAGACCATCGTCCGAGTGAACCTGTCCGTCCTCGGTTGATTTTTTTTGGACAATTACGGAACGATTGTTCCACATAAGGAGTTTCCTCATGAACAGACTCGCAAACAAGGTCGCCCTCGTCACGGGAGCCTCCAAAGGCATTGGAGCTTCCATCGCCCGGCATCTCGGCGCAGCCGGTGCCACGGTCATCGTCAACTATGCCACCAGCAAGTCCGGCGCAGACAAGACGGTGGCCGACATCACCGCCGCCGGGGGCAAAGCCACCGCGCTCCAGGGCGATTTCTCCAAATCCGAGGACATCGCCCGGACCTTTGCGGAGGTCGAGCGGGTCCATGGCAGGCTCGACATCCTCGTCAACAATGCTGGTGTCTATGCTTTTAGCCCCATCGAGCAGGTCACGCCCGAAGAGTTCCATCGCCAGTTCAATCTCAACGTCCTCGGCCTGCTGCTCGCCACCAAGGAGGCCGCCCGGCTCATGGGCTCGGACGGCGGTTCGGTGATCAACATCAGTTCCGTGGTGAGCTCGCAACCGCCGGCCTACAGCTCAATCTACTCAGCCACCAAGGGCGCGGTCGACAATCTCACAATCTCCCTGTCCAAGGAATTCGGATCGCGCAAGATCCGAGTCAACAGCGTGAATCCGGGCCTGATCGCGACCGAGGGAGCCCAAGCGTCGGGAGCGCTCGAAGGCGATTTCTTCGACAATGCCGTCAAGCACACGCCCCTGGGCCGCGTCGGGCAGCCGGACGACATCGGCCCCGTCGCCGTCTTCCTCGCATCCGATGAGTCCTACTGGGTGAACGGCCAAACCATCTATGCTGCCGGCGGAATGACGATGTGATGGGAGCCAAGCCATTCGCCGATCCCCGGTCCTGCGTTGCTCGGATCAGAAGGCCGAAGCATGTTCAGCCCTGATCGTTCTCCGGCAGCCCCCAGCGGTCCCAGAGCAGCAGTAGCAGCAGGCCGGGGATGGCCGCCGCGGCACAGACGGGGAAGTAGAGCTTCCAGCCGTACCAGTCGGCCATGAAGCCCGTCAGGCCGGCGAAGAGGGTGCGAGGCAGGGCCATGAGGGCGCTGAACAGCGCGTACTGGGTGCCGGTGTAGCTGCGGTTGCAGGCACCCATGAGCAGGGCGGCGAAGGCGCTGCCGCCCATGCCGTAGGCCAGGTTCTCCAGGGTGTTCGCCGCCACCAGCAGGGGCAGGTGGCGGCCCAGCAGGGAGATGGTCCAGAAGCCCAGGATGCTGCCGGCCTGCACGAAGCCGCAGATCCAGAGCGCCTTCCGAAGGCTCATGCGCGTGAGCATCCAGCCGCCCAGCAGGCCGCCGAGGATGATGGCCACCATGGCCGTGGTCTTCTGCACGAAGCCGATCTCGGTCTTCGTGAAGCCCATGCCCCGCAGCAGGAAGGGGATGGTCATGGACTCCGCCAGCCAGTCGCCCAGCTTGTAGAACACGGCGAAGGCCAGCAGGTAGGCGATGCCCCGGCGCTGGAGCAGGTCCTTGAGGGGCCCGGAGATGGCCTCCCGCAGCGTGCGCGGGGCCCGGGCCACGGCGTCGGTGTTCTCCGCCATCCAGGTGCCGATCATGCCCAGGACCGTGAGGGCTGCCATGGCCAGGTAGGTGGCCCGCCAGCCCAGCTTGTCCGCCAGGATGAGCGCCAGGCCGCCGCTCACCAGCATGGCCACGCGGTAGGCGGCGATGTGGATGCTGTTGCCCAGGCCCAGGTGCTTCTGATCCAGGGCCTCGGCGCGCCAGGCATCCACGGCGATGTCGAAGGTGGCGCTGGTGACGGCCACGGCCAGGGCCAGGACCACCACGCGGAGCAGGTCCAGGTGCGGCTGGGTGAGGGCCAGCCGGGCGAGCGCGAGGGCCATGCCCGCCTGCATGACCAGCATCCAGCCGCGCCGCCGACCCAGGCCCGGCAGGGAGAAGCGGTCCAGGAAGGGCGCCCAGAACACCTTCAGGCTGTAGGGCAGCGTCACGAAGCTGAAGAGGCCGATGGTGGCCAGGCTCAGCTTCTCGTCCGTCATCCAGGCCTTCAGCGTCGAGCCCGTGAGGAACAGGGGCAGTCCCGACGCGAAGCCGAGGAGCAGGAGGACGGCATACTGGCGGGGCTTCATCCCACCAGCCTAACCGGAGTCACCCGCTGCTCAGGGCTCGCCCCCGTGGGTGTGCAGATCATGGACCATGTGGCCGCCCAGGTGGCCCGTGCGGAGCACTGCCCCCACGCCCATGGCGCTGACCAGCAGCCAGAGGATGAACAGGAGCCGGGCCAGGCGCGGCGACAGGTCGCGATGGAGGAACCGGGAGGCTCCCAGGTGGAGGACCCAGGTTCCCGCCAGGATGCTGAAGATGGCGACGGTCCACTCGGCCGCCTCCTCATGCTGGTCCAGCGCGGCGCGCAGCGCGGGCGTCCGGTGGGCGAGGTTCTCGGCGACGTCCCCCGTGGCCAGGGCCAGCAGCGCTCCCGCGAGCCCGAGCAGCAGCAGGAGCAGCGCCATGGCGTGGATGCCCCGGCGCTGGGCGGGCCAGAGTGCGCCAATGAGAAAGAGGAGCGGCGCCGTCATCAGCAGCGCGATGGGGAAGTGGACGATGGCGGGATGGAGGTGGTTGAAGGGCGGCACGGGAGCTCCGGATGGGATCGGCGGGATGTCCCGATCAGGATGCGCCCACGGCCGGGGCGGGCGCCAGACCGGAGGGGCCGGTTTCTGCCATCCGGATCTGGGACCAAGCCGGGCCTCGCCGCATCCTCACCCCCAGGTCCCGTGGCCACGATCGTGGCCCTTCCTGAGGAGGCCCCATGCCCCGCCCCGAACCATCCATCCCCGCTGCCGCCCCGGCCTCCGCCCCGTCCAGTGGCCTCGACCGCCGGGAATTCTGCGCCTGCGCCCTGGCCGTGGCCGCCGCGGCCGCAGTCGTCTCCTGCGGGGGCGGTGGGGGATCCGCCTCGGCGCCACCGCCGCCGCCTCCGCCGCCCCCGCCCAGCCCGGTCACCACCTCGGAGACCAAGGCCAGCATGCTCGCGCAGCCATCCGGAACGGTGAAGGACTACACCACCACCGCTTCCGGCAGCTGCCCGCTGGTCCTCGGGGCCGCCCAGGGCTACTACCTCGCCAGGGACACCACCGGCATCTACGCCTTCAACGCGAGCTGCCTGCATCAGGGCGGGCGTCTCAGCCCCACGCAGACCGGCTTCAACTGCCCCTGCCACGGCAGCCAGTACGACCTCAACGGCACCGTGACCCAGGGTCCGGCCCCGGTCGGGTCCACCCTCCAGCACTACGAGGTCAGCGAAGCCACGCCGGGCGGGGCCCTGGTGATCGATCCCTCCAAGCCCGTCTCCGCCGCCACGCGGCTGACCTGACTCGGACGGTGCCGCTCATGACGCTTCGGCCAATCCTCCTGTTCCTCTGCTTTTCCCTGCTCCTTCCCAACGGGCTGTCGGCCCAGGATCCGGACCTGCCCCTGGGCCTCAACCTACCCACGGCGGACCACCTGGAGGGCTGGCAGCCCGCCATCCGCTTCACGCACCGCTTCACTGAATCCGCCCGAGGGAACTCGAAAGATTTCTATGGCCTGGATGGTGGCAACTTCCCGGGCCTGGGCTTCGATCTCGGCATTGCCGCGGTGCCCGGACTCAACGCCCAGATCTACCGTACGGCGGATGGCAAGACCGTCACCCTGGCCCTCCAGGAGCGGATCCTCAATCACCCTCATGTCCGCCTGGCGGTGCGGGTGGAGCGCTTCGACGAGACCATCCAGCGTACCACCTACGCCTTCGGGACCGTGGGGCTCACCGGCGCGGTCGTGCAGCTTCCCGCGGAATTCACGGCGGGCTCCTTCACGGTCAGCCTAGTGCCCACGTGGCTGTCCCGCACCACCACCCGGGAGCAGGCCCTCTTCACGGCCGGGGCCGGCCTCCGCTGGCGCTTCCTTGAACGCCAGTCGCTCCTTGCCGAGTACTACCCCCGCCCCTCCCGCCTGGACCGTGCCGCCTACGAGCAGGGCTTCGCCTTGGGCTACCGCTTCCAGACCAAGGGCCACCGGTTCACCCTCCTGGCCACCAACGTCCAGGGCACCACCGCCCACCAGGTGCTGAGCGGCGACTACGCCGGCGGCCCCAGGCCCCCCGGCCGCTGGGCCCTGGGCTTCAACCTCGTGCGGATCTTTTGAAGACTGGAGAAAGTAGAAGCGAGGCACGGCTCCGCCGGGCCGAGCGCGGGGGTCCGGGGGTGTCCGCGCAGCGAAGCGGAGCGAGACCTTAGATCCTCGCGGCGCACGCGCTGCGGGGGGGACCCCGGGGAGCATAAGCTCGGCACGGCTCCGCCGTGCCGAGCGCGGGGGTCCGGGGGTGTCCGCGCAGCGCAGCGGAGCGGGGAACCCCCGGAGGATATCAATCCGCCAAGGTGCTCAGATCCCCCGGATCCTGCCCCAGGGCCCAGGCCTTGAGGGCGCGGCGGACGATCTTGCCCGAGCGCGTCTTGGGCAGGCTGGCGCGGATCTCGATGTCCGAAGGGGTGGCGATGCCGCCCAGGTCCTCGCGGACATGGTCCTTGAGACTGGCGATGAGCCCGGGGCCAGCCTCGATACCAGCCTTGACCACCACGTAGGCCTTGATGCTCTCCCCCTTGATGGGGTCGGGAATTCCCACCACGGCGCTTTCCGCCACGGCCGGATGGCGGATGAGCGAGCCCTCCACGTCGGCGGTGCCGATGCGGTGGCCCGCCACGTTGAGCACGTCGTCGGAGCGGCCCAGCACGGCGATGTAGCCGTCGGCATCCCGAACGGCCACGTCCCCGGCGCTGTAGCAGCCCGGGATGTCCCGCCAGTAGTCCTCGTAGCGATTGGGATCGTTCCAGACCGTGCGCAGCATGTAGGGCAGCGGGAACTTGATGACCAGCAGCCCGCCCTGGCCGTCCGGCACCGCGCTGCCATCACGGTTCACCACGGCCAGCTGGGCCCCGGGCATGGGCTTGCCCGCCTTGCCGGGCCGGGCCTCGAAGGTGGGCAGGGTGCCGATGACGGGGCCGGCGATTTCGGTCTGCCACCAGTTGTCCACCACCATGCCGTTGCCCTGGCCCACCAGGTGCTGCTGGGCCCAGCGGTGGGCCTCGGGGTTCAGGGGCTCTCCGGCGCAGGCCAGGAGGCGCAGCTTGCTCAGATCGAACTTCCCGGGGGCCTCGGCTCCGTGGCTCATCCACATGCGCACGGCGGTGGGGGCCGTGAACATGACGTTCACCCCGAAGCGCTCGCAGAGCTCCCAGGTGACTTCCGGGCTGGGGTAGTCCGGCGCGCCCTCGCGGCACAGCACGGTCGCGCCGATGCTGAGGGGTCCGTAGACGATGAAGCTGTGGCCCACGATCCAGCCAATGTCGGAGGTGCTCCAGTAGATGTCCCGCTCCTGGATCTGGTAGAAGGCCTTGCTCAGGTAGTTCACCCCCACCAGGTAGCCACCGGTCGCATGCACCACACCCTTGGGCTTTCCCGTTGTTCCGCTGGTGTAGAGGATGAACAGCGGATGCTCGGCGTCCACCATCTCTGGCTCGCAGTGGATGTCTCGGCCCTGCTGGATGTCGTAGAAATCCTTCTCGCGCTCGCTGGCGAAGGTGACCGGCGCGTCGCCCGGCCGCGAGCCACGGCGATGGACGATGACGTGATCCACGGAACTCAGGTCACGCACCGCCTCGTCCACGATGGGCTTGAGGGCGATGGCCTTGCCCCGGCGGTAGGTGAAGTCGGAGCACACGACGACCTTGGCTCCGGCATCCTCGATGCGGGTGCGCAAGGCCAAGGCGCCCATGCCCGCGTAGACCACGCTGTGGATGGCGCCGATGCGGGCGCAGGCCAACATGGAGATGATGCCCTCGGGCGTGAGCGGCATGTAGAGGATGACCCGGTCACCCGCTCGAACACCCAGGCGCTTGAGCGTGTTGGCGAAGCGGTTCATCTCGCGGTAGAGGCGGTTGTAGGTGTAGGAGCGCTCGTCGCCGTCCTCGCCCACCCACAGCAGGGCGGCCTTGTTGCGCCGGTCGCTGTGCACGTGGCGGTCGATGCAGTTGACGGTGGCGTTGAGCTTCCCGCCCAGGAACCAGGCGTGGTTGGGCGCGTTGAACTCGAAGACCTTGCTCCAGGGCTCGGCCCAGTCCAGACCCCGGGCCTTGTCCGCCCAGAAGGCGCCGGGATCGGCCTCCGCCAGGGCCCGCTCCACCTCGTAGTTGATGGCTGCCTGCTTGGCCAGCCAGCCCCGCATCGGGATGGGGGCCTCCCCCTTCTGCAGCGCCTGGATGGTCTTCTGCTGGGTGATGCTGATTTCCACGTCGCTCATGGAAGGCTCCGAGAACGGGGTGAGGTGGATTGGGTTGGAAGGTTGGGAGGGAAGGTAGCACGGTCGTGGAACCTGGAACCCATGACAGGGATCACAGCTAGACTTCTGCGCGGGAGCCTCCATGGCCGTTCAATTCCAAGTCCCCTGCCCCTATGACCTACACCCCAGCGTGGCCTACATCCAGGCCATCCTCGCCAACCTCGAGCGGAACTCGGGCCGCGACCTGGCAGCCTGGGTGGCCCTGGCCCGGGAAGAGGCCCCATCCGACCTCAAGGGCTGCTCAGCCTGGCTGAGGGCCCGGGGCCTCGGTGGCACGCAGGCCGGCCTGGTGGCCCAGAGGGCCTGCGCTGCGCCCGGCCAAGCCACCAGCCACGCCTTCGACGACACACCGGAGGGCTATCTGGCCGCGGCGCCCCGCTACGTGGAGGCCCAATACGCGGGGAAGAAGGCCGCCCTGCGCCCGCTCTTCGAGGCCATCGTCCTCCGGGCCCGGGGCCTCGGCTCCGACGTGAAGGTCTGCCCCTGCCAGACCATCGTCCCCTTCTACCGCCATCACGTCTTCGCCGAAGTGAAGCCCTTCGCCTCGCGCCTGGATCTGGGCCTGGCGCTGGGCGATCCCGCCACCGTCGGGGACCCCTCCGGGCGGCTCAAGGACACTGGCGGGTTCCGGAGGAAGGACCGGATCACGCACAAGCTGGAGATCACCACCGAGGCGGATCTCGATGGGGTCCTGCCCTGGCTCCGGCATGCCTATGAGCGGGATGCCAAAGCCTGACTTCCGGCCTGAAAGGACGAACGCGAAGACCGCGAAGAAAGAAGCGAAGGGCGTATTCGCGATCTTCTTGGTGCCCTTTGTAACCTGCTTTCCTGGCAGTTGGATCGGCTGCCCGAAGGAACCGGGACTCAGATCCGACTCGCCACCTCCAGGGCGGCCATGTCCTCGGCGGTCAGCGTCAGCGATGCCGCGCGGATCAGGCTGTCCAGCTGGTCCAGGCTGGTGGCGCTGGCGATGGGGGCCGTGACGCCAGGGCGCGCCATGAGCCAGGCCAGGGCCACCTCCGCAGGCTTGGCCCCGTGCCGCGCGGCCACGGTGTCCAGCACCCCCAGGATGCGGAAGCCCCGCTCGTTCAGGTAGGCCTTGATCCCCTTTCCCCGCGGGCTCTTCCCGAGATCCGCTTCGCTGCGGTACTTCCCGCTGAGGAAGCCCTTGGCCAGGCTGAAGTAGGTAATGACGCCCAGCCCCTCGGCCATGGCGAGGTCCCGGAGAGCGCCGTCATAGCCCTGGCGGTCGTACAGGTTGTATTCGGGCTGCAGCACCTCGTAGCGGGGAAGCCCCTTGGCGGACGCGCTGAGGGCGGCGCCCAGCTGCCCGGCGTCGTAGTTGGAGGCCCCGATGGCCCGCACCTTCCCGGCGGCGATCAGCTTCTGGTAGGCGGCAAGGGTCTCATCATGGGGCGTGCCCGGATCGAACTTGTGGGACAGGTAAACGTCGATGTGGTCGGTCTGGAGGCGGCGCAGGGAGTCCTCCACGGCGCGCTCGATCCAGGCCTCGGACAGGCCCTTCCGGTCCGGCCCCATCTCCATCCCCACCTTGGTGATGAGGACGATCCGGTCGCGGCAGCGGCGCGCCTTCATCCACTCGCCCAGGATGGTTTCCGACTCGCCGCCCTGGTTCCCGGGCTTCCAGATGGAGTACACGTCCGCGGTGTCCACGGTCTCGAAGCCCGCCTCCACGAAGCGGTCCAGGATCTCGAAGGAGGTTTTCTTGTCGATGGTCCAGCCGAACACATTGCCGCCAAAGACCAGCGGGGAGATCGAGAGGCCAGTCCGGCCGAGGGGGCGCCTGGTGTGCGTCATCGAAACCTCCGAAGGTCCGCTTGGACGAACTGCATTGTCAACCCCAGTGGGCACAGAGAACGCAGAGAATGAATGGGTCTGGACCCCTCTGACCTAGATGATTCGTCTTTCCCTCTGCGCTCTCCGCGTTCTCTGCGGTTGAACAGTCTGCAGGGGCGTGTCGGCGCCTACGGAATCGCCACACTCACCCGGACAATCTTCAGCACCCGCTCCAGATCCTTCGGATCCAGCCCCACGAGGAAGCCGCGGCTGCCGCCGTTGAGGTAGATCTTCGGCAGCTCGAAGATACTGGCCTCGGCGTGGACGGGCATGGCCTTCCTGGTGCCGAGGGGGCTGGTGCCACCCACCAGGTAGCCGCTGTGGCGGTTGGCCACCTCGGGCTTGCAGGGCTGCACGGACTTCGCGCCGATCTGGCGGGCCAGTTCCTTGGTACTCACCTCGCGGTCCCCGTGCATGAGGATGATGAGCGGCGCGCCCTTCTCGTCCTCCATCACCAGCGTCTTGATGACCGCGTGCTCGTCCGCGCCCAGCTCCCGGGCGCTCACGGCCGTGCCGCCGTGGTCCTCGTAGCGGTAGAGGTGCTCGGTGTAGGCCACGCCCGCCTGCCGGAGCAGCCGCGTGGCGTTGGTGGATGGCGCCTTGGCGCTCATGGCGCAACCTTGGTCATGGCACCATGATCCCACGCTCCGGCAGGAGACTCCGTGTCCATCTCGCCGCCCGACCCCCTCCTGGCCCTCGCCCTCGTCGTGGTGGCCTTGGGCCTGCTGGACCGGCTGGGGCTCTGGATGGAGGCCCGCGGCTGGATCTACTGGCGACGGCGGCGGGCGCAGGGCTCTGCCCTGGGCGCCACCTTTCTCGAGCTGCAGAAGATCTTCGAATCTGGGAAGGCCGAGCATGTCATCGCCGCCCGGGAGAGCGCCGGGAGGGAGAGCCCGGACCCCATCGCCGGCCACCTGGCGGCGGACCATGCCGAGATCGATGCGCTCTTCGGAGAAGCCAGGATGGCCATGGATCGCGGTCTCCAGCCGGAGGCGCACCGCGCCCTGGACCGGGTCTGGATGCGCCTGGCCGTGCACATCCACGCGGAGCACAGAGCCCTCTTCCCCGCCGTGGCCGAGGCCCGCCCGGACCTGGCGGAGGCCCTCCAGACCCTGCGCGAGGACCACGACTTCTTCATGGCCAGCCTGGCGGCGGCCGTGAAGGCCCTGAAGGGGGCCGAGCTGGACTGGGCCGCGATCCGGTCCGGTGTCGAGGCCGTCCAACGTCGCCTGGCAGCGCACAACAACCTGGAGGAGGAGCGGATCTACCCGGTGGCCGACCAGCTCCCCGAGGCCCAGAGGAGGCACCTGGCCGGCGAGGTGTCCCGGGAACTGGCGGCCCTTCCCACGCGCTACGGAGACTAGCCTCCGAAGGCCCGGAAGCCCGCCCCTTCGGGAACGTCCAGTCCGAAGACCTCCCTCAGGACGGGGATGACCTCTTCCGGCGCCAGCTCGCGACCCTCGATGGCGTCGCCGCGGATCTCGGCATAGGCGCGGTTGCGGAGGATGCGGCGCACCTCGGGGCCCGGAAGCTGGGCCGTGAGGGTGGCCACGAAGCGGGACTCGGGATGGGTACTCGTGTAATGGTTGGCCATCTCGTAGTCCACCGGGAACCGCTCCTCGGCCCGGAACGCGTAGAAGTCCACCCAGGTGCCGTCCTGAAGGCACTGGAGCACGTTCAGCGGCTCCCCATCCGTCTCCTCGACCACGCGGTAGCGGTGCAGGAACTGGACATGGGGCTGGCCGTCCAATGGCAGGGGTTGCAACAGCCCCTCCCCGCCGAAGCCCACGTCACAGAGCCAGCGTCCGCCCTCCAGCAGCACCAGCAGCAGCATGTGGGTGCGGGGGAGCAGCGCGGTCGCGCCGCGACGCACCCTCGCCTCGCAGGGGATGACCTCGAAGCCCACGCGACGGAGTACCGCCAGGAAGAGGCCGTTCTGCTCGAAGCAGTAGCCGCCGCGGCGGCGGCGCACCAGCTTGGCCTGGAGGGAGGCGAGGTCCAGTCGGATGGGCAGCCCCATCTGGATGTCCAGGTTCTCGAAGGGGATGGTGGAGGCGTGGGCCAGATGCAGAGCCCGCAGTGTGGCCAGGTCGGGCCGCGGCTCGCCCGCGAAGCCGATGCGCCGCAGGTAGGCGTCCAGGTCGAGGTCAGCGGACATACTGGGCTTCACCCTTCCCGAAGGACCAGTCGGCCAGCTCGTTCTCCACCAGGCAGATCATCACGTCCTCGGGTCGGAGACCGGGATCCTTCGCCAGGTTGTCCACGATCCGGCGGTACAGCGCCTGCTTCATCTCCACGGTGCGTCCCTTCCGGAGCGTGATCTGGATGGCCACCCATTCCGGCGACCGTTCGATGCCCAGGTAATGGGGATCGAAGATCAGGCCCGAGACGTGCTCCGTGAGGATGTGGAAGCGATCGTCCGCCGGGACGTTCACTGTCGCGGCGAGCGCTTCCTGGACGCCGTCCGACAGGGTCTGCCGATAGGCGTCGCTCACGCCGGAACGATGAGATATGCGAACGAGAGGCATGGGATCTCCTTCGGGGAGTCGCTCATTCTAGCCATGGCCGACGAGGGTGTTGCGACATTCGCTGGCGGGGGTTCAGTGAGTCTTCCAGGCTGCCGCATTCCGCCGGATCTGGGCGGCGTGGACCTCCAGGTGGGCGGCGTAGTTCCGAAGCCAGTCATCGGTACCGTAAGGGCCGCTGTGCGTGTGGCGACCCAGGCGGCCCCAGGCCGATTCCGGCAGCCGCTCGAGCGTGGAAACGGTGTGCGCCCTCGCCGCCTCGATCAGCTGGAGCGCCAGCTCCGGGTCCGAGGCATGGTAGTCGAAGCGCTGCGCCCACGCGTTCTCGTCGTAGCCCACGATGAGGGGCTCCGGATCCGCCAGCAGGAGCCGGATCCGGATGGCGGCATAGGTCTCGGAGTCGGCGCAGTGGACCACCACCTCGTGGGCGCTCCACTTCCCCTCGGCGGGTCGCCAGGTGCGGGCCTCCACGGGCACCTCCTCCCAGGCCCGACGGAGCAGGGCGGGGCCCGTGCGGTAACGCAGAAGATGAGCTTCCCGGGTGGCAGCATCGAACGTCATGGGACACCTCGACACCAGCATGGCGCAGCGGACCTCGAAATGAAGCCTCGACTTGCGAGGCAACCAGGGCTTCAATGAGGTCCTCTCCCGGAGTTCCCCATGCGCCTCTCGACGCGCCTCCCCGCGGCATGCCTCGCTCTTCCCCTGGCCGCCTTCTCCCTGCTGGCCGGCGACCGCGTCACCGGCCGGGCCTTCGCCACGCGCTCCGAGGTGGCGGCCCAGCACGGCATGGCCTGCACCAGCCAGGCCCTGGTGACCCAGATCGCCCTCGATATCCTCAAGCAGGGCGGCTCTGCGGTGGATGCGGCCATCGCAGCGGATGCCGCCCTGGGTCTCATGGAGCCCACGGGCAGCGGCATGGGCGGCGACCTCTACGCCATCGTGTGGGACGCGAAGGCGAAAAAGCTGCATGGCCTCAACGGCAGCGGCCGTTCGCCGAAATCCCTCACCCTCGATCACTTCAAGAAGCTGGGCCTGAAGCACATCCCGCCCCAGGGGCCGCTGCCGGTAAGCGTGCCGGGCTGCGTGGACGGCTGGTTCGAGCTGCACAAGAAGTTCGGCAGGCTGCCCATGGCCCAGGTGCTGGCGCCCGCCATCCGGTACGCCAGGGAAGGCTTCCCCGTCAGCGAGCTCATCGCCTACTACTGGGGCCGCAGCGTGCCCGTGCTGGGCAAGTTCCCGGGCTTTCTCGAGACCTTCACCGTGGACGGCAAGCGCGGCCCCGTGAGCGGCGAGGTCTTCCGCAACCCGCGCCTGGCGAAGACGCTGGAGATCCTCGCCAGGGACGGCCGCGACGCCTTCTACAAGGGCGAGATCGCCCGGAAGATCGACGCCTACATGAAGGCCAACGGAGGATTCCTCAGCTTTGAAGACCTGGCCGCCCACCACTCGGACTGGGTGGAACCCGTCAGCGTGAACTACCGCGGCTACGACGTCTGGGAACTGCCCCCCAACGGCCAGGGCATCGCGGCCCTCCAGATGCTGAACATCCTCGAGGGCTACGACTTCTCGAAGATCCCCTTCGGCAGCCCTCAGCATGTTCACCTCTTCACCGAGGCCAAGAAACTGGCCTTCGAGGACCGGGCCAAGTTCTACGCCGATGCGGCCTTCATGAAGGTGCCCCTCTCCTGGCTGCTGTCGAAGGACTACGCGGCCCAGCGCCGCGCCCTCATCGGCGACCGCGCCTCGCGCCGCCTGGAGGCGGGCCACCCGCCCCTCAAGGAAGGCGACACGGTCTACCTCACCACCGCCGACGGCGAGGGCAACATGGTGAGCCTCATCCAGAGCAACTACCGCGGCATGGGCAGCGGCATGACGCCCGGCGACCTGGGCTTCTGCCTCCAGGACCGGGGCGAGCTGTTCAACCTGGAGGAGGGCAACGCCAACACCTACGCGCCCGGCAAGCGGCCCTTCCACACCATCATCCCGGGCTTCATCACTAAGGATGGCGTGCCCTTCCTCAGCTACGGCGTCATGGGCGGCGAGTTCCAGCCGTTGGGGCATGTCCAGATCGTGATGAATCTGATCGACTTCGGCATGAACGCCCAGGAGGCCGGCGACGCCCCCCGCATGAGCCACGACGGCTCCCCGGAGCCCACCGGCGAGAAGGGCAGGCTGCCAGGTACCATCCAGCTGGAAAGTGGATTCCCCTACGAAACCGTCCGCGAGCTGATGAACCGCGGCCATGGCGTGGGATGGATGTTCGGTGGCTACGGTGGCTACCAGGCCATCCGCTGGGACCCTCAGCAGAAGGTCTACTTCGGGGCCAGTGAATCGCGGAAGGACGGCCAGGCGGCCGGCTACTAGGAATTAGCCTCGAAGTTGGCTCCCACAACGGCGCCGGTGGGGGCTCCCCAGAGCGGCCCATGTAGAATGGACCTGGCGGGAGTTTATGCCTGCCCTCTGCGGGGGATGGTGCCCCGCCAAAGCCATATCGTTCGCGCCAAGCGGCGTTTCCAGGGGGAGTTGACCGTGCTGCAAGCCTATCGCCAACACGTTGCCGAGCGTGCCGCCCTCGGGATTCCGCCCCTGCCGCTCACCGAGGCTCAGACTGACGAGCTCACCCACCTGCTGGCCAATCCCCCCAAGGGCGAAGAGGCCTTCCTCCTCGACCTGCTGACCCACCGCGTGCCCGCTGGCGTTGACGACGCCGCCCGCGTGAAGGCGGCCTTCCTGGCCGCCGTGGCCAGCGGCAAGGAGAAGGTGGCCCTGGTCTCGCGCGAGAAGGCCACGGAATTGCTGGGCACCATGCTCGGCGGCTTCAACGTCAAGCCCCTCATCGATCTGCTGGACGACGCCACCGTGGGCGGGATTGCCGCCGAGGGCCTCAAGAAGACCCTGCTGGTCTTCGACGCCTTCGAAGACGTGAGGGCCAAGGCCGACAAGGGCAACCAGAATGCCCAGGCCGTGCTGAAGAGCTGGGCCGAGGCCGAGTGGTTCACCAGCCGCCCGGAGGTGCCCCAGAGCCTCACGCTCACCGTGTTCAAGGTGACCGGCGAGACCAACACCGACGACCTCTCCCCGGCCCCCGACGCGTGGAGTCGGCCCGACATTCCGCTCCACGCCCTGGCCATGCTGAAGAACGCCCGCCCCGGCATCAATCCCGACGAGCCTGGCAAGGTCGGTCCCCTCAAGCAGTTGGAGGGCCTCAAGGCCAAGGGGAACCTGGTGGCCTACGTGGGTGACGTGGTGGGCACGGGCTCCTCCCGCAAGTCCGCCACCAACTCCGTGCTGTGGTTCACCGGCGAGGACATCCCCTTCGTGCCCAACAAGCGCTTCGGCGGCGTCTGCCTGGGCTCCAAGATCGCCCCCATCTTCTACAACACCATGGAGGATGCCGGCGCCCTGCCCATCGAGCTCGACGTCAACAGCATGGACATGGGCGACCTCATCGAGCTGCGCCCCTACGAGGGCAAGGCCCTGAAGAACGGGAAGGTCATCGCCGAGTTCAAGGTGAAGTCCGACGTGATCTTCGACGAAGTCCGCGCCGGCGGCCGCATCCCCCTCATCGTGGGCCGGGGCCTCACGGCCAAGGCCCGTGCGGCCCTGGGCCTGCCCGCCTCCACCGCCTTCCGCCTGCCCGCAATCCCCAAGGACACCGGCAAGGGCTTCTCCCTGGCCCAGAAGATGGTCGGCAAGGCCTGCGGCGTGGCCGGCATCCGCCCCGGCACCTACTGCGAGCCCCGGATGACCACCGTGGGCTCCCAGGACACCACGGGCCCCATGACCCGCGACGAGCTGAAGGACCTGGCCTGCCTCCAGTTCTCCGCCGACATGGTGATGCAGTCCTTCTGCCACACCGCCCCCTACCCCAAGCCCGTGGACGTGAAGACCCACCGCGAGCTGCCGCCCTTCATCACGAACCGCGGCGGCGTCTCCCTGAAGCCCGGCGACGGCGTCATCCACAGCTGGCTGAACCGCCTGCTCCTGCCCGACACCGTGGGCACCGGCGGCGACTCCCACACCCGCTTCCCCATCGGCATCTCCTTCCCCGCGGGCTCGGGCCTGGTGGCCTTCGCCGCCGCCACGGGCGTCATGCCGCTCGACATGCCCGAATCCGTGCTGGTGCGCTTCAAGGGTGAGCTGCAGCCCGGCGTCACCTTGCGCGACCTGGTGAACGCCATCCCCTACTACGCCATCCAGCAGGGCCTCCTGACGGTGGAGAAGAAGGGCAAGAAGAACATCTTCAGCGGCCGCATCCTCGAGATCGAGGGCCTGCCCAAGCTGAAGGTGGAGCAGGCCTTCGAGCTGACGGACGCCTCCGCCGAGAGAAGCGCCGCGGGCTGCACCGTGCGCTTGGACCAGGAACCGATCATCGAGTACATGACCTCGAACATCACGCTCATGAAGTGGATGATCGCCAACGGCTACGAGCACCGCGAGACGCTGGAGAACCGCATCAAGGCCATGCAGGCCTGGATCGCCAAGCCCGAGCTGCTGGCCCCCGATGCGGACGCGGAGTACGCCGCCGTCATCGAGATCGACCTCGCGGACGTGAAGGAGCCCATCGTGGCCTGCCCGAACGATCCGGACGACGTGAAGCTGCTGTCCACCGTGGCCGGCGACACCATCGACGAGGTGTTCATCGGCTCCTGCATGACCAACATCGGCCACTTCCGCGCCGCCGGGAAGCTGCTCGACGGCAAGACCGACCTCTCCACCCGGCTCTGGATCGCCCCGCCCACCAAGATGGACGCCTACATCCTCACCCAGGAGGGCTACTACGGCATCCTCGGCCGCACGGGCGCCCGCATGGAGATGCCCGGCTGCTCGCTCTGCATGGGCAACCAGGCGCAGGTCCGCAAGGGCAGCACGGCCATGTCCACCTCCACCCGCAACTTCCCCAACCGCCTGGGCCTCGACACCCGCGTCTACCTGGGATCCGCTGAGCTGGCCGCCATCTGCGCCCTCCTCGGGAAGATCCCCACGGTGGAGGAGTACAGGGCCCAGATCGGCGTCGTGGACGCCAAGGCGAAGGACATCTACCGCTACATGAACTTCGACCAGATCGCGGACTTCCGGGAGATCGCCGACACGGTTTCGGTCTAAGACTTCCCGCCGCGACCCGCCCCTCCGGGCGCACGCCTGGGGGGCTTGCTGGGCGCGGGGCGCCGGCCTTCGGGCAGGGCGCTCTGCAGGCGCTCCCGGAGGAATCCCATAAAGCGGCGGACCTTGAGGGGGAGGAAGGCCCTCGAGGGGTAGAGGAACCAGGCGGCGTTGCCGAAGTGGGCGGCCGTGACCTCATGGTGGGGAAAGAGATCCACGAGAGCTCCGGAGATCAGCTCCGGCGCGACGATCCATTCCGCCTGGAGGATGATGCCCAGATCCGCCATGGCCCCCTGCTTCAGGGCGATGGCATTGGAGGTGCGGAGCGGCCCTTGGACCGGCACCTCGGTCACGCGCCCCGAGGCGTCCCGGAACTTCCAGACGTCGCCGAAGCCCGGCAGCACGAGGTTCAGGCAGGCGTGGTGGGCCAGGGCCTCAGGCGTCCGGGGCCAGCCATGCCGCGCGAGGTAGCTCGGGGTGGCGCAGACCCGGGGCACCATGGGCAGGAGGGGCTGGGCCACCAGGCCGGAATCCGCCAGGGGGCCAAGCCGGATGGCCAGGTCGATGCGTTCCGCCACCAGGTCCAGCGACGCGTCGTTGAGGATCAGCTCCAGGCTGAGTCCGGGATGGAGGCGCAGGAACTCCGGCAGATAGGGCGTCACGTTGAGCTGGGCAAAGCTCACGGGCGCCTGGAGGCGGAGTCGCCCTGCCGGGCGCTCCTTCAGGTCGGTCAGTTCCGCACTCACCTGCTGCACCTCCGCCAACAGGGGTTCGGCCCGCCTCAGGAGCAACTCGCCCGCCTCCGTGAGGGCCAGGCGGCGCGTGGTGCGCTGGAAGAGCCGGTGGCCGAGGGAGGCTTCCAGGGCCGCGATGCTGCGGGAGACGGCGGAGGGATCGAGGTCCGCATCCCTCGCCACCGCGGCGAAGCTGCCGCGGCGGACCACCTGGATGAAGTAGTCGAGGGCTTCCAGATCCATTCATGCAATATTCGCACGAATCCATGGTTTGAATGCCGGTTTATCGCCGAACCGCCTGGACGGATGGTGGAACCCTCCCCCACGGGAGTGTTGGAGCCCCCATGACCCGCATCCTTCGCATCGACGCCAGCGCCCGCCGGGTGGGATCCCACAGCCGGGACCTCGCCGACCAGGTGGTCCACGCCTGGCTGGACAAGAACCCCACCGATGAAGTGGTGGTACGTGACCTGGTCCAGGACCCGCCGCCCCATCTCAGCCAACCGGCCATCGAGGCCTTCCTCACGGCCCCCGAACAGCGGACCCTCGCCCAACAGCAGGCCGTCGCGCTCTCCGACCTGCTGGTGGACGAACTGCTCGACGCCGACCTGCTGGTGCTGTCGGTGCCCATGTACAACTTCGGCCTGCCCTCGGCCTTGAAGGCCTACCTGGACCACATCGCCCGCAGCGGGCGCACGTGGACCATGGGTGAGGATGGCCAGTTCCGCGGCCTGCTGCAGGGGAAGCGGGCCATCGTGTGCCTGGCGTACGGAGCCAGCGGCTACCTGGGAGGGGCCTTTGCGCCCGCGGACTTCGTGCAGGGCCACCTGCGTACCTTCCTGGGCTTCCTGGGTATCGCCGATCTCACCGTCCTCGCCGTGGAAGGCACCACCCTCGATCCCGAGGCGGTGATCCGCAGCACCCAGGCCGCCCAGGCCGCCCTGAAGAACCTGATGGCAGCCGGCGCCTGAAGGAGATTCCCGTGACCCACATCGCCTTCATCGGGCTGGGCGCCATGGGCCAGCGCATGGCCCAGGCCCTTCAGCGTGCCGGGCACTCCTTGTCCGTGCACAACCGCCACCCCGAGGCCCAGGCGCTGCTGGTCGCCCAGGGAACCGCCGCCGCGTCCACGCCCCGTGCCGCGGCGGAAGGCGCCGAGGTGGTGTTCACCATGCTCCGGGACGATTCGGCCTCGGAGGAGGTGTGGACCCATCCTGTGCGGGGGATCTTGGCCCAGGCCCGGCCCGGCCAGCTTTTGGTGGAGTGCAGCACCCTCAGCCCCGGCTGGGTGGCTCGGCTCGCCACCCTCGCCGAACGCTGCGAGGCGGCCTTCCTCGAGGCCCCGGTCGTGGGTTCCCGGCCCCAGGCGGAACGGGGGGCCCTCACCTTCCTGGTGGGAGGCCCCGTCGAGGCGGCGACCCGGGCCACGCCGTGGCTTCAGGCCATGGGCCCGGCCGTGCACTGGGTGGGCCCGGTGGGGTCCGCCGCCCGTCTGAAGCTGGCGGTGAACGCGCTCCTCGCCATCCAGGCTGCGGCCCTCGGCGAAAGCCTGGGGTGGCTGCGGCGAGCGGGCCTGGAGGAGGCAGCCTGGAACGCCCTCATGGAGCTTCCCGTGATGAGCCCGGCAGCCAAGGCCCAATTGAGGCTCATCAAGGAGGGGATGCACGCGCCCCTCTTCCCGGTGGACCTGGCCGCCAAAGACCTCGGCTATGCCCGGGCGGCGGCGAGGGAACAGGGCGCGGAGGCGCCCCTCACAGAGGCAGCCGCGGGCGCGCTCGCGCGTGCCCAGGAGGCCGGCCTCGGGGACCAGAATCTCTCCGCCGTGGCCTCGCTCTTCACCTGAAACCGACCCCTCGGGGAGGCGGCCCGCCGCCCCCAGGTTCTTGCTCCTGGGCCCTGGGTCCCAGCGTCTGGATCCGCTTGCGCCAGGTAGGTCAGACCGCCCCCGGCGCCTCGATGAAGTCCGGTGCGATGGCGCGGGCGGGCCAGTGGGCGAGGGCCAGGGATGTGAAGCATGAGATGAGCAGGACGCTCTGCTCCATGCCGTCGGTGCCGGGGCCCACGACGAACCAATCGGGCCAGTGGGCGATCGCGATGCCCGCGCCGAGGATGACGAGGTGGCCCGCGCAGGCGGGCACGACGAAGCGCCACGCGAGCAGGGCGAGGCAGCACATGGTCTGGGTGGCGAGCATCAGGCAGACGAGGGCGAGGCCGTGGCCGAAGGCCAGGGAATCAGGGAAGTGGCCGAAGCCCCAGAGGTTCCGCCAATCCCGGAATCCATGGAGCGGGTGGCTGGCAAGGACGTCGGGCGCGGCGACGCTGGGCATCCTCCTGGTCCCCCGGTTGCCCAAGCGGGTGCTGGTCCAGGTGCTGCCCAGGCCCCTGCGCGCGGTGCCGGCACCCCTCATCGCGATCCCCTTCGTGGCCCTGGGCGCGCGGCGGTCGCGGCGCCGTAGTGATGGATGAAGGGCTCGCTGCACTCCTTGGCGGGCAGCGGGGGCAGGCCCGTGTCGATACCGAGCATCCTGCGCATCCAGCTGTCCTCGCCCACGCACTGGTGCACCACCTGCTCGCGCAAGGTCCGGGTGCGGGGCTCCACGCGCCGATCCAGGTCGGCGTCCGTGAACGTCCGCCACATGGAGAGGGTCTTGAGGAGCTCGCTCCCCTTGCTCTCGACGAGGAAGGCGTAGCCGTGGTCCTTGGGTTCTCTCAGAGGCGCTGCAGGAACTCTCTGCGCAGGGCGTCCACCGCGCGGAGGAAGGGCCCGGTGTCGCCAAGACCCCGGGCGAGCACGAGGCTCCCCTGCAGGGAGACGAGTGCCTCCTCGGCCCGTGAGGCGGCGAGCGCTTCGGAGAGGCCGGCATCCAGGGCCACCCGCTCGAGGCCCGAGCGGAGGCGGAGGAAGACCGCCTTCACGGCGGACCGGACGGACTCGCTGCCGCCCAGCGGCATGACGTCCAGGAGGCAGGACTTCGAGCCCCCGGCGTAGAAGCTGTCCAGCGAGGCCAGCACGGCCTGGAGCCGGGCCACGGGATCGCCCTCCGCCTCCAGGTGCGTGAAGACGTTCGTCTCGAGCCAGTTCGCCGCGAGCTCCATCACCGCCTCGGCCATCTCGCCCTTCCCGCCGGGGAAGTGGTGGTAGAGGCTCGCCTTCCCCAGGCCCGTCACCTCAGAGATGCGGCTGAGGGAGACGCCCTCGAAGCCCGCGCAGCGGAATTCCTCCATGAGGCTCAGGAGGATTCCTTCTCGGGTGGAGCGTTCTCCGGTCATGCCCCAAGGATATACCGAACGATCGGTACAAAAAACCCTTGACACAGGAATCTGGACGATTAGATTGAAATTGTACCGAACGTTCGGTCCATTTCTTAAGGAGCTCCCATGAGCAAAACCGCCATCGTCGTCTTCGCCGATCCCAAGCCGGGAACCGACGAGGCCTTCGGCCGCCTCTCCAACGCCCTCATCCTCACCTCGGACTTGAAGCAGCGGGGCGAGGAGGTGGCTCTGGTCTTCCAGGGCGCCGGCACCCGCTGGGCCGCCGAGGTCACCAAGGCCGACCACCCCATGCACGGCCTCTTCCGCTCGGTGGAGGACAAGTTCGCGGGCGTCTGCAACGCCTGCGCCGCCGCGTACGACACCCTCAACGAGGCCGAGGCCTCCGGCCTCCCCGTCACCGGAGACTTCATGGTCCCAGGCATCGGCCGCCTCATCTCCCTCGGTGAATACATCACCAAGGGCTACCAGATCGTCCTCTTCTAATCCTCACCTCCCGAAAGGATCCCCATGCATCTCAAACTCATTCCCATCGTCCTCGCCCTTTGCCTGGCCCCCGGCGCCGCCCGCGCCCAGGCCCCGAAGGTTCCCAGCTCCGCCACCCTGAACCTGCTCGGCGCCAACGTCGGCCTGGAAGGCTTCGATCCCGTCTCCTACTGGCCCGAGGGCGGCAACAAGCCGGTCCAGGGGACCATCAAACTCTCCTTCGACCACGCCGGCGTGACCTACCGCTTCGCCAACGAGCGGAACCTCGCCGCGTTCAAGAACGAGCCCGACCGTTTCCTGCCCCAGTACGGCGGCTACTGCGCCTGGGCCATGGGCGCCATCAACCAGCGCGTGGATGTGAACCCCAAGCATTACGTCATCCGCGATGGGAAGCTGTACCTCTTCTTTTCCGACGCCAACGTCGTCACCCGCGATATCTGGAAGAAGGACGCGGCAGCCCTCATCGAGAAGGCCGACGCCAACTACGCGGCCCTACTGGCCCAGTAGGACCCACGATTCCCTGGCCCGGCGCCTCTCGCGAGACGCCGGGCCTCGCTCCAGGAGGAGACATGGACCCCTTCCACGACGGTGAGCGCGCCGTACAGGCCCGGACTGGCGAGACGGGCACCGCCCTGCTGAACAGCCGCCTAATCGAGCCGTCGATCATGCCCGGCGCCCACCCCTTCATCGCCCGCCAGCCCTGGGCGGTGCTGGCCTCGCTCGACGCCGCCGGCCGGCTCTGGTGCTCGGCCATGGTGGGCGAGCCGGGCTTCGCCCAAGCGACGGCGGACGGAAGCTCCCTGAACTTCGATCTCCGCCGGGCCCCGGTCCATTCGGACAATCACCTGTTCACCAGCCACCTTGTGGGCCGCCCCGCGGGCGCGCTCTTCCTGGAACCCGCCACGAGGCGCCGCCTGCGTGTGAACGGCCGCATCTCGGAGTCGACCGCGTCGGAGCTGCGCCTCGAGGTGGCGGAGGCCTTCCCCAACTGCCCGAAGTTCATCCGCCCCCGGGACCTGGACGGCCTGCGCCAACGCTCGCCCCGGCCCATCGAAGCGCGGTGGGGCGGCCGGCTGGATGCCGACATCGCAACGCGGCTCGCGGCGGCCGACACGGTCTTCCTCGCGACGCTGCACCCCGGGCGCGGCGTGGACGCCTCCCACCGAGGCGGGCCGCTGGGATTCGTGGAGGTGCTCGACGAGCGCACACTCCGCTTCCCGGACTACGCGGGTAACGGCCTCTTCCAGTCCTTCGGCAACCTGGCGGTGGATCCCCGCGCCGCCCTGCTGGTGGCGGACTTCGAGCGCGGGGACCTGCTCCACCTCACGGGGGGAGCCGAGGTCATCTTCGACGAGGCGGACCCATCGGGGCTCAGCGGCGGCACGGGGCGCTTCCTCCACTTCCACGTGGACCAGTGGGTCCTGACTCCCCCGCCTTCCTGAGGCCAGGAGGGCAAAACCTTCCCTTTGGGATTGTCACGGCTGTGTTAGCCTTGATAGCTCAACCACCTTTCGGGGGGTTCCCATGGGGATCTTTGAGGGCCACATCCGCGTCCACGACGGCGACCGCTTCGCCCTGGTGGCCTCGCGCTGGAACGACTTCATCGTCGACCGCCTCATCGAGGGCGCGAAGGACTGCATCCTCCGCCACGGTGGCCATGAAGACCAGATGGACCTCATCCGCGTCCCCGGGAGCTTCGAGCTGCCCCAGGCGGCCAAGCTGGCGGCCCAGAGCGGCCGCTACGCCGGCGTCATCGTCCTGGGCTCTGTGATCCGCGGAGGCACGCCCCATTTCGACATGATCGCCGCCGAGGTCACCAAGGGCGCGGCCCAGGTGGCCCTGGACACCGGCCTGCCGCTGTCCTTCGGCGTGCTGACCACCGACAGCGTGGAGCAGGCCATCGACCGGGCCGGCGCCAAGATGGGCAACAAGGGCTGGGAGGCCGCCCAGAGCGTCCTCGAGATGGCCGACCTCGCGCACGCCCTCAAGGCCGGAACGAAGGGACGCAAGTAGATGGGAGTTCGTCGCCGGGGGCGCGAGTACGCCCTTCAGATGCTGTACGCCATGGACCTCACCGGCTACCAGCCGGACCAGGTGTTCGCCGGGTTCTACGCCATCCAGGACCTGAACCGGGATGCCTTCTACTACGCCCGGCGCCTGGTGGACGGCGTGTACGGCCACCTGGAGGAGATCGATGACGTGCTGGCCAAATACGCCGAGCACTGGAAGATCCACCGCATGGCGGCCGTGGACCGCAACCTGTTGCGCCTGGGGCTCTTCGAGCTGATGTACGTCAAGGAAGTGCCCTTCCCCATCGTCATCAACGAGGCACTGGAGATCGTGAAGGAATTCAGCGACCAGGAAGGCACGCAATTCCTCAACGGCATCCTGGATGCCGCGCGCAAAGAGTTCCGCCCCGAAGAAACCGGCCCCCGGCTGCGCAAGAAAGCCGTGGCCGCCGATCCGCCGGAAGAATCGTGACCTGACCCTGTCCGGCTGGTTTGCTATGCTCGTTCCCTTCCCCAGCCTGATCCGACCGTTGGAGCATTGATGAGCACCTCACGCAAGAAATCCCCTGTAGCCAAGAAGCCCGCCCTGGCCTCCAAGGCCGCCCCTTCCAAGGCCACGCCCAAGGCAGCGGCCCCCCGGACCGCCCCCGGCGCCTCCCTGGGCCTGGAGGAGATCAAGGCGCTCATCGCCCTGGTGGGTCGCGAGCCCTTCCAGGAATTCGAGTTCGAAGCCGGCGACATGCGCTTCCGCATCCGGAAGGACGGCCCGGCTCCTGTGGTCCAGGCCACCCCCATGGCCGCCCCTCAGATGGTGGTCGCCGTCCCCGCGGCCCAGCCCTCCCCCGCCGCGGCGGTCCCCGCGGCCCAGCCGGCCGTCCCCGCGGATGAGCCCGGCATCCACTACGTCACCAGCCCCATCGTCGGCACCTTCTATCGCGCCTCGAACCCCACCGCGGCGCCCTACGTCTCCCCCGGCGATTTCGTGAAGCCCGGCCAGACACTCTGCATCGTCGAAGCCATGAAGCTCATGAACGAGATCGAGTGCGACGTCTCCGGCGAGGTCGTGAAGGTGCTGGTGGAGAACGGCACCCCCGTCGAATACGGCGAGCGCCTCTTCGCGGTCCGGATCGGTTAGCCATGGCCTCCGCCATCAAGCGCAAGGGCTCGCAGCCCGCACCCACCGCGCCGGACGAACCGCCGTTCAGGAAGATCCTCATCGCCAACCGCGGCGAGATCGCGCTCCGCGTGATCCTGGCCTGCAAGGAGATGGGCATCCAGACCGTGGCCGTCTACTCCGAGGCCGATCGCAACGCGCTCCACGTGCGGTTCGCCGACGAGGAGGTGTGCATCGGGCCCCCGCCCTCCTCCAAGTCCTACCTGAACATCCCCCAGGTCATCGCCGCCGCAGAGGTCACCGGCGCCGAGGCCATCCACCCCGGCTACGGGTTCCTCAGCGAGAACGCCCACTTTGTGGAAGTCTGCCAGGCCTGCGGGATCACGTTCATCGGACCCAACGCCGAGATCATCCGGAAGATGGGCAACAAGGCCCAGGCCAAGGCCACCATGCTGGCGGCGGGGGTTCCCCTCATGCCCGGCAGCGACGGCATCATCGAGACGGTGGAAGAGGCCCTGGTGGTGGCCGAGCAGATCGGCTATCCCGTCATCGTGAAGGCCAGCGCCGGCGGCGGCGGGCGCGGCATGCGCATCGTCAACTCCCCCGAAGAGCTCCCGGACCTCTACAACACCGCCCGCAGCGAGGCCAAGAGCGCCTTCGGCGACGATGCCGTCTACATGGAGAAATACCTCCTGGAGCCGCGCCACATCGAAGTCCAGATCATGGGCGACCTCTTCGGCAACGTGGTGCACCTGGGCGAGCGCGAGTGCTCCATCCAGCGCCGCCACCAGAAGCTCATCGAGGAGAGCCCCAGCGCGGCGCTGACGCCGGAACTGCGCCAGCGCATCTGCGACACCGCCGTGAAGGCTGCCCGGGCCGTGGGCTACTACAATGCCGGCACCATCGAGTTCCTCCTCGACAAGCGCGGCGACTTCTTCTTCATGGAGATGAACACCCGCGTGCAGGTGGAGCATCCCGTCACCGAGCTGGTGACAAGCATCGACATCGTGAAGGAACAGCTCCGCGTCGCCGCCGGCCAGAAGCTCAGCTTCCGCCAGGAGGACGTGATCCAGAAGGGCCACGCCATCGAGTGCCGCATCAACGCGGAAGACCCCTTCAAGTTCACGCCCTGCCCCGGCCGCATCAGCGCCCTGCACTTCCCCGGCGGCCCCGGCATCCGCGTGGACACCGCCATGCACCAGGACGCGGTCATTCCGCCCCACTACGACTCCATGGTGGCCAAGCTCATCGCCTACGGTGCCGACCGCACCGAGGCCATCGCCCGCATGCGCCGCGCCCTGGACACCCTGGTCATCGAGGGCATCAAGACCACCGCCCCCCTGCACCGCCGCATCATGGACCACCCCGACTTCATCTCCGGCGCCTTCTCCACCAAGTGGATGGAGACGTTCATGGAAGACCTGAAGCGGGATCCAGCGGGGGATCCGCGGTAAGGGCGCCGAACAAAACCCCCACCCGAGGGAGGCAGGACATGGGTCGAGGCTGGAAGGTGCCACCCTGTTCACCGCTGCGCCGCTGGGCGCTGGGACTGCTCCTGGCCAGCCTGGCCAGCTTCGCCCGGGCCGGCGGCCCGCTGGCCTTTGAGCTGTCCTTTCCCGCGGCGCTGTCCAGGGCCGCCTTGGACGGCCACATCATCCTCATCCTCTCGAAGGACGCGGAGCGTGAGCCGCGGTTCACGGTGGTGGAGGGCATCGAGTCCCAGCAGGCCTTCGGCTTGGACGTGGAGGCCCTGCCCCCGGGGCGGCGGGTCCGGATCGACGGGCAGACCCTTGGCTATCCCCTGGAGAGCCTGCGGGGGCTGGCCCCGGGCGAGTACCGGGTGCAGGCGGTCCTGAACCTCTACGAAACCTTCCACCTTGGCAACGGGAAGACGGTGAAGCTTCCGCCGGACCGCGGGGAGGGCCAGCACTGGCAGACCAAGCCGGGCAACCTCCTGACCCGTGTGGCGAAGCTGCGGCTCGACCCCGCGAATTCCGGCGTGATCAGCCTCGCCTTCGACCGGCGCGTTCCCCCGCTGGAGGAGCAGCTGGCCGAGGTGGACAGCCTCCTGGAGTGGCACAAGGTCACCCAGCCGAACCCGGGTACTCCGAACAAGTGGGAGCGGCACATCCGCCTGAAGAGCGAGCGGCTCTCGACCTTCTGGGGACGCCCCACGGACATCGGCGCCGTGGTACTCCTGCCGGATGGGTGGGAGGAGCATCCCCAGGCCCGCTACCCGGTGCTCCTGGCCCAGGACCACTATCACCGCCACTTCTCCCCGGCCTTCCGGACCGCGCCGCCGGACCCGAAAGCCCAGGGTGCGGAGAGGGAAAAGCAGGAGGGGGCCTGGAGGTTCTTCCAGGACTGGACCAGCGGGCGCTTCCCCCGGGTGATCCTGGTGATGCCTCAGCACCCCAACCCCTACTTTGACGACGCCTACGCCGTGAACTCGGCCAACCTCGGGCCCACGGGCGACGCCATCATGCGGGAGCTGCTGCCGGCCATCGAGGCTCAGTTCCGGGGGATCGCGCAGGGCTGGGCCCGGGCCACCTTCGGCGGCTCCACCGGCGGCTGGGAGGCCCTGGCCACCCAGGTCTTCTATCCCGACGACTTCAACGGCGCCTGGGTGGGGTGTCCCGACCCCATCGACTTCCGGGCCTACGGCACCGTGAACCTCTACGAGGACCGAAACGCCTACTTCCGGGAGGGCCCCTTCATGAAGGTGCCCCTCCCCGAGAAGCGGAAGGCCAACGGGATCCTGGATTGCACCATGGAGCAGTGCGCGCGTTACGAGCTGGTGCTGGGCACCCGCGGACGCTCTGGCGAGCAGTGGGACGCCTGGCAGGCCGTGTTCAGCCCGAACGGCGAGGATGGCTACCCCAAGCCCATCTGGGACAAGCGCACCGGGGTCATCGACCGGTCCGTGGCCGAGTACTGGCGCGCGCACTACGACATCAGCCACATCATGCACCGGGACTGGGCGACTCTCGGCCCCAAGCTCGCGGGGAAGATCCATGTCACGGTGGGCGACATGGACACCTGGTATCTCAATAACGCCGTGCACCTCACGGAGGCCCGCCTGGGCGACCCCCGGCGCTCCCCCGCGGCGGCGGCCACCTTCACCTACGGCCCCCTCCAGCCCCACTGCTACATGGGGACCCGGCTCGATGCCCCCCTGCACGAGCGGCTCAACCACTTCTCGAACCTGATCTGGACGATCGTGAAGCACCTCGAGGACACAGCTCCCGCGGGGGCGGACGTGAGGAGTTGGAAGTACTGACGCCCCGCGGTGGCCTGCCTGAACCTCCAGGATCACGCTTGACTGGTAATCGTGCCGCTATAGCTCAGTTGGTCGAAGCGGATGCGGGTCGCGAGGCAGGCGACTTGATGTCGCCTGACGAGCGGGGCCCCGCACCGCTGAGAGTCACACCCGGGTTGGCCTCCACCCACCGCGGCGGCCTCACTGAACGCCCAGGATCACGCTAGACTGGTGATCGTGCCGCTATAGCTCAGTTGGTAGAGCGCCCGCCTTGTAAGCGGATGGTCGTTGGTTCAATTCCGACTAGCGGCTCCAGTCTTTCCCCCAGGTCACCAGGAGGGGCCTGGCGGTCTGAACATTATTCTCAGCGGTGCGGGACCCCACTCGGGACAGCGCCGATGCGCTGTCCCGAGTGACCCGCATCCGCTTCGACCCGCTGGCAAGGCCTCGGGACCCGCTTCTACGCTATGCTCATCCGTGCGGGGCCCCGCTCTCAGGCCTGCCTGGCAGGCCTGAACCGCGACCCGCATTGGATTCGCGGTTCAATTCCGACTGGCGGCTCCAGTCTCCTGGGAGCCTCATGGACCACCACGCCCTGCGCCGACCGTGAGCGATCCCACCCCCACCCGCCCCAGCCTGCTCCGCTCTGCGGGGGTCGTGGGCTTCATGACGCTGCTGAGCCGCCTCACAGGGCTGCTCCAGACCTTCTTCCTCAGCCACGTGCTGGGGGCGGGCGCCGCAGCGGATGCCTATGCGGTGGCCTTCCGCCTGCCCAACCTCCTGCGCCGCTTCACGGCCGAGGGCACCATGACCGCTGCCTTCCTGCCCACCCTGGCGGAAGCGGAGACCGCCGAGGGCGAGGCAGCCATGCGGGCCGTGGCGGCGCGCTTCCTGGGCACGCTGCTGGCCATCCTGCTGCTGGGCGTGGTCCTGGTACTGCTGCTCATGGGGCCCCTGGCAGGCCTGCTCATGATGGGGCGCCCCGAAGCGCAGGGCGAGCTCACCACGAAACTGGGCCGCATCATGTTCCCCTACCTGGCCCTGGTGAGCCTCACGGCGGGCTTCGCGGGCCTGCTGAACCTGCGGCACCGCTTCGCCCTGGCGGCCGCCGTCTCGATCTTCTGGAACGTGGCCTTCATCGGCTTCGGCTGGACGGCCCTCCGCGTGCTGCAGCGGTCCGGGCGGGTGCCCCTGGAGACCGTCGCCGTCGTGTGCGCCTTGGCCGTGCTGGCGGGCGGCGTGCTCCAGCTCCTGGTGCTGCTGCCGGCCATCCGGAAGGAGAGCTTCGGCCTCTCCTTCGGCCTTCACCTGCGGGACCCCTGGGTGCTCAAGACCCTGCGCCGCATGGGACCGGGCCTCCTGGCAGCCGGGATCTATCCCATCAACGCCCTCATCAGCGCCATGCTGGCCTCCTTGCTGCCCAACGGCGCCCAGATGGTGCTCTACAACAGCGGCATGATGGGCGAGATGGTGCTGGGCCTCTTCGCCATGAGCCTCGCCACCGCGGGCCTGCCCACCCTCTCCCGCCAGGCCGAGGCCCGGGACTGGGCGGGCATGAATCAGAGCCTCACCCAGTCCATCTCCGCCTCGGCCCTGCTGGTGCTGCCGGCTTCCGTGGGCCTGGCGGTGCTGTCGCGACCCATCTGCGCCCTGCTCTTCCGCACCGGCGCCTACACACCGGCGGCTTCTGACTGGACGGCCCTGACGCTGGTGTTCCAATCCGTGGGGCTGGTCTTCGTGGCGGCCCAGCGGCTGGGCAACCAGGCCCTCTACGCCCTCAAGGACTACCGGGGCCCCGCTGTCCTGGCGGGCGGCACCCTGCTGCTGAACGTGGCCTTGAGCCTCGCCCTGCTGCGACCCCTGGGCACCGGCGGCCTGGCCCTGGCCAACGGGCTGGCGAGCCTCGCGGGCCTGCTGGGCGTCCTGCTGCGCTTGCGCCCGCGCCTGCCGGGCCTGGACCTGCGCCCCCTCCTGAAGGCCACCTTCCGCGCCCTGGCCGCCTCGATCCTCATGGGCATGCTGGCCTGGGCGGGTGCGGGCCTTCTGGGAATGGACACCCCTCATGCGTTCCGCCGGGCGGGCCTGGCCCTCCGCCTGCTGCCTCTCATCGGCGCCTGTGCCGCCGCCTACGGCCTGGCCGCCGTGGCCCTCGGCCACCCCGAGGCCCGCGACCTGTCCGGCAAAATCCTGCGGAAGGTGCGGAGATAGAAAGGGCCGGGCAGCGGCCCGGCCCTTTCCATCGCCTGCCGGCCTTCAGTTCTGCAGTTCCACCGTGATCACGGCGCCGCCCATCTGGGGCCCGTGGCCGTGGTCTTGATGACTTTCCGGCTGGCGGTGTCCACCCACAAGGTGGTGTTGCCAGGCTCGCCTTCGGCGGAGGTGAGCTCCACCTTCCAGGCCTTGAAGCTGCCCGCGGGCACCTTCAGGTCCTCCTGGCCCAGCACCTTGGCCTGCTTGAGCTGGACCTTCTGGCGCTGGAGGTCCACATTGCGGAAGGTGACGGTGTAGCCCTCCGCCAGGGGCAGGCAGGCCAGGGCGTCTTCAGCGCCAGAGCCTTCGGCGTAGGCCCCGCCGCCCAGCTCGATGCTGAAGGGCTTGGCGGCGCCGCCCATGGCCATGGAGCCCGTGGCCTTGGCGCCCTCATAGGACACCTCGATGGCCACGGGGCCCTGCTTCACCTGGCGCTTCAGGGGCACCAGGCTGTCCTTGGCCATGGTGGTGGTGTCCACCGCCTCCCCGCCTGGCAGCTTGGTGGCATCGGTCACCACCCAGGAGCCACCCTCCTCTTTCACCGTGCGGACCATGGTGATGGCCATGGAACGCGGTCCCATGGCGAAGGTGCCGGCATAGGTGAAGGTGCCGGCCGTGGGCTTGGCGACGGGCTTGGGAATGGTCACGGACGCCGCGTCGGCCTTCTTCGCCAGCACCACGGTCTTGGGATCGACGGTGATCTCCGGCAGGCGCTTCATGACATCGGGCTTGCCACCTTCCTGATGGCGGCCCTTGAGGTACTTGGCCAGGAAGGTCTCTGCAGCGGCGAACATGGCCTGGTTGTTGACGGGCCTGGCGAAGCCGTGGCCTTCGTCCGGCGCGCACAGGTACTCCACGGGGAAACCGCGATCCCGCAGGGCGATGACGATCTGGTCGCTCTCGGCCTTCTTCACGCGGGGATCATTGGCGCCCTGGATGACCATGAGCGGGGTGTGGATCTTCGCCGCGGAGTTCAGGGGTGACTGGCGCTCCAGCTGCTTCTTGCCCTCGGGCGTGTTGGGGTTGCCCATGCGCTCGTGGAAGACGATGCGGCCGGCCTCCCAGTAGGGCGGGATGGTCTCCAGCAGGGTCAGCAGGTTGGAGGGGCCCACGATGGACACGGCGGCGGCGTAGAGGTCCGGCGTGAAGGCCACGCCGGCCAGGGTGGCGTAGCCGCCATACGATCCACCCAGGATGCCCACCCGCTTGGGATCGGCGATGCCCTGGGCCACCAGGTGCTTCACGCCCCAGGTGAGGTCGTCCTGCATGAGGTCGCCCCACTGCTTGTTGCCGGCGTTGAGGAACGCCTTGCCGTACCCCGTGGAGCCCCGGAAGTTGGGCTGCAGCACGGCGTAGCCGCGGTTGGCCAGGAACTGCGCCAGGCTGTTGTAGCCCCAGCTGTCCCGGGCCCAGGGGCCGCCGTGGGGCACCACCACCAGGGGCAGCCCCTTGGCAGGCACGCCCTTGGGCAGGCTCAGGTAGGCGGGGATCTCGAGGCCGTCGCTGGACGTGTAGCGGATGGGCCTCATGGCGACCAGGTCCTGCCGGGGCAGATCCTTGCGGGAGACATATTCGAGGCTCAGCTTCTTGGTGCGGCGGTCGAAGAGGTAGCGCGTGCCGGGATCCCGGTCGCTGGTGCTCGTCACCATCACCAGCTGCTCATCGGTGGTCATGGAGCCCAGGCTGATCTCCCGCCCGGGCAGCTTCTTCTGCAGCAGCTTGTAGTCCGCTTCCCAGGCCTTGTCCTTCCAGTAGATCCGGGTGCGGTCATCGTCGTAGGTCGTGGCGATCAGCTCGTCCGTCAGGTCGGAGAACACGGCTGACCCGAAGTCCACGCGGCCCTTGGGGTCGGATTCGAGCTTCTCCTCCTTGCCGGTGGCGGGATCGAAGAGCACCAGCTCCGAGAGGTTCCGGGCGCCCTTGTTCGTCTCCAGGTAGACCCGCTTGCCGTCCTTGTGGAAGTTCACCGGCGCCGCGGACTCGAAGACCGAGCACTCGTAGACCTTCTTGAAGCCCTCGGGATCCACGCGGAGGATCTCGGTGTCGCCCTTGTCGGTGGTGCGCAGGGCCAGGCGCAGGTTCGCCTGCTTGTCGAAGACCCAGCCGGCGATGCGCTCGGTGTTCTTTCGCACCAGCGTCCGCTCACCCGTGGAGATCTTCACCTTGTAGACATCGTGCCAGGCGGCGTCGCGGTCGTTGAGGCCCACGTAGATCGTGTCGGGATCGGCTTTGGGCACCGCGTAGATCATGGCGCGGGCGCCCTTGGCCGCCGTCAGGTTGCGGGCCTCGGGGACCTCCTTGCCGGCCGCAGCGGGTGCCCCCGGGTCCACGGCATAGACGTTGTAGTTCTCGTCGCCGTCCTTGTCCTGAACAAAGAGGATCTGCTTGCCGTCCCGGCTCCAGAAGAAGGCCGGAATGGGGCGCTTGGGATCCGCGGTGATCAGGTGTCCCTTTGCGTAGGGCTCCCCCACCTTCTTGACCCAGATGTTGCGGGTCTCCTTGTACGGCTTGAGGAAGGCGATCCACTTCCCGTCGGGGGAGATCTGGGCCGCGGCAATCTCGGGATTGCCGAAGAACTTGTCCCGGTCGATGAGGGGCGGTAACTGGCTCTTTTTGGCCGCGGCGACCGGGGCCTTGGCCCCCTGGGCGGCCAGGGGCAGCGCCAGAGCCAGGACAAGGCCAGACCACAGGAGGCTGGACAAGGACACATGACGGTTCATGGGCTCGAGCTCCTTGGAAAGAATGGGTGAGAAACCCAGGTTACGCCGAAGCCGACCTGAGGGTTGAGCATGAATGCGGCCGGCTGCGGATCCACCCGATGACCCGGCCCCTCCGCCATGGCACAGTTCGGAGGGGGGCATGCCATGAAAGCCGTCATCCAGCGCGTGAAGCGGGCCTCGGTCCGATGCGGAGAGCTGGAGGCCGCCATCGGGCCCGGCCTGCTGGTGCTCGCGGGCCTCGAGACCGGGGACACGGAGGAGACCTGCGCCTGGGCGGCTGCCAAGATCGCCTCCCTGCGCGTCTTCGAGGATGATGCCGGGAAGATGAACCTCGGCCTTGCCGACGTGGGCGGCGAGATCCTCGCCATCAGCCAGTTCACGCTGGCGGGCAGCATCGCCAGAGGCCGGCGGCCCTCCTTCGATCAGGCCATGGCCCCGGATACCGCCCGGGTGCTCTTCCGGAAGTTCCTCGACCGGCTCAAGGCCCAGCACCCCCGCGTGAAGTCCGGCTTCTTCCAGGAGCACATGGACGTGGAGTTGGTGAACGATGGGCCCGTGACCTTCATCCTCGAGCGGTGAAGGGCCTCGCCAGCCACCCCGAAAGTGGTCCGGCGAGCGTCCATGTCAGGCCTGCGAGCAGGAGGCCCGCCGCCACATCCACCACGTAGTGCACACCGATGTAGACCGTGGCGAAGACCACGGCCAGGGCCCAGACCCAGAGCAGCGGCGCCCAGCGCGGGAAGGGCCGCGTGGCCAGCAGGGCCGGCAGCGCTGAGAGGGCCGTATGGCCACTAGGGAAGGCGTCCAGCGTGGTGGATTCGGCTCCGTGAAGGAAGGCGCGGACGGCCTGGGAGACGGCGCCACCGCCCAGCTTCGCGGCCGCGAGCGCCTCTGGCACCCTCGGGCCTTCCGCGGGCCAGAGGAAGTAGCCCAGGAAGGACAGGTAGAAGCCCAGCAAGATCCGGAAGGCCACCCGCTCGAAGCCCTCCGGGCCCAGCCGCCGCCAGGCCAGGACCGCCACCGTGATGGGCAGGAAGTAGAAGCTGGCGTAGGCGAGGTAGACCAGGTCCGTGAAGGCCGCGGGCCGGCCGAAGGCGCCGTGCCAGGCCGCGGCGAGACGGCCGAACCAGCGGGCGTCGGCGGCGGCGAGCGCCACGTCCCAGCGGTGGACGTTGACCGCCACCACCAGCGGCTGGAGGAGCAGGAACACGAGGAGCACCACCAGGATCGGCAGGAAGTCACGCAACAGTGCGCCCCCCTTCCCTTTCACCCGGCCTGTCAGCAGGAGGGCCACGAGCAGCCCCGCGAACGTGGCCCCCCGGGGGATGCCCCCTTCGGGCCGCGCCAACACGATGAGCAGCAGCAGGCCCGCCAGGACCAGGGCCGTCAGCCGCTCGGAGGGCCGCAGGGCGGCGATCATGATATCGGCGCCCCCGGATCCACGCCCGACCAGACGGGTGTTCCCTCCGGCGGACCCAGCCAGCGGGCCGGATCCTCGAGGATCTTCTGCACCAGGGCCAGGGAGCGGGCGCAGGAGAAGGCGTCGTCGATGCGCTCGTCGAAGGTCCAGCGCACGGACAGGGCCTCCTCGGAGGTCGCGCCGTCCCGGCCGGCGAAGACCGCGCGGCGGGGGGCCGACACGGCCCCGAAGATGGAGACGGTGCCGTACTCGTACAGATGGTGGAACACGTCGGAGACGCCCACGGAGCCCAGGTTGGCGAGGAAGATCGTCGCGTACATGGGGTCGTCCCGGATCATGAACCCCGGAAAGAGGTTCCAGCGGTCCAGCCATCGCGCTAGGGCCACCAGCCCGCGCACCAGCGGGCCGGGAAGCCGCAAGATCAGCGCCACTTCCTTGTCCACGGCGCAGTCCTTCTCCCGCGCCTCGTCCACCCGCGTCGAGATGCGCCGGGAGAAGTCCAGGAAGCTCTCGCCCTTGGGGCACGCCAGCTTCACCGTGACATCGGCTCCGTCATCCGTGAACTCGCGCTTGGCCACGAAGGAGATGGACACGCCGCGGCGCTGGTAGATCCGCCCGCCCGAGACGAACCGGTTCAGGCGCGGGCGGGCCTCGAGCGCCACCGCAGTGGCGTAGGCCACCAGGTGGAAGAGCGTGGCGCGGGGATGGTGGGTGCGGTTGTAGGCCTTGAGCCAGACGCGCGCGGCCGCGATGCGGTACACGGATTCCTGGTAGACGCAGCTCTCGTTGCGGCCCCGCATGAGGTAGGGCATGATGCGCCGCACCGGAGCCTCGCCGCGGATCAGATCGCCATCGGGACGGGAGAAGAGGGGCATGGACCAGGGTTGTCATCCGGGCCAGCCCTGTCAAGACGACCCATGAATCCTCTTTTCACATTGACACGTGTCCGAGCCGGGATTATCCATGGGGCACCTTTTCCGGTGAGCCCATGACGACGCCCTTCGCACGCCTCCGCCTGCCCGCTTCCGGCCTGCCCATCTCCACCCTGCTTGGCGCGGCCCTCCTCCTGACCGGAGCGCCAGCCGCCGCCCAGGAGGCGACGCCCTGGACCATGACCGTCTACCTCCAGCAGAGCTGGCCCAAGCAGACAGAGACCAACCGTCAGATCAAGGACATCAACGCGGCCACGGGCCAGTCGTTCAAGACCTGGGACGACGTGGCCAACCTCAACCTGGGCCTGCAGGCCTTCCGGGACCTGGACCCCCGCTGGAAGGTGGGCCTCGAGCTGGACTATTCCCGGGGCAAGATCGATGGCGCCGCCACCGTGGACTCACCCGCCGGCCCCGCCACCCTCGCCTTCGAGCAGAAATACACGGTCTACGCGGACCTCCTCGTCCTCGCCCAGTTCCGTCCCCTGGGCACTGAGCGCCGCTGGATCCCCTTCCTCCAGGGCGGCCTGGGCGTGGCCTACGAGAAGGACCGCACCAGCCTGACGCTGCGCAACCCCTACCTGGACGAGACCCTGCTCCACGTGAACAACGACGGCTGGTTCCCCATGTACACCTTCGGAGTCGGCGTGGACGTCTACTTCTCCGAGAAGCGCACCTGGTACGCCGAGGCCGGTGTGAGCTACACCTGGGCCCGCCTCAAGCACGACGTCGCCGCCAGCGGCTCCCTGGCCCCGCCCACGGTCACCGCCGACACCGACTCCACCGGTCCCAACGTGTGGCTGGGCGTCGGGCGGCGCTTCTGAGCAGGTGGGCCGATGTCCCGGCGCGCCCTCCTATGGCTGGTGATCCTGCTCCTGGGACCGCCCTTCCTCCGGGCGCAGGAGTTCAGGGTAGGAGCGGGCGTATTCCTGCTGGCCGAACGGGGCCAGGACTTTCAGATCAGCTTCCGGCCGGCCGCGAGCCCCTGGCAGGTCGGCTTCCGGCACGTCCAGTGGCGGGACCGCTTCAATGATCCCTTCACCGGCCGCAGGCTGACGGAAACGACGGAGACCCGAAGCGGACCCCTCCTGGCCTACCTCTTCAGCCCCCAGTCGCCGGGCAGCTGGTACCTCGGCGGCGCGGTGTTCCGCTGGTCCAAGCGGGAGGAATCCCTGGTGACCGGCGAGGTGAGCCGGGACGCCACCACGGCCCCTTTCATCGGCGGCGGCTACACCCGGACTCTGGGCCGGCACGCCTACTTCAACCTCGGCATCTACCTCAGCCCCGGCGCCAACATATCCACCAAAACCAGCGTCAGTTCTGAGGACGACAGCGGCGCCTTCGACATCCAGATTCAGCTCGGGGCCCGTTTCTAGGCCGCTTCGAAGCGGCACGCACCGAGGTCAAGCGGCCCCGGCCAGCCCGCCGATCCAGGCGAGGACATCGGCCCGCATCTCGGGGTTGATGGTGTGTCCGACCGGGTAGAGGCGCGTGACGTGGGGTACGCCCAGGTCCTCCAGCCACTGATCGGCCCGCCGGGCCCAGGTCAGGGGCAGGGTGTGGTCTCGCTCGCCGTGGCCGATGAAGGCGCGCAGGTGCGCCAGCCATTCCCGCCTGGCGATCCGGGGCTCGAGCTCTGGCAGGATGCGGCCCGAGAGGATGGCGAACCCGCCCACGCGCTCAGGGGCGCTGAGGGCCACGCTGGCGCTCATGATGCCGCCCTGGCTGAACCCGGCGAGGACGGTCCGGCGCGCCTCCACCCCGTGGTCGGCCTGCAGGTGGTCGACGAGCCGGATGAGCGCGTGGCGGCTGTCCTCGGCTTCGCCTGCGGCGATCTTCGGGCCCTCCGTGGTGAACGCCACGCGGAACCAGCCGAACTGGTCAGGCCCGAGCGGGAGGCGGCTGCGGACCAGCACCACCAGGGTGTCCGGAGCCAGGCCGGCCGCGAGGTCGGCCAGGTCCGTCTCCCGGCCTCCGACTCCGTGCAGGAGCACGACGAGGCCCCGGGGCTGGTCGGGTTGGGGCTGCATCACGCGGTAGGTCAGGCCTGAAGCGGCGTCCTGCTGCAGGGGACCCGGGGAAGGGAGGGATGGAGTCATGGCGGAACCTCCGGAAGAGAAGGGCAGAACGGCCCACCTCCGGCCGCTCCAGGGGAACGGCCGGAGGCGGATGGGGACAGCGCGATCGGAAGCGGCTTACTTCTGGGCGGCCGGAGCGACCTTGCCAGCCTCGGCGTTCAGACTGACGGCGACGGTCTCGCCGATGACGCCGGGGAAGGTCTTGATGCCGTACTCATTGCGGTTGAGGCTGAGGGCGCCGTCGATGAAGCCTGCCACCACGCTGCCGGGCGCCATGCCGGGCTGGGTGCCGGCGTTGGTGATGGGGAAGGTGATGCGCCGGGTCACGCCGTGCAGGGTGAAGTCGCCAGTGATCTCCAGCTTGCCCTTGGCCACTTCCTTCACGGAGGTGCTCTTGAAGGTGATGGTGGGGTACTTCGCCACGTCGAAGAAGTCGGGGGACTTCAGGTGCTTGTCGCGGGCCTCGTTGTCCGTGGTCAGGCTGGCGGTGTCGATGGTGACGGCCACGCTGGACTTGCTGATGTCGGCGGTGTCGACCTGGATGGTGCCTTCGAACTTCGTGAAGCGGCCGCTGACCTTGGCGAGCAGGTGGCTGACCTTGAAGCTGACCTCGCTGTGGACGGAGTCGATCTTGTAGGTGTCCTGGCCGGCCAGGGCGGGCACGGCCGCCAGGGCGAGGGTGGCGAGCAGGGTGCGGAAGGGGTGTCGCATGGAGCCTCCAGAAATTAGGTGTTTCACCATGCAATTCAGTCTAGGCGCTTCAACCGAAGTTGCAACACCTTTTTTTGAAAATCGCCGCCCCGACCCCTGTACGCCCCGTTTCGCGAGGGGCGCTGCTGGGGAACCCGGCGTCTCCGCCTGGGTCAAGTGGCCGGGTTCAGGTCCGCCAGGTGGCGCCGGACGCCTGACGGATCGGGCTTCGAACCGGCCTTCGCGCCGGGAGTGGCTCCCGGCCGCTCGCCTCCGGTCCGGAAGAACCCGAGGGTGGCCTGGAGGTGCGCAGCCTGGGCGGAGAGTTCCTCCGCCGTCGAGGCCATCTCCTCCGCGGCTCCAGCATTCTCCTGGATCACGCGGCTGAGCTGCTGGATGGCCGCGTTGATCTGTCCCGCTCCCGTGGCCTGCTCCCGCGAGGCGGCGCTGATCTCCTGGACCAGCTCGGCGGTCTTCCGGATGTCGGGCACCAGCTTCGCGAGCATCTTGCCCGCCCGCTCGGCCACGTCGACACTGGCCGAAGACAGCTGGCTGATTTCGCCGGCCGCCACCTGGCTGCGCTCGGCCAACTTGCGGACTTCGGAAGCCACGACCGCGAAGCCCTTCCCATGCTCGCCGGCCCGCGCCGCCTCGATGGACGCATTGAGGGCGAGGAGGTTGGTCTGCCAGGCGATGTCGTCGATGATCTCGATCCGGGCGGCGATGTCCTTCATGGCCGCCATGGCCTCCGCCACCGCGGCTCCGGTCTTCCCCGCGTCGCCGGCGGCCTGCATGGCCATCCGTTCCGTCTGGCTGGCGTTGTCCGCGTTCTGCCGGATGGTGGCGTTCATCTCCTCGATGGAGGCGGCGGCCTCCTCGGCCGACGCCGCCTGCCGGGAGGTGCCGCTGGAGAGCTGCTCGGCGCCGATCGCGATCTGCTGGCTGCCCCGGGCCACCTCGGCCGCGGCGCCCCGGATCTCCGTCACCACCTGGTTCATGCTCTCCATCATCTTCTTCATGGCGTAGAGCACCCAGCTGGCTTCGTCCCTCCCGGGCACCTGGATCTTGACCGCCAGGTCGCCCTTGGCGAGCTGCTTGACGGCCTCCACGCTCAAGCGGAGCGGCTTGGCGACGCTGCGGGCGATCGCCAGGGTGAACAGGATGAAGAGGAACCCGGCGAGGCCCAGGCCGATGGCGAGGAGGTTCCGGGTCCTCGCCATGCTGGCGACTTCCGCGTCCTTCTTGGCGGTGAAGGCCTTCTGCTGCTCTCCAATGAGCCTGATCAGGAGACCCTTGGCCTCGCGCCAGGCGGGCTTCTCCTTCTGCACCAGCAGTGCCGTGGCGGCATCCTGGTGCCCCAGGGAAGCCTGGCGCTGGACCTCGACCTGAAGGGCATGGTCCTCGGCCCAGAGGGCGAGCAGGGTCGGCAGGCGCACCCGCATGCCTTCGGGGGCCAGGCGCTCCGCGTGCGCCAGGGCCTCGGCCGACTGCCGGTAGGCTTCTTCGAAATTCTGCCTGGCCTGGGCGTCGGCTGGATCGATCAGGAGATTCCGGGTGGCTTGGCCCATCTGCAGGCCTTCGGCCTGGGCCCGGTTGAGGTCCACGAGCAGCTGGAGGTCCCGATCGACCATCGCCGTGATCGAGGCCTCCATCTGGCGCCGTTGGACATGCGACAGCACCCCGATCGTGCCGAGGCTCAGGACGGTGAACCCGAGGAGCAGGTTCAGCTTCCATCTGATCGTCATGTTCTTGAACACCAGGGGCCCCTCCGGGAAAGGTGACGGAACAATAAAGGGCAATGCTCAATAAGTAACAAGCAATACAGGGGCCAGCGACCTCGTCTCGACCCATTTCATGGACCGCATGCAGTTGACGCCTTAAATCGCCCAGAGGCAGGAACATCAGGTCGATCAAATCCTGTCCACCCGGTCAACACCTGACCAGAAGGCCCCGAACCGGTTCACCCCCAGCCGCCACCGGGCCTACATTGGAGCCATGGACCCGGGATCCCAGGCGCTCCAGCGCGCCCCCCTGCTCTCCGAGAGGCCCGCCGACGGGGTGCTGCTCCGGGCGGAATACTTCCAGGGCCAGATCGACTTCCGGGCTTTCTGCGCGGCCTACCCCCACCACCGGGTGCTGTCCACCAACCCCCTGGTGCTGGAACCCGAGGCCGGAACCTGGGTGTACCTCGCCCGGTTCGGAGCGGCGGTGTTCTGGGGCGCCTCCCCCGAGGTCACGGCCTCGGTCCTCCAGGACCTGGCGCGCCTGCCGGGAACGGGCGCGCGGGCCGAGGCCGCCCGGGACGAGCTGCGGGTCCACCTCGGCGCCGAGGCGGACCGGGTGGGCTTCTCGGAGGTCTGGCTGCGGGAGCTCACCCTGGACAAGCTGAAGATCGTCTCGCTCGCCCTCGCCCAGAGCGTGGCCCTGGACGCGGTGGAGGCGGAGGTGAGCCAGGCCCTGGCCCGCTTCGGACCGGTGGTGACCGCCCTCCGCGAGGAGGGACGCCTGGTGCCCGGCCAGAAGGATCTGCTGCGTACCGTGGGCTTCGCCATGGCAGTGCGCGCGGCGGTGCTGGACACCCTCACCCTCTTCGACGATCCGCCGGAGACCTGGGAGAGCGAGGCGCTGGCCCACCTGGATGGGGCCCTCTTCGATCAGTTCGACCTGGAGGAGCGCCTGTCCGCCGTGAACCAGAAGGTGGCCTATCTCCAGGACGCCGGCGCCACCGTGCTCGACGTGCTGGCCCACCGCAAGGACCAACGCCTGGAGTGGATCATCATCGTGCTCATCCTGGTCGAGGTGGTCCTCTTCGTCTGGAAGGAGTTCCCCCTGAAGTGAGCCGAACAGGCTACACCTTCGGCGCCGCCATCCCGAACTGGGCCCAGCCCTCCTTCGTCGGCCCATAGATGCTGGGCACATGGAGGCCGGCCTGGCGCATGAGGACTGTCATCTGGCCCCGGTGGTGCGCCTGGTGGCTCACGAGCACGTAGAGTGCGAAGGCGCCCGTCCAGGTCTCGCCGTAGAGCGTGAAGTTCCGCCCCAGCTCCGTGTTGCTCCAGCTGCCCATGTGGTCCAGCAGGGAGTCGCTCACGGCGCGGTAGGCGGCGATGATCTCGGCCATGGTGGGCGGCGGCGGCGTGGCGATGAAACCGTCGGGCCCCAGCCCCACGGGACCCTTCACCTTCAGCCCGAGGTTCTGGGGCAGCTCCAGGATGGTCTCCACCAGATGCCAGGCCATGCGCCGCAAATCCCGGTGCTGCTCATCCACAGCCTGGTGGGCCGCGGCGTCCGGAATGGCCTCGAAGACGGCCAGGGTCTTCTCCGCCTCCTGCTGCCAGATGGTCTTGAAGTCCTCCACGCGACGGAACATGCGGCCTCCGGAAAGATCCCCGGAAGCATAGCGCAAACCCGCGCGGAGGAGGTCAGACCGGCGTGACGCTCCGGCGCTTGGCGAGCCAGGACTCGCGTCGGCGGGCGCGGGCCAGGCGCGTGATGAGTTCGTGGCGGAGGTCGGCGGGATCCACGATGGCGTCAACGTGCAGGTCGGCGCCCAGCTTCTTCAGGTCGATGTCCTCGTTGTACTCGTCGCGGAGCTGCTGAACGTAGGCGGCCCGCTCTTCTTCGGGCTTCTCGGCGATCTTGTTGGCGAAGACGGCGTTCACCGCGGCTTCGGCGCCCATGACGGCGATGCTGGCTGTGGGCAGGGCCAGGGTGGCGTCGGGGTCGAAGCCCGGGCCGCTCATGGCGTAGAGGCCCGCGCCGTAAGCTTTGCGCACCACCACGCAGATGCGCGGCGTGCTGCAGGAGGCCATGGCGCTGATCATCTTGGCGCCGTGGCGGATGATGCCCTGCTTCTCCACGGCGCTGCCGATCATGAAGCCCGGCACGTCGCTGAGAAACAACAGGGGAATGCCGAAGGCGTCGCAGAGCGTCATGAACCGCGTGGCCTTGTCGGCGCTGTCCACGAAGAGCACGCCGCCCTTCACGCGGGGCTGGTTGGCCAGGATGCCCACGGGCTTGCCCTCGAGGCGGGCGAGGCCCGTGATGATCTCGCCGGCATAGAGCTTCTTCACTTCCAGGAAGCTCCCCTCGTCCACCAGGCCCTCGATGAAATCCTTCATCTGGAAGGGGGAGTTGATGTCCTTGGGAACCAGTCCGCCCAGGGCTTTCGCTTTGGGCGATACCGCCTTCGGCGGAGCGGCGGGCAAGGCGTCTTCGCAGTGCCGGGGGAAGTAGGAGAGATACTGGCGGCAGAGGGCGATGGCCTCCTGCTCGGTCTTGCAGAGGAAGTCGCCGCAGCCGCTCACGGAGCAGTGCATGCGGGCGCCGCCCAGGTCCTCCAGGCTGATCTTCTCGCCGATGACCATCTCCGCCATGCGCGGCGAGCCCAGGTACATGCTGGCGTTGCCCTCCACCATCATCACCACGTCACAGAATGCGGGGATGTAGGCGCCGCCCGCGGCCGAGGGGCCGAAGAGCAGGCAGACCTGGGGCACCAGGCCCGAGAGCGCCACCTCCATGTGGAAGATGGTGCCGGCGTGCCGGCGGCCGGGGAACATGTCGAGCTGGTCCGTGATGCGGGCCCCGGCGCTGTCCACCAGGTAGAGCATGGGGACCTTCATGCGCATCGCCACTTCCTGGATGCGGATGATCTTCTCCACCGTCCGCGCGCCCCAGCTGCCGGCCTTGATGGTGCTGTCGTTGGCCATGAGCGCCACTGGGCGCCCATCCACCGTGGCCGTGCCCGTGATGACGCCATCGGCAGGCAGGTCCTTATGCAGCGCGTTGGCGAAGAGGCCGTCCTCGGTGAAGCTGCCTTCGTCCACCAGCAGGCGGATGCGCTCCCGGGCGAAGAGCTTGCCGGCCTCCGTGTTCTTCTCGTGGGCCTTGGCCGCGCCGCCTTTCTTGATGCGCTCAACTTCCGAATGGAACTGGTCCAGCTGCATGGGTGCCTCGGGATGGATCCTTCAGCATAGCGGCCCGGCGTGCGATCCTGGAGGGATGCAAGACGCAGACGGGTCGCGGCGGACCGGGTTCCTGACGGTGCCTTTTCTCGTCGTCTGCGTTTTTTATTTCCTGGTCTTCGCCGCGGGCTACCAGCTCTTCCCCGTGGTGCCCCTGCGGCTCCGGGAGTTCGGCGCCAGCCTGGCGGAGAGCGGGCGCTTCCAGACCGCCTTCATGCTGGGCTCGGGCTTCGGGGCGCTGGTCACGGGTCCCCTGGGCGACCGGCTGGGCCCGCGCCGCGTGCTGCGGGTGGCCACGCTCGCGGTGGTGGGCATCCTCCTCGTCTACGCTCTGCTGCGAGTCCGCTGGGTGTTCTACCTGCTGGCGCCCCTGCACGGCCTGCTCTGGTCGGCCTTGCGCACGGCCTCCGTGGCCAAGGTGGGCGGCATCCTGCCCCTGGCCCACCGGGCCCAGGGGCTCTCGATCTTCGGCCTGACGGGCCCCGGCGGCGTGGCAGTGGGCCCCCTGGTGGGGCTCTGGCTGATGCCCCACCTGGGCTTCTCATGGATGCTGGCCCTGCTGGCGGGCGTCTTCGTGGCGCTGCACCTGCTGATCGGCTTCCTGCCCCGCGAGGAGCCCCGCGAGATCGAGGCCGCGGGCCTCTTCCAATGGCCGGACCGCAGCGTGTGGGGGGCGGTGGCGGTCATGGGGCTGGTGGGCCTCAGCTTCGGCCCCATGCCGCCCTACAGCGCCCAGGAGGCGAAGGCCCTGGGCCTGCCCTGGCCGTCCGCATTCCTGACCTGCTTCGCCCTGGGCATGATGGGCATGCGCGGCCTGCTCGCCCTCACCGGCATGGGCCGGCGGCCCGTGGCCCTGCTGCCGTGGATGGCCGCGCTCACCGCCCTGGGCTACGGGCTGCTGGCCTTCCTGCCGGGGGGCCTGGTCCGGCACCTGTCCTCAGGCCTCGTCTACGGCGCGGGCTACGGCATGGTGCACACGCTCATGCTCACCCATGTCATGGAGACCACGCCGCCCCACCACCGGGGCGCGGCCACCGGCGCCTTCTTCTTCGCCTTCGACGCGGCCACCGCCATAGGGTCCCTGGGCCTGGGCTGGGTCATGCAGCACGCCAGCTTCCGCTGGGGCTGGGCCGTCGGGGCTGGCCTGATGACCCTGTGCATTCCCGTGGCGCAGCGCGTGGTCCGCAGACCGGCCGTGACATCCGTGCCGGGGGCCTCTGTCATCGTAGAGGGATGACGGATCTTTCGAGCCCGCGGCCGCGCCTGATGACGCGGCAGTTCGCCCTCGTCTGGGCCATCACGTTCGTGACCTTCTTCGCGGCCTTCCAGCTCTTCCCCACGGTGCCGCTGCGCCTGCGCGCCCTGGGGGCCAGCCTGGCGGAAAGCGGCCGGTTCATGAGCCTCTTCACCGCCGGCAGCGCCCTGGGCGCGCTTTTCACGGGTCCGCTGGGCGACCGCGTGGGCCACCGCCGCCTGGTGGTCACTTCCGCCTCGCTCTACGCGCTCTTCCTGGGCGCCTATGCGCTGATGCCGATGCGTTGGGGTTTCTACGCCCTCGCCTTCCCGCACGGCATCGTCTGGTCCGGCCTGCTGACGGCCACCATGGCTTCCCTCTCCCATGTGTTGCCGGAAGATCGCCGCGCCGACGGGCTCAGCCTCTATGGCCTGGCCAGCCCCGGCGGCGTCATCGTGGGCCCCTTGCTGGGCCTGTGGATCCAACAGCATTGGGGATTCGCCCCCATCGGGTGGTACCTGGCCGCCCTGTTCCTGGCCCTTGCCGCCTTGGGCACCACCCTGCCCAAGGACCAGCCCCACGGCCGGGCCGAGGGTTTCCAGTGGCCGGATGCGTCGGCCCTGGGCCCCAGCCTCGTGCTCTTCTGCGTGGCCCTGGGCTACGGGGCGCTGGGGAGCTACACGGCCCAGGAGGCCCTGGCCCTCGGCATGCCCCTGCCCTCCGCCTTCCTCTCCTGCATGGCCCTGGGCATGGTGCTCATGCGCATCGCCATGCTGCGGACGGGCTTCGGCAGGCGCCCCATCCGCCTGCTCCCGGCCATGCTGGTGGGCGCTCTGGCGGGCATGATCCTGCTGGCCGCCCTGCCCGGAGCCATGGCCCGCCATGTGGCCTCCGCCGTGCTCTACGGGGCCGGCTACAGCATGGTCCACACCCTGCTCA
>NZ_JAKZLE010000005.1:0-279403 GCF_022808885.1 Geothrix alkalitolerans | reverse complement strand
CACTCGTCATCCACAACATCGGCTGGGGTGTCATGCTCGAAGATCGTCTCTTCGATTTTAAAATCACAGGCCACTATCGCTATCCCAAGGCCTAACCCGTAGCTCAACTCGGACCCCGCCTGCATTGCCTTCCGCTCTCTCTCAGTATTTCGCTATCCCGGCTCCGCTCATCGCCTCGGTGCAGGCGGGGCCGGTTAGCTTCATTCGTTAGGCAGCTCTGCACACCCCATAAGGAGTCGTCAGTTATGGCCAAATACTCGTTTCGCAAAGCAGCCCAGAGGCTTGGAATTGAAACACTCGGCGGAATTGGTACACGCTGGTGCGATCTCACCCCCGAAGGAGTCATGGCCCTGATGGCTCACAAGTCCTTCTTCACCAAATTCAAGACGGAATCGGGAATAATGGTTAAATATATTGATCCAGGGAACACTAACCTCAATAAAAAGCACCCGGCAAGATTAAGCCTGGATCTACTTGATAAATATTTCACGCCTGGTGCACCCATTTTGCTCATCGAAGCAGAATTCAAAACTGACGGCGCTGACTTCAGTGCTGCTGAATTCGATTACGCAACTGGGAAAGTCTTCCGTGCCACTTTCGAGGATTTTGATCGGCCTCAGGGCCGAATCGTTTGTCACATCCAATCCACCTTCAACATCTAGGTGCTGCCTAACCCACAGCTCAACTCGGACCCCGCCTGCATTGCCTTTCGCTCTCTCTCAAACTCTCGCTTCCCCGGCTCCGTTCAGCGCCTCGGTGCAGGCGGGGCCGGTTAGCCTCCTTCGTTAGGCGTCTCGCATGTACGCGCTCTGGCCCAAACAACCGATCTCCCTGCCATTAGGGCTCGTTGTCGTTGGTGCGCTCTCTGCCGTGGTCACGTTGGCCACTTCTTGGGTCAAAACACCACGAATCCAGGTAGATATCCTGTATGTTGCGCCTTTCGCCCTGTCTTGTCTTATCTATTGGTCGCCGGTTTGGTTCGGTGGTTATTCATCGCCTGGGTACTCCGCCTGGGGTCTGGCCTGCGTTATTCCATGGACAATCGCAGGCGTGGTTGCCTCAGGCATTGCCTCAGACTTGCGCTTGCGTAGGCTCAATTCAAAAACCGGAACCGACGCCTAACCCTTAGCTCAACTCGGACCCCGCCTGCATTGCCTTTCGCTCTCTCTCAACATTCCGCTACCTCGGCTCCGCTCAGCGCCTCGGTGCAGGCGGGTCCGGTTAGCTTCATTCGTTAGGCGTCACCCAAGAAACCAGAACACCATCGGGCTTCTATGGACAACCAATACACTCTTATCGACAAAACCATCCGAGATTGGGCGTCTCGCAACCAACTTGTGTTGCAGACTCACTATGCCGGCAGTAAGGCCCCAGAGTTCAGGTGCATTTACACCTCCAGTAAGCAGGGAGAATGTTGTCAAATCTGGATTGAGCCACCTTCTGACGAACGAGTTGAGGTTCATGCTGAGGATGTCGAATCTCGCCGAGATGAACCCATGCGATACGATTGGCAAACCTCTATCCAAGACCTTAATGAAACGCTAGAAACCGCTCTCCATCAGGTGAAAGAGTGGTTCAACCGCGACAATCCTGACTCTCACGCCTAACCCTCCGCTCAACTCGGACCCCGCCTGCATTGCCTTTCGCTCTCTCTCAGCTTCTCGCTTCCTCGGCTCCGCTCAGCGCCTCGGTGCAGGCGTGGCCGGTTAGCTTCATTCGTTAGGATCACGCACATGGAAATCCATCGATCGATTGCCCTGCTTGCGGCGGTTCAATCCATAACGCCATTGATTGGTCAATCAGCATGGAATTTCCCAGAACCGGTGCCAATTTCTACGTTTTGTGAATTCAATCAAATTGAATCCCTTATTGGCAAGAACGCAGATTTCTGGATGTTAGTTCTTTCCGGTAAAAAGCTATCGGCAATATATGTAACATGGGAATTTATACCCGGTATTTCAACTAAGGACGGCCCACAATTTACAGTTCACTATACCGAAGCCACCCTGCCAAGCCCTAAACAATCACTTCGGGAGCAATTTGTTATACGACATTCTAAAAACACGCTATCTTCGGATTATCACACAATTATTAATAAAACCTGGAAAACCATTCTCAAACATACTAAATATCCGGAACAAGAAATCACACACTCAGTAATGGATGGGTCCATTTATTATTTTGGATACCAACAAAAATATTATGGAATGAACTACGAGCCTGCCACTGGTGAAGCTTGGTTAATAAAAAACATCGGACTGGAGTTGATGAATTATGTAAAGGCAAACCCTGCGGACAAACCTGCTTCGCTTGAACGCATAAAGCGGCTCATCGATGAATCAGATCTAAAAGATGTATCTCATCCGTTGTCCGCCCCATGATCCTAACCTTGCGCTCAACTCGGACCCAACCGCACATGCCTTCCGCTCTCCCGTCTTGGTTGGGATTTCCGTTCCCCTCTCAACGTCCGGCTGCGGTTGGGCCGGTTACCTTCGATCGTTAGGCCTCTCATGGACGCCTCGATAACGCACTGTCCTGTCTGTGGGCATGGGCCATTTACCTCGGGCTATGCCTCAGCACAGGAACTTCGGTGGTCCTACGACATCTGCGAATGTTGCGGATGCGAGTACGGTTACGACGACAACGAACAGCATTACCAATCATGGGTCAACCAGGGCTGCCAGTGGTTCCACCCCGAGCGTAAGCCAGTAGACTGGCGGTTAGAATCCCAGCTTCCCCACATCATCAGGCCATGGCCCCCATCGGCCTAACCCTTAGCTCAACTCGGACCCCGCCTGCATTGCCTCCCGCTCTCTCACAGCTTCCCGCTTTCTCGGCTCCGTTCAGCACCTCGGTGCAGGCGGGTCCGGTTAGCCATGTTCGTTAGGCGTCCACCATGTTTTTAAAATCACCACCCAAAACAGTAAAAAACTTAGTGTTTCTCACTTTTTGGATTTATGGATATTCGCACCCTCCTAATTCATCAACTCAAGTCAAATCGAAGACCCTGCATTTTTCAAATTGCACTGAGAAGCCTTCCTCAAAGGAAGAATCAATTCAGTACCATTACGATTCAAACAAGCTAACAATTACACATATGAATGCATATCTTGAATGCTGTATTCGGGGCTCAGAGCTGATATTTAAAGCGCAGCCTTCAGGTGTCTTTCGAATTTCTGAAAATGAAATACACGAAACCATGGTGAAACCAGATGGTACCATTGTTCAAATTGACACCTCCTGTTGTTGCTATTACACAGTTGTTTATGAGATTACCAACATCAAAAGTGGCCGGTACGAGTTTGAAATTAAGCATCGGACTCCGGGGTCTCCCGCAAATGTCTCCATCGTGATTGACGAAGCCAAGGCGTCTTCTAACTTGATTCAAATTCGCCCAGTCCCTGTTCAGTTTTAACCAAATTCCTCCAAGCCCAACCGAACCTCTTCTTCAAGCCCGAATCCGCCTAACCCTTAGCTCAACTCGGACCCCGCCTGCATTTCCTTCCGCTCTCTCTCAACTTCTCGCTTCCTCGGCTCCGCTCAGCGCCTCGGCGCAGGCGGGGCCGGTTAGCCACATTCGTTAGGCCGCCTTCATGACTTGGCTGGATCCCAAAGAACATGCCCGTGAAGAGCTAGAAACTGCTCGTGAATGGCTCCATTCCCACGCAGCCCTAGCAAAGGCGTTCACTTCCAAGGTCTCTCAACCACACCCATTCGTATGGTTCGGCGAGGTAATGGAACTGGTCGCCACCAGTATCAATGAGGGTGATCCTCAAGCCATCAAGCTCGGCTGTTACTACCTCATCGACGATCCAAAGTGCCCCTTCGGTCGAATTTTCAAGCGTCGAGTCGCCAATGCCCTGCGCCGACACCATGATGAAATCCCAACCGAGTTCCGTCAGCCCTTGATCAACGCGCCACACAAATTCGATTCACACCCATTCACGCCTCACGAATACAAAGATTTGCTTCGGCTCTCCAAGGCTCTATCCCAGTCGGCCTAACCCCTAGCTCAACTCGGACCCCGCCTGCATTGCCTTTCGCTCTCTCTCAAGATCTCGCTTCCTCGGCTCCGCTCAGCGCCTCGGTGCAGGCGGGTCCGGTTAGCTTCATTCGTTAGGTGGCTCCACCTATGACCTATCAACCGACCAAGAAAACAATCAGATGGATGCTGCTCATTGCCTTGGTGCTTCTGATCCCGAGCACCTGCAACCACATCAAACCACCACTTGTCGTTGATGAAGTTTGGTCGGCCACCCAAGAACTGAAACGGATTTCTCTATGCAGTCTTGAACCTGGCAAAACTGTAGAGTTCAAAATCCGCCCTATGCCCAATGCCCTCTCCAGATTTTCAGGTCTTGGAGATCGCCATTTTCAGGCTTCTGTCGTTCTGAGTGGAACATCTTCATATATGCAGACGTGGGAAAAGGGCTCCATTCAAATTGAAATCAAGCGTGGGAACGAAATTGTTCCACCTCACGAAGTCTCTACACTGTTCTATGGGTACAGCCAAACCGTAAATGGCCCTACAGGATTATCTTTTGATCTTCAAGATGATCAGTTGTATTCAGTTTCCGTCCGTCTTCTTGATAAAGCCTACCCGCCAGGTTGTGATTTCGTATTCAAACCGAACTGGGATCACCCACTGCAAATCAAAGATTACGCGGTCGGAGCAATGATGAGCCCCTTGCTCGCCCGGATATGTGGTTGGTTGAACATAATTTCCATCATTCTCATCCTGGTTTCTATCCTGATATCAGGTCGCTTGAAACCGATAACTCCAGAGCCGTCGTAATCACATGAGCCACCTAACCCTCCGCTCAACTCGGACCCCGCCTGCATTGCCTTCCGCTCTCTCTCATCTTCCCGCTTCCTCGGCTCCGTTCAGCGCCTCGGCGCAGGCGGGGCCGGTTAGCTTCATTCGTTAGACCGCGAAACTCATGAATCACCTTCCCGTACTGTTCCCCGCCGTACTGATGGCCTTCAGCAGCCATTCGATGGCGAATCCTATTGATCAGGAGCTTGAAGCTACTCTCATCAAATTTGAACAGGCTTATTTGAGTAGGAATTTGGGAGCTTTCTCCAATCCCGGCAATAAGCCATTCAAGGTAACGATTGAACACTCGTTGATCGAATCGCCCGAAGGCGTTCAATCTCGCCGGTTCACATCCTTCAGTGACTTTGAATCCTGGCTACGGTCCAAGGAATATGGAGGCCATGAACCTGGTGAAGACCTTCTTCCCCTGCGTGAAGCCAGGTCCCGTTCACTTATTCGTTCAGGGATAATCGAATACGACAATCAAGGCATTTCTCACAACACCCTCTACCTCAGCCGAATTCGATTCACCCAAACGGGTCGCACTATTTCCATCGTCGAGGTAGTTCTCTATGACGGCGACTGATGGTCCGTCGCGGTCTAACCCTTAGCTCAACTCGGACCCCGCCTGCATTGCCTTCCGCTCTTTCTCTTCGTTCCGCTTCCTCGGCTTCGTTCAGCGCCTCGGTGCAGGCGGGTCCGGTTAGCTTCATTCGTTAGGCCTCCAGGGACTTCCTATGCATCGACTTTTCCTTTACGTCTCACTCGCACTTGCTCTTGGGTGTGCGCCAGCAACAACTCTTGGTTCGAACAGGGTTAAACAACCAATAACGGGCCCTTACGAGATTTCAAACCCTTCGATCAAAGTCAAGCTCCTTCCACCTGCTCCGCCTTACCCACGAGATGCCAAAATTGCCGGTATTAAGGGAGATGTGACTCTCAATGTAACTATCGATAAGAATGGAATCCCAATCTCGGTCAAGGCCGCAGCTGGTCCATTTGAATTGCGACCAACCGCAACGTTTTATGTTCAGAAAGTCGAGTTTTTCCCTTTTTTTGAAAATGGCTTGCCAATCGAAACATCGTTCCAATTTGTATTGCCCTTCAGGTTGCGATAGTAAAATCTTCGGCCTAACCCTCCGCTCAACTCGGACCCCGCCTGCATTGTCTTCCGCCCTCTCTCAACTTCCCGCTTCCTCGGCTTCGCTCAGTGCCTCGGTGCAGGCGGGTCCGGTTAGCTTCATTCGTTAGGCCCCAGTGATCATATGTCAGACCCAATCCTCTTTCCCGTACCTACATCAGTCGAAACATCGCGGCTGCTGCTGCGTCACTTTCGTTTAGAAGATGCGCCTGCCCTTCATGAGGCCTTAGTCGAGTCGATCGGCGAGCTTCGCAAGCATCTCTGGTTCCTTCCTTGGGTAGCAGAAGAACAGACACTACAGTCAGCTGAAATCCGCTGCCGAAAAGCTGAAGCCAATTTCCTCCTTCGCACAGATTTGCCATACCTAGCCTTTGAGAAAGCCACTGGTCGACTGGTTGCCTCTATCGGGTTGCACAGAATTGAATGGGATCTTCCTAAGACAGAGGTTGGCTACTGGGTCAGAAGCACTGAAACCGGTAAAGGTTTCGCTTCAGAAGGCGTTAATGCTCTAACGGCCTGGGCACTCAACGAACTTGGTGCAAAACGTGTAGAGCTGGTAGCAGATGAGAAAAACATAGGTTCCAGAGCAGTCGCCGAGCGCTGCGGTTTTCAACTCGAAGGAGTCCTCCACAATGTCATGCGGGCTCCCGATGGCGAGCTTCGTAATAGCTGTATTTATGCCAAGTTAACGTCACAGGCCTAACCCCTAGCTCAACTCGGACCCCGCCTGCATTGCCTTTCGCTCCCTCTCAACCTCCCGCTTCCTCGGCTTCGTTCTGCGCCTCGGTGCAGGCGGGGCCGGTTAGCTTCATTCGTTAGGTGCCACTCATGGCGACTCCAAAATACGCTGTGATTTATCGGTGGAGAATTCACCCAGAGAAAGAAGACCAATTCATTCAAGCCTGGTCACGGGTCACGCTTTTCTATCGCCAGAATCATGGCGCATTAGGCTCCAGGCTGCACCGAGGCCCTGATGACATCTGGTACGCCTATGCCCAATGGCCAGATGCCGAAACGCGCTCTCGGGCCTTTGCCATTTCAGGAGAACCCGAGGATCGGGCGCATCTTGAAGACGCTATCATCGAGCGCTTCCCGGAAATTGTTCTTTCACCAGTTGCGGATTTTCTCATCCTTCCAGGTGGCGCCTAACCCCTCGCTCAACTCGGACCCCGCCTGCGTTGTCCTTCGCCCCTCTCAACCTCATGCTTACCCGTCTCCGCTCATCGCCTCGGTGCAGGCGGGGCCGCTTAGTTTCTTTCGTTAGGCGTTCTCTCGGGAATTCCATGGCCCATCACATCATGTCAAAGCAGATTTTGGGCTTCCTTGGGTGGCTCTGTCTTTGTTTCGCTGCCGCGACACTCGGAGCCTTAGCTTCCGCTCAAGCAGGATCTTTCTACCAATCACTGGTTCGCCCACATTGGGCGCCGCCTGGATGGCTTTTTGGCCCGGCATGGACAGTGCTCTACATTCTCATGGCCATTTCCGCCTGGCTCATATGGCGAGAGAATGGATTTCGAAAGTCATGGCTCGCTCTCTCTTTGTTTATTGTTCAATTGACCGTAAACGCCTTATGGACCTGGCTATTTTTTGTTTGGCATTTAGGCGGCCTTGCCTTTGCGGAAATCCTTCTCCTGTGGCTGTTAATAATGACGACCTTTGTGATGTTCTGGCAACGAAACCGCCTTGCTGCCGCCTTGCTTCTTCCCTATTTGGCCTGGGTATCTTTCGCTTCTGCTCTTACCTGGGCAGTATGGAAAAGCAATCTCCATATCCTCGCCTAACCCCCAGTTCAACTCGGACGCCGACGGCATTGGCTTCCACTCTCTCTCAGCTTCTCGCCATCCCGGCTTCGCTCGTCGCCTCGGTGCAGGCGGGGCCGCTTAGCTTCATTCGTTAGGTCGCACCGAATCATCTAGCATCCGCGTCCCGGGGTCCAATGCTTCGTTATGCACTTGCCTGGATTCCAATGCTCGTGCTGGCCATTGCCAATGGCGCACTCAGGCAAGCTCTCTTTGCCAAGCTGGTGCCTGAGCTACAAGCCCATCAGCTTTCAACGCTCACGGGCTCAATTGTTATCGGAGGGTTTATCTGGCTCGTCATTAGAAAGTGGCCTCTATCCTCAAGCCGGCATGCACTCATGGTTGGTGGCATGTGGTTGGTGCTTACAGTCGCATTCGAGTTCTTCATGGGCTTGGTGCTTGCGGGTCGGCCAATCCGGCAGGTCCTATCCGATTACAACGTTTTGGCAGGTCGGGTTTGGGTTTTCTTCCTTATCTGGCTTGCTCTGGCGCCACGTCTCTTTCACAAACTCAACCAGCGGCCTAACCCTTAGTTCCACTCGGTCCCCGCCTGCGTTGCCCTTCGCTCTCTGTCAGCTTCTCGCTTTCTCGACTCCGCCCAGCGCCTCGGTGCAGGCGGGACCGGTTAGCTTCTTTCGTTAGACACTTTCGTTCCTTCACAACCTGTTTCTGGAGGGCTCGATGAATCAGACTGAAATAATCAAAGTCGGTCAACTCGAAATTAAATACTTAATCGATGGCGCCGCGAAGGGCACTATGGGTGTCTTCGAACTGCTCGTTCCTTCTGGTTCGAATGTTCCACCACCTCACAGCCACACATTAACTGAAGAGTGTGTTTATGTCCTTGAAGGAGTATTGAGATACTCCGTCGATAGCACGGTGAGAGATCTAGGGCCGGGTGAATGGATGCACACCCCCATGGGCTCGATTCATGGGTTTAGCAACCCTTCTGACACAACCGCACGCGCACTTATCGTACTGACCCCAGACATTGGGGCCCAATTCTTCCGTGATGTCGGCACTGTCGTAAATATCGGTGCACCCCCAAACCGGGCTGAACTTCTTGCGGTTATGTCACGTTATGGCCTCGTACCTGCGCCTCCACACGCCTAACCCCTAGCACCACTCGGACCCCGCCTGCATTGCCTTCCGCTCTATCTCGTCCTCTCGCTTCCTCGGCTTCGCTTGTCGCCACGGTGCAGGCGGGTCCGAGTAGCTTCATCGGTTAGGCATCTTAAGAAAGCGACCAAACAACATGCATCCCGTCGAGGCTCAAATCCACAAAGCAGACCAGGCCATCATGGCGGAAGATTTAGAAACACTCGGCAATATCTACACTGAGGATGCTGTTCTGGTTGTAAAGCCGGGCCTGAACGCGGTTGGGCGAATTCAGATACAGAAAGCCTTCGAGGCAATCGCAAACTACTTCCAGCACTCGTTGGTCGTCAGGCAAGCAGGCATGACCGTTCTTGAGGCAGGCGACACTGCGCTGGTGCTGGCCAAAACCATTGTCTCAGCTGCCAATCTTCCAGAGACTGAACGCAAAGCAACATATGTCTTCAAACGCACCGTTTCCGGCGAATGGCTTTGTTCTATCGACAACTCGTACGGCCATGACCTAATCGATTCCCACGATGCCTAACCCCTAGCTCAACTCGGACGCCGCCTGCATTGGCTTCCACTCTCTCTCAGCTACCCGTTTCCTCGGCTCCGCTTGTCGCTTCGATGCAGGCGTGTCCGGGTGACGCCAATGATTAGGCCACCCATGCTTCCCGAATCCTTCGCCATGATCGGTGCCATCGTCGGCTCGCTCGGCGGCCTCTATTACTTGTACGAAACCATCGTCGGCAAAACCCAGCCCAACCGCATCACGTGGCTGCTTTGGGGGATCTTCCCGATGATCATTTTCGTGGCGCAAAGGGCGCAGGATGTGAAGGGTTTATCGTGGGCGTCGTTTGCCGCCGGGTTCACGCCCCTGCTGATCGTTGCGGCGTCTTTCTTCAACAAGAAGGCCTATTGGAAAACCGAACCGCGCGACTACTACCTGATGGCAGCGGCCATCATCGGCATTGTCCTCTGGGCCATGACCGACAAGCCGAACCTGGCCATCCTGTTCTCGCTGCTGGCCGACCTGCTGGCGGGCATACCGACCCTCATCAAGTCGTATCGCCATCCCCATTCCGAGAGCTGGGTTGCCTACACAGTCAGCGCGCTCGGCTTCGGAATCAGCTTCCTGTCGATCCAGGCCCACACCTTTGAAAATACAGCGTTTGTCGCATATCTGTTCATCCTCAACGGCACCGTGGCTGTGCTGGCCTCACGAAGCCGCAAGCCTGAACGGGCCGCCAGCTCATTTCGTTGAGCTCGGCGCCAATATGACCCTCCCATCACTTCGTTCGACGGGCAGCCCATGAGCCACCGGATCCGATCGGCCAACCTGTCCGATGCCTCTGACATCGCGCGCCTCTCCGGCACGCTCGGATATCCCGCGGAGCGCGAGGAGATCGCCCGGCGGCTGACCTTGCTGTTGCCCAATCCTTCTCACCTGGTGCTCGTGGCAGAACCGCTCCAAGGCCGCGGCCTCCTCGGCTGGCTGGCCGCGGAGCGTCGCGTCACCCTTGAATCGGGAACCAAGTTTGAGATCGTGGGCCTGGTCGTGGACATGACGGCCCGACGGTCCGGGATCGGCAAGGCGCTGGTCGAAGCCGCTGAACAGTGGGTCCTGGATCAGTCGGGAACGGGCCTCGGTGTCAGGTCGAATGTCCTGCGGCCCGAGTCTCACGGGTTCTACGAGTCGCTCGGCTACCTCCGCAGGAAGACCCAGCACGTCTACCTCAAGAGCCTGCGGGACTGACCCTGGCCACCCTGGACCCGATCGGCACGGCCTTCCGCATCCGTTCTCGCCTGGGCAGAATGATGCAGCGATCCCCATATCCGTGGCTGCTCTTTCCCACCCGGGGCTTCCACGCGTTTTTTCTTCCGCCATTCATGGAGCCGTGATGAGCCTGGAAACCAAGTGCGCCTGCGTGATGCTGCTGGCCCTGCCCTTGATGGGACAGGTGGCCGCCCGGCAGGGAACCGTGGCGGATGTGCGTCAGAGCGAGTTCTCGTCCCCGATGGTCCTCGAGCTGCCGATGGATAGGCTCAATGTCGCGGAGCCCGCGAACATGTACTCGTTCACGGACCAGGGGACATTTGTCTGCGATGACGTGTCCCTTCCCCTGGTCGTGGTGAAGAAGACCGTGAATGACAAGGCCAAGCAGGTGGAGCTGAAGATCCAGTCCACGGCCTACGTGCGCCCCTCCTTCGACCGGAAGGTGGTCCTGCGCTATTCGGTCCTCCGCTCCGGACAGCCGCTGGCGGCCTTCACGGAGCAGGAGATCTCGGCCAAGGAGAAGAAATACAGGTCCGACAGCTCCACCCTGGTGATGTCCAAGGACGAGTTCGACAGCCTCTTCCAGGGTGGAAGCCACGGGGTGCTCAAGATCGTCATGGTCGTCACGCCGGATCGATGATGCGGCCTTAGACAGGCCCCGGCAGCGCCTTGGCGGCCGCGAACAGGCGCCGAGGGATTCGAGTCCCCTATCGCCGTCTTTCCTCGGCCTCGGCGTCCTCTTCCTCTTCTTCCTCCTCGATGGAGGCCAGGGACACGGGGTTGCCCCGAAGATCCAGGGGCGAGCCATCGCCCGGGATGAAGATCTCGTGGTCCGCGTCCCAGCGCCCCCGCAGGTCGTCGCCATCCGTGAAGAACCTGGCCTCCTCGGCCTCGGGAAACACGGCGACCCACCTTGCCTGGGTTCCGTGCTGCTCGTAGGCGATGAGGACCCACCAGGCCTCGCCGCGGGCCTCCGTGGTCTCGAGGGTTTCCATGAGCGTGTACGGCGGCGGGAAGGCCTGGCCGCGCATCTCATCCAGATCCCGGATCACCCTGGTGCGCAGCATGACCACCTCCTCGGCCTGTCCCGTGACGAAGAAGAAGGACGATCATAACTCCGAGCGGGAAGGGCCGGATGCCGGATTTTCCTGTCCGTGCGCGAGGCGCGGACGGGCTCGTCTTCTGCCATCGGAACATTCATCTTGCGGGGGAAACTCAGACCATGACGGAGGAGCCGGTCGAATCCCTGGGAAGGTGGCGGACCCGTCCCTGGAACCTGATCCTGGGTCTGGCGCCGGAGCCATGCGGAGGTGCCCATGAAGCCTGCTTCCTTCCTTGCCACGGCCTTTCTCGGAATCGTCGCCCTGGCCCACCTGGTGCGGGTGATCCTCGGGCTGGAGGTCCAGATCGGCGGGACCCTCATCCCCGCCTGGATGAGCCTGGCGGCGTTCCTGTTCTGCGGAGCCCTGGCGACGATGCTGTACCGGGAAAGCCGCGCAGGTTGACCGCAGATGGATCGCGGGTCGACCATGGACGGCATCCATCACCAAGCTCTGCCATGGGGGTTCCCCTGATCATCAGGCCCGAAACAGCGGCTGACATTCCCGCCATCGATCGAATCAATCTGGAAGCCTTCCAGAACCACCCCTACAGCCGCCAGACAGAGCACCTCATCGTCCGGGCCTTGCGGGCTTCCGGCGCCCTCACCCTATCCCTCGTGGCCGAACGGGAGGGTCAGGTGGTGGGCCATATCGCCTTCTCCCCGGCCCTCATCCAGGGCGAAGACCTCGGCTGGTACACGCTCGGCCCCGTGGCTGTCCTGCCTTCCCACCAGAGGCAGGGCATCGGCGCATCGCTCATCAGGGCCGGCCTGGATGGCCTCCGCTCCCCCGGGGCGAACGGCTGCCTGCTCGTCGGCGATCCGGCCTACTACATCCGTTTCGGCTTCAGGCACGTCCCTTCGCTCCGCATCCACGAGGTGCCTCCGGAATATGTCCTGTGCCTTCCCTTCACCGCGGACCTCCCGAGTGGGCTCGTCACGCATCACCCGGCCTTCTTCACCACGGCCACCAGGGCCTGACCCTCCGCCCGCCAGCCTCCGATCAGAACAATACGCCATCTTTTTACCAAGCGACCCGCCCTGGCGTCATGGGGGAACCGGGCTATCTTCATCCCTGCAGCGTTCATGCAGATGCAGTCTCGATCTCACATCGCGGGCCCGGCCTGACCGCCGCCGGGTCCCTCCCGGGAGCTTCCCCATGGCCGAGCTGAGTCCAGACCAGGTGGCCGGGAACTGGGGCGCCATCGCCCCGGACTATGAGCGGGCCTTCGAGGGTCTGAGCGGCCAGTTCGCGGCGCACGCACTCCGTCTGCTGAGCCTGCGGCGGGGCGAACGCGTCCTTGACGTGGCCGCGGGCACGGGGATCTTCGGCCTCATGGCCGCGCGGGCGGGGGCGAAGGTCCTCGCGACGGACTTCGCCCCGGGCATGGTGGACCGGCTCCGGGAGCGCATCGCCGAGGAACAGCTCTCGGGCATCTCCGCCGAGGTGATGGACGGGCAGGCCCTGGACGTTCCCGACGGAGCTTTTGACGCCGGCGCCTCGGTGCTGGGCCTGATCTTCTTCCCGGACATCGACCGCGGCCTGGCCGAGCTTCGGCGCGCCCTGCGCGGAGGCGGGCGCGCCGCGATCGTCTGTTGGCGCGACCCCGCCAACCTGCAGCTGATGACATTGGTGCGTCAGGCGGTCCAGAAGGTGGTCCCGGGGCTTCAGCCCCCCGCCGCGCCGCCCGTGTGGGCGAGGCTCAGCGGCGCCGGAACGCTGAAGGCCCGCATGGAAGCGGCCGGCTTCCGTGAGGTGGAGGTCGTGACCTCCACGGCCGTGCAGGAGATCGACGAGCCGGAGGCCTACTGGTCGGGCTTCACGCGGTCGGCGCCGCCCCTGGCCCACCTGTTCAGCCAGCTCGGACCCGAGGCCACTGAAGCCGTGGGGCGCGAGTACATCGAGGCCCTCCGCGCCCAGTCCCGGCGCGGGATGCCCGTCATGAGGGCGGAGGCCTGCATCGGCCTCGGCCGGGCCTGACTATGGACGCGGACCGCACCGGCCCCGGGGTCCGCCTCCCGCCGCCCCTCGTGTTCATCGCGGGGCTGGGCCTCGGTTTCCTGCTCCAGCGCCGCGTCCCGATGCCCTTCGCCGCGCCGGGAAACCCCCTTCTGCGGCTGGCGGGCGGCGTGCTCGTCCTCGGCTCGGCAGCCCTGGCGCTCTGGGGCTTCCTCACCTTTCGCCGGGCCCGCACCACGGTGCGACCCGATCGCCCCGCCTCGGCGCTCCTCACCGCGGGGCCCTTCCATTTCACCCGGAACCCCCTGTACCTCAGCCTCTCGCTGCTCCACGCCGGCGTGGCCCTGCTGGCGAATGCGCTCTGGCCCGCGCTCATGCTTCTGCCCGTCCTGCTCGTCATCCGCTTCCACGTCATCGCCCGGGAGGAGCGCCACCTCGCGGCCCGCTTCGGGGCGGACTACCAGGCCTACCTGAGGAGCGTCCGGCGCTGGCTCTAGGGCCCGGCACTCGAACTATGCTGGGGACATGACCGATTCGTTCCTCGCGCGCATCCCCACGCTGGCCGACGCCGAGCTGCGCCGCTACCTGGAACATCCCCAGGACTACAAGACCGAGGCCGTGGAGGCCGCCCTGGCGGAGCTGGGGCGGCGGGGGGCGGCGGTCCCCGAGGCCGACCTGGCGCGGGTGCGGGAGGCGCTCCGGTCCCGGGAGATGCGACACGCGGTCCAGGCCGGCCGGCTGCTGGGGACCGACCCACTCGTCCGGAAGCACCGCATCCGCCGCGTCACCGCGGGCATCCTGACGGCGGGCCTTGGCGCCGCGGCCCTGATCTACCTGCGGGCCAGGCCCCGGATGGCCAACCCCCTGGGCTACGAGCCCGAGGACACCAAGAAATACCTGCGGGAGCTGGAGGTCTACGGAGGGAAGCTGAACGTCCTGGTCACGGAGTTCCGGCACTGGTTCGAGGGGCTCTGGCAGGGCCGCTCCCTGGCCGCCACCGTGGCCGTCCTGACGCTCCTCCTCGCTTTCGGCTTCTGGTTCGTGGCCACCCGCCTGGCCCCGGACGGGGAGGGCCGCTGACATGGCCTCGAAGCCACGGCCCCAGACGCCGGGCCAGGCACCGGGCCAGGCACCGGGCTTGACGCCGAAATCCCAAGCCCCGGCCCGTCGGCCCGCCAAGCCGGGCCTTCACCCCCGCAACCGCCACAGCGGCGGCTACGACTTCCCGTTCCTTATCGCCGCCAGCCCCGAGCTGGGGCCCTTCGTGCGGCGCGCCCCCCATGGCGGGCCCACCATCGACTTCGCGGATCCTGCGGCGGTGAAGGCCCTGAACCGGGCCCTCCTGCTGGAAGCCTACGGGATCCGCGGCTGGGACCTGCCACCCGGCGCCCTCTGCCCGCCCATCCCCGGCCGCGCGGACTACCTGCACCACTTGGCGGACCTGCTGGCGGAGGGCGGACCCATCCCCCGGGGCGCCGCCGTGCGCGCGCTGGACATCGGCACCGGCGCCAGCCTCATCTACCCGCTGCTGGGCCACCGGGAGTACGGCTGGTCCTTCGTGGCCTCGGACCTCGATAGCGCGTCGCTGGCCTCGGCGGCCCGCGTCCTGGCGGCCAATCCCGGCCTGGAGGCGGCCATCGCCCTGCGCCGACAGCCCGATCCCCAAGCCATCTTCCGGAATGTCGTGAGGCCGGCTGAGCGCTTCGACCTGACCCTCTGCAACCCGCCCTTCCATGCCTCGGCGCGGGAGGCCCGGGAGGCCGCCCAGGCCAAGTGGCGGAAGCTGGGGCGGGGAACCGCCGGGGTGGCCCGGAACTTCGGCGGCCAGGGGGCGGAGCTGTGGTGCGAGGGTGGCGAGGCGGGCTTCGTCCGGCGCATGATCGCGGAAAGCGTGGACCTCCAGGCCCAGGTCCGCTGGTTCACCAGCCTCGTCTCCAGCTCCGCGAACCTGCCAGGCCTGCAGCGGGCGCTCCGCCAGGCCGGGGCGTCGGAGGTCCGCACGGTGCCCATGGCCCAGGGCCAGAAGCAGAGCCGCTTCGTGGCCTGGACCTTCCTGGATCCCGAGGCCCGGAGGGCCTGGTGGGATGGGTTGTGATCCAAGGTTTCGGACAAATCGGTATGATTTATCCGTCGCCGGAGTCCCCATGTTCGCCGTCCGCCGCCTCCCCGCCCTGTTCGCCCTGTTGATGCTGGGGGCGCACTTCCTCCGTTCCGGCGAGCTGCTCCTGGTGCTGCTCTGCCTGGCGCTCCTGGTGCCACTCTTCATCCCGCGGACCGCCGCCCAGGCCACGGTCCGCTGGGTCCTGGCTTTCGGCGCCCTGGTGTGGCTATGGACGCTGGTCCAGGGCATCCGCCAGCGTCTGGCCTTCGACGAGCCCTGGCTGCGCCTGGCCCTGATCCTCGGCGCCGTGGCGGCGTTCACGGCCTGGGCCGCGTGGCTGCTGCGCGAAGTGAAGGGAACGGCCTGTGGCCTCAGAAGATCGACCACCCCGTCCGCGTCGTGAAGCGATCGAGGGCCTCGACGCCGGCGATGCTGTTGCCGTGGGGGTCGAGGGCGGGGCTCCAGACGCAGAGGACGCCGCGCTCGGGCAGCACGGCCAGGATGCCGCCGCCCACGCCGCTCTTGCCCGGCAGGCCCACGCGGTAGGCGAAATCGCCGGCGGCGTCGTAGGTGCCGCAGGTGAGCATGATCGAGTTGATGCGCTTGGATTCGCTGCGGGAGAGCAGGCGCGAGCCGTCCGCGCGCAGGCCGTGGTTGGCCAGGAAGAGGCCGGCCTTGGCCAGGTCCGCGCAGCTCATGGCGAGGCTGCACTGGCGGAAGTAGTGGTCCAGCACCCGGTCCACGGGGTTCTCCAGGTTGCCGCAGCTGGCCATGAAGTGGGCCAGGGCCGCGTTGCGGTGGCCATGGGAGGCCTCCGAGGCGGCCACCTCTGCATCCACGTCCAGGACCGGATTGCTGCTTTCCGCCCGGAGGAAGTCCCGCAGCGTGCCCAGGGAATCGCCCGTGAGCGTGAGCAGGCGGTCGATGAGGACCAGGGCCCCGGCGTTGATGAAGGGGTTCCGCGGGATGCCCTTCTCGTATTCCAGCTGCACCAGCGAGTTGAAGGGGTTGCCCGAGGGCTCGCGGCCCACGCGCTTCCACAGGGCCTCGCCGTCCCGCGCCAGCACCAGGGCCAGGGAGAAGGCCTTGGACACGCTCTGGATGGAGAAGGGCGTGCGCCAGTCGCCGGTGCCGAAGAGCTGGCCATCCGTGGTGGCGAGGGCCAGGCCGAAGCGCGCGGCGGGCACGGAGGCCAGGGCCGGGATGTAGTCCGCCACCTTCCCCTGCGCCGCCAGGGGCGCGGCTTCCACCGCCAGGTCGTCGAGGAGGGCTTGGAGGTCCATGCTTCCAGAATCCCACAAGAGCCGTGGGTATAGGATGGTCGCCATGACGCCCCTCACCGCCGACCTCCTCTTGCTGTTCCAACGCGACCTGCGCTGCCTCGTCCGCGAAGTGGAGATGTTCCCCGATGATGCGGTGCTCTGGCGCACGGTGCCGGGCATCGCCAACAGCGCCGGGAACCTGGCCCTGCACGTGGCGGGCAACCTCCGGCACTTCGTCGGCGCCGTGCTGGGCGCCACGGGCTACGTACGCCAGCGGGAAAGGGAGTTCGCCCAGCGGGAAGGCACGCGGGCCGAAGTCGCCGCGGGGCTGGAAGCCGCCATCGCCGCGGTGGAGGCGGGCCTGGCGGCCCAGACGGACGCCTCCCTCCAGGCGCCCTTCCCCACCCCCATCGGGGGGCATCGGATGTCCACCCGGCGCCTCCTCCTGCACCTGGAGGCCCACCTCGCCTTCCATCTCGGCCAGGTCGGATACCTGCGCCGGGTGCTCACGGGGGATGCCGCCAGCGCCGGCGGCATGGCCATCCCGGACCTCGCGGAGCCTTGAGCCATCCTGGAAGCCGGCGGAGAATCGGGCATCATGCCTGAAGGAGGGTCCATGTCCCTGAATGGTTCCGTCGCGCTGGTCACCGGCGCCAGCCGCGGCATCGGGGCCGCCGTGGCCCAGGCGCTCGCGGCCCAGGGCGCCGCGGTGGCCGTGAACTACTTTGGTTCGGAGGCCGCCGCGAAGGCCGTGGTGGACGGGATCCAGGCCGGGGGAGGCCGGGCCATGGCCGTGAAGGCCGATGCCCGCGACCGGGCTCAGGTGGAGGCGATGGCCGCGGCGGTGAAGGCGGAGCTGGGCCCCATCGGGATCCTCGTGCTCAACGCCGCCATCGGCTTTCCCATGAAGGGCATCCTCGAATACCCCTGGGAGGCCTTCGAGGCCAAGGTGCTGGGCGAGATGGGGGCGGCCTTCCACGGCTGCCGGGCCGTGGTGCCCCAGATGCTGGCGCAGAAAAAGGGCTCCATCATCGCCATCACCAGCGGCCTCGCCCGCAACCCCGGCTGGGGATTCTCCGCCCACAGCGCGGCCAAGGCGGGCCTGGAGGGCTTCGTGCGGGCGCTGGCCTTCGAGCTCGGCCCCATGGGCATCCGCGTGAACGCTGTGGCGCCCGGCCTCACGCTCACGGACGCCACGGCGGACCTGCCCGAGAAGCACAAGCAGGCGGCGGCGGAGCACACGCCCCTGCGGCGCAACGGGCTGGCCCAGGACGTGGCCGAGGCCGTGGTCGGCCTCCTGCAGGCCGGCTTCGTCACCGGCGCCACCCTCCCCGTGAACGGCGGCGGGCACACCTTCTAGGAGCATTCATGGCGGCGCTTCGCACCGGTCTCGTCCTCGGCATCCTGGTGGTGCTCTGGACCTTCGTCATGGGCTTCACGGGCTGGTACCGCCATCCCAGCCTGTTCTTCCTCCTCTGGCTGGCCATCCCCCTGCAGATCGGCATCCTGCTCCTGGCCCTCCGCCGCACCGCCTCGAGCCAGGGCTACCTTCGCCAGGTGCAGGACGGCGTGGGGGCCACCCTCATCGCCTCCGCCGTCATCTTCGTGGGCAGCCTGCTCTTCACCCTGGTGGTGTTCCCCAGCTACTTCGCCGAGATGGAGGCCCTGGGCCGCCTGAAGATGGTCCAACAGGGCTTCACCCCCGATCAGATCGAGGCGGTGATGAAGGCCAAGGGCCCCATGCAGACCTCCCTGGGCCGGGCCTTCTCCTGGGCCCTGGGCACCTGGATCACGGGCCTGGTCACCTCCCTGGCGGCCGCGGTGAAGTATCACCGACGCAGGCCAGTGGTGGCCATGCCGCCTGCGGAAGCTCCTCCTCATGAGGAAGGTCCCACCACTGACTCGTAGGGACTGCCGGCGGACCCGCCTCAGCGCTCCTGCCTCAGCGCCGCGGCGAGGGAGAGCGGGTGGGCCGCGCCGGCGATGACGTCGTCCACGCAGCGCAGGACGAGGCCCGAGCGCAGGGGCGCGGCAGCCAGCTCATCGCGGGTGAGCCAGCGGCAGCCCAGGATGTCCGGATCTTCCGGGGCCGCTTCCGCGCCTTCGGGGACGGTGCCCCGGAAGCAGAGGCGGCAGTAGTCCTTCCCGTTCCGCGCCAGGAGCTGGTAGATGCCCACGAACGCCTCCGGCGTGAAGGCCAGGCCCGTCTCCTCGCGCACCTCGCGGCGCACGGCGGCGAGGACGTCCTCGCCGGGCTCCACGTGCCCCGCGGGCTGGTTGAAGACACGCTCAGGCGAGCCGTCCGTCTCCTCGACCACGAGGAAGCGGCCGTTCCGCTCGATGACGGCGGCGACGGTGAGGGCCCACATCAGGCCGCCAGGAACAAGTAGAAGCCGTTGATGAAGTAGACGATCCCCACCACGCCCACCAGCAGGCCCAGGTAGTAGACGGGCTTCTGCTTGAGCAGGGCGGCGATGGAGGAGAGCAGGATGCCGATCTGGAGGAAGATCACCGCCAGGCCGAAGGCCGCGCCGTGCCGCTGGGCCTCGGTCTTGACCTCCTCGAAGCGGCGGGCCTCCTTCTGGATCTCGGCCTTCTCCCCGTCGTACTTCGTCACCTTCTTCTCCACGTCGGCAAGGCTCTTCTCCAGGGTGGGCACGGCCGTCTTCGGCGCCAGCTCCAGCTCCCGGCGCAGGCGCATGGCCTCCACCTCGTAGAGGTTCCCCTTGATGCCCTTGGCCTGGTAGTAGGCCCACTGGTCCGAGGCCTGGCTCTGGCTCAGCACGGCCCGGGTGGAGTGGCCGCCGCCTTTAAAGGTTGCCAAGGTGGCGCAGACCGCGAGGATCACGGTCGTCAGGGCCAGCAGGTTCAGCCAGGGTTCTTTCTTGTCGTCGCTCATGGGTCTCCGCCGCAATTGGCACCAGCCATTCTACGGAAAAAGGCCCCGTTGCTTGAACCGGCGGGACTTGGGCCTATCGTGAAGGATTGGAGTCCTCCGGGATGTGCGCCGAATGTCGCAGTCCTCCTCCGATCCGACCAGGATCCGCCGCCCTTCACCGGGGGCGGGCTCGGCGCGTCCGTCCCCACGTTCCCAAGCAAAGCCTAGGAGGCTCCCATGCTGCACCGCACCGCGCTTTGCATCGGGATCAACCAGTACCAGAACTTCCCCGCGGCCAACCTGAACGGGTGCGTGAACGACGCCCACGACATGGCTTCGCTGCTGAAGGATCTGCTGGGCTTCGAGGATTCCGATATCACCCAGTTGACGGACCAAGCCGCCACCAAGGCCAACATCATGCGCGAGCTGCGACGCATGGTGGAAGGCGCCTTGGCCGGCCGCTACAACCACCTGGTCTTCACGTTCTCGGGCCACGGCACCCAGGTGCCGGACCTGAACCTCGATGAGTTCGACCGGGCCGACGAGGCCTTCTGCCCCCATGACCTGGCCCAGAGCGGCCCCCAGTGGGACCGCGACCACCTCATCGTGGACGACGAGCTTCATGACCTGTTCGTGCAGCTTCCCCAGAGCGTGATCCTGGAAATCCTCCTCGACACCTGCCACAGCGGCGCGGGCCTCCGGGCGGCGGACCTGCTCATGGACCGCAAGCCCCGCTACCTGCCGCCGCCCTCGATCGAGGCCTTCCGCGACATCGAGTACCGCCGGGCCCGCCCTGGGCACCTCAAGCTGCTGGAGAAGGGCCTGTCGCACCACATCCTCTGGACCGCCTGCAAGGAGAGCCAGACCGCCGCGGACGCTTTCATGCAGGGCGACTGGCACGGCGCCTTCAGCTGGCACTTCTGCCGCGAGGCCAGGGCCAGTGGCAATCACCTCACCCGGGCCAAGGTGCTGGCGAAGATCCGTTCCGACCTCAGCGCCGCCCACTTCACGCAGACGCCCCAGCTGGACTGCGAAGCCGTCACCCGCCATGCGGTGATGAAGGCGGTGGAGGTTCCCCCCAACCTGTCACCGCTGCCGACCGAGATGCCGACCTGACGGGGCTTTCGCCCGAAACGAACGGGGCGCCGCAAGGCGCCCTGTTCCTTGAAACGCGAAGCGTCTCAGCCTAGTAGCGGTAGTGGTCGGCCTTGTAGGGCCCTTCCACCGGCACGCCGATGTACTTGGCCTGGTCGGGGCGCAGGGCCGTGAGCTTCGCGTTCAGGGTCACCAGCTGGAGCCGCGCCACCTGCTCGTCCAGGTGCTTGGGCAGGGTGTAGACGCCGACCTGGTACTCGCCCTTCTTCGTCCACAGCTCGATCTGGGCCAGGGTCTGGTTGGCGAAGCTGCTGCTCATCACGTAGCTGGGGTGGCCGGTGCCGCAGCCCAGGTTCACCAGGCGGCCCTTGGCCAGCAGGATGATGCGCTTGTTGTCCGGGAAGATCACGTGGTCCACCTGGGGCTTGATCTCCTCCCAGGCGTACGTCTCGAGGCTGGCGACATCGATCTCGCTGTCGAAGTGGCCGATGTTGCACACGATGGCATTGTGCTTCATCCGCTTCATGTGGTCGTGGGTGATCACATGGAAGTTGCCGGTGCAGGTGACGAAGATGTCGGCCTGCTCGCAGGCCTCCTCCATGGTCACCACGCGGTAGCCCTCCATGGCGGCCTGCAGGGCGCAGATGGGATCGATCTCGGTCACCCACACCTGGGCGCTGAGTGCACGGAGCGCCTGGGCGCTGCCCTTGCCCACATCGCCGTAGCCGCAGACGACGGCGATCTTGCCGGCGACCATGACGTCCGTGGCGCGCTTGATGGCGTCCACCAGGGACTCGCGGCAGCCGTAGAGGTTGTCGAACTTACTCTTGGTGACGCTGTCGTTGACGTTGATGGCGGGGAACTTCAGCTCGCCCTTCTTGGCCATCTCGTAGAGGCGGTGGACGCCCGTGGTGGTCTCCTCCGTCACGCCCTGGACCTTGGCCAGCTGGGTGGAGTACCAGGTCGGCTGCTCGGCCAGCCGCTTGCGGATCGCCGCGAAGAGCACGGTGGCCTCTTCGCTGTCGGGGTGATCGAGGACGTGGATATCCTGCTCGGCCCGTGCGCCCAGGTGCAGCAGCAGGGTGGCGTCGCCGCCGTCGTCCAGGATCATGTTGGCGCCGCCCTCAAAGTCGAAGATGCGGTGCGTGTACTCCCAGTACTGGGCCAGGGTCTCGCCCTTGACGGCGAAGACCGGCGTGCCCTCCGCGGCGATGGCGGCGGCGGCGTGGTCCTGGGTGCTGAAGATGTTGCAGCTGGCCCAGCGCACCTCGGCACCGAGCGCCTTCAGCGTCTCGATGAGCACGGCGGTCTGGATGGTCATGTGCAGCGAGCCCGCGATGCGCGCGCCCTTCAGCGGCTGCTGCGCGGCGTACTGGCGCCGGATGGCCATGAGGGCGGGCATCTCGCCCTCGGCGATGGCGATCTCCTTGCGGCCCCAGGCGGCAAGGGCGAGATCGGCGACGATGAAATCGGTGGTGGCGACGGTCATGGGACCTCCACGAAGGGCCGGATCGACAGGAGGGTGCGTCCACCCCATCGCCCCGGTTCAGGGTTGAGGTGAGCGCCGTTCCTGGAAGGATGGGTCCGAGCCTGAGATCCCGCACAGCCGATCTGCCGGGTCCTGCAGCGCTCCTCGGACCCTTCCAGGATAGCGGTGGCGACAGGGATGAGGTGGGTGGGAATGGGCTCGTGATTCAAAACTGTCACCACGCAAAATTTATTCGTAATTTTTTAATCAAGTTTAAAATTTGAAATAATTTGTTTTAATTGTTTATTTATAAATTTTGTCATTTTTTAATTACAAAATTTTTCGCAATAAAATACTTTAGCCAATTCATATCAACACTAAACAACTGGCACAAACCTCGAACTGACATGGCTGCCTGAAAGGAGGCAACCATGTCCAACCCCCTCACTTCCCTGGCCCTGGCGCTCGCCCTGGCCTTTCCCCTCTCCGCCGCGGCCGGCCGCGCGCCCCGGGCCCCCCAGCGGCCTGTGAACCTCAACACGGCCACCGTCACCGAGCTCATGCAACTGCCCCGCGTCGGCCAGAAGACCGCCGAGCGCATCGTGGCCTTCCGCAAGCAGCACGGCGGCTTCCAGCGGCCGGAAGAGCTCATGAACGTCAAGGGCATCGGCGAGAAGTCCTTCGCCAAGCTCAAGCCCTACTTGGCCCTCACCGCCTCGCCGCGCCCTGCGGCCGCCGCGAAGTAGGGGGCCTCATGCTCCGGAGCTCCCGCCGCTCGCAGCAGGGGACCTCCCTGCTGGATGTCACCGTCTCCATGGCCGTGGCCGCCGCCATGACCGTGGCGTGCCTGGCCCAGTGGGACACCAGCAGCGCCGAGCTCGCCGTGGCCCACCACGAGATCCGCGGCAGCCTGGAGCAGGCCTTCAGCCTCGCCCGGGCCCGGGGCACCAACGTCACCGTGGCCCTGGGCCAGGCCAGCGGCGCGGGAGAGCACCTGCGCGTCCAGCTCCCTCGCCGGATCAGGTGGGGGAAGCCCGCACAGATCCCCCTGCCGCCTGACATGGACGAGCCCTCGGTGGCCACCCGCACGGGTGAGGCCCACCCCATCCTCACGGTCACGCCGCGCCACACGGCCCTGGCCAGCACCTGGTTCCTGAACGACGGCCGGGAGGCGCTCTGCATGCGCCTCTCGGGCCAGGGGAAGCTCCAGGTCCTGCGCTGGCGCCGGGACCGCCAGAAGTGGGTGAGGGCCTGATGCGCATCCACTTCGCCGCTTGCGCGGGTCCGACCTCTCCTTCATGCCTCCGGACCGACCTGTCGTCCCGTCCTCCAGTCACCTAGGGGCAACCTCATGCGCATCCTCGACCTCTCCCCCGACCAGCGCCCCCGGGAGCGCCTGCTCGCCGGCCACGGCGAAACCCTCTCGGACGCGGACCTCCTGGCCCTGATCTGGGGCACGGGTCTCCGGGGCCACAGCGCTGTGGAACTGGCTCAGGCCGTGCTCGGCCGCACCGGCGGCCTGGCGGGCCTCCTGACTCTGGGGCTGAACGACTGGCTGGAGCAGCCGGGCCTCGGCCCCGCCAAGGCGGGCCAGCTCTGGGCCGCCCTGGAGCTCTCCCGGCGCGCCCAGCGCGGCTCCGACCGTCCCCGCATCACCAGTCCCCGCGCCGCCGGAAGCTACCTGCTGCCCCGCTGCCAGGGGTGGACCGAAGAGCGCTTCGGCCTCCTGGCCCTCAACGCCAAGGGCGACCTCTTGGCCGAGCGCATCCTCAGCCAGGGCACGGCCACCGCCACGCTCATCAGCCCCCGCGAGTTCTTCCGCGAGGCCCTGCGCTACGGCGCCAGCACCGCCCTGGCCTTCCACAACCACCCCAGCGGCGACCCCTCGCCAAGCCGCGAGGACATCCAGCTCACCCGGCGGCTCCAGGCCGCGGGCGAATCCCTGGGCGTGCCCCTGGCCGACCACCTCATCCTCGGCCACGAGCGCTACCACAGCTTCCGCGCGGCCGAAGGCTGGGATGCGCGGCCTTGACAGGTGGCCCGAAGGCGGGACGGCTCGTCCCGATTCCGGGACGCCCCGTCCCTCAGGGGGTCGAATGTCCTCAGGCTTTGCAGTGAATTGATTGGACATGAGCCTCCGGCATGGGTTTGGCCTTCAGGAAGGCGAGCCCACCTGCCGGAGCCCCCATGGACCTTCCACGAAACATTGCACCCCGCCGCCGCCACCTCCGCCTGATGATCGGAATCGGGGCAGTGATGCTGCTGGTGGCGGGGCTTGCCCTGCTGAAACCTCCCGTGCCGACGGTGGAGCACCAGAACCTCCTGGTGGATGCCGTGAAGCGGGGCCCCCTCCTCATCCAGATTCGCGGCAGCGGATCCCTCGTGCCGGTGCATGTGCGCTGGCTCACCACAGCTGCGCCAGGGCGCGTGGAGCGTCTGGTCGCCTTGCCGGGCGCGGTGGTGAAAGCCGAAGACCTCATCCTGGAATTGAGCAATCCGGAGTTGCAGCAGTCCGCCCTTGACGCGGCATGGCAACTGAAGGCTGCGGAGGCGGACCTGCAGGCCGCCAAGGCCCGGCTCCAGGGCCAGCTGCTGGATGTACGCGCGTCACTGGCTTCCGCGAAGGCCAACCGGTCCAACGCGGGCATGGGTCTCCAGGCGAGCGAGGCCCTGGCGAAAGCAGGGCTCATCTCCCACCACGACCTCCTGAAAGCCCGGACCCTGAATGAGGAGCTCGACACGCGGCTCGCCATCGAAGAGGGACGGCTTCAGAGCGGCTCGGACTCCATGAAGGCCCAGCTGGCTTCCTTCCAGGCCAGGGTAGAGCAGGCCCGCGCCCTCTACACCCTCAAGCGGACTCAAGTGGACGGCCTGAAGATCCGTGCCGGCCTGGATGGCGTGCTTCAGCAGCTGCCCGTGCAGGTGGGCCAGCAGCTCGAGCCAGGCGCGATCCTCGCGAAGGTGGCTCAACCTACGCAGTTGAAAGCCGAGCTGAAGATCGGCGAAACCCAGGCGAAGGACCTGTCGCTGGGCCTGACCGTCCACATCGATACCCGCAACGGCGTGGTTTCGGGGAGGATCGCCCGCATCGACCCTTCGGTCCAGGGCGGCACGGTCACCGTGGATGTCAGCCTCGACGACCCCCTTCCCAAGGGCGCCCGCCCCGACCTCAGCGTCGAGGGCGTCGTGGAGGTGGACCGGATTGCCGACGCGCTTCATGTCGGGCGACCCGTCCAAGCCCAGGCTCAGGGCCAGGCCAGCCTGTTCAGGCTGTCGGCCGATGGAACCGAAGCCACTCGGGTGAAGGTGGCCTTCGGACGAGGTTCCGTCTCCACCCTTGAAGTGCTCGAGGGTCTGCGGGTCGGAGACCGGGTCATTCTCTCCGACGCCTCAGCCTGGGATGGCTTCGACCGTATCCGCATCAAGTGATCCTGTTCTGACAACCCTCGAAGGAGTGCTCATGTCCACCTCTCCCATCATTTCTCTCACAGGAATCCGCAAGGTGTTCACCACGGATGAAGTGGAGACCCATGCCCTGGCGGACATCCACCTGGAGATCCACAAGGGGGAGTACGTCGCCATCTCGGGCCCATCAGGTTGCGGGAAATCGACCCTGCTTTCCATCCTGGGCCTTCTCGACGCGCCAACCTCCGGGGGTTACACCCTCAACGGGAAGGAGGTGTCGAACCTCACCCTTGCCCAGCGCGCACGCATCCGGAACCGGGAGATCGGATTCATTTTCCAAAGTTTCAACCTCATCGGCGACCTCACCGTCTTCGAGAACGTGGCCCTGCCCTTGGCCTACCGGGGCGTTCCTCCCGGCGAGAGGAGGGCGTCCGCACTCAAAGCCCTTGAAGTCGTGGGGATGAGCCATCGCGTCAACCACTACCCCGCTCAACTCAGCGGTGGCCAGCAGCAGCGGGTGGCGGTGGCAAGGGCCATGGGCGGCCGACCGTCCATCCTGCTGGCGGACGAACCCACCGGCAATCTCGACTCCAGCAATGGGGAGACTGTCATGGGGCTGCTCAAAGACCTTCATCGCGACGGTTCCACCATCTGCATGGTGACGCACGACCAGCGGTTCACCCAGGCCGCCGACCGCAACATCCACCTCTTCGATGGCCGGGTGGTCGCAGAGGCCTCCCTGCAGACGGCTTGATGCGAAGCCGTGTCGACCTGAACGCCCCCCTGATCCGGAGCTGGTCATGCCCTGGCTGAAACAACTTGTCCGCGGTCTTGTCCGCGATCCCAGAACCTCAGTTCCGGCGGTTCTGCTTCTGGCCATCGGCCTGGGGGGATTCGTCTGGATGCTCGCCCTGAGACGCAGCCTGATGCTGCGCAGCCTTCCGGTGCGCAACCCGGGAAGCCTGGTCGCGCTTTGGAATGGCCAGAAAAACCGCCCGGACCGGCATGGCACGCCGTCCTACGGCGAACTGGAGCTGTTCCGGACCGAGCGGGATCTCTTCGAGGGCGTGGCCGCCACGGATCCGAAAGAGGGGAACGTGGCAGGCGATGTTCCCGAGCATGTCCGCCTCGAGCGAGTGACGGCCAACTACTTCCAGGTGCTGGGTGTGGCGCCAGTCCTGGGACGGGGCTTCTCCGTGGAAGATGAGCGCCCTGGCCAGGACCGGGTCGTGATCCTCAATCATGGCTACTGGGTGCGCCGCTTCGGTGGAAGCCCCGATGCCCTGGGGAGGTATCTGGACCTTGACGGAGTTCCTCACCAGGTGGTGGGAGTCCTGCCGAAAGCGTTCCACACGCCCCACGGATCCCAGCTCTTCAGACCCATCGCCGCATCCCCGGCCCAGCGCGCCGACTTCGGTTTTCACTTTCTGAGGGTGTTCGCGCGCCTGCGCCCTGCAGCCACCTTCGGCCAAGCGAAAGCCCGCATGGCCAGGTTCGCCAGCCAGCTTGGCGCGGACCACCCGGAGTTCGCCTCGGACCTCGCGGCAGGCGCCTATGGGTACGGAGCCAGCCCCCTCATCGAGGATTGGCTTGGTTCGGGCCTCAGTGTCCTGACGGCCCTGAATGCCGCGGCCCTCCTGCTGCTCTCCCTGGCTGCCTTCAATGCCTCGGCCCTGCTGCTGGCTCGGGCCTCGGCGCGCCGGCAGGAATGGGCCGTGCGCTCCGCGCTGGGGGCCACCCCCCAGGAATGGCGTCGTTCCGTATTGGCGGAAGGCGCCCTGCTGGGCCTGGGCGGAGCCCTGCTGGGCCTTCTCCTCGGCCACCTGGCCCTTGGTCCCGCTGGATGGGCGATCCAATGGGGGTTGAAGGATATACCCTTGGACGGACTTCGGATGGATGGCCCCGCGGTCGCCGCCACCCTGTTCCTGGGCCCGGCTCTGGGCGCCGTCTGTGCCCTTGCCAGCCGACCCGGCGCTGATCTCGGCCAGGTGATCCGCGAGCAAGGCCGCGGCCAGGCGGGAGGACATCTGGACCTGCGGCGCTTGCTTGTACTCGGCCAGCTCGCCCTTGCGGCCGCCATGCTCGGTACCGCGGTCTGGCTTCAGGGCAGCATCGGCCTCCTGCTCTCCCGGGATCCTGGGTTCCAACCCAGGGGGGTATGGTCATTCCGGCTCTCGCCGGAAGCGGACACGCTGAAAGATCCGGCCCGATTCGATGCCTTGCAGCAGCAACTCCTGGCGCGGCTCAGGCAGCTTCCAGGTGTGAAAGCCGTCGGAATATTCAACAACGTGCCGATGTCTGGATTCAGGAGCGACCTGGGCATGAGCGCCCTCGGAAGCCCTGACCGCCTGAGCCCGCAGGCGCGGGGCGCCAGCCCGGGCGCGTTGCCAGCCCTGGGGGTGCGCTTCCGCCGGGGCCGGGATTTCGATGAAGGAGACGTTCAGGGCCATCCGCGGGTGGCCATCTTCACCCGTGGACTGGCCCGGACCTGCTTCGGTTCGGAAGATCCGATCGGCCGTCAGGTGGACATCTTCGGCCCCGCAACCGTCATCGGCGAGATCGATGACTACCTGGAATTCGGCCCCAGCCAGCCGCCACCTCCGGTGTTCTACCTCCCCAACGCTCAGAGTGGCCCGCTTTGGTACCGCACCTTCCACGCCATTCTCCGGACGGATGGCCCGCCCCCAAGCGAGGCTGCGTTGCGTCAGCTCACAAAGGAAGTCGCCCCGGGTCTGGCCATCCATCACTTCGGTCCCCTGGAGGCCAACATGGAATCCATCCTCGGCCCCCAGCGGATGATCCGCGCCTTCTTCTCCGCCTTCGCCGCATTGGCCTTGGCCCTGTCCGTGGGCGGAGTCTATGGGCTCATGGCCGCGAGTGTCACCGAGCGCCGGGGCGAACTCGGGGTCCGCTCGGCCATGGGTGCCACGGCCGGGGATCTCCTCCTGCTGGTCCTCCACGAGGCCTCCCGGCTGGGCCTCCTTGGGGCCGCCGCCGGTGCCGCGGCGGGATGGCTCCTCACCCGTGGAGCCCGTGTCTGGGTGGTGGACCTCCCCGACGCAGGCCATCTTCTGCCGGGACTCTCCCTCCTGTTCCTGATTCTTGCGGTCCTCCTGGCCAGCCTCATCCCGGCCCTCCGGGCCGCGCGCGTGGATCCGGCCGTGGCCCTGCGAAACGAATAGGCAGACCCATGCCGACCCACGTACTCATCGTCGATGACCATTCAGATGTGCAAGAGGCCCTGCGAATCCTGTTGAAGGGCGAGGGCTATTCCACGGAGCGGGCGGACTCGCCGGCCGCGGCTCTGGCCGCACTCACCGCGAGGCGCCCGGACCTTGTTCTGATGGACCTGAATTTCCGCGCTGACACGACCTCCGGCCGGGAAGGCATGGAACTGCTGGCTCGGGTTCAGGCCCTCGACCCGCTGCTTCCTGTCGTCGTCATGACGGGCTTCGGCAGCATCGAGCTCGCGGTGGAAGCCATGCGCCGGGGCGCCAGGGATTTCGTGCAGAAGCCCTGGCACAACGCCCGCCTGCTGGCCATCATCCGGACCCAGGTGGAGCTTTCCGCCGCGCTCCGGCGCAGCCACCGGCTCGAGGCGGAGAACGCCCTCCTCCGCGGCGAGGGGATTCCCACCCTGATTGCAGAATCGCCGGCCATGCAGGCGTTTCTTAGCCTGCTGCACAAGGTGGCCCCCAGCGACGCCAATGTGCTCATCACCGGCGAGAACGGCACCGGGAAATCCCTGGCGGCCCGGGTGCTGCACGCCTCCTCGAACCGCGCCGACCAGCCCTTCCTCACCCTGAATGCCGGCGGCCTCGCCGAGGGCGTTCTGGAGAGCGAGCTCTTCGGCCATGTGAAGGGCGCTTTCACCGATGCCAAGACGGCCCGGAGCGGACGCTTTGAATTGGCCGATGGGGGCACCCTCTTCCTCGACGAGATCGCGAACGCTCCGCGTGCCCTCCAGGCGCGACTGCTGCGCGTCCTCGAGACGGGAGAATTCGAGCGGGTGGGTTCTTCCACCACCCTGAAGACCGACGTCCGCCTGCTGTCCGCGACGCATTCGGACCTGGATGCGGAAGTCCAGGCGGGACGGTTCCGTCAGGATCTCCGTTTCCGGATCAACACCATCGAGTTGCGGCTTCCGCCCCTCCGGGACCGGCCCGAAGACGTGGCCCCCCTGGCCCGGCATTTCCTGGCGCGGCACGCCCAGCGCTATCGCAAGCCCTTGCCGACCCTCGACGAGGCGGCAGTCCGCAGCCTCGAAGGTCACGCCTGGCCAGGCAATGTGAGGGAACTCGACCATGCCATCGAGCGGGCCGTCCTCCTGGCCACCGGAAGCCTCATCCGCCCAGGGGACCTCATGCTGGGGCCCCCCGCGCCGCCGTCTGCGCCTTCCGAGCTGAGCCTCGAAGAGGCCGAAGGCCTGTGCATCCGCAAGGCCTTGGCCCGCCACGGGAATGCCACCGCCGCCGCTGCCGCCCTTGGCCTCAGCCGCAGCGCCATGTACCGCAAGCTCCAGAAGCTGGGGATCGGCCGGTGACCCGGCTGGCGCATGACCGCCTGCTGCAGGGCATCTCCCTCGCGGCGGGGGCACCCTCCCTGCTGCTCGCCTGCCTGCTGCTCTGGATGTCGAGGTGGCCCTGGCCTCTCCGGGCCGCCCTGGCCCTGGCCGCCTTGAGTGCGTGGTGGCAGTTGTCCCGAATCCTGAGGCATCGGGCGCAGCGCCCCTGGCAGACGCTCTCAAACCTTCTGGCGGCATTGCGGGAAGGCGACTATTCCTTTCGGGCCAGGTCGACCAACCCGGAGCAGGACGCCCTTCAGCACGCGATGGCGGAATTGAACACGTTGGCCGAGCAATTTCAACAGCAGAGGATGGAAACCCACGAGGCAGCCGCCCTGCTTCGCACCATCATGGGCGAGATCGAGGTGGCCCTCTTCGCCTTTGACGGGGAGGGCCGACTCCAGCTTGTGAACCGGGCCGGGGAAGCGCTTCTGGGCCGACCCTCCGAGCGGATCCGGGGCGAATCCGCTGCATCGCTGGGACTGGCAGAGGCCCTGGAAGGCCAGGAAAGCGGCCCGTTGACGGCCACTTTTCCGGGCCGGGCAGGCCGATGGGACGTGAGACGCAGCGCCTTCAGGCAGGAAGGCCGGCCACACCGCCTGCTCGCATTGACGGACCTGACGCGCCCCCTGCGGGAGGAGGAACGCCAAGCCTGGCAACGGATCATCCGGGTCCTGAGCCATGAGATCAACAATTCGCTCGCGCCGATCCAGAGCCTGGCCGGCAGCCTCGCCACCCTGCTCAACCAGGCGCCGCCTCCGCCGGAATTGAAGGAGGACCTCCTCCTGGGACTGGGCATCATCGGTCATCGCAGCGAAGCCCTGCAGCGTTTCCTGGCCGCCTATGCACGACTGGCCATGCTGCCGCCGCCCCAGCGGCGCCCCCTGGACCTGGGTTCCTGGGTCAGGCGCGTGGCGAACCTGGAGACCCGGCTCGTGGTCCACGTGGCGCCGGGTCCAGACCTGACCCTCCAGGCGGACACCGATCAGCTGGAGCAGCTGCTCATCAACCTGGTCTGCAACGCCGTGGAGGCGGCCATGGAGACCGGCGGTGACGTGACCATTCGATGGGAGCTGAATGCCGGCGTGGCGGAAATCGAGGTGCTGGACGAGGGACGCGGCCTGGGGAATACCTCCAACCTGTTCGTGCCCTTCTTCACGACCAAACCCGGGGGATCGGGCATCGGCCTGGTCCTGAGCCGGCAGATCGCCGAGGCCCACGGGGGCACCCTGACGCTCGTGAACCGGGAGGATCGCGCCGGCGCCAAAGCCACTCTGACCATGCCCTGGCCAGCGCCCGGATGAATCAGAGGCGCCTGAGCTTCCGCAGGAAGCCAGGAGAACGTTTCCACCCCGTGCGGCTCACGGTTCAGCTGGCTGGGTGATCCCCTTGGTCCCGGTCCCCCCGGCGGCATTCCAGGGGTATCAGGCGCCCCGCTTTCGCGAGGCGCCTGAGTGGCGGAGGGAGCGAGATTCGAACTCGCGGTGAGCTCACACCCACGACGGTTTTCAAGACCGTTGCCTTAAACCGCTCGGCCATCCCTCCGTGCCTCCATCTTGAAGGCTGGGCGCGGCCCTGGGCAAGAAGCCTTGTGCCGAACTGCCCCCAACGGTAATCTGGAAGGCCTTGGAGAGATGCCGGAGTGGCCGATCGGGCTCGCCTGCTAAGCGAGTGTATTGGGTAAACCAGTACCGGGGGTTCGAATCCCCCTCTCTCCGCCACCAAAGCCGCCGCAAGGCGGCTTTGCTTTTGCGGAGAGCGGGGGATTCGAAGTCACAGAATCACCGGCTCTCGTCCTGGCCCGGGGAGACAGCCCGGGGGGCTGTCGGACCCGGGACAGAGAGCCGAGCGATTCGTGCGGCCGGAGGGGACGACGCGCAGCGGAGGCCCCGGAGGGAACGCCCCTCTCTCCGCCACCAAAGCCGCCGCAAGGCGGCGTTGCTTTTGCGGAGAGAGGGGGATTCGAAGTCACCGAATCGCCGGCTCCCGTCTTGGCTCGGAGAGACGGCCCAAGGTCCCGAAAGAAAACCGCCCCCACCCCTAGAGATGGACCTAGCATAGGGCGTCGCATCTTCCGGCCGGCCCTCAGAGGCTGGTGATGGAAGGTGGACGGATCTTGGTCAAGGCATCTTCCCGGTTTTCAAGGCCCGACCGCCCGGCGGTCAGGGGGTGAAAGGAGGAACCGATGCTGGACACCCTTCGGTACCGGAGCCTCAACGGGGCCCGCGCCATCCGGCGCTGGGCCGTCCCCTACGTCGGGTCGCGGCTGCGGCCGGACGAGTTCAGGCCCCTGCTCTGCTATCTCTTCACCGACTGGAAGTGCAATGTGGATTGCCACTACTGCTTCCAGTACGACAACCACCGGCCGGGCATGTCCCTCGAGACGGCGCGCTCCGCCATCGACTGGCTGAAGACGGTGGGCTGCCGGGTCCTCGCCATCATGGGCGGTGAGCCCCTGGTGCGGAAGGATTTCATCCTGGACGTGATCCGCTACGGCAGCGAGAGCGGCTTCTTCGTCTACCTGCCCACCAATGGCACCCTCATGGACCCGGCCTTCATCGACGCCGCGGGCCGGGCCGGCGTCACCGCCATCAACCTGGCGGTGGACGGCGTGGCGCCGCGGAAGGGCCTGCCGAAGGCGCTCCTGGCCATCGAGCCGCAGTTCCGCTACCTGGTGGCCCAGCAGAAGAAACACGGCTACATCCTCTTCTTCAACATCAACATCTGCGGCCCGAACCTCCGGGACGTTCGGATGCTCACGGAGATCGCGCACCAGAACGGGATCGGGACGGACTACCACCTGCTGGAGGAGCCCCAGACCACCGTGGGCACGGACCACTACACCCACCGCGACCACGGGCTGCGCATCCGGCCCGAGCAGTACGAGGAGGTGGACGCGCTCCTGGACTGGCTCATCGAGAAGCAGGACGAGGGCTGGTGCATGGTCAACGCGCCGGAGCACCTCCGGGCCATGAAGGACCGGCTGCGGGGGAAGATCGAGCCCTGGGACTGCCGGGCCGGCCACAACGCCGCGCTCGTCAAGCCCGACGGCTCCATCGCGCCGTGCTTCGACCTCATCACCCATCCCCGCGACTGGGGGCGCATCTGGGAGCCGGACTTCGATCCCGAAGCCCTGCGGGCGGCCAAGGCGACCTGCCTCCCGCACTGCTCGTCCACCTGCTTCTACAACCTCGGTGCCTACTACAAGCTGCGCTCGCTGCCGACCTGGCTCGCCAAGCACGCCATGATGGGCTGAAGGGAGCCTCCGCCGTCAGCGCTCCGCCAGGGCCTTCAGGACCGCATCCCCTGGCCGCTCCCGCGCCAGCGCCTCCCAGAGGCTCCTCGCCTGCCCGGGGAGGCCGAACCGCGCCACCAGCGCAGCATAGACCACACGTTCCTCGAAGGGCGCGCCCGCCTTGGGGCGCAGCTGCTCCAGCTCGGCCCCGAGGCTGGGTTCCTCCTCCCGGAGCTCCCGCCCGGAAGGCGGCATCTGCTTCTCGCGCATCACCATCCCCGCCTGGGCCAGGTGCATGAGGCGCACCGGTGTACGGCCCCGCTGGAGGAGGGGGAGGTCCTTCGTCTCGGCGGGCCGGGCGCCCTCGGGCTGACCCTGGGCGCTGAAGCGCACCTTGCAGGGGCCGACGAAGACGAACTGCTCGCCGGTGGCCATGCGGATGAGCACCAGCCGCCCGCCCGGCCCCAGCGCGACGGTCCGCTGGGCGGGGATCTCCGCAGTGATCCCCAGGGCGCCGCCCCCCTCGACGGTGGCGGTCCCGGCGAGGTCGGCCACCATGGCCACCGCGGCCTGGGCCTGCAGGGACGCGGCAGCGACGGCCAGCAAGGGGGCGAGAAACCATGACGAGGGCCGGATCATGGGGTGGCTCCTGGGCTCGGAAGACTCCTCATCCTAGCGCCCCGGCCAGCCGAACACGGCCATCGGCGCCCGGCCCTTCAGGGGCTGCTCGCCCAGGGGCGTGAAGCCTGCGGCCTCCCCCAGCCTCGCCCGCACCGGCTCCGTCACCAGCAGGGGGAAGCCAGCCTCCTTGGTGAGCCCCTCCACGCGGGAGGCCGTGTTCACCACGTCGCCGATGGCCGTGTACTCGTGGCGGGAGGCCCCGCCCACGTGGCCGACGGCGGCCTCGCCGAAGTGGAGGCCGATGCCGATACGCAGCGGCTCTCGACCCTCGGCCGCCAGTTCCGCGTTCAGCTCGTCCAGAGAGGCCAGCATGGCCCGGGCGCAGCGGAAGGCGCTCTCGCAGGGGTTCTCCTGGGCCGCGGGGGCCCCGAAGAAGGCCATGATCCCGTCGCCGATGAACTTGTCCAGGGTGCCGCCGTGGGCGTGGATGGCCTCGGCCATGCGCTGGAAGTAGCGGTTCAGCAGGGCGATGACCGCCTCCGGTTCGAGGCCTTCGCTGAGGGCGGTGAAGCCGCGGATGTCGGAGAAGAGGAGGCAGAGCGCCCGCCGCTCGCCGCGGAGGCCTGGCTCCAGGCGGCCATCCAGGATCTCCGAGAGGATGGCGGGGCTGACGTAGCCTCCGAAGACCGCGCGCAGGCGGCGGCGCTCCCGAAGCCGGGACAGGGCCTCCTCTCCGGCCCGGGCCGCGAATCCCGCCACCAGGCCGCCGACCGGCCACGACAAGCCCAGGAACCACCCCCGCGCCTGGAGGACCAGGATGCCGATGGCGCCCAGCCCCAGCGCCGCGAGGAGCACCAGGCTTCCCGCGCGGGGCCGACCGCCCAGGACCCAGCCCAGGCCCAGGCAGCCCGCGGCCAGGAGGGCGCTGAGGCCCGGCGGCACTTCCCGCAGGGGACCGCGCCCCAGGAGGTTGCGGAGGGCCTGGACGTGCAGGAGCACCCCCGGGGCGAAGCGGCCGGTCTCCTCGCCCCAGCCGTTGAGGTCCACCGCCTGCCGGTGGCGGTCCACGAAGGGAAACACGCTGCCGAGCAGCACCACCTTCCCCTGGAAGGCGGCCCGCAGGGCGGCGGCATTCCCGTCGCGCTGCCAGGCCACCACCTGGTGGAAAGAGATGTACGGCACGGGCACCGCGCCGCGGTAGTCCAGCCAGCCCTCCCGCACGGGCCGGCCCAGGGCCCGCGCCAGGGTGCCCGCGAGGGTGGGCAGGGCTTCGGCCGAGCCGCCCACATGCTCCGTGAACCGCCGCACGGTGGCATCCGGATCCACCTCCCAGAGCACGAAGGCCGTGCCGCCCTCGCCGGCCGCCGCCTGGAAGGGGCCGTGGATGGGCCGGGGGCGGCCCGCCCCATCCACGGTGAGGCCCAGCACCAGGGGACAGGTCCGACGCAGGCGCAGGATGCCCCGCACCAGGGCCGCGTCCCCGCCCGGCGCCACGGCGTCGAAGCTGCGCATGGGCAGGCTAAGGTCCAGCCCCACGGCGCGGGGCTCCGCCTGGGCCAGGCCCTCCATGGCGGCGCCGAGATGCCGGTGCCACAGCGCCATGGGCTCGGGGAAGGCCTGCTCGCTCGCCTCGTCGAATCCGATCAGGACGACAGATGCCTCCGAGGCTCCGTGGGGCCGCAGCAGGCGGGAAGCCCCGTCGTACCAGGCACGGTCCACGGCGCCGCCCGCCAGCCAAAGGAGCACGGCCAGCAGCAGTCCGAGAGGAAGGGCGCGGCGCAGGAAGGGGAACATGGGTCGGGTCTCCCCGTAGCGTCGCACACTCCAGCGATGGGCGCTCTGGCTCTGTCGATCAGGCCTTCGGCTTGTGGGTATGCACCTTCGCGAACATCGCGTCGGTCATGGGGGAGACCTTCTTCTTGCCGTGGCAGGTGGCGCACTGGGCCCTGTCCGGCATGATCAGGCCGGCCTTCTTCGCGGCGGCGGGATCCTTCATGACCCGGATGCCCTTGTACTCGCTGCCCGGGCCGTGGCAGCCTTCGCAGTCCAGCACGGGCTTCATCTTGGCGTGCGCCGAGGCGCTCCAGGACTCGAACTGGACCTTGTGGCACATCTTGCAGGCCGCGGCGCCGATGCGGGTCGGAGCCGCGCTCGAGATCGCGCACGCGATGAGGACCACCACCAGAGGACGGATCAGCACCATGGCTTCCTCCTTGGAAGAGACCTCCAGGCTACGCGCGCGCGGCGGACACTTCATCCAACCCGAAGGTCAAGATTGGAAACCCACGGTCAGGGCGTGTGGAAGCGGTGGTGGTGCAGGGGTGGGATGCCGTCATGCAGGCACGGACCGCGGGCCGACACCGGCGGGGAGAACCAGCGCCCGGTGGCGGGGCGGGCCCGGGGATCCTGGGCCTGGTTCATGGACCAGCGCGAGGCGCGCTCCTCCCCGTCGAGGCGGAAGCGAGCCCGCACGGACCACAGGTACTCCGTGGCCGGAGCCAGGGCGGCTTCGAGGCCGTGCTCCACGAAGGCCTTCTCCACCGGCGGCGGCTCCCCTTCGGAAGGAGGCGTGACCCCCACCGGATCCCGGCGGGCTTCCAGCCGCAATCCGGTCCGCTCGTAGACCAGCGCGCCAGGACCGCCCCCCACGGAGGCCCAGACCCGGAGGTCATACCGGACGTCGGTGATGCGCCCGAACAGGCCGCCGACATCGTGTTCGAGGTCCTCGCGGCGGGGGAAGGCCTCCCACTGCAGGACGGGGCGGAGGCTTTCGACCTGGGGCGAGGCCCCGCCGGAGGGAAGGAACGTCAGGGGGAGGACCGGCCGGGGCCGGCGGGGCAGCAGCCCGCAAGTCGCGGGGCCCAGCTCCTTCAAGATGAAGAAGTCCTGGACCAGGAAGGCGGAATCGGCGATGGCCTCGGCCGCCGAGTCCAGCGCGGCGCCCACGGCCTCCTGCAGCCGCTTCCCGTCCTCTGTGCCCCATTCCTGGATGGGACGCCGGGGCCCGCCGACAGAGAACCGCCGGGCCAGCAGGAGGGTCCCCTTCGAATCCAGCACCCGGTAGAGGACCGTCAGCTCGAAGTCGGCCACGGGATGAGAACCTGCTCCGCCGTACAGACCCCAGGAGAGGGCCGAGACCTCCACCCGAAGGTCCGGCGCGGCGCCGGAGGCGGCCAGGGCCTTCCCCGTCCCGGGCAGGCGCTGGACCACCCGCTTCGCCAGCTCGGCCGACAGATCGGTCTGATTGCGCGCCAGGACCGCTTTCGCCGTCGCCGCGTCCTTCGAGGGCATGCCGTGGGCGTAGCCCACCGCCGCCCCGCTCGCGCCGCCGATCACGGTCGCCGCGGGCACGAGGATGGGGGCGAGGATGACGAAGAAGGGGCCGGTCTGCAGGGAGGCCAGGAAGCCGGCCGTGGCTCCGGTGGCGGCCCCCGAGGCAGCCCCCTTCCCCGCCGCGCGCCCTTTGCCGATCTCGCCCCCGAGCTGGGCCTGGGTGCCGGGCTCCGGCGGCACCGGCACCACCGCCACGGCGACGGTTCCTCGCCGGACCGGCTCGGGCACGGCGGGCGTGTAGGCCAGGGGATGCGGGGTTGCGCAGCCCCAGGCCAGTACGACAAGGAGACCCGCGGAGAGGCGGACTCTCCAGGCGGGTCTCCCGCTGCGGACGGTGGGCATGGCCCCCTCCGGAATGTCTGTCCGGATTATCCGACGATCTTCTTCATCCAGCCATGGGTGTCCGGGATGAGCCCGTGCTGGAGGTTGAGGAGCGTTTCGCGCAGCTTGGCGGCCACGGGTCCGGTCTCGCCGTTGTTCACGAGCCACTCGCCCCTGCGGGACTTCACGCGGCCCACGGGCGTGATGACGGCGGCTGTGCCGCAGGCGAAGGTCTCGGTCATGCGGCCTTCGGCGACGGCGGCCTTCCACTCCGCCACGCTGATCTTCCGCTCCTCCGACCGGTAGCCCAGCTCGCGGGCCAGCTGCAGCAGGCTGTCGCGGGTGATGCCGGGCAGCAGGGTGCCCGTGAGCTCCGGGGTGACCACCACGGTCTCGCCCTTCTCCTGGTAGACGAAGAAGATGTTCATGCCGCCCATCTCCTCGATGTACTCGCGGTGGATGGCGTCGAGCCACACCACCTGGTCGCACCCCTCGCCCTTGGCCTGGCTCTGGGCCACGAGGCTGGCGGCGTAGTTGCCCGCGCACTTGGCGAAGCCGGTGCCGCCGGGCGCGGCGCGGACGTAGTCATCGGAGATCCACACGGTCACAGGCTTCACGCCGCCGGAGAAGTAGGCGCCGCTGGGGCTGGCCATGAGGATGAAGAGGTACTCGTTGCTGGCGTGGACGCCCAGGGCGGGCTCGGTGCCGATCATGAGCGGACGCATGTAGAGGCTCTCGCCCACGGCGCCGGGCACCCAGGCCTGGTCCTGGGTGATGAGGGCCCTGGCGGCCTCGAGGAAGCGCTCCTCGGGCAGCTCGGGCATGGCCAGGCGGGTGGCGGAGGTCGCGAAGCGGCGGGCGTTGGCCTCGGGGCGGAAGGAGGCGATGCTGCCGTCCTTCTGCTTGTAGGCCTTGAAGCCCTCGAAGATGGCCTGGCCGTAGTGCAGCACAGAGGAGGCGGGCGACATCTCGATGGGCCCGTAGGCCTTCAGCTCGGCCTTGCCCCAGCCCTGCCCTTCCTTGTAGGGGATCACCACCATGTGGTCGGTGAACACCTGGCCGAACCGGGGATTGGTCATGAGCTTGGCGCGCTGCTCGGGGCTGGCGGCGTGGTCCGAGGGGTGGATCTCGAGGGTGGAGGTGGACATCGCGGGATTCACAGGCGCTCCTTGGAGATGGATCAGGCCCGGCGGACCAGGTGTCCGAGGCGCGCGATGGCGTCCCGGGTGGTGGCTGGGTCGTGCGTGGAGAAATTCAGGCGGAGGCAGTTGGTACCGCGGCCGTCGGCGAAGAAGAGCGGGCCCGGCGCGAAGCCGATGCCGTGCTGCAGGGCGTCCCGGTGCAGGTCCAGGGCGGAGTAGCCCTCGGGCAGGACCACCCAGAGGTGCATGCCGCCCTTGGGCTCGGAGACCTGGGTGCCGGGGGGGAAGTGTTCGGCCAGGGCCTCCACCATGGCGTCGCGGCGCTCCTTGAGGGCGCGGCGCAGGCGGGCCAGGTGGCGGCGGAAGCCCCCGGTGTCCAGGAAGCGGGCCACCACCGCCTGGAGGAGGGGCGGCTGGCCGATGGTCTGCACCTCCTGGATGAGGGCCATGCGCCGGAGCAGGTCCTCCCTGGCGATGAGGTAGCCCAGGCGCAGGCCCGCCGCCAGGGACTTGGAGAAGCTGCCCAGGTGGATGACGTTGTCGGCGCCTTCCAGACGCCGGTAGGGCGGCAGGGAGTGGCCCGAGAAGCGCAGGTCGCCGTAGGCGGAATCCGTCACCACGATCACCCCGTGGGCCCGGGCCACGGCCAGCACCCGCTCCCGGCGCACCTTGGACTGAGTCATGCCCGTGGGGTTGTGGAAGCTGGGCACCGTGAAGAGCAGCTTGGCCTCGCTGCGCTGGAGGGCCGAGGCCAGGCGATCGGGATCCAGGCCCTGGCGGTCCACGGGCACCGGCACGGCCTCGCGGCCCAGGGCGCGGATGAGCGCCAGGATGCCGACGTAGCAGGGGCTCTCCACCAGCACGCGGTCGCCGGGCACCGTGAAGGATTCCAGCGCCAGGGCCAGGCCGGACTGGGCCCCCGGGAGGGACCGGATGCCCCAGCCCTCGTCGATGGGCTCGCCTTCGGAAGCCAGCCAGCGGGAGACTGCCTCGAGATAGGGGGGATGGCCCGCCGGCGCCGCGTAGACCCAGACCTCGGGCCCCATCTCCTTGAGCACCTGGGCCGTGATCCGGCGCAGGTGCTCGCCCGGCAGCAGGTCGGAGGGGATGAAGCCGGCGGAGAAGCTCACCAGGTGGCGGTCCTGCACCCGCTCCAGAGTCTCGCCCAGCCAGGAGCCCAGCTCGCCGTCGTGGACCAGCATGGGCGAGCCCTCGAAGGGAAACTCGCTGGTGGCCCGCAGGCCCGGGGCTTCGGGCAGACGGGGGGCCACGAAGCTGCCCCGGCCCTGCACGGTCTGGATCCAGCCTGTGCGCTTCAGGCCAGCCAGGGCCTTCAGGACGGTCAGGCGGTGCACGCCCCAGCGCTGGGCCAGCTCAGGCACCGCGGGCAGGCGCGATCCCGGCCGCCACTCACCTTCCTGGATGAGCCCCCTCAGCCGCCGCTGGAGCTGGAGATACAAGGGGCTGGAGGCGCCCGGGTCGAGGGAGGGATCGAGAACCATCCCCATCAGGATCGGTCATTTGGCGGGTGAAAACGATGGATTTCGCAGCCCAGAACAGACCATGTGCCGGGCTGGCGGGGAGTTGGGCCATCTCCCAGACCACCCTAGACCGGTCGCCGAGGCCCCCCCCAGGCTCAACCCCAAGCTCAACCATGGCCGTTTCGGGGCGTCCATAATGGTGAACCGGAGGTTCCATGCGCCGCCTTGCCTTGCCCGCCGCCCTGCTCTCGCTCCTCCTCCTGGGTGCCTGCACGGGCTACAGCGTGAACTACGACTACGATGTGACCGCCTCGTTCGCCCGCTACAAGACCTTCGACTACTACACCTCCAAGAAGGGCACCGGCGGCACCACCAACCTCATGGACAAGCGGGTCCGCGCGGCCGTGGAGAAGGAGCTCCAGGCCAAGGGCTTCGTCATGGAGACCAAGGCGGATCCGGACTTCCTCGTGACCTACTACCCCATCGTCCATGAGCGCAGGTACCGCACCACCACCCACATGGGCTGGGGATGGGGCTGGGGCTACCGGCCCTTCTACGGGAGCGTGGGCACCAGCATGAGCCAGGTCCACACCTACCAGGAAGGCACCATCGTCATCGAGATCGTGGACTTCAAGACCAACCAGATGATCTGGCAGGGCGCCGCCGCCGGCGCGCTCACGGGCCTGAACAACCCGGAGGATGCCGACGAGGTGGTGCCCAGAGCCGTGCACGACATCCTGGCCAAGTTCCCGCCGCGCTGATCGCCGGGGAGCCTTCCTCAGCGCGACAGGGGCGTGTCGTCCGCGGCGCCCGGAAGTTCGGTGCGCAGGCGGGGCAGGAACTGCGGGTGGTCCTGGCAGATGAACTGGACCAGACCCTCCCGAACCTCGCAGCGCAGGTCCCAGGCCTGGGCTGAGTCCGCCGCGCTCACCAGGGCACGCAGCTGAAGTGCCCGCTCGCTCGCATCGGTGACCTGGATGATCGCGATCCGGCGGTCCCAGAGGGGAGAGGCTTCGCAGATCCGCCGCAGCTCCGCCCTCAGGGGTTCGAGCGGCATGCCGTAGTCGACCCATAAAACCACCGTTCCGATGATCTCGCTCGTGGCGCGGGTCCAGTTCTGGAAGGGCTTCTCGATGAAATACTGAAGCGGCAGCACCAGCCGCCGCTGATCCCAGAGCGCGACGGACACGTAGGCGCTTCCGATCTCCTCGATCCGGCCCCACTCGCCCTCGACCACGACTACGTCGTCCAGGCGGATCGGCTGGGCGAGCGCGAGCTGAAGTCCCGCCAGCAGGTTGCCCAAGATCGGCTTGGCCGCGATGCCCATCACCAGGCCGGCGATGCCGGCGGAGGCGAGCAGGCTGGCGCCGATGCTGCGGACTCCCGGGAACGTGAGGAGGCCCAACGCGACGCCCACCAGCACGGCGGTCGAGGCGAGCGTCCGTGTGATCAGCCGGGTCTGCGTCTGGATGCGGCGCGCGTTCAGGTTGTCGGCGACTCCGATGGGGAAGCGAAGCGCCACCGCATCCGCCACCGCCGTGATCATCCTCGCCACGAGCCAGGTCATGGCGGAGATGAAGAGGAGCAGCGCCGCGTGCCGGACCACCCCGATGGCGTAGAGGCTGTCGGATGCGCCCTGCACCATGAGCTGGAAGACGACGAGGGCCGCCGCTGCAAGGCCGGGGCCTTCGGCGGCCTTCACGAACATCGAGGCCACGGGATTGGCGCGCGCCAGACGCCGCAGCACCATGAACCCGGCATGGAACGCGGCGACGACCAGGATCAGCGCCACGACGATGGAGAGGCCCGGCGTCAGCCACTGTCGCGTGATCGCATCGTAGAGGGATTCGGTCATGGGCGCCTGTCCGCAGAACCACGGGCCGCCATCCTAGCAGGTGGATTGCGGCGGCGGTAAGCGACTGTGCCTGTCCAGCAGACTGCGGCTTCCGGCGGGGTGCGAACCTTGCGCCGCAGGAGCAGTCCGCCTAGACTCGAGCCAGCCGCCAGCAACAGGTCAGAACACCGGGGTGCGCCATGGCTTCGTTGCGGTCCATCCGCCTTTCGCTTCGCTTTGTGCTTCCCCTCGCGGTGGCCTTGGTCCTCCTCGCCTATGCCGTGCTGCCGCTGGTCGGAGGCCTGACGGTTCGCTGGTTTGTGCGGGACCTGGACATGCGGTCCCGCATCATCGCCAGCGCCTTGAACACTTCCCTCGTGGAACTCGTCAACACCGGAGACCGGGAACGGATCGACGCGATGTTCCTCCGCGCCATCCAGGACGAGCGCTTGCTGGCCTTGGGCTTTCGCGACGAGAACGGGGACCTGCTCTACAAGACCTCCACCTTCCCCGCCTCCCTCAACCGGACCATCTCCGCCTCCCATGACCTGAAATTCGAGCGGTTGATCACCCTTCCCCAGGGCCCCGTCCATGTGGCGACCTGGCCCGTCGAGTCGGATGGGAAGAGGATCGGCTACCTCATCCTCGTCCACGACATGAGCTTCGTCGCTCGACGCAGCGACGAGACCCGGACCTACGTGATCGTCCTGTTCGCCGTGTTGGGCATCGTCGTCTCCCTGATCACCGTGCTGGTGGCGCACCTGAGCTGGCGCGGCTGGATGAAGGGCGTCCAGGCCATGCTGCGCGGGGAAGGGATCTTCCGACCCTTTGAGCAGCCGGCGAGGAGCGCCGAGCTGCAGCCCCTCGTGGGGGACCTCCGGGCCCTGCTGCGGAGACTGGATAGTGAGCGGAGGTTCGCGGACGACATCACCCTCTCATGGAATCCAGAAGCCCTCCGCCGGCTGCTCCGCCAGGAACTGACCGGTGAGCGCATCATCGTCGTCTCGAACCGGGAGCCCTACATTCACGCCAAGGCGCATGGGATCACCGAGGTGCAGCGCCCGGCCAGCGGCCTGGTCACGGCCGTCGAACCCGTCATGCGGGCCTGCTCTGGCATCTGGATCGCTCATGGAAGCGGCAACGCGGACCGGGAATCCGTTGACCGCCACGACCGGGTTCCGGTCCCGCCGGGACATGAGGAATACACGCTGCGGCGCATCTGGCTGACCAAAGAAGAGGAAGCCGGCTACTACTACGGTTTCTCAAACGAGGGACTGTGGCCCCTCTGCCACATCGCCCACGTGCGCCCGATCTTCCGGAACGGGGACTGGGAGCAGTACGTGGCGATCAACCAGCGCTTCGCCGACGCGGTGATCCAGGAAGCCGACTCCGAGGACCCCGTGGTGCTCGTCCAGGACTACCACCTCGCCTTGCTGCCCGCGATGGTGCGGTCCGCGCTCCCGAAGGCCACGATCATCACCTTCTGGCACATCCCATGGCCGAATCCGGAATCCTTCGGCATCTGCCCCTGGAGAATGGAGCTGCTGGAAGGGATGCTCGGAAGCACCATCCTCGGATTCCACACCCCCTATCACTGCAAGAATTTTCTCGAGACAGTGGACAGGTACCTCGAAACCCGCATCGAGCACGAGTCCTCGACCATCTCCTACCACGGCAATCTCACCCTCGTGGAAAGCTACCCGATCTCGGTCCAGTGGCCGTCCCCCTGGGGGGACACCCTGCCAAGCGTCGAGACGTGCCGCCGCGAGATCCTGGCCTCGCATGGACTCTCCCCCGATCACCTCGTGGGCCTGGGTGTCGACCGGCTGGACTACACCAAGGGGATCCTGGAACGACTCAGGGCCGTGGAGCGGATGCTGGAGCTGCACCCCGAGATGATCGGCCGCTTCACCTTCATCCAGATCGCGGCCCCCTCCCGGTCCGCCCTCGAGGACTACCAGGCATTTGAAGCCCGCGTCCGGAACCTCGCCACTCGCATCAACCAGAGGTTTTCCACCGGGTCCTATCAGCCCATCGTGCTGAAGGTCGAACATCATGAGCCGGAGGCGGTGAACCGCTACTATCGGGCCGCGGACGTCTGCATGGTCACCAGCCTGCACGACGGCATGAACCTCGTGGCCAAGGAGTATGTCTCCGCCCGGGAGGACGAGCGGGGCGTCCTGGTCCTCAGTCAGTTCACGGGGGCCGCCCACGAACTGCACGAGGCACTCATCGTCAACCCGTACCACATCGAGCAGACCGCCGCCGCGCTATTCCAGGCCCTCACCATGCCGGCCCAGGAACAGGCTGAGCGGATGCGGAGCATGCGGGCCCTGATCCGGGATTTCAATGTCTACCGATGGGCCGGGAGGATGCTGCTGGACGCCGCCAGGATCCGGCGCCGCGAGCGGCTCACGGCGCGGCTCAGCCATGGGCGCGAGCATGGGGGCTGAGGAAACGGTGGGTCGTCCAGCCTCAGCGGCGGGGCCGTTCAAACGTCTGTGGATCTTCGATTTCGACGGAACGCTGGCCCCTCTGGTTCCCGACCGGGAGGCGGCCCGGCTGCACCCATCCTGCCTGGAACTGCTGAGAGACCTGACGGCCATCGAGGACCAGCGGACAGCCATCCTCTCCAGCCGCCAGTTGGAGGATCTCGCCCCGAGGGTGCCCGTCCCGGGAATCCTCCTCGGAGGGGGAAGCGGCGTGGCGTGGCAGACCCCGGACGGACGCCGCGACATGCCCCCGCCGGGCGGACGGAATCGCCTCCACGCGGCGAGGGCCCGACTCCGGCCCCTTCTGGATCGGGTCGCGCGCCTCCCAGGGGTCGATATCGAGGACAAGCAGTGGTCCATTGCCATCCATTTCCGGGCCGCTTCCTCCGGCGCCAGGCAGCAGCTCGAAGCCTGGATGGCCGCCGAGCCCACGAACGCCTTCAGGGGCCCAGAGGTCTTCGAGATCCCCCTCCTGCCGGAGATCGACAAGGCCTTCGGGGTGAAGAACCTCTGCCGGCTCCTCCACGTCGATCCCCATCAGATCAACCTGGTCTATGCGGGGGACGATACGAACGACCTGGTGGCCATGCGCTGGGTCCTGGAGCACAACGGCACGGCCTTCTTCGTGAGAGGGACCTGCCCCATCCCCGGCCCCCTTCTGGTGAAGGATCCCGCGTCATTGGCCCAGTGCGTCCGGAATCTGCTGAAAAATTCCGGACCCGCCTCGAGCACGGGGTGCCAGCCCAGTTGATGGATCTCTGGGCCTCTGGAATCGGGTCCGGCCCACCCCGGAGAGCAAGGGCGTTAAGCTGAGGGTCTTCACCTAGGAGCCCCCATGGCCAAGGTCACCCTCAAAGGCAATCCATTCAACACCGCCGGCGATCTGCCGAAGGTGGGTTCGGCGGCTCCGGCCTTCACCCTGGTGCGCACGGACCTCTCCGAAGTCTCGAACAAGGACCTGGCCGGCCAGCGGGTGGTGCTGAACATCTTCCCCAGCCTGGACACGCCCACCTGCGCGGCCAGCGTGCGCAAGTTCAACGCCCGCGCCAACGAGAAGCCCGACACGACCATCCTCTGCGTGAGCGCGGACCTGCCCTTCGCCCAGAAGCGCTTCTGCGGCGCCGAGGGCCTGGACAACGTGGTGCCCGCCTCGGTCTTCCGCGCCCCCGACTTCGGCAAGGCCTACGGCGTGACCCTGACGGACGGCCCCATGAAGGGCCTGCTCGCCCGCGCGGTGGTGGTGGTGGACGGCGCCGGCAAGGTGATCCACACCGAGCTGGTGCCCGAGATCGCGCAGGAGCCCGACTACAACGCCGCGCTGGCGGTGCTTTAGAATCGCTGTCAGCTATCAGCTGTCGGCTATCAGTTGCTGGAGATGAGCGGCCCTTCGGGGCCGCTCTTCTACTCCACCTGGAAGGTGGCGGCGGTGGCCTTGAGGAACTGGGCGACGCCGGCCAGGTCCCGGGTGGTGATGGCCACCTCCGGCGCGGTGTTCGCCAGCTGGGCGGCGGCGAGCTGGACTTCGCCCGCGGAGGCCTGGCTGGCCTGCATCCGCCGGCTCACCTCGCCGCTGACCTTGGACTGCTCCTCCGCCGCCTGATGGATCTCGGCCGCCACCGCCTCGACGGCTCCCAGGGTCTCCTTCACGCGCATCAGCACCTGCAGGATGGCCGCTGCCTGGCCTTCGCCTTCGCTGATCATCGGGTGGAGCGAGGCGTCCGAGCGCGCCTTCAGCCCCTGCAGGAGGTCCACCAGGGTCTGGGCGCGGCCGCAGGCGCCCTTCACTTCCAGGCTGGCGGCCTGCCCATCGTCCATCATGGCGTCCAGGCTCGCTCGCACCTGGAGGACCGAGGTCTGGAGCTGGGCGACGGCATAGGCCACGTCCTCGGAGGCCTGGCGCTGGACCCGGCTGCTGTTCGCGAGCTGCTGCGTGGCGGCGGAGACCTGCTCCGCGCTGGCGGAAAGCCCCGTGGCGCCGGTGGACACGCGGAAGGCATGGACCTGGAGGGTGCGCGCCAGCTCCCGGAGGTGGGCGCTCATGGCGTTGAAGGCTTCGGTCATCCGGCCTGTCTCGTCGTAGCTGCGCACCGGCAGTTGGACACGCAGATCGCCGTTGGTCATGCGGGCCATGCCGTCCGCCAGCGCGTGGATGGGCTCAGTGAGCAGCACCGTGGCGCGCCAGGTCCAGAGGAGCACCACCAGGCCGAAGAGGCTGAAACCCGCGGCCAGCAGCCAGCTCTTGGTGCGGGCGCCCCGCTCCAGCCCATGGGCATCGGCCAGAATGTCCCGGCTCATGCGGTCCTGGACGCCCTTGAGGGCCTGCAGCTCCTCGGAGGCCACCTTGGCCCAGGCCTCCGGATCCTCGATCACCCGCCCGGCCTGGACCAGATCACGCATGCGCTGGAGCTCGGGGGCGAAGGGCCCCGCCAAGGCCTTCCGGTAGTCCTCCCGGGCCGCCTCCGGGGCCGCGGAGAGGAATGCCTCGCCCTGGGCCTTCTGGGCGTCCAGCAGCGCGAGGAAGCGCTCCTGGGTGGCCACATCCATGGTGCCGTGGGAGAAGACGTTGGAGAGGAGGGCGCCTTCGAGGCCCGCGGATTCCTTGGCCCGGATCAGGGTCCCGAAGGCCTGGAAACGGCTTTCCAGCGGCGTTCCGGCGGCCGGCAGCATGAGCTGGTTCTGGATCCGGAGCAGCGCGTCCACCTCGCGGGCGTAGCCGTCGATCATTTCCAGGCTGGCGCCGCGCAGATCCGTGCGGCGCCGGAGCTCCTTGATGCGGACCCCATCCCGGACCTGGGCCGGGAACAGGGCTTTGAACTCCGGCTCGGTCCCCGAGAGGATGCCGTTCAGGGCCGCCCGCTCCCGTTCCACCGCATCCCGGCCACGCGACATGGGAGCCTGGAGAACGCCTTCACTGCCGAGGAAGAGGGCCGTTCCTGAGGATTCCGCCTGGAGGGCGTGAACCAGGTTGCCCACCTCCACGGAGAGGCTCGAGGCCGCCCGCAGGCGCTGCATCCGCTCCAGCAGCCGGGTCTGGTTGGCCACCACCAGCCCAGACAGCAGGGCGCCGCCCACCACCGGGAGGAGCACCAGGCCGAGCAGCTTGATGCGGATGCGGACGTGGAGGAGGTCGAAGATCATGGGTCACCCGGGGCCGGTCGCGGCAGATCCCACCAGTGTGGAAGCTTTGGCCTCCTTCAGGGGACTCGCGGGTAGTTATTTGATCAAGATCACCAGCTCGGCCGGTTTATTCAGGCCCTCAGCCGATGCGGTCCATCCGGCGGAGCCCGGGCACCTTCCAGGCGGTGGTCGCCACCACCAGCAGGGTCATGCAGCCCCCGAAGACCACCGAAGGCACCAGGCCGAGCAGCCGGGCCGCCAGGCCGCTCTCGAAGGCGCCGATCTCGTTGCTGGAGCCGATGAACACCTGGTTCACCGAGGACACCCGGCCCAGCATGTGTTCCGGCGTGAGGGTCTGGAGCAGGGTGGCCCGCAGCACCACGCTGACATTGTCCACGGCCCCGCTGGCGGCCAGCAGCAGCAGGCTGAGCGCGAAGCTCCGGCTCAGGGCGAAGGCGATCATGGCCGCGCCGAAGCCCGCCACGCAGAGCAGCAGCGTGCGCCCGGCCCGCCGCAGGGGCGGCAGGTGGGCCAGGGTGATGCCCATGAGCACCGACCCCACGGCCGGCGCCGCGCGGAGGGCGCCGAGCCCCTGGGGGCCCACCTTCAGGACCTCCTTGGCGAACACCGGCAGCACCGCCACGGCCCCGCCGAAGAGCACGGCGAAGAGGTCGAGGCTGATGGCCCCCAGCAGCAGGCGCTGGGAGAACACGAAGCGCAGGCCCTCGCCGAGGCTTGCCAGCACCGAGCCCGCCCGCGGCGCCACGGGGCGGGGCGCGTAGCGGATGAAGAGCAGGCCCAGCGTGCCGCAGGCCAGGAGCAGCATCACCAGGAAGTGGGCCAGGGCCGGGCCCCGCCAGGCGTAGACGAGCCCGCCCAGCGCGGGGCCCACCACCATGCCCGTGTGGAAGACGGACACCCGCCAGGTGGAGCCGTTGGCGTAGAGCGCCTTGGGGAGCAGGTCCGTGCCCAGGGCCACGTTGGCGGGACGGTAGAATGCCCGCACCAGGCCCGTGAGGAAGATGACGGCGTAGATGGGCCACACGGCGCGGGCCAGCGGGCCCGTGGAGCACCGCCAGGTGAAGGCCCACAGCAGGCCCGAACAGAGGGCGAGGCCCAGCGTGGCGGCCATGCAGAGGCGCAGGCGGTTCGCCCGGTCCGCCGCGTGGCCGCCGAACAAGGCCGTGGCCAGGAAGGGCAGCGCCTCGGAGAGGCCCACCAGGCCCAGGGCCAGGGGATCGCCGGTGCGGTCGTAGACCTGCCAGCCCACCACCACGCCCTGCATCTGCAGGCCCAACGTGACGAGCCCCATGGTCGCGATGAACCAGCGGTAGTTCACGTCCCTCAGGGCCGCGTAGGGATCGTGCGTCGCCGCCGCGTCAGACACGCTGGATCACTCGTACCTCAGGGCGTCGATCACATCCAGCTTGGCGGCCTTGAGGGCCGGCAGGAAGCCCGCCGCCACGCCCACCAGGCCCGAGAACCCCAGGCCCAGGGCCACCGCCCAGGATTCAGTCACGGCGGGTATCTGGAACTTCTGGAGAATGAAGACGGCGCTATAGGCGAAGGCGATGCCGATGAGGCCCCCGAGCACGGACAGCACGATGGCCTCGATGAGGAACTGCCAGAGGATGCTGTGCTGGGTCGCCCCCAGGGCCCGGCGGATGCCGATCTCCCGGGTTCGCTCCGTGACGCTCACCAGCATGATGTTGGAGATGCCGATGCCGCCCACCACAAGTGAGATGCTGGCGGCCACGGCGAGCAGGGCCGTGAGGATGCCTGCCTGCTGGCTCTGCATCTGCACGATGTCGTCCTGCTTGCGGATCTGGAAGGGGTTGTCGTCCTTGGGGGCGACCTTCATGCGCTGGCGCAGGAGGGCGGTGATCTCGGCCTCCGCCAGCTCGGCCTTGCCCTCCTGGGCGCTGACCATGATGCGCTGGATCTTGTCGCGGCCCATGATCTTGCGCATGACCGTGGTGTAGGGCGCCACGATGAGATCGTCCTGGTCCCCCCACATGCCGGCGCCCTTCTTCTCGAGGACGCCCACCACCTGGAACGGGAGGGCCCCGATGCGGACCGTGAGGCCCACGGGATCCTCCCCGTTGGGGAAGAGGTTGTCCTTCACGGTCTGGCCGATGACGCAGACCTTGGCCATGCCGCGCACCTCGGTGTCGGTGAAGAAGCGGCCGTTCTCCACCTCCCATCCGCGGATCTGGAGGAACTCGGGGCCCGTGCCCTGGATCTGGGTCACGTAGTTGCTGTTCTGGTAGATGACCGGCCTCGTGGTCTGCACATGGGCCGTGGCCGCCACGACGCTGCTCTGGGCAAGTTCCTGCTGGATCAGGGGGGGGTCGCTTTCCAGCAGGATGTCGGCGCTGCCCAAGGCGGAGGGCCCGAACCGATTGCCGCCGGCCCCGGGGAAGATGGTGAGCATGTTCGAGCCCATGTTCTGGATGAGGGCGATGGAGGCGCGCTTGGAGCCCTCGCCGATGCCGATCATGGCGATGACCGCTCCCACGCCCACGATGATGCCGAGCATGGTGAGGAAGGCCCGCATCTTGTTCCGCGTGATGGCGAATAGGGCGAGTTTGAGGAATTCCAGGAAGCGCATGGACCCCCCCGGCTACCGCCGTCCGCCGTTCGTTCCGCCAGAGGCGCCGTTGGCCTGCTTGGTGTTCTCGACGCCGGTGAGGATCATCATCCCCTCCTGCAGCCCTTCTCCGGTGATCTCCGTGAACTGGCCATCCGAGATGCCAGCCTTCACCGCCAGCGCCTTGGGCTTCCCATTCTCCAGCACCCAGACCCGGTCCTCGCGCTTGGCCACCACGCCGCCCTTGCTTCCCGTGGTGCTCTGAGCGCCCTGGCGGGGGCGCCCCATCATCATGGGCCCGCCCAGGCGCAGACCTTCGGCCGGCTTCTCCTCCTTGAGGAAAGCGGCGGGGTTGAACCGGAGGGCCGAATTCGGCACCCGCAGCACGTCCCGCTTCTGGTTGGTGATGATGGTGACATTGGCGGTCATGCCGGACCGGAGGGCCAGATCGCCCGTGAACTTGGGGCCGCCCAGCAGGCTTGCGCCGCCGGGAGTCCGGGCAAGGGCCATGCGGTCCGCCGGGACCGCGCTGGGCTTCATCGCCGGGCGGGCCGTCGCGGTGACCGCCGCCGCCTGGCGCTCCTTGAACCGCTTGAGGAACTGCTCCTTGGTGACGCCCTGCGCCTCCATGCGCTCTCTCAAGCGCTCCCAGGCCTTCTCGGGGTCCCGCGCGCCGGCGACCGGTGCCCCTGGGGCCGGATCCCCTCCACTCCCGGAAAGTGGCTCGTTGGGCACCACCATCTCCACCACGTAGTTCACCACGTTGCTGGTGGTGATGGGCTCCTGCCGCACCAGGCTCACGGTGGCCGCGAACTGCTTGTCCGGCAGGCTGTCCACGGTGAACATGGCCCGCTGGCCCACCTGCACCTCGTCGATGTCCGACTCGCCGATGGACACCTGGACCTTCATCTTCGACAGATCCTGAGCGATCTGGAACAGGTTCGGCGTGCTGAAGCTGGCGGCCACGGTCTGGCCCACGTCGGCCAGCCGGGAGATCACCACGCCATCCACCGGAGCGGTGATGTCGCAGTAGCCGCGGTTGGCCTTGGCCCGGGCCAGGGAGGCCTGCGCGGACTCCAGGTTGCCGCGGGCGTTCTTGAGGGCCGTCTCCTTGGTGTCGAGATCCTGGTCCGCCAGGAGCTTGTCCGCGGCCAGGCGCTTGCTGCGGTCATGGTCGGCCTTGGCGAAGTCGTAGGCGGCCTGGGCGCGGAGCAGGCTGGCCTGCGCATCCTGGAGCTGGGTGTCCCAGACGGTCGGATCGATCTGGGCGATGAGCTGCCCCTTCTTCACGATGCTGTTGTAGTCCACGTAGAGGGCCGAGATCACGCCGGACACCTGGGTGCCCACGGCCACCTGCACCACCGGGCTCACGGCGCCCGTGGCATTGATGCGCTGGATGATGTTGCCGCGGTCCACCTTGGCTGAGCGCCACTTGATCTCTTCTTTGGGACGGGTCAGCAGGTAGGTCGCCCCCCCTGCCACCACCACGACGCCGATGCCGAGGCCGATCCAGGTGTTCCGTTTCATGGCGCCGCGCTCCGCTTCTCAAGGGTCCGAACAGGGGCCCAGCCCTGTACCTTCGCATAACGATGTATGGACCACCAGGGAAGGTTCCCGGTTGAAGCCGGAAAACCGGAAAACTATCGGAGCAGCCCCAGGCCTTCCGTGATGGCCCGCTTCGCGAACCCGTCCGCCAGGGCGTACTGGATGAAGCCGCCCGCCAGGACGATGGCTGCGGACACCAGCACGGCGGCGCCCGCCAGGGGGGCGCGGACAGCCGGCCGGTCCGAGGCGAGGCGCTCGGCCTCGGCGCTGGGGGCCTGGAGGAAGAGGGCCACCAGGAAGCGCAGGTAGTAGTAGGCGGACACCAGGCTCGCGAGGACGCCCAGGATGGCCAGGCCCACATGGCCCGTGCCCACCAGCTCGCGGAAGATCATGTACTTGCCGTAGAAGCCGCCCAGGGGCGGAATGCCCGCCAGGCTCAGCATGAAGACCGCGGCCGAGAAGCCCATGGCCGGGCGCTTCCAGCCCAGGCCCCGCAGGTCCTCGAAGGTGGTCTGCTCGCCCACCAGGCCGAAGGCCGTCAGAAGACCGAAGGCGCCCATGTTCATGGCCAGGTAGATGACCAGGTAGAACAGCACGCCCGTGTAGGCGGCCGGGGTGCCGGCCACGAAGCCCAGCATGAGGTAGCCCGCGTGGCTGATGCTGGAATAGGCCAGCATGCGTTTCACGTTGGACTGCACCAGGGCCGTGAGGTTGCCGAGCACCAGTGTGGCGACGGCCAGCACAGCCATCACGGACTGCATCTTCGCACCCACGGGGCCCAGGGAACCGAAGCTGCCGGGGAAGACGCGCAGGAGGGCGATGAAGGCCACGCCCTTGGTGGCCACGGACATGAAGCCGGCGATGGGATGGGGCGAGGCCTCGTAGGCGTCCGGCGTCCACTGGTGGAAGGGCACGGCGGAGACCTTGAAGAGGAAGCCCAGCAGCATCAGGGCGGCGCCCACCAGCACCAGGGGATCGAGGGCGAGTCCCTGGACGGTGAGAATGGAGGCCGCGGCGGCCAGGTCGAAGGTCCCGCTCAGGCCGTAGATGAGCACCCCGCCCATGAGGAAGCAGCTGGAAGCCACGGCGCCGGTCAGGAAGTACTTCATGCCGCCTTCGGCGCTCTCGGAGCGGGCGCGCACAGTGCCCACCAGGGCGTAGAGGGGGAGGCTGAACAGCTCCAGCCCCAGGAAGAGCACCACGAAGTGGGTGGTGGAGGCGAAGAGCACCATGCCCACCACGGCGAAGAGCAGCAGGGCGAGGGTCTCGCCCTTCACCCAGCCTTCCTGGTGGAAGTGGTCCCAGCTCTGCAGGATGGTGAGGGCTGCGGCCACGGCCACGAAGATGCCCGTGAACTGGGCCAGGCGATCCATGTGGAGCTGGAAGAAGGCCGGCTGGCTGCCTGTCCTCCAGAGATCGGTCAGATACCAGAAGCTGGCGCCCACGGCGAGGAGGGCCGTCCCGTACATGGCGCCCCGGATCCACTTGGTGGTGGCCTGGTCCTTGTCGATGGACATCAGGGTGACCAGGCAGGCGCCGAACACGGGGATGAGCAGCGGCAGCAGGGCCGCCCACTGGCTGGGGGTGAGGCTCATTGGTGCACCTCATGGGCGGCGGGAGCTTCGGGAGCGTGGGCGCCGGCGGCACCGGCAGCCTCGTGGGCCCCGGAAACCTCATGCACGGCAGGGGTCAGGACGAAGGTCCGGGGCGCCGGCGCCTTCACCTCCTGGAGGAGGGCGGTCACGGGCGTCTCGCTGGCGGCCACGAAGGTCTTCGGGTGGACGCCCATCCAGACGATGAGCACGACGATGGGCAGCATCACCGCGATCTCCCGCGCGTTCAGGTCGCTGTGCAGGTGATGGGTGCCGCTGTCCTCGTCCTTGTTTTCGGGGCCCCAGAAGACCCGCATGAACATCCACAGCATGTAGACCGCGCCGAGCAGCACGCCGGAGGTGGCCAGGGCGGCATAGAGGCGGCCCCACGGGAAGCCGGACAGGAAGGTGCCGTTGAGGATCCAGAACTCGCCCACGAACCCGTTGGTGAGGGGCAGGCCGATGGAGCTGAGCGTCACGATCATGAAGAAGGTGGTGAAGATGGGCATCTTCACGGCCACGCCGCCGAAGTCGGCGATCATGCGGGTGTGGGCCCGGTCGTAGAGCATGCCCACCAGGAGGAAGAGCGCGCCGGTGCTGATGCCGTGGTTCAGCATCTGGAGCATGGCGCCCTGGGTGCCGATGACGGTCATGGAGGCCAGGCCGAGCATCACGAAACCCATGTGGCTCACGGAGGAGTAGGCAACCAGCTTTTTGATGTCGCGCTGGACCATGGCCACCAGGGCCCCGTAGACGATGGCGATGACGCTCAACAGGGCGATGGGCTTGGCGTAGTGCATCGCCGCCTGCGGAAACATGGGGATGGCGAAGCGGATGAAGCCGTATCCACCCAGCTTCAACAGCACACCGGCGAGGATGACGGAGCCAGCCGTGGGCGCCTGCACGTGGGCGTCCGGCAGCCAGGTGTGCAGCGGGAACAGCGGCACCTTGATGGCGAAGGCCACGGCGAAGGCGATGAACAGCCAGCCCTGGACGCCGAAGGGCAGCGCCGAGGCCGCCTGGGCCATCACGGCGGGGTTGAAGCCGCCGGCCTTGTTGGCCAGGTAGAGCAGCGCCACCAGCCACAGGAGGGACCCGCTCAAGGTGTAGAGGAAGAACTTGTTGGCGGCGTAGCGGCGTTCGTCACCGCCCCAGACCCCGATCATGAAGTACATCGGGATCAGCATGGCCTCCCAGAAGAGGTAGAACACGAACAGGTCCTGGGCCACCAGGGCGCCCAACATGCCCGTCTCCAGCAGGAGGAACAGGGCCGCGAAGGTGCCCATGCGGTCCTTGAGACTGTTCCAGGTGCCCAGCATGGTGAGGGGCACGAGGAAGGTCGTCAGGAGTACCAGCCAGAGGTTCAGGCCGTCCACCGCCAGGGCGTAGTCCACGGGCAGGCCCACCAGCGTGAACCAGGGCGTGCGCTCGGCCATGACCGTGCCGCCCGCGGCGGGCGCGTGGCCAAGCAGCCAGGCGAGGCTCAGGACGAAGATGGCCAGGGCGCCCAGGAAGCCCAGCAGGCGCGCCAGCTTGCCCAGCGCGTGCGGCAGGGCCATGAGGAGGAAACCCAGGACGGTTGGCGCGAAGACCAGGAAGGTGAGGGGATGGAGGTTCAGCCAGGTCATCGCCCCACCTACTTCAGGAAGACATAGAGGAGGATCGCGGCCCCCAGCGCCATGCTGAGCGCGTAGTTCCGCACCCGGCCCGTCTGGAAGAGCGCCGTGAAATCCCCGGAGACCCGGGCCAGCGCACCCGGAAGGTTCACGCCCACGCCGTCGATGATGATGACGTCGAAGAGCTTCCACAGGAGGTTGCCGAACCAGCGGATGGGCCGGAGCAGGTAGAGCTCCACGCCCTCATCCACGTAGTACTTGTTCACCAGCACCCGGTGGACCGTGGGGAACTTCTCGGCGAAGGCCAGCTCCCAGGCCGGGCCGTTCTTGTACTTCGACCAGCCCAGGAAGCCGAAGACCAGGCCCAGGGTCGTGGAGATCGCGGCCAGCAGCACCGCCGGACCCTCGTGGTGGCCATGGGCGGCGTGGGTCTGTCCGTAGGTGAGGGCCGGCTTCAGCCACTCGCCAACGGCGAAGTGGCCGCCGAAGGCCTCGGGCACGCCCCAGAAGCCCCAGAGCAGCGAGCCCACCGCCAGCACCATGAGCGGCACCGTCATGGACAGCGGGCTCTCATGGGCGTGCTCGTAGGCATGGTGGTCGCGGGGCTCGCCCCAGAAGGCCAGGGCCATCAGGCGCCACATGTAGAAGCTGGTGCAGCAGGCCGCGACGACGCCCACCGCCCACAGGGCCGGGGACTTCAGGTAGGCCAGGTAGAGGATCTCATCCTTGCTGAAGAAGCCGGAGGTGCCGGGGAAGCCCATGATGGCGACGGTGCCGGCCACCATGGTGATGAAGGTGATCTTCGTCTTGTTCTTCAGGCCGCCCATCTTGAAGAGGTCCTGCTCGTGGTGCATGGCGTGGATCGCGCTGCCGGCGCCGAGGAAGAGGAGGGCCTTGAACCAGGCGTGGGTGAAGACGTGGAAGAAGCCCGCCGCGAAGCCCGCCGCGCCCAGGCCCAGGAACATGTAGCCCAGCTGCGAGACGGTGGAATAGGCCAGCACCTTCTTGATGTCGCGCTGGAAGAGGCCGATGGTGGCGGCGAAGAGGGCCGTGGCCGCGCCCACCCAGGCCACCACGTCGAGGCTGATGGGCGTCAGCGTGTAGAGGGGGGCCAGGCGGCAGATCATGTAGATGCCGCTGGTCACCATGGTGGCCGCGTGGATGAGGGCGCTGACGGGCGTCGGGCCTGCCATGGCGTCCGGCAGCCAGAGGTAGAGGGGCAGCTGGGCGCTCTTGCCCGTGGCGCCCACGAAGAGCATCAGCGTGGCGAAGGTGAGGATGCCGAACCCGGCCTCAGGTGCCAGGTGCCCGGCCTGGGTGAGGATGTCCGCGATGGTCAGGGTGCCGAAAGCGGCGAAGAGCACCAGCATGCCGATCGACACGCCCAGGTCGCCCACGCGGTTGAAGAGGAAGGCCTTCAGGCCCGCCTGGGGCGCGAAGTCCGTTTCGAAGTAGTAGCCGATGAGCAGGTAGGAGCAGAGGCCCACGCCCTCCCAGCCCACGAACATCAGGGGCAGGCTCGAGCCCAGGATCAGGGTCAGCATGAAGAACACAAACAGGTTCAAGTAGCTGAAGAACCGCGCGTAACCCTCCTCCGCGTGCATGTAGCCCACGGAGTAGAGGTGGATGAGGAACCCGACGCCCGCGACGACCAGCATCATGGTGCCGCTGAGGGGATCGATCACCAGGCCGAAGGGGACGGACAGGGAGCCGGTCAGCATCCACTCGCCGTAGTTCAGCACCAGGCGGTGGTCGGGCATCCCCTTCATGGCGAAGAAGGCGGAGGTGGCGACCAGCAGCGAGGCCAGGACCACGCCCACGCCCACGACGGTGACGGCGCCCTTACCCGCGCGCTTGCCCAGCAGGCCGTTGAAGGCCGCCCCCAGCAGGGGAAGGATCGGAATGAGCCAGTAGTACTTGTTCATCGCATCCTCACTGCTTCAGGCTGGCGGCCCGGTCCGAGTCTGTGGTGTCCCGGTGGCGGTAGAGGCCGATGATCAGCGCCAGGCCGATGGCCGCCTCGCAGGCGGCGACGGCGATGATGAAGAGGTAGAAGACCATGGCCTGGGCGTCCCCCCCGCGGAAGCGGGCGAAGGCCAGCAGGACCACGTTGGCGGCGTTGAGCATCAGCTCCACGCCCATGAACTGGAGGAGGAGCGTCCGGCGCAGCAGCACCGTCGCCAGCCCCAGGAAGAAGAGCAGCAGCGCCACCACCAGGTACCCCTGAAGGCCGCCGTTGAGGATCTGATGGATCGTATCCATGCCGGTCATCGCTGGCTCCTCACAGGTTCCGTTTGGTCAGCGCCACGGCGCCGATCATCGCGGCCAACAGCACGAGGCCGGCCACCTCGAAGCCCAGCAGGTGGTCGGCGAAGAGATTGGTTCCCACCGTCTGCAGGGTCATGGCCTGGGGCATCTCCGCCCCCTTCACCGCCAAGGCCTTCACCCCGGGGGAGGCTAGCACCAGCTTCACGGCGCCGAAGGCCAGGACCGCGAGCAGGGCCACGGACAGCCAGCGCTGGACGGGGTGGGAGACGGCGGCCTCCTCCTCCTGGTGGCTGCTCAGCATCATGATCACGAAGAGCACCAGCACCATGATCGCGCCGGTGTAGACGATGATCTGGAGCGCGGCGGCGACCGGGTTGGCCAGCAGCACGAAGAGCCCGGCCACGCCGAAGAAGGCGGCCACCATGCAGAGGCCCGCCACGACGACGTTCTTCTGCAGCAGCATCCCCAGGGCGCCCAGGAGGGTGATGAGGGCAAAGGTGATGAACATGGCCGCTCCCTTACATCGCGATCGTGCGGCGCGGCACGGATGGGGTGGGATCCCCGGAGATGCTCTCCTTGCCGTCGGCCTTGGCGTAGGTGTTCATCAGGTCCCACTTGCCGTACTGCATGGCGAGCCGGTCGTAGGCGGCCACTTCGTAGTCCTTGCGGAGCCAGATGGCGTCCTTGGGGCAGGCCTCTTCGCACATGCCGCAGTAGATGCACCGCAGCATGTCGATGCTGAACTTGGCCGGGCGCTTCTCCTCGAAGCCCTGGGTGATGTTGAGCTCGCTGAACTCCTCGGCCTCGATGCTGATGCAGCGGGCCGGGCAGGCCTCCTGGCACATGAAGCAGGCCACGCACTTGATGGCCCCGTCCTCGAAGCGCTTCAGCTCGTGGAGGCCGCGGTAGCCCTCGGGCATCTCTTTCTTCATGTCCGGGTACTGGATCGTGTAGCGCTTGGCGGTGGGCGTGAAGAGCTGCCTGAAGAAGTGCCTGAGCGTGATGCCCATGCCCTTCATCACCGGCCAGACATAGGTGCGGTCCAGCCAGCTCAGCTCGACCTTCTTGACGACGACACCCATCGCCTACTCCTCAGTGGCCCTGGCTCATGCGCCAGGCGTGGAAGACCAGGTTGACCATGGACATCGGCAGCATCGCCTTCCATCCGAGATGCATGAGCTGGTCATAACGGAACCGCGGCAGCGTCCAGCGGATCCAGACGAAGACCCAGGCGAAGAAGAGCATCTTCACCAGGAAGCTGGCCACGGAGAGCAGCACCGAGGGGTTCTGCACGAAGGGCACCTGCCAGCCGCCGAAGTAGAGCGTGGCGATGAGCGCCGATGCCGTCATCAGGTGGCAGTACTCGGAGAGGGCCAGCAGGCTGAACTTCATGCTGCCGTATTCGACGTTGAAGCCTGCCACGATCTCGCTCTCGCCCTCGGCGAAGTCGAAGGGCAGGCGGTTCGTCTCGGCGAACATGCACGTGAAGAACACGATGAAGCCGAGGGGCTGGCGGACGATGTTCCAGGCCCAGGGGAGGTGGCCCTGTGCCTTGATCACCTCGGAGGGGTCGTAGCCCCCGGCGGTCATGAAGATGGTGACCACCGCCAGGCTCATGCCGATCTCGTAGCTGACCATGGTGGCCGACGAGCGCATGCCGCCGAGGATCGACCACTTGTTGTTGCTGGACCAGGCCGCCACCAGCACGCCGTAGACCGCCATGCCGCCGATGGCCAGGGGGTAGAGCAGCCCCATGCCGTTGCCGGGGTCCAGCAGCGCCAGGTGGTACTCGTGGCCGCCGCTCACGAAGCTGCGCCCAAAGGGAATGACGGCGAAGCCCATGAGGGCCGGCACCAGGGCCAGGAAGGGCGCCAGCCAGAAGAGGGCTTTGTTCGCGTCGTGGGGGACCAGGTCCTCCTTGAAGAAGAACTTGATGCCGTCCGCCAGGGGCTGGGCCAGGCCGATGATCTTGATCTTGCCGAAGAGGGCCGCGCGGTTGGGCCCGATGCGGTCCTGAATCATGGCCGCGCCGCGGCGCTCCACCCAGGTCCAGAGGGCCGCCAGCGAAAAGACGCCGCCGAAGACGATGACGAGTTTCGCCACCATCCAAGCGGTGGCAGGCGAGGTGTGCAGCAGGCTTGCGAGCTTGTCCATGGGCGGCTTCCCGGCAGGGCCACCCTCGGGGAGGCCCAACCCATCGAGCCTATCAGAGCCCCGGCCCTCACGACACGAAGGGAAAGAAATCCCCGGGTGCCGATGCGACCTGGATCACAGCCTCCCGACCGCCGGGTGACTGCGCAGAGCCTGGGGGGCTCTGTGCAGTCGGGCCCCCGGCGAGGAGGGAATCACCTTATCCCGTTACCCCTTGGACTCGATCTTCGCCCAGCTGTCCTTCAGCCCCACCGTCCGATTGAAAACCGGACTGCCGGGCCTGGAATCGGGATCCACGGCGAAGTAGCCCGTGCGCTCGAACTGGAAACGCTCCCCGGGCAGCGCCTCGCGGAGGCTCGGCTCCAGGCGGGCTTCCGCGAGCACCTCGAGGCTTCCAGGATTGAGGAGGGTTTTCCAGTCCCGGCCCTCGGGCACGTCCATGGGGTCCTCCTGCGTGAAGAGGGCCTCGTAGAGCCGCACCTCCGCTTTCACGGCATGGGTCGCGCTTACCCAATGGAGGGTGCCCTTCACCTTCCGGCCGTCCGGCGCGTTCCCGCCCTTGCTGGCGGGATCCCACTCGCAGCGCAGCTCCACCACGTTCCCGGCAGCGTCCCTGATCACCTCGCGGCAGGTCACCAGGCAGGCTCCGCGCAGCCGCACCTCGGCGCCCGGCGCCAGTCGGAACCACTTCTTGGGGGCCTCCTCGCGGAAGTCGTCCTGGTCGATGTAGAGCTCCCGGGTGAAGGGCAGCTTCCGGACGCCCATGGCCGGATCGTCAGGGTGGTTGGCCACCTCCACCTCGAAGGCGTCCGACCCCGCCATGTTGGTGAGGACCACCTTGAGGGGCCGAAGCACGGCCATGCGGCGCGGGGCGCGCTTCTCCAGGTCCTCGCGGATGCAGAACTCCAGCAGGCCCACGTCGGCCACCATGTCGCGCTTGGCCACGCCCACCTTCTCCGCGAAAGCCCGCACGGCCTCGGGGGTGTAGCCCCGGCGGCGGAGGCCGCAGATGGTGGGCATGCGGGGATCGTCCCAGCCCCGCACGATGCCGTCCTGCACCAGCTGGAGCAGCCGCCGCTTGCTCATCACCGTGTGGGTGAGGTTCAGGCGGGCGAACTCGATCTGGCGCGGCAGGGGGCGCTGGAAGAACTTCCCCTCCACATCCTGCTCGAGGAACCACTCGTACAGGGGCCGGTGATCCTCGAACTCCAGGGTGCAGATGGAGTGGGTGATGGTCTCGATGGCGTCCGACACGCCGTGGGCGTAGTCGTACATGGGGTAGATGCACCAGGCGTCGCCCGTGCGGTGGTGGTGGGCCCGGCGGATGCGGTACATGAGCGGATCGCGCAGGTTCATGTTCCCGCTGGCCATGTCGATTTTGGCGCGGAGCACCTTCGAGCCGTCGGGGAACTCCCCGGCCCTCATGCGGCGGAAGAGGTCCAGGTTCTCCTCGGGGCTGCGGTCACGGTACGGGCTGGGCCGCCCGGGCGTGTGGAAGTTCCCGCGAAACTCGCGGATCTCCGCTTCCGAGAGGTCGCAGACGTAGGCCTTGCCTTGCCCGATGAGGTATTCCGCGTACTCGTAGAGGAAGGGGAAGTAGTCCGAGGCGTAGTGCTCGCCCTTCCAGTCGAAGCCCAGCCAGCGCACGTCGTCCCGGATGGAATCCACGTACTCCACGTCCTCCTTCACCGGGTTGGTGTCGTCGAAGCGCAGGTTCGTGGCGCCCCCGTAGGCCTTCGCCAGGCCGAAGTTCAGGCAGATGCTCTTGGCGTGGCCGATGTGCAGGTAGCCGTTGGGCTCCGGCGGGAACCGCGTGAGCACCCGCCCGCCATGCTTTCCCGAGGCGCGGTCCGCCTCCACGATCTCCTCGATGAAGTGGAGGCTCTTGGGTTCCGGAAGAGGCAGGTCAGGGGACATCGGGGCTCGCAGGAATCAAATGATCAGGATAACCCGGGGCACTCCCCGGGGAGGCTTCAGACCTCCAGGCGGGGCCATGGCCTACCATTCGGCCCCCGAAACCCTACCGTTCGGCCGGGGTCCGGGACAACTTCGCAATAACCATGGTAGATGTGGGCCCTTCCCTGCTGAAGGAATCCCGGGCGATCCCATCTTCACCCAAGGGCCAGCTCACCTCATTCGAGGTTCTCCGTGCGCATCCGATTCATTCTTTCCATCGTACTCAGCCTGGCCGTCATCACCTGCGGGGGTGGGGGTGGGGGCGGCAATGCTGCCACGAGCCCGGCCACTGCCCCCACGCCCACGGGCCTCACCGTCACCGCCACAGGATTGGACCAGATTCTACTGACATGGACCGCGCCGACCGCGGGTTTCGACGGCTACGAACTGGAATCCAAGATCGGGGACGGAGCTTTCACGAAGATCCACACCGGCCTCATTCCATCCACCTACACGAACCTCTACCTGACCTTCTCGCCCACAGCCCCGGACGCCACCGACTACGCCTTCCGCCTGCGCACGGCCAGGGGTACAGAGTTCAGCCCCTATTCGAATTCAGTCACCTACTCCCGGAGACCCAACGCTCCTAGCCAGGCCAACGCCACCTACGACTGGGCCAATTCGGTCGTGGTCCTCAACTGGAACCGGAACACGGCCAGCGCGGACGGTCTCCGAATCGAGCGCGCAGAGTGCTCCGCCTACGGTTCAGTCACCGGGACCTGGACCAGCCTTCCTTTGAGCGACCCGCAGGCCTCCACCTACCGGGATGGGGGAGTATCTCCTGATCTCTATTACACTTATCGAATCACCAATCTCAAGGGAGTCCAGGCCAGCCAGCCCAGCATCAATTCCCAACCTGTGTTCACGGGGCTGGTCTCTGTCACCTGGGTCAATGCATCCTACGACGCGACCCAGGGTGGCATGCTCGTCAGCTGGGGCTCCAGCACATCGACCCAGCCGGATGGAGTGCGCCTGGAGCGCTCCGACAGTGATGCCTACGGCAACTCCTTGGGAAACTGGACGGAGGTCTCCATGCCCTCCGGCTTCCACACCTCCTTCCTGGACCAGAGCGTCCAGGAAGGAGGCTACTACCTCTATCGAGTGACCTACCTCTACGGCGCCACGACCACCACGCCCTCCACGATGTACTACGGCGCCTCAGTCCCCCTGCTCCCGCCGGTCACCCTGCAGGTGTCTGCCACCGCAAGCGGTCTCCAACTCACTTGGCAGAATCGAAGCACCGCGGCCAACCAGATTGTCGTCCGTAGAACCCCCAATGCTGGATTTACCAGCGACGTCGCCATCCTCTCCCCCAGCACCAGTTCCTACCTGGATCCGGTGACCAGCCTCGGCTACTACACCTACACGGTGGTGGCCAAGAACAGCACCCAGGAGGCCCCAAGCGGTTACGCAACCGCCGCGACCCTGAACCCGCCGGGTGCCCTGGTTCTGATTCCGACAGGGCTGAACCTGCCTACCGCCTCGGACGCGGCCCTGCGCCCCTCGGGCGGCTGGGCATTCGCCACCCTCTCACCCCTCGGGGTTCTCTCCAACAACGACCCCTGGCCGGCCACCTTCCCGGGCGACGCCAGCCGAGAGTCCTCGCCCCTCATCCAAGTGGACCGTCAAGGATGGCCGCATGCGGTCTATGCCACTCCAGCCTCGGGCGGATCAGCCTTGAACCTGATCCACCTTTGGTACAACGGGACCGCCTGGGCCTCGGAAACAATGGCCACCGCCTCGATTCCCTGGTCCTCCGCCAACTCGGGTTGGACCTACCACCTGGACTCCACCGGCGTGCCCCACGTGCTGCTGGATCACGTGACCGCCAGCCAGCCCTACGGTGGCTCCACCGCCAGTCTATCCTACCTGCATAAGGTGAATGGATCATGGGTGGAAGAATCCCTTGCCAGCCTCTCCCCCTCCGTGTCCAACATCGGATCATTCCACATTACCTTGGACAGTTCTGACACACCCCACATCCTCCTCGGCAACTGGGGTTCGGTCATCGACTATGTCCTGACCGGAGCAGGTACCTGGACTGCCTCGACCCCACCCACAGGGACCATCCAAGCAGGGTGGTACGATTTCCTGGATTCTGCCTGGGTCGACGGCAGCAACGGATGGATCTTCTTCGAGCAGTATGTCGGGGGCAACATTCTTGAACACGGCCTATGGGTGATCCAGTTGAAGGCCGGTGTATGGCAGTCTCCGGTGCTCCTGGGGTCTCGGGTGCACGATGGCGCGAGCACCACAGCTTCGGCCGCCATTTCGCCTGATCAAAGCCGGGTGGCGATCGTGTTCAACACCAGCGCGGGTGTGAAGACTTACCACCAGGCGCTGGACGGTTGGCACGAGACCCTCGTGGCACCCTATACCTCCAGTTACCCCCCCCTGCTGAGGATCGGCTTCGATGAAACCCAGAAACTTCACGTCCTCAATCTGACCAACGCGGGGCTCACCGACTACCACGAGTAGCCCCGGAGCGACCTATCCCAGCCCCGCCGCCACCTGCGTCGCCCGCTCGATGCCGCGGGCCACGACGGAGCGGATGCGGCCGTCCTCCAGCGCCAGGAGGCCGGCGATGGTACAGCCGGCGGGGGTGGTGACATCGTCCTTGAGGGCCGCGGGGTGGCGGCCGGTCTCCAGCACCATGGACGCGGCCCCCAGGGTCATCTGGGCCGCCAGTTCCACGGCCACAGCCCGGGGGAGGCCGCACTGGACGCCGCCTTCGGCCAGGGCCTCGAGAATGACGAACATGAAGGCCGGCCCGCTGGCGCTGAGGCCCGTGACGGCATCCATGTGCCGCTCGTCCAGGTCCATGACCCGGCCCAGGGGCTCGAAGAGAGCCCGGGCCTGGGCCAGCTGGGCCTCGGTGACCCCCTGCCCCGGTGCCAGCACCGTCATCCCCCGGCGGATGGAGCAGGGCGTGTTGGGCATGGCCCGCACCAGGGGGGTGCCCACAGGCGTGTGGGCCGCGAGAAAGTCCAGGGTCGTGCCCGCGGCGATGGAGACCACCAGGGGGTGGTGGTCCAGCGCCCCCGAGGCGGAGAGGCCCGCCAGCAGGCCCTTCAGCTCCTTCGGCTTCACGCAGAGCAGCACCAGTTCGGCGTGGCGGACAGCCTCATCCGCGTCGCTCGAGAGCGCGATGCCCAGAGCCTCGGCCCGGGCCCGCGCGGCGCCCGGATGCCGGGTGGCCGCGTGGATTCGGCCCGCCGGGTAGCCCGAGGCCTCCACCAGGCCGGCGCTGATGGCCTGGCCCATGGTGCCGAAGCCGAGGATGGCGAGCTTGGGATGGCGGCTCATGGAGACTCCCTGAAACGGAAAACCCCCGCCTTGAGGGGCGGGGGTGGATGGCGGGACCTGGATCCAGGTCAGCCGATCATGCGACTCCCCCCCGCACGCAAGGTGCTAGGGCGCGGGTGGATGGCCGGGATGTGGATCATGCGGATCACTATAACCCCTCCGGACCTTCCGGCGGGTGGAAACCGCTACTGGTCCCGCCCCTGATCCAGGGTCCACCAGGGGCAGGCGCCCAGGTCCGAGACCACGAAGCCCTGCCGCATCTCGGAGATGAGCTGGAACTGCGTGCCGACCGGCGTGTGGAAGCCCGTGGTGATCTCGCCGGGTCCCGAGCGCACGCCGAAGTAGAAGTCGGCCTGCTCCAGACCCAGGCGGAGGACCGTCTCCTGGAGGGCCTCCCGGTGGTCCATGCCCTCGGGAATGCCCTGAATCACCTGGACCGCATCGCCCGCGATGATGGTGGGCGCATAGGCCTCGGCGCCCTGGTCCTCCAGCACGGCCAGGGTGATGTGGGTGAACTCCTGGAGATCCATCAGAGCCACCGCTCCAGCCGCGCGCCCACTTCCTCCCGGCCCACCAGGAAGAGGGTGTCGAAGATGCCCGGGCTCACGGGCTTCCCGCAGAGGGCCACGCGCAGGGCCTGGGCCAGGTCCTTGGTCTTGAGGCCGTGGCGCTCGAGGATGCCGTTGAAGCCGGCCTCCAGGCCCTCGTGGGTGTAGTCGGCCAGGGCCGCGACCTCCCGCAGGGCGGGCTTCACGGCGGGCGTCATGAACTTCTCCACGGCCTTTTCGTCAAAGGCGGTGGGCCGCTCGAAGGCGAAGCGCAGCGCCTCGGCCATGTCCGTCAGCGACTTGCCCTTCTGCGTGGCCTGGATGGCCTGGGCCCGCCAAGTCTCGGGCTTCCCGCTCCACGCCTCCGGCACGAAGGGCCTGAGATGCGGCTCCAGCTCCTGCCAGGACGCCCTCTGGATGAGCTTCTGGTTCAGCCACTGGAGCTTGTCCATGTCGAAGCGGGCCGCGCTCTTCTGGCAGTCCGCCAGATCGAAGAGCTGGATCATCTGCTCGTCCGTGAGCAGCTCCTCCTCGGCGCTCTCCACGGCCTTGCCGTCGATCTTGGGGGTCCAGGAGAGGCGGGCCAAGGCCAGCCGAACGGCGGAAGGCAGCAGGCCCATGGCCTGGTACTCGGTGATGCTGGTGGCACCGTGCCGCTTGCTGAGCTTGGCGCCGTCGGCACCCAGGATCATGGGCACGTGGGCGAAGGCCGGGAGGTCGTAGCCGAAGGCGGCGAACAGGGGGATCTGCTTGGGCGTGTTGTTCAGGTGGTCGTCGCCCCGGATGACGTGAGTGACCTCCATGTGGGTGTCGTCCACCACCACGCAGAAGTTGTAGGTGGGCACGCCGATCTCGCCGGGGGTCTCGCCGGTGCGGGCGATGATCCAGTCGTCGAGGCTCTCCGCGGGGAAGCGGGTGTCGCCCTTGATGAGATCGGGCACGAGGATGTCGCCGTCTACAGGCATGCGGAAGCGGATGGCCGCGACCTCGCTGGCGTCATGGTTCGCGTCGGCGCAGCCCTTGCCCGCGTCCAGCCCGCGGTTGTACTGGAAGACCTTGCCGGCGGCCTCCACGGCCTTCCGGCGCTCGTCCAGGGCCTCCTTGGAGCAGCGGCAGCGGTAGGCCAGGCCCTTGTCCAGCAGTTCCTGGATCTTGGTCTTGTACAGCTCCATGCGCTGCATCTGGCGGTAGGGTCCGTGGGGGCCCTTCCACTGGCCGGGATCGCCCGCGACCGGCCCTTCGTCCCAGTCGAGGCCACACCAGGCCATGCCTTCCTCGATGATGCGGATGTTGTCGTCGGTGCTGCGGGAGAGGTCCGTGTCCTCGATGCGCAGGATGAACCTACCGCCGTGCCGGCGGGCATAGAGCCAGCAGAACAGCGCCGTGCGCACCCCCCCGATGTGAAGCATGCCGGTGGGTGACGGAGCGAAGCGGGTGACGACCTGGCGGGACATGGAAGGGCTCCGGGCTATCAGCTGTCAGCTGTCAGCTATCAGACAAAACAGCGGGCGCCATCGGCGCCCGACTGAAAGCTGAGAGCTGATGGCCGACAGCTTATTTAATATACAGCTTCAGCTTGATCTCCACCGGGGAATCGCCGCTGAAGAGGCTGCGGTCCAGCACGATGGGCACCTCCACGACGCTGCGGTGGGGCATGTGCGTGGGGGCGGGGGCATGGGCCGGAGAGAAGGTGGAGTCCACGGGGAATTCGTCGATCTCCTCCAGCAGCTCGCCCGCGGACAGCTCCTCCACTTCCAGGGGCTTGGAATCCATGGCAGGTGTCGGCGGCGGCGGTGGCGGTGGCGGCGTCCCGCCCGTCAGGACGGTCTGGGGCTCCTCGACCACGCCGCCGCCATATTTCTCGGCGAGGCTCTTCAGCACGAGGCGGGCCACCCCCGAGAGGGTCTCCTTGACCCCCTCGCCCCGCATGGCGCAGGCCTCGAAGGTGGGCACGCCGAAGAGGTTGATCTCCTTATCCAGGGTGCCAATGGGCAGCGCGTTCGGTGTGTCCCGCTTGTTCCACTGGATGACGTGGGGAATCTTCGACAGGTCGGTGCCCTGTTCCTTGAGGTTGGCGATGAGGTTCTGGAAGCTCTCCTTGTTGCTTTCCAGGGCCGGGGCCTGGGAATCCGCCACGAACACCACCGCATCGGCGCCGCGGAGCACCAGCTTGCGGGTGGCGTCGTAGAACACCTGGCCGGGCACGGTGTAGAGCTGGACGCGGGTCTTCATGCCCCGGATGGTCCCAAGGTCGATGGGAAGGAAGTCGAAGAAGAGGGTGCGGTCCGTCTGGGTGGCCAGCGACAACATCTTGCCGCGCCCCTCGCCGGGCAGCGTGTCGTAGATGTGCTGGAGGTTGGTCGTCTTCCCGCAGAGGCCAGGCCCGTAGTAGACGATCTTCGCCGTCAACTCCTTCGTGGCCGCGTTGAAAAGCACCATGCTGCACCCTCGCGATTCATTCGCGTGATCTTCTGGGAAGATTGGCCGGTCCACCGAAACCCGTCAAGAAAGAACCGATATGAGGCTTCCACCCCCAATGAGCCGCCACGATGGCGGAGGGATGCGCTAAACTTCCCGCCATCCCACCTTCCCCGAGGGTTTCCATGGCCAAGCTGCTGGTGCACGAAAGCGCGGGTACCCGCGAATTCGAGATCGTGGATGAAGAAGTCCACATGGGACGCGAGCTGGACAACACCCTGCGGCTCCCTGACCCCAGCATCAGCCGCCATCACTGCGTCCTGCGCAAGGTGAGCGGGGGCTATGAGATCCAGGACCTCCAGAGCAGCAACGGCGTGCTCGTGAACGGCAACCGGGTGCAGTCATCCCCCCTTCGGAACGGGGATCGCATCACCCTGGGCCAGGTGCAGCTCACCTTCCAGGATCCCCAGTCCGAGGTCGGCGCCACGGTGGCGGTGAACCGCGAAGGCGCGGTCAAGCCCCCACTCGGCACCGTGCGGATGTCCGCGGATGAGCTGGCCGCCATCCATGCCGGGAAGGCCCCGTCTGCCGAACCCGCCGTGCCCATCCAGCCCTCCACCGGGCCCGTGCCCACGCCCGCCAAGGTGATGCCGCCCGTTCCGCCCGTGGCCCCGCCGCCGGCGCCCCGGCCCACAGCGCCCAACCGGCCTCCCGAGCAGTCCTTCCTTGGTTCCCTCCTGCCCTCCATCCCCGATGACGCCGTGACCGTGGGCGAGCGCGGCGACCTGGTGAACCGCCTCCTGGCCGTCCTCATCGACGCCGTGCCCGCGGTGCTCATCTCCATGGCCTTCATGGTCCTGTCCCACGTGCCCGTGATCGGGTGCGCCCTGGTGCCCGTCAGCGTCCTCGCGCAGCTCGCCTACTACTGGCTCTTCATCCCCTGGTGCGTCTCGAAATACGGCGCCAGCATCGGCAAGAAAATGATGAAGCTCCGGGTGGTGCCGGAGGGCCAGCCCCAGGGCCGCATCGAGTTCGGCCCCGCCATCCTCCGCCAGATCGGCAACATCCTCGCGCTCAACCTCATCGTCCTGGCCGTGAAGGGCGACGAGCGCATCAGCCTCAGCGACATGCTGGCCAAGACCGAAGTGCTGAAAGTGGATCGCTGACGGTGATCCTCACCGGGAAGCAGATCCTCGAGGCCCGGAACCAGGGGAAGATCCGCATCGATCCCTGGTCCGACCGCCAGCTGAATCCCAACAGCTACAACCTGCGCCTGGGAGATGACCTGGCCGTCTACACCGAGCGCGAGCTCGACATGGCCAAGCCCAACGGCATCGAGTTCCTGAAGATCCCCGCCGAGGGCCTGCTGCTCCAGCCCGGCACGCTCTACCTGGGGCGCACGCTGGAATACACGGAGACCCACGGCATGGTGCCCATGCTGGAGGGCCGCAGCAGCGTGGGGCGCCTGGGCCTCTTCGTGCACGTCACCGCCGGGTTCGGCGACATCGGCTTCTGCGGCTTCTGGACCCTGGAGATCAGCTGCATCCAGCCCGTCCGCATCTACGCGGGCGTGGGCATCTGCCAGATCTTCTACCACACGGTCAGCGGCGAGTACGAGAGCTACGAGTCCGGCAAGTACCAGCGCAACTCCGGCATCCAGCCGTCGATGCTGTGGAAGGATTTCGTGAAGGAATGATCAGGGCTGGGTCTGAAGCACCCAGATCCAGTTGGCCAGCAGCAGGGTGACCCCCACGGCCAGGAGGGCCCCCCGTTCCCGCAGGGACGCGGTCATGTGCAGCGTCCGCCCCGTGGCCAGCCGGGTCAGCAGCCACAGGAACACCAGCCCCAGGCCGAGGGCCACCAGGGGGTTCAGGCGCAGGGCCCCGGTCCAGTCCCCGCGCGTGAAGGCCAGCACCACCCGGGTGCTGCCGCAGGTAGGACAAGGGTGGCCGGACAACCGGTGGAACAGGCAGGTTTCGACGGAGGGGGCGCCCCGCCGTTCCACCAGTACGCCCCCCAGCACCAGCAGGAGCCAGCACCCCACCAGCGCAGCGGCCCACCATGGGGGCCGCGGCAGCCGAGAAGAGCGCTCCCAGTGGAACCGCACCGGGGGTTCCGGATCAGTGGTGGCTCATCGCTCCCAGAGCGGCCATGCCGCCGAAGAACACCGCCCAGACGAGGCCGAGGATGCCCAGCACACAGCCGATGATCCCGAGGATCTTTCCGGCCTTGGTGAGGCCTTCGCCGCTGGGGTCCATCCTGCCTTCGGCCATGGCCTTGAGATCATTGCTGCCCATGACCCACGCGAGGATGGCGAAGATGATGCAGCAAAGGAGGCCGAGGATGCCGAACACCAGCAGCATGGTGCCCCGGTGGGCCTTCACCGGCGCGGCAGACGTGTAGTCGTTCATGGGGGCTCCTGGGAGCAGATGAGACCGGGGCTGACCCGGAAAGGGGTTGGGGATGCGCCCAGTCTAAGGGGATTCCAGGGGACTTGGCCAGGGGGCTTGGACAGGCCCGGCCGCCGAATCGCCTCAAGCTCTTCCCGTTCCCACCGTCGGCCGGTCCTCTTCCCACAGCACCTCGAAGGGGCGCACCTCATGCTCGATGCCCTTGAGCAGGGAGCCCTCCAGTTGCCGCAGGCGGGCCGGCCCCACCAGCTCCGCCGTCCGGGGCCCGACGACGATCTGGCCGGGCTTGGCCACGCCGCTCTCCAGGCGGGAGGCCAGGTTCACGGTGCTGCCCATGACGGTGTAGTCCATGCGCTTCTCGCAGCCGATGTCGCCCGCGAAGGCCTCGCCGCTGTTGATGCCGATGCGCATCTTCAGCTCGGGGTAGCCCTCGGGCCGCGCTTCGTTCAGGGCCCGCAGTGTTTCTTGCATGGCCGCGGCGGCCTCCACGGCGTGGCGGGCATGGTCGGGATCGGGATTGGGCGCGCCGAAGAAGGCCATGATGGCGTCGCCGATGTACTTGTCGAGGGTGCCGCCCCGACTGAAGATCTGGTCCGTCATGGCCTCGAAGGTGCGGTTGAGGATGCCCGCCAGCACGAGCGGCTCCATGCCCTCGCTCATGCGGGTGAAGCCCGAGATGTCGGCGAAGAGCACGCTGATCTGGCAGCGCTGGGCCTGGAGGGCCGGGGCCTCCTTGCTCTGGCTGGACTTGAGGATCTGGTCCACCACGGCGGGGCTGTGGTACCGCTCCAGGCGCTGGCGGAACTTGGCCTCCCGCTCGCGCTGGATGCCCACGGCGGCGAAGTTGGCCATGGCACTCAGCAGGTGCTCGTCCTCCCGCTTGAAGCCGCCCTTGCTGAGGCTCGTCTCCAGGTAGATGACGCCCAGGGCCTGGTTCTCCACGATGAGGGGCGCGCAGAGGGCCGAGGTGATGCCGTGGATCTTGATGCTCTCGCCGGCGCTGAAGCGGGGGTCCATGCGGGCGTCCGTGGTGAGGATGGCCACCCGGTCCTTCATGGCCGTACGGGCGATGGTGCGGCTGATGGGATTGGCGTTCTGGCCCGCCTGCTCCTCCCAGACCAGCTCGGGCACCAGCTCGCCACTGGCATCCGCCAGCAGGATGAAGCCGCGCTGGCAGGGGATCTGGGCCGTCACCAGGCCCATCACGGACTCGAGCAGCTCCGCCAGGCCCGCCGCCCGCAGCAGGGTGCCGGCCATGCCGGCCAGTCGCTGGAACAAGGTCACGGCATCGCCCGCGGGGTGCTGGCCGCCGGCCTGCGCCAGCATGGCCTCCAGGCTGGCGTGAGGCACCAGGATCGAGCCGGAGGCATCGAAGGCGCGGTCCTCGAGGGAGATCCTCGGGGCGGCGCCGCGAGCCAGCAGGTTCAGGCCCTGCGTCGGAGATCCGGGCACCGGCTCGGGCATCCAGCGCACCACGGCCTCGCCCAGGAGCACCGTGTCCCCGGGATGGAGAGGCGCCGGCTCGGCCAGGGCCGCCCCGTTGAGCGTGGTGCCGTTCAGGGACTTCATGTCCATGACGTGGGGCTGGCCATCCTTGAGGAAAATCCGGGCATGGACCCGGCTGACCGCATTGGCCTGGATGCGGATGGTGGCCTGGTCGCCCCGACCCAGGGTCACACCTTCTTCCGTGAGCGTCACGGGATGCAAGGCGCCGTCAACCTGGAGGGTGAGCTTCATGTGGGGACCGGGGAGAGGTGAGTCTAGCATGGGGCTGCTGACCTCATCGGCCGGGCGCGGTATTCTATGAGGTTCCACCGCATGGTGGATGGAGGTCCATTGGCCAAAGTCGGTTTCATGTCCCTGGGCTGCCCCAAGAACCTGGTGGATTCGGAAGTCATGCTGGGCCACCTGCGTCTGAAGGGTTACCAGATCACGCCCGTGCTGGAGGAGGCCCAGGTGCTGGTGGTGAACACCTGCGGGTTCATCGACGCCGCCAAGCGGGAAAGCGTCGAGGCCATCCTCCAGGCCGCGTCCATGAAGAAAGAGGGCGCCTGCGAGAAGCTCATCGTCGCCGGCTGCCTGGTGGAGCGCTACCGCGACGAGCTCATGACCGAGATGCCCGAGATCGACGCCTGCCTGGGCACGCGGGACATCGAGCAGATCGCCGAGGTCATCGGCGCCAGCGCGGCCTACGAGCTTGATCCCAATCCCGACTACCTCTACACCGAGGCCAGCCCCCGGATGCTCACCACCCCCAAGGCCAGCGCCTACCTCAAGATCAGCGAGGGCTGCGACCATGCCTGCGCCTTCTGCGTCATCCCCCAGCTCAGGGGCGGCCAGCGCAGCCGCAGCATCGAGAGCGTGGTGGCCGAGGCCCGCAACCTCGTGGCCCAGGGCGTGCTGGAGATCAGCCTCGTGGGCCAGGACACCACGGACTACGGCCGCGACTTCGGTGATCCGGACGCGCTCGAAAAGCTGGTGCGCGCCCTGGGGAAGGTGGAGGGCCTGCGCTGGTTCCGCATCCACTACGCCTACCCGAACCGCCTGACGGACGGCCTGCTGCACGCCATGGCCGAGACACCCAACTGCGCCCGTTACCTGGACATGCCGCTTCAGCACGCGGACGCCGCCATCCTCAAGGCCATGGCCCGGGGCGGCAGCCGGACCCAGTTCCTGAAGTTGATTGAAAAAGTCCGCCGCATCGTGCCGGGCATCGCCATCCGCTCCAACTTCATCGTGGGCTTCCCCGGCGAAGACGAGGCCGCCTTCGAGGAGTTGAAAGCCTTCGTGAAGGTGGCCCGCTTCGACCATGTGGGCGTCTTCACCTACAGCCCCGAGGAGGGCACCACTGCCTACGGCCTGGGCGACCCCGTGCCGAAGCGCACGAAGGAGGCCCGCAAGCGCCGCATCCTCGAACTGCAGCAGAAGATCGCCCGCGAGAAGAACCAGGAGAAGGTGGGCCAGGTCATCGACGTGCTGGTGGAGGGCGCCCACGAGGAGACCGACCTCATCGTGAAGGGCCGCCACCAGGGCCAGGCCCCGGACATCGACGGCAACGTACTGCTGGTGGACGGGACGCCCCAGGTGAACACCATCCAGAAGGTTCGCATCGTGAAAGCGCACGCCTACGACCTCATCGGCGAGGTCGAAGAGGGCGGCCTCGAGGCGAGCACGGCGGCCTACGAGCAATCGTTCCTCGCCCGGAACCGGACCTGACGAGGTTCCGCGCTGGACGCGGTTAACCTGGGGCTCGACCTCCCAACCCAGCCGCCCAGGAGCTTTCATGCGTCCTCCCGCCCTTCTGGCTTCCGCCCTCCCCATCGGCCTGATCGTGGCCGCCGCCCTCCAGGCCGCCCACCTGCCCGCCCAGGCCCCGGCCCCGGCCAAAGCCAAGGCCAAGGCCATCGGCCCCAAGCCGGACGATCCCAAGGGCAAGAACATCAAAGCCATCGGTCCCAAACCCGACGATCCCCGGGCCAAGGATCCCAAGGCCATCGGCCCCAAGCCGGACGACCCCCGGGGCAAGGCCGCCAAACCCGCGGCCTCGCCGGCTCCCGCCAAGCGCTGAACCCCAAGGAGTCAGGCCGAGGGTTCTAAACGGATCTCCGAAGTCCCTCGTAGGCCATAGGAACCGTTTCAGGGATCTTTCATGCGCCATCCGGTCTCGGCCTTTGCCTGTCTGCCCATCCTGGCCTCCCAGGCACCCAACCCGCCCCACCTGGCCATCCCCCGGCTGGCCCAGGCGCCGTCCATGACCCGGGACGCGGACCTCTCCACCTGGAAGGAGGCCCTGGTGATCACGGAGTTCGGCATGATCATGCCGGACGACCAGGGCGAGAACCGCTGGCCCACCATCGTCCATGTGGGCTGGGGTCCCGATGCCCTCTACGTGGCCGTGGAAGCGAAGGATCCCGAGCCCTCGAAGATTCACGCCGCCCACCACATGCGCGACACCAACAACGGCGACTTCGACTTCGTGGGCGTGGACCTGGATCCCTCCGGCAAGGGCCAGAGCATCGCCCGCTTCTTCGTCACGCCGCTCGGCGGTCAGATCGACGAGATCATGACGGACAGCACCGGCGAGAACGCCTCCTACGACTGCCTCTGGGATTCCACCGGCGTGCTGACGCCGGACGGTTACGTCGTGAAGATGCGCATTCCCTACAGCAGCTTGCGCCGGCGGCCCGGCGATTGGGCCCTCCGCATCTTGCGCATCATCCCCCGGGAGCGGCGCTACGGCATCTCCTGGCCGCGCATGAGCAAGGACGTGCAGTGCGATATCTGCCAGATGGCGCGGGTCTCCGGCGCCCCGGTGGACAAGCCCGGCTCGCCCTTCCTCGTGATCCCCTTCGCCACCTACACCCGCACCCAGTCGCTGGAGACCAACCCGGCGGCGCCCGTGGAATCCAAGGCCCGCCTGGGCATGGATGTCCGCTACGCCACCACCGCCCTCACCTTCGAAGGCACCTACCGTCCCGACTTCGCCACGGCGGACGCGGACGTGGACCCGCTTCAGATCAACAGCCGCTTCAAGGTGTTCTATCCCGAGCGCCGGCCCTTCTTCCTGGAGGGCATGGACCTGCTCTCCCCGCCCGCGGCCCAGCGGCAGTTCTTCAGCCGCTCCATCCAGAGCCCCCTGTACGGCCTCAAGGCCTCGGGCCAGGGCTCTCTGGCCAGCTGGACCGTGCTCCACGCCAAGGACGAGGACGGCGGCCTCATGCTGAGCGCCAACGGCGCCCAGGGCGTCGAGGGCCTGCCCACCCGCGACACGGCGGCCGCGCTGCGCTTCCAGCTGGACGGTCGCGGCTCGGGCCTTTCCGTCCTCGGAACGGACAAGCGCCTGCAGGGCGGGCCGGACGCCGCCGGCGGACTGAGCGGCGGCCAGAGCGGCGGCATCTACCTGGATCAGTACCTGGGCTCCGAGTTCCACGTCATCGGCAGCGCCATGGCCGCCACTTCGCGCCTGCCCCAGGCCGATGGCAGCCTCCTCTCCCAGCGGGGGACCTCCACCTCCGCCGAGCTGGACTGGAACACCCGCCACTGGTTCGCCAGCGCCGTCAGCCAGACCACCAGCCCCGGCCTGGTGCTGGTCTCGGGCTTCACGGATCTCCGGGGCTACCGCCAGCAGAACGGGACCTTCGGCTGGCAGGGCAACTGGAACGGCGGGAAGTTCTCCCAGGCGAACCTCTACCTGCGCGCCCGGCGCCTCGTGTGGTGGGACGGGAATCCCTTCGATCGCGCCGTGGGCCTGAGCACCTATGTGGAAACCGCCGACCGGTGGGCCTGGAGCCTGGACTGGGACATCGCGGGGCGCACCTGGGCGGATGACGAGGTAACCTCCAACGCCACCCGCAACCTCAACATGGCCTTGAGCTGGAAGAAGCTCAGCTGGGCACAGATGCTGGCGCGGGTCGTCCGCGGACGCACCATCGACCTGGCTTCTGGCGCCCCGGCGCGCATCCACACGGTCAGCTTCAGCTCCCACGGCGCGGTCGGGGATCTGAGCTACGACCTCTCGGCCCAGAGAACCGTGCTGGATCGCGAGTCCGACGACCTCCGGCTCGTGCGGGCGCGGAAGCTGGCGGCCACGGCCACCTACCAGATGCCGCGGTTCTTCTACCTGAAAACCCAGGCGTTCGTGGTGCGCTACGACGGCTCCGAAATCGACGGCGTGGACAAGTTCCTCAAGGCCTTCCTGGGCTGGCAGCCCAATGCCTTCACCAACGCCTACCTGGGCTGGTCCGGCCAGCGGCGGCGCGATCCCCTCGCCATCCTGCCCACCGAGCGCATGGTGGAGCGCGGCGTGTTCGCCAAGCTGGCCTACGCCATGCAGTTTTAGAGGCCTCTCGGGGGAAAGGAATATTAAACGCGGAGGAAAGCGGAGACACGGAGGACAGCGGAGGAGAGAACCTTTCTCCGCTCTCCCCAGCCCCTCCGCTTTCCTCAGCTTTCCGAATTCCTTTTCGATCCATGAGCCGGTGCCAGGGACAGGTACACTGGGCGGATGCTGGAACTGAGGGAGGTCATCCGCGCCTACGAACTCGGCGGTGAGCGCGCTGGCGTGTTCGGCGTGTCGCTGGCGGTTCCGAAAGGCTGTCTGGCGGTGCTGGCGGGCCCCAGCGGCAGCGGCAAGACCACCCTGCTTCAGCTGGCGGGCTTGCTGGACCTGCCCGACGAGGGTGCCGTCTTCCTGGATGGACAGGAGGTGTCCAGCCTCCCCGAGCGCGAACGCTGCCGCCTCCGTCTGACCCGGCTGGGCTTTGTGTTCCAGGCCTTCAACCTGGTGCCCGTGCTCACGGCTCTGGAGAATGCCATGCTGCCCCTGCAGCTCCAGGGCCTGGCCGAGGATGAGGCTCGGCGCCGGGCGGCTGCCGCCCTGGACCGCGTGGGCCTCGCCGACCGGCTGCACCATCGCCCCGGCCAGCTGAGCGGCGGTCAGCAGCAGCGCGCCGCCATCGCCCGCGCCCTGGCTCCCGATCCCCTCCTGGTGCTGGCGGACGAACCCACCGCCAGCCTCGACCACGCCCACGGAGGCCCCCTCATGGACCTCATGGCCGAGCTGGCCGCCGAGCGGGGTACCACCTTCCTGGTGGCCAGCCACGACCCCGCCGTCATCGCCCGGGCCGAGCACGTCTTCCGCCTTGCCGACGGGCGGCTCATCGAAGAGGAGCACCGGTGATCCTCGCCCGGCTGGCCCTGCGGAACCTGCTGCGCCAGCGGCGGCGCACGGCGCTGACGCTCATGGTGGTGGTGGCAGGCTTCTTGGCCCTGAGCCTGGCCGGGGGCTTCATGGCTCAGACCTTCCAGGGCCTCGCCGATGGCGCCATTCGCGGTGGCCTGGGACATCTCCAGGTGATGGCCCCTGGCGCTCTGGAGGGTGACGAAGCCCAGAGCCTGGAGAAGGCCCTGCCGGACGGCGAAGCGCTGGCGACACGGCTGCGGCAGGACCCCGCCGTGGCGGAGGTGCTTCCCCGCATTCAGTTCATGGGCCTGCTCAGCAGCGGCCCCAAGAGCGTGGCCTTCCTGGGCACCGCCGTGGATCCGGCTCTGGAGCCGAAGCACATGGCCTGCCTCGATTCCCTCAAGGACGGGGCCAAGGTTCGTGGCGGCGGGGGCTCCCGCTGGCTGTCCGCCGATCCGGCGGCCCGTGAAGTGATCCTCGGCACGGGCCTGGCCCGGAGCCTCGGGGCCTCCGTGGGCAGCCTGCTCACCCTCATGTCCACCACCAGGGACGGCGCCCTGAACGCCGTGGACGTGGAGGTCGTCGGCCTCCAGGACCAGGGGCTGAAGGAGCTGAACGACCGGGTTCTCACCGTGAGCCTCGCCACCGCAGGCCAGCTGCTGGACGCCGGTCCGGCGCGCTCGCGGCTCTCGATCGTTCTCAAGCGCCCCGGCGACACGGGTGCCGAGCAGGCGCGGCTCCAGGCCCTGCTGCCTGAAACCACCGTAAGGCCCTGGTTCGAGCTGGCCTCCTTCTACCGGCAGGTGAAGCTGCTCTACTACGCGATTTTCGGCTTCATGGGTCTTGTGCTCTTCCTGGTGGTCCTGCTGGCCACGGCCAACACCCTGCTCATGTCCGTCATGGAGCGCGTCCGCGAGTTCGGTGTGCTGCGGGCCATGGGCCTCCAGCCCGGCCAATTGTTGGCCCTGCTCCAGTGGGAGGGCGCCTTCCTCGGCCTCTTCGGCAGTGCCATGGGCCTGGTCGCCACCCTGCTGCTGCGGGCGGGCCTCAATGCCCTGCACCTCCAGATGCCCGCCCCGCCCGGCACCAGCCACGGCTACGAGCTGGACATCCATCTCGTGCCCGGCGTCTATCTCGTGGTGGCCCTGGGTCTCCAGGCCACGCTCCAGGTGAGTGCCCTGTTCCCCGGCCTCAAGGCCGCGAAGCTCCGCATCGTGGAGGCGCTGAGACATGTCTGAGCCCCTCGGGTGACGGAGCAGGCTGCGAGGCAGCCTGCGAAGTCGGGACCCGAGGCGGCTCAGAGTCACGCCCGGGTGGGTCGGAGCAGGCTGCGGGGCAGCCTGCGAAGTCGGGACCCGAGGCGGCTCAGAGTCATGCATGCATGGGTCGAAGTGGGACGGTGCCCTACCATGGATTCATGGAACCGAACCCACCGCACCGGCCCACTCAACGAAAGGCGCCTCGCCCCGCCTGGTGGCTGGCCACGGGCTTCGGCAGCGGCTACCTGAAACCCGCCCCGGGCACCTGGGGCAGCCTGGCCGGGCTGGCCGCCTGGCTCCTGCTGGTGTGGGTCGTCCGCGGCTGGGCCCTCCCGTCCTGGATGCTCCCCGCGGCGCCCCTGGCCCTCACCCTGATGGCCGTCTGGGCGGCGGATGGCGTGGTGCGGGAGACCGGTCAGAAGGATCCCTCGTTCGTCGTGGCCGATGAATGGGCCGGCATCTGGATCGCCCTCACGCCCCTGCTGTTCACGGGGACGGTCCAGCCGCAGCCCTGGAGCCTCTGGGCGGCGCGGCTGGTGGCGCCCTTCCTGCTCTTCCGGCTCTTCGACATCTGGAAACCAGGTGCGGTGGACCGCGCCCAGCACCTGCCCGGCGGCTGGGGCGTGGTGGCGGACGACGTGCTGGCGGGCCTCCTCGCGGCGCTCATCGCCTGGCCCCTGGACCGGTGGCTGGTGGCTCACCTGAAGATCTAAAGAAAAGATTTCCAGCAGCGGAGGTTGGCGGAGGAGCGGGGGAGAGCAGAGGAAAAGCCAATCTTTTCTCCGCTCTCCTCCGCTCCTCCACAGTCCTCCGCTTATTGCCCTTCTTTCACTTAGCCTGCGGTTTCTTCCAGCAGCCGCTTCCACACGGCGGGTTCGCTCAGCCGCCCTGTTTCGTCGAAGTGCCGGCTCTCGATGAGGTAGCGGTAGCCCTGCTCCGTGAGGAAGAGCTGGCGGTTCCGCGCAAATTCCTGCTCCGTGGTGTCGCGGCTGATGAGCGAGTAGAAGTAGCTTACGTTGCGGTCACCCTTGGGGCGCAGGATGCGGCCCAGGCGCTGGGCCTCCTCCTGCCGCGAGCCGAAGGTGCCGCTCACCTGGATGGCCACGCTGGCGTCCGGCAGGTCGATGGCGAAGTTGGCCACCTTGCTCACGATGAGCACCCGGAGGTCGCCCTCGCGGAAGCGGCGGAAGAGCACCTCCCGCTCCTTCTCCGGCGTCTGCCCCGTGAGTACCGGCGCATTCAGGCGCTCTCCGATGATGCGGAGCTGCTCCAGGTATTGGCCGATGACGAGGATGCTGTCGTTGGGGTGACCCGCCAGCAACTCGTCCATGACCGCCAGCTTCAGGCTGTTCTCCGAGGCGATGCGGAAGCGCTGGCGCTGGTCCGCCACGGCGTACTCCATGCGCTCGTCCGTGGGCAGGGGAACGCGGATCTCCAGGCAGTGCGCCGTGGCGATGAAGCCGTCCTTCTCCAGCATCTTCCAGGGCACGTCCACGCGCTTGGGGCCGATGAGGCTGAAGACGTCCTCCTCCTTGCCGTCCTCGCGCACCAGGGTGGCCGTGAGGCCCAGGCGCCGCTTGGCCTGGAGTTCGGCCACCGCCCGGAACACCGGCGCGGGCAGCATGTGCACCTCGTCGTAGATCACCAGACCCCAGTTGGCGGCCTCGAAGAGCTTGAAGTGCTCGAAGGGGCCGGTCTTGCTCTTGCGGTAGGTGAGGATCTGGTAGGTGGCGATGGTGACGGGCTTGATCTCCTTGGTGTCGCCCGTGTAGAGGCCCACCTGGTCTTCCGTGAGGCTGGTCTTGTCCAGCAGCTCCTGCTTCCACTGCTTCACGGCGGTGCCGTTGGTGGTGAGCACCAGGGTGTGGGTCTGGAGGCTGCCCATGCAGCCGATGCCGATGACGGTCTTGCCGGCTCCGCAGGGGAGCACCAGCACGCCCGCGCCGCCGTCGGGCCCGCCGCCGGCGTGGAAGACGTCCACGGCGGCCTGCTGGTAGTGGCGCAGGCCGAAGGGCTTGCCGTTCTGCTTGGTGGTGGGCGACAGCTCGAAGGGCAGCGGGTCGCCGGGCTTGTAGCCGGCCATGTCCTGCACGGGATGGCCCAGGCGGATGAGCTGGAGCTTGGCCTCGCCGCGCATCCCCGTCTGGAGGAAGATGCCCTTCTCGTCCGGGTAGGGCTCCGCCAGCATCCCCTGCAGCGACTTCTGGTTCTCCAGCTCCCAGAAGAGACCCCGGTCGTCCATCTCCAGAGCTAGGCGGTCGCCCTTGGCCACCAGCCGCAGCTTGCCGTAGCGCGTGCCGTGGTCCTCGATCTCCTGCAGCAGGTTCTGGGGCACCGGGTACTTGGACCAGGTGTTCAGCGTCTCGATCATGTCCTGGCAGGCCACGCCGGAGGCGGAGGCGTTCCACAGGCTCAGCGGGGTGATGCGATAGGTGTGGATGTGCTCGGGGCTCTTCACCAGTTCCGCGAACCGTGCCAGTTCGTCTCGCACCTGCTCGAAGGCCGGGTGGGCCACCTCGAGCAGCAGGGTGCGATCGCTCTGGACGATCAGGGGATTGTCGGGACGGAGGGCGATCACGGTGGCGGCAGACCCAAACCTCCAGCCTAGGGGCCCCGGGCGACAGGGTCAACGTGAGGCAGCGGAGAAGACCTTGGCGGGGTTGCCAAAAGCCAACTGGCTCGGGCCTTTGACTGTCGTATAGTTTGGGATCCCCCAGGCCCCCGATCTCGTTTCCAATGCGGCCCCGGGGGTCCTTCCTGGAGACGTCATGAACCACCGGGCGACCAAGTTTCTCGCTCTCCTCTTGTTATCGGCTTCCTTGTCGGGACTCGCCGCCCAGGAGGGGAACCCCGGACAGCGTCGCCTGGACCTGCCCTATCGCCGGAGCCCCCACGCCCTCGGCGGGCACGACCGGGCCGACCTGCGACGGGAATGGAACCTTTTCTGGTTCGGAGGAAAGGCCAGCCCGGCCTACCTGGACTACAAGAATCAGGTCGCCGAGCAGCAGACCCGCCTCTGGGCGCCACGGCGCTTCCAGGGCGCGGGGCCGCTCGCCCAGCCTCTCGCCCAGCCTCTCGCCCAGTCGCTCGCCGGCACCCCCCCCGCAGCCCTGGCGACCGGGCCGGCGGGCATCGGAGGCGTCTGGACGAACCTGGGTCCCTTCTCGCAGCTCACCAGCACCACGCCCGACATCGACAGCGGGCGCCCCGTGGCCATCGTGGCCCATCCGACGGCCCCCACCCTCTACCTGGCCACCAGCGGCGGCGGCGTGTTCCGCTGCGACAACGCGGATCCGGCCTCCACCACGGACTGGACCTGGTACTCGGTCACGGACGCCCTCCCCACCAGCAGCAGCGGGGGCAACGTCTCCGTGGGCGCCCTGGCCATGAGCCCCGTGGACCCGAATACCCTCTACATGGGGGCCGGCGACTTCTTCGATGCCGAAGGCCGCGGCTTCTTCAAGACCACGGACGGCGGCGCTACCTGGACCGCCGCCCCCCTGAGCAGCCTCGGCACTGCCACCCGCTCCTACGCCATCCTCCCCCTGGACGCCAGCCGGATCCTCTGGGCGACGAACGCCGGCCTCCGGATCTCCACCGACGGGGGAGCCACCTTCGTCGCGGCCACGGGTGGCCCGGCCACCGGGCAGGTCTGGTCCCTCCAGAAGGTGACGGCCACCGACCTCCTCTGCTCCCTGGAGGTCACCAGCGGCTCCACCAGCACCGCCAGCATCCACTACTCCACCAATGCCGGCGCCTCCTGGACCGCGGCCACCCTGCCCAGCCTCACCTTCACGCCCGGCCGCATCACCATCCGGGCCGCGGGGGACGGCACGACGGCCTACGCCATCCTGGAAGACACCACCACCAACAGCAGCAGTACGACCGTGGCCCGGGGCGTCCTCAAGAGCATCGACAAGGGCGTGACCTGGACCTGGCTGGCGGCTCCCACCGCGAGCGGCGGCCTCTTCCAGGGCTCGGGCCCCCAGATGGGCAGTGACGGCGGCCAGGGCTGGTACAACCACGGGCTGGCGGTGGATCCCAACAACCCCTCGCGGCTCTTCGTGGGGGCCAACCTCGCCCTCTACCGCTCGGTGGACGGCGGCCTGAGCTGGGTCCAGCTGACCCACTGGTTCGGCAGCGGCCACGTCTACGCCCACGCGGACTTCCACGCCACCGCCTGGTCGCCCAACGGGGCCACGCTCTACGTGGGCAACGACGGGGGCCTGGCCGTGGTGCGGGACCCCTTCCGGGTGACCATCCCCACCGCCTCCTTCGACACCTCCTTCCTCGACAACCGGCGCAACAAGGGCCTGGCTTCGCACCTGGTCTACAACGTGGGTTCCACCGCCGCCCTCAGCCCCTCGGATTCGAAGTGGCGGATCTCCCTGGGCATGCAGGACAACGGAACCCGCCTGCGCCAGCCGGCGGCCTCCGGCGGCACCCTCACCGGGACGGAAGGGACCTTCGAGGATGAGATCGGCGGCGACGGGTTCGCCACCCTCTTCCATCCGACGGACGGCACCCAGGTGCTCGGCAGCATCTACTACACCGACATCTACCGGAGCACCAACGGTGGCGGATCCTTCAGCGAGTCCATCTCGGGCATCACTGAGGCGAACAACAAGGACCTCGCGCCCTTCGCCCCCAAGCTGGCGCCCGGCGACGCGGCCCGGCCGGCGGCGGTCTACACCTCCACCAACGGGAAGGTCTACCTGAGCACCAGCTTCGGAGCCAGCTGGGTCGCCATAGGCACCGGCGGCCTTCCGGCGCCGCTGGACATGTCCTCCACCACCTCGACGACGGAGCTGTTCATCCGCAACCTGGCGGCCTCCGCCAGCGATCCGAACACGCTGGGCATCGCGGCCAACCAGTCGCGGGTCTACCTGACGTCCAGCGGCGGCAGCTCCTGGACCAAGGGCGGGGCCCTTCCGGGGAGCGCGTCCTACCTCAGCTGCATCGAGTTCGACCGCACCGCGCCCACGACGGTGTACGTGGGATCGGTGGCCCCCAGCAGCACCGCCAACCACCTGTGGAAGAGCACCAACGGCGGAGGCAGCTGGACGGCCATCGACGGCAGCCCGACCGCCAGCAACGGCTTCCCCTTCGGCATCCCGGTCCACGTGGTGAAGGCCGATCCCCTGGTGGCCAACAAGGTTTACGTGGGCACAGATTTCGGTGTCTACATGACCAGCGATGGGGGCGCCACCTGGAGCCGGTTCGGCAGCAACCTGCCCCTCGTCGCCACCCAGGACCTCTACATCGCTCCGGATGGCAGCTTCCTCCGCGCCGCCACCTTCGGTCGCGGGGTGTGGGAGCTGCAGGCCGCCCAGGTCAGCGTGTCGCTGGACAGGAGCACGGCCCAGGTGAACCCCTCCGCCAGCACGACCTTCACCGCCACCGTAACCAACTACGCCACCGACAACAAGGTGAACTGGACCGTGTCCGCCGGGGGCGGCAGCCTCAGCCCCGCCCAGACCGCCAGCGGAAGCGCCACCACCTACACGGCCCCGGCCGCGCTCGGGGTCTACACGGTCACCGCCGCGAGCAGCGAAGTCCCCTCCGCCTCTGCCTCCGCCACCGTGTCGGTGTACAACCCCGCGTCGGTGACCGTATCCGTCTCCCCTGCCACGGCATCCCTCCTGACCGGCGGGACGGCCACCTTCACCGCGACGGTGACGAACGCCCCGAGCCAGGGAGTCAGCTGGTCCGCCAACGGAGGGACCATCACGGCCGGCGGCGTCTACACGGCCCCAGCCGCTGCCGGGACCTACACCATCACCGCCACCAGCATCTGGCCGGGCACCGCTTCAGGGACCGCATCGGTCACGGTGAAGTCGCTGGACCTGAACGGCGACGGTGTGGCGGATCTGCGGGACCTGCTCTTCTTCGCCAAGTTCTACGGCACCACCAACCCCACCTGCGACCTGAATGGCGATGGGACGGTGGATGACAAGGACCTCGCGATCCTCCTCGGCGGTCTGTGATGGAGAAGCCCATGATCCCGATGACCAAGCTCCTCTCCGGTTCCGCTGCCTTGGCGCTGATGGCCCTGCTTGCCTGCGGCGGTGGGGGCGGCGGCTCCTCCGCCCCGACCACCGCCACCAGCCTGGCCTACACGGATCCGACCACCGGCACCTACCTGCTCAAGAAGAACGTGGCTCTCTCCTCGGCCACCCACCTCGTGCTCGACCTGGTGGGGCCCGCCTCCACCACGGGCACCGGCGTCACCGCCACGTTCAGTGCCGATGCCACCCGGGCGGCCTGGGCCAATGTGGCCGCCGGCGACCCCGCCAACACCTTCGTCCAGAACGGAACGGCCTTCAGCCTCGGGGCCTCCCCCCAGATTCTCAAGGGCAAAGTCTCTGGCGGGGCCCTCCAGGTCACCGCGGCGCAGAAGGGCATCGCCAACCCCGCCTCCCTGAACGCTCCCCTGCTGCGGGTGGCCCTGGACCTCCGGGCCTCCCAGCCCCCGGGAGCCGTCTCCCTCGGCGCCGACAGCGCCAAGTGCCAGATGATCGACGGGACCGGAGCCATCGTAGTCCCCATCACCGTGACCGTGGGGACCCTCGCTGCCCAGTAGAGGGATGTGAGGCCCTCGATCCGACTGCGTGTATCATAGGTGCCTCATGCATCAACTTACGCAGTAACCGAATCACCCCACGGTTCTCCCGGACCCAGCCAACCCGAATCCGCGAGGCCTTGGCACTGGAGCCGCCATGGATCTGCTCGCCCGATGCACCTGCTTCCTGGCCCTGGCCGTCGTCCTGGCCTGCGGAGGCGGGGGCGGCTCCTCCACCCCGCCGCCCGCGGGACCCTCCATCAGCGGCGTCAATCCCAGCCATGGCAGCCCCGGAACCACGGTGGCTCTCTCCGGAGCCAACCTCCTGGGGGCCACGGCCGTTTCCTTCAACGGCCGCCCGGCGTTCTCCTACCAGGTGGTGAGCGCCGCCGAGATCGATGCGGTGGTGCCCGGCGATGCGACGACCGGAACCATCAGGATCACCACGGCCAACGGCTCGGCCACCTCGCCAGCCTTCACGGTCGACGCGTTCCAGACCCCCACCATCACCTCGTTCACACCCTCCGGCCTCCAGGCGGGCACCGTGGTGACGCTGACGGGCGCGCACTTCGTGGGCGCTTCCCGAGTCCAGTTCAACGGCCTGGACGCCGCCGCCTTCACCGTCAGCAGCGATAGCCGCATCTGGGCCACCGCACCCTCCGGGCTGACCGCGGGCTTTCTGACGGTCACGACCCCGGGCGGCACCGCCACTTCCGCCACCCCGTACGCCTTGAGCAGCAAGGTCCAGGTGCTCATGAATACAGGCTTCGAGCAGGCCTCCCCCGTCATCTGGAAGGGGGACACTGGCACGATTCAGGGCGCGTCGAGCAGCCAGCCCGAGGTGGTGCCCCACGGCGGCACCCAGTTCTCCTGGCTGGGCGGATACGGGGCTGTGCAATCGGATCGGATCACCCAGGATCTCTATGTCCCGCAGTCGGCTCTGGGCGCCACCGCCACCTTCTACATGAAGATCGTCACAGCCGAGCCGAGCGCGGGCGGAGCCAAGGACTATGTCTTCGTGGAGGCGATGGATGCCTCGGGCAGCTTCCTGGGAACCCTGCTCACCAAGTCGAACCTGGACGCGTCGGACTACAAGGCCTATACCGTGGACCTGCTCCCCTACAGGGGCCGGATCCTCCGCCTGTCCTTCAAGAGCCAGGAGGATTCCCAGCGGGCCACCAGCTTCCTCCTGGACGACGTGGTGGCCGATATCGAGGCGCCGGGCGCGGATCTCGCCCCCATCATCTCCAGCTTCACGCCCACCTCCGGGGTCCCCGGAGAAGCGACGGTCCAGATCTCGGGCATGAACTTCTTCAGCGTGACGGGCGTGTCCATCGGGGGCGCCAGCGTGGTCCCGACGCTCACGGACGGGACGAGCCTGACCGCCGGGGTGCCGACCAATGCCGCCGTCGGAAGCGCGCCCATCCTCATCACCAATGCCCAGGGCACGGGCGCCTCCGCCCAGCCGTTCTCGGTGGTCTATGGCGCGCCGACCGTCACCGGCATGAACCCGACCCAAGGCCCGGTCGGGACGCCGGTGGTCATCACGGGCAGCTACCTGGGCTATCCGGGCACCACGCTGACCTTGAGCGGCCAGACCATCCAGCCCACCAGCCTCAGTCCCGCCCAGATCACGTTCACGGTGCCTGCCGGCGCCGCGAGCGGCAACCTCGTCATCAGCACCCCGGGCGGGACAGTCACGCGGCCCTTCGCGGTCAACACCGCCAGCACCACCCTCGACCTCCACGTGGAGGCCGTGCAGCTCACCCAGAGCACTCAGGACCTGAACGGATCCGTCCCCATCGTGGCCGGCAAGGATGCCCTCATCCGAGTCTTCGTGCTGGCCAACCAGGCCAACACCGCGGCCCCCTCCGTGAAGATCTCGATCATGGACAGCAACGCGGTGGCCGTCCCGGGCTATCCGAAAGTCGTCGCGCCCGCCCGAACCAGCGTCCCCACCACGCTGGATGAATCCAGCCTCACCTCCAGCTGGAACCTGGTCGTTCCCGGGACGGACCTCACCACCACGGGACCCAACGGTGTCTACCTGATCAGCGCCGAGGTGGATCCCGCCGGAGCCATCCCCGAGGCCGACGAATCCAACAACACGCAGGTGCGCAGCTTCAGCGGGATCGCCGTCCCCATTTTCCGGACCACCATCTTTCCGGTCGCGCTTTCCACCGGCACCGGGAACATCACCGAGGCCAACAAGGCCACGTGGGTCGCCCGGCTGGCCAAGATGTATCCCGTGGCCGGCGTGGACGTCGCCGTGGGCCCCACCTTCACGTCCTCGGTGACCCTCAAGGAGGATGGCACCGGCTGGGACACGCTGCTCAGCGAGCTCACGGCCAAGCACCTGGCTGACGGCGTCAGCGACCGCTACTACTTCGGCGCCTTGGATGTCACCTACGGATCCGGCACGGCCGGCGTCGGGTGGGTGCCTTACGCCGGCAGCCCCTTCCAGTACCGCACCGCCATCGGGTGGGACAAGACCGGCTACCAGGACGGGGGCAACTTCCCCGAGGTGTTCGCCCACGAGACCGGCCATAACATGGGCCGCCACCACAGCCCCTGCGGCAGCGCCGCCGACGCCGATCCGGACTACCCCTATGCGGGCGGGGCCATTGGCGTCTGGGGCTACGACACCACGGCGGGCCTGCTGAAGTCCCCGACGACCTACAAGGACATCATGGGCTACTGCTCGCCGAACTGGGTCAGCGACTACGTCTACAAGAAGATCCTCGACTTCAGGAGCGGCCCTGGGGGCCTCATCAGGAGCACCGACGAGGATGCCCCGCTTCCCCAGGCCCAGTCCACGGCCCGCGAGTGCCTGATCGTCCGGGGAATCGTCCACGCGGACGGGCAGGTCGATCTCCTCCCGGCCTTCCGCACCCGGTCGCTTCCCACTGCCGCGCCCCGCTCGGGGGACTACGCGCTGGAATGCGTGGACCGGAAGAACCAGACGGTCTTCACCACGCCCGTGGAGTTGACGGATCTCGGCTGCTGGCCCAAGGGCCGGGAGCGGCACTTCGTCATGGCGCTGCCGCTCGAAGCGGCCACCCTGGACGCCATCACCGGGTTGCGGATGGTGAAGGAGGGCAGGATCCTCGCCAACCTCCGCGCCACCTCCGCCGAGGCTCCGGCGCCCGAATTCCAGCGCTTGCAGAACGGGAAGGTGCAGGTCACCTGGGATGTGTCGGTCCATCCGGCCATCCTGGTCCGGGACGCGGATTCCGGCGAAGTCGTCGCCATCCTCTCGGGAGGCCGCCAGACCTTCGCGACCCGGTCGAAGCGGTTCGACCTGGTCCTCAGCGATGGCGTGGCGGGGCGGACGCTCCACCTCAAGGCTCCCGAATAGGGCGTCTGCGCTCACGCGGGAAAACCATCCAGCGTGGCGGACATTTTTTCCGCGTGAGCGTGCAAGGGTTCCGTGGGACACTGGAGGATCATCTGTATTCAGGTGTCCATGGCGCTTACCCACTACCAGCTCCTCTCGAACTGCTCGGACGAGCAGCTCAGGACCATCTGTGAGCGACGCCGCCTGCCCATCCCCCTCCGCTGGGAGGATGAGGCCGAGGGCCGCGTGCGGTTGCTCAAGACCATGGTGTTCCACCTGGAGGATCACAAGCGCCTGGCGGACACCCTCGCGGACCTGGACAGCGGGTCCCTGGTGGCCCTCAAACATCTGGCCGGCGAGGGGGTCATGCCTGCCCCGCCGGTTGTCGAGTCCCTTCACGCCCTCGGGCTGATCCTTCCCGATGGGGAGGACTGGGCCGTGGCCGAGCGCGTGGCCGATGCCCTCGACGACTTCGACGATGGCGCCCTGAACTTCCAGGCCCCGGATGCCGTGAAGCTGCGGCCCGCGGAGCCGTTCCGGTTCTCCCTGGCCCTCACCAGCGTGCTCCTGCGCTGCGTGGCGGGCCTGCGCGTGCTGAAGGGCGGGCTCCCCGCCAAGAAGGAGCTGAGCCAGCTCATGCAGCGCAACGCCATGCTGCACGAGGAGCAGGACGCCACGCTGCTCTTCACCCTGCTGCATCGCCTGGGCCTGCTGTGGAGCCGCGAGGGCCGCGTGGAGACCCTGCTGCCCGCGGTGACCAGCCATCCGCCCCGCTGGGTGGCCGAGCGCGCCTTCGCCAGCCTCCTGGAGCACGACCTCAAGGCCTGGGGCATGCCCCCGGCGGAGGACCGCCACTTCCTCATGCAGCACCTGCTGGAACGCCGGGGCCAGGCCCTGGCCGTCCAGCCCTTCCTCGCCTTCCTCAAGACCCTCCATCCCCTGGACGAGGAGCGCACCCGCGCGGTGTTCCTGCCCTTCCTGGGGCGCATGGGCATCATCCAGGGCGACGAAGGCTTCGCGCACCTGCGCCTCACAGAGCATGGCGAAGCCCTGGCCCACGAGTACCTGCTGCGCGACCTCAAGGGCACCGCCGCCCACTGGCAGCCGCTGGAGATCGATCAGCCCATGATCCTCCAGCCCACCCTCGAGCTGCTGACGCCCCTGCTCCAGAATCCCCACCGCCTGCTCCACCTGGCCCAGCTGGCCGACGTGGAGGCCCTGGACGCCATGGGCACCTTCCGCGTGGCCCACGCCACCCTGGTGCGCGCCCTGGATGCCGGCGTGCCGCTGGAGGAGCTGGGCCGCCGCCTGGGCGCCTCCACCCAGACCCTGCCCCAGCCCCTGCTCCAGCTGCTGGAGGATCTCTCCCGCCGCGTGGGCGAGGTGGAAGTGCACCAGGGCGTGCGCCTCGTGCGGGCCCGCACATCGCACCTGGCGGACGAGCTGAAGCTGCGCCCCGAGCTGGCCCCGCTCAAGCTGGCCTCGCTGTCCGAGACGGTGCTCGAGGTGCGCGGCGACGGCAACGCCCATGCCCTGCTTAAGCAGGCGGGCTTCATGCCCAAGCCCGGCCGCTTCCTGGCCTTGAGCGTGGACGGGGACGAGAAGTTCTACCTCTGGGCCCTGGCCGCCCTGGCCTTCGTGGACGAGAAGGGCATGAACCACCACCTGGAGCCCGTGCAGCAGATGGTGCGCTCGGCCCTGCAGAAGCTCCACGACGAGGACCCGGCCCTCTACCAGGAAGTGCAGCGGCGCATCCCCATGCTGCACCTGGGCGGCGAGGACCAGCTGGCCGAGGAGGTGCAGCGCATCCTCGAGTACGCGGCTGGCCACACGCTCATGGTGGAGCTGACCTACCTGCCCCCGGCGGCCCACCGCACGCAGCTGCGGCGGGTCTCGCCCCGCACCATCCAGGAGGACCACCTGCTGGCCTTCTGCCACCTCCACCAGGAAGAGATGGCCTTCCGCCTCACCCGCATCCAGGGCGTGAAGCTCCTCAACGAGCGCGGCTGGACCCCGGCGAACCACAGCCAGGCAGGATAATGCTCTCCGGGGTCCCTCGCGTCGCGAACACCCCCGGCCCCCCAAGAGAAGAGCCGGCAAAGCCGGCTCTTCTCTTTTCCCATGTCCACCGACTCGGTACTGCGGCTCCGGCTAGGGCTTGCCCTTCACCCGCTGGTAGTCGTCGGCCTGGAACCTCAGGGGCTTCTCCACAGGGATAACCAGGTAGGGCTCGGTCTTCCGGCCCCCCTGCTTCGAGGCCAACTGAAGCTGCTGCTGGACTTCCTCCTTGGCCTGCCGCTCCCGGGCCACCTCGACGGCGTGGGTGGCGGCCATGCGGGCCATCTCCTGCTCCTGGCGCTGGGCCTGGAGCGCGAGCCCGTCGGCCCGCTGCTTCTGCTGGAAACCCCAGGCGCCCAGGCCGGTCAGGACCGCCAGCAGGGGCAGGGCCGCGGCGGCCAGCAGGCCCCAGGTGGGTCGCTTGCGCTCGGTGCGGCGGCGGCGCTGGGCCTCCCGGCGCAGGTCGCTGGCCAGGGCGGTCAGCTCGGCGGTGGGGGCCGCGGGGGCGCTGGCGACGACGGGCCCAAGGCCCAAAAGGTCGCGGAGTTCCGCCCGCAACTGGACATCCTCGGCAGGTTCGAAACGCCGGGCGGGATCAGACCAGGACATGCACGCCTCCAGAGGGGTTGAGCTGATCTTTGAGTTGGGCCTTGGCCCGGTGGATGCGGGTCTTCACGGTGGCCTCGGGAATGCCGAGGATGTCCGCGATCTCCCGGATGGACAGGCCCTCCACCACGAAGAGCCAGAGGGCCTCGCGGAAGGTGGGAGAAAGCAGGCGCATCCGCTCCCGGACTTCCTGGTTCAGCACCAGGTCGTCCGCGCCGCCGGCCAGGCCGGGCTCGGATACAGCCTCCAGACTGAGATTCTGGTTCTTCATGGGGCGGCGCTCGGTGAGAGACAGGGTGCGGACGGTGCCATACAGGAAGGCGGTGGGATGCTCCACGCGCTCCTCCCGCTGCATGAGGATGACGAAGGCCTCCTGGGCGATGTCCTCGGGAAAGACCGCCCCGTAGCGACGGGCATAGCTCACCAGCCGGGGATAGAGCTCCGCGAAGGCGCCATGAAAGGCCTCCTCGCTGCCGAACGGGGTTTCCTGGGGGGACTGCTCCATGCGGGGCTCCGACACCCTAGGATGCCCGAACCGCAGGCGAGGTTCCGGGCTAGGCTGAAAGGGTGACGGACCACCCGCTTCAAGCCTGGCGCGACACCCTGGAGGACCTGGGTGTGATGGGCCTCGTCCGAGAGCCGATGGCCGCCCCGGAGCCGATCCCCGCCACCCAAGTGTCGCGCCCGGCCCCCCACCCGGGGCCTCGCCCTGTCTCCCGCCCGACCCCGCCGCCGGCTGCGGCCTCTCCCCGGCCCGGGGCCCCGTCGGCGACCTCCTCGGCACCTTATGTCCGCCCCACGGACCCCATCGGCTGCCCGCCCCCGGAGGCCGTGGCCACCGCAGCCTCCCTGGCGGACCTGGAGCGGGCCATCCAGGGCTGCCTCGCCTGCCCCCTGGGCCCGGGGCGCCTGAAGTTCGTGTTCGGCGAGGGGGACCCCAAGGCCCGGCTCATGTTCGTGGGCGAGGGCCCAGGCCGGGACGAAGACCTGCAGGGCCGCCCCTTCGTGGGCAAGGCCGGCGAGCTGCTGGACAAGATGATCGGCGCCATCGGGTTGAAGCGCGAGGACGCCTACATCGCCAACGTGGTGAAGTGCCGCCCCCCGGACAACCGCACGCCCGCCCCCGACGAGGCCCGAGCCTGCCTGGGCTACCTGCACCGCCAGATCGAGCTGATCCGGCCCGCCGTGATCGTCACCCTGGGCGCCACGCCCCTGCGTGAGCTGGTGGGCGTCAGCGAGGGCATCACCCGCGTGCGCGGCCAGTGGAAGCGCGTGCGGGTGGGCGACCGAGAGATCCCCGTCATGCCCACCTTCCACCCCGCCTACGTGCTGCGCCAGTACACCCAGGATGTGCGCCGCGCCGTGTGGGAGGACCTCAAGGCGGCGAAGGAGTGGGTGGACAAGGCTGACAGCTGATAGCTCTCAGCTGAGAGCCCATCCCCACCTGTGTCATGCTAGGCCCAGCTTTCGAGGTCGGCCCATGCGTCTTGTGAACGTGTTCTTCTTCGTGCTCCTGGCCTTCGTGCTCTTCGTGCTGGGCAACCTGTACCTCACGAACCACGACCTGCTGGTGCGCGAAGTGGTCATCTTCGGCGAGGACATCAAGATCCAGAGCGTGATCCTCCTGGCCTTCCTGCTGGGGTTCCTGCTGAACGTGCTCTACACCGGCATCATGGAGCTGGTGCGCCTGATCCGCGGTCTGAGCGAATCGGCCGACACCCGCCTGGTGAAGCGGATCTCGGAGCGCGTGCAGGACGCCCGCGACCTCGTGGCCCACGGCCTGCCGCGTGAGGCGAAGACGATCCTCGAGGGCATCCTGGAGCAGCGCAAGGAACACGTGCCGGCCCGCATGCTGATGGGCGACGTGCTCCTGAAGACGGGCCACCCCGAAGAGGCGGTGACGCTCTTCCGGGCTCTCTGCGAGGAGGATCACGATCTGGTGGAGGCCCGCTACCAGCTGGCCGAGGCCCTGATGGCCGTGCGGAATCCCGAGGCGGCCCTGGGCGTCCTGAAGAAGCTGGCCTCCGACGACCCCAAGAAGGCCCTGCGCGCGCTGCGGCGCATGCGGGCCATCCACATGGACGCCCAGCGCTGGGACGAGGCGGTGGAGACCCACAAGAAGCTGCAGGCGAACTTCCCCGCGGAGCTCACCCAGGGCGAGAAGGCACAGGGCTCGGCCCTGGCCTACCAGGCCGGCCTGGCCAAGGTCGAGGCGGACCAGTTCAAGGATGCCGCCCAGATCTTCCAGCAGGTCATCAAGGACGAGCCGGACTTCGTGCCCGCCTACCTCAGCCTCGGCCGCTGCATGATCCTCCAGGACCAGGAGGCCCAGGGTCTCGAGATCTGGCTGGAGGGCTTCCGCAAGACCGGCGAGGGCACCTTCCTCCAGGAGATCGAGGACTACTTCATCCAGCTGGGCCGGCCCGAAGACGGCCTGGCCGTCATGCGCAAGGTGGCCGCCACCTCCAAGCACGCCACCACGGCCAAGTTCTTCCTGGGCAAGATGCTCTACCGCCTGGAGATCCTGGACGAGGCCCTGGACCTGTTCCAGGAGGTGCGCAGCCAGGTGGTCTACAGCCCGATCCTGTTCTTCTTCATGGCCAAGATCCACAGCCGGCGCGCACGCCTGGATGCCGCCCTGAACGAGTACCGCCAGCTGCTGCGGAACCTGGGCGTCCTCAAGTTCCGCTTCGAGTGCGCCGTCTGCGGCCACAAGACCCAGGACTACGTGGATCGCTGCGACAGCTGCGGGAGCTGGAACAGCAGCCACTTCCTGTTCAAGGAGAGCGACCTGCCCGAGAACCCGGTCCGAGGGGAAAGTGGCAGCTGGATGGCGATGCTCTGACGGGTGGGCATGTGACGCTGCAGTGCAGCGTCACATGCCGGGACCCGTCGAGTAGAGCATCACATCCAGGTTGGCCACCCTGCCTGGCAATCAGCCATCAGCAAACGGGGCGCCCTTCGGCGCCCCGTTCACTGGAAGCTGAGAGCCGACAGCTGATAGCTCCCTATGCAATCGCCTGTCGAATATCGAACAGGAGCCGCTTGAGCTCCAGCTCGGAGAGGTTGAGGGGCACCTGCTGCTTCACCTCCTCCTTGCGGAAGAAGGCGATGCGCTTCACCACCACCTTGTTCTTGCCGAGGCTGATCTCGTTGAACTGGATCTGGGTGTCGTCCTTGTAGGGCGGCAGGCTGCGGAGCTGGATGTACATCCCCCGGCGGTCATGGTCCACGATCTCCAGACGCTCCTTCAGGTAGTCCACCTTCTCGGAGAGCATCTCGGCCTTCGTCTTCAGCTTGGCGAAGCTGAGGCGCTTGGGCGCGTGGCACTCCAGGACCATCTCGCCCAGCTGCACACCGCCGTCGTCCCGGCGGAGGAACCCCTCCAGGGTGCTGTCCAGCTCCGCATCGGCCTGGCGGAAGGGCACGAAGCCCTGGAATTCGCCGGGAAGCACGGATTCGTCGTAGCGTTTGGCCTTGCGGGACAGCTTCATGGCGCACCTCGGAAGGGTGGGATCTTCCGATAGGGCCAGAGGCGTGCCAGAGCGCCGCGATCAGGGCAGGTTTAGCACATCATCTGAATAGGCAGGACTTCCTTTCACCTTCTGCCGAGCCAGACCTGCCCACAGGGCGGCAAATCCGTTCAAATGCGTCCAGAAGTGGCCAGCCAATTCATCAGGTTGATCACTTTTCGACAGAGTCCGCCTTCGGCCACCGCCGCCGGTAGACCATGCGGTCCAGGGCCCGGTGGTAGGGGCTCCAGGACCCGCTGTCCGACTCATCCTGCGTGGCCCGGAGCATCACCTCCAGCTTGCCGTCCAGGTCGTCCAGGTAGTGGACCAGCAGGGCCTCCGGGGTCTTGGGCAGCACGGGGGAGCCGAATTCCAGCCGGCCATGGTGGGAGAGGACGATGTGCAGGATCTGCAGGCGGAGGTCCTCCGGAAATCCGGGGATCTTGCCCACCGCCCGGTTGATCCAGTCGGTTTCCAGGGCGATGTGGCCCAGGAGGTTGCCCGCATCCGTGTAGCCGAAGCTGCGCTGGTAGCTCAATTCCGCCGTCTTGCCCACGTCGTGGAGCAGCACGCCCGCCTGCACCAGGTCCCGGTTCAAGGCCCGGTAGTGGGCGCAGGCGCGATCAGCCATGCCCGCCACGGACAGGGTGTGCTCCAGCAGGCCGCCCAGGAAGACGTGGTGCATGGACTTGGCCGCCGGGGCCTGGGCGAAGGCCGCCCGCAGGTCCGCATCCGCCACGAAGAGGTCCTCCAGCAGGCGGCGGATCCAGGGATCCCCCACGGAGGCGATGAGGGCGTCCAGCTCGGCCAGCATCTCCGGCACGGGGCGGGCGCTGACAGGGAAGAAACGGGAGAAGTCGCCCACCTCCGCGTCCGCGGCGAAGCGCACCTTGTCCAGCTTCATCTGGAGGCGTCCGTTGTAGCTGGTCACGGCGCCTTTCACCCAGAGGAAGGCGTCAGGCTGCACCGCGTCCATGTCGCCTTCGATGGCCCGCACATCCCAGAGGAAGGCCTTGAGGTCGCCGGAGGCATCCGAAAGCTTGAGTTCCAGGTACTCGCTGCCCTTGGCGCTCACCTTGTAGGCGGCCTCCTGGGCCAGGAGGAAGCCCTGGAAGGCCGCGCCTTCTTTCAGGCTCCGGAGGATCGGCTGGTCGGACATCGGTTCTCCTTCTGTCCCATCAGGCTCGGGCGGCCGATGCGACAACGGCTGTCAATGACTGCGCGGCGGCTTGGACGGGGAGGAAAAGGGGTCCTCGTCGCCGTAGCCCAGGTCCAGGGGCAGCCGCTTGTCCTCCAGCACCTCGAAGAGCGACCACTGGTCCGCTTTCTTCACGTTGCCTTCCGGCAGCGAGAGCACCCGGACCTTCAGCACGCGGTTGTACAAGGGGAACTCCAGCTCGTCCTGGACCTTGACCTCGTGGCTGGCCTTCCGGGGCACGTTGTTCACGCGCACCATCCCCTCGTCGCAGAGCTGATTGGCCAGCTCGCGCCGCTTGATGAGCAGGCTCTTCTTGAGGAATGCGTCGAGACGCACGGCATCAGCCTTTCAGGATCTGTTCCTTGGGCACCAGGTAGCGGATGTTCGCGCGCATCCGCAGGTTGGCGAGGTACTGCTCGATGGCGTTCTGGGCCTTGGGCTCCTGGAGCTTCTCCAGGATCTTGGCCTTCACTTCCGCGAAGTCCTTGACCGGCGCGTCCTCCAGGGCGATGAGCTGGATGAGGTAGATGTCCTTGTCCGTCTCGATGGGGGCCGAGACCTGCTCGGGTTTGAGCTTCACCGCGGCCTCCTCGATGCTGGCGCGGAGGAAGCCCTTGTTCATCCAGCCCAGGTCGCCCCCGGTGGCCTTGCTGGGGCTCACGGAGTTCTGGCGGGCCAGCTCCTCGAAGGACTTTCCGGCCTTGAGCGCCGCCTGGATCTCCGCCAGCTTCGCGCGGGTCGCCGCCAGTTCCTCGGGCGTGGCGCCCTTGGCCAGCACCAGCTCCCGGATGCGGAAGCGGCTGGGGAGGCGGTACTCGTCCTTGTGGTCCTCGTAGTAGGCCCGCAGCTCGTTGTCTTCCACGGCCACCTTCGAGAACACCTCCCGCTGCAGGACGTACTGCTGGGTGGCCTGCTGCTTCTGGCGCTTCATGAACTCCGGGAGGCCGATGCCGAGGCTGGTCTTCAGCGCCCGCTCCAGATCGGCGTCCGTGGCAAAGTTGTTCTCCTTCTTGATGCCGTCGATGCTGGCGCGGACGTAGTCGTCCGTGATGGGCGAGCCCAGCTCGTCACCCTTGTCCTCCAGCAGGTAGGCGTCGATCATCCCCTGCAGGGTCTTCTCCCGGGCGGTCTGCAGCTTCTCATCCAGCTCCTTGCCGGAGAACTGGCGGTAGAGGGCCGCGTTCTGCTGCTCCACGGCCTGCGTCAGATCGCGGCGGGTGATGATGTGGCTGTTGACGATGACGAGAATTTCCTCGCGCACCTCGGCGCGCAGCCCTGCGGGCGCCAGCAGTGCCAGGGCGAGGACGGGATTCAGCGCCTTCAACGGGCACCTCCCTTGGGCGCTTCACCTTCCTTGGGAGCGGCCTGGGGGGCGACCTTGGGATCCTCGGCCTTCGGCGCCGCCGGCGCCTTGGGCGCGGGGGCCTCCGAGGGCGAGGGCTTGGTCAGCTCGAAGGGGATCTCCTTGCGGAGGCTGTCCATCAGCTCATTCCAGATCGCGGCCTGCCGCTCCCGCTGGGCGCCCTGCTCGGCCACCTGCTTGGCCTCCTCGAAGGGCACTTCACGGGCCGGCTTGCGGCTTTCCACCTTCACCAGGTGGTAGCCGAACTGGGTTTTCACCGGGGCCCCCACCTTGCCGATGGGCTGGGTGCGGGCGGCGGCGCCGAACTCGGGCACCCAGGTGGAAGGGTCGGCATCTTCGTAGAGGCCGCCGTTCTCCTTGCTGCCCGGGTCGTCGCTGTACTTCTTCGCCAGGGCGTCGAACTTGGCGCCCTTCTTCAGCTCGGCCTGGATCTTCGCGATCTTGGCCTTGGCCTCGGCTTCGCTCAGGCCCTTCTCCTCGCCCTGGTGCTTCACGGACACCAGGATGTGGCGCACGCTGGCCAGCTCGGGCTGCTTGAAGCGGTCCTTGTGCTTCTCGTAGAACGCCTTCACGTCATCGTCGGAGACCGCGAGCTTCTTCTGGAGGGCTTCGCTCTCCTTGGCCAGGTACTCGCGGGCGAGCAGGTCATCCTTGGTGCGCTCCACGGCCTGATGGAAGGCAGGGGTCTGGTCCAGCCCCATGCGCTTGGCCTTCACGGCCAGGAGCTTGCTCTCGGCCATGCGCTTGATGAACTCTTCCTTGCCGCCCTGGATCATGAGGATCTGCATCTGCTCCTGCTGGTTCAGCAGGCGGAAGGCGGCCTGGAAATCGGCCTCGGTGATGGGCTCGCCGCCCACCTTGGCCAGCACCACCTCTTCGGGCTTGGGCGCGGGGGTCTGGGGTTTGGGCGCGGGGGCCTGGGGTTTCGGGGCAGCGGCCTGGGCCGGTGCTGGAGCAGCCTGGGCTTGAGCCGGAGCCGGCGCGGGAGCCTTGGCGGGCTCCTGTGCGACGACACCGAGGGCGATCATGGAGATCAGGGAAGCACGGAGCATGGGATTCCTTGGGTGCCGGAAAGGCGCTAGCGGCGACGTCCGCCGAGAAGGTTCATCAGGGAGATCAGGATGTTGTAGAGGCTCACGAACAGGGCCAGGGCGAAGCCGGCGGGATCGCCAAAATCATTGGTTCGGAGCATGGCGGAGGTGTCCCAGAGCAGCTTGGCCGAGCAGGCGATGACCGCGACGCCGGAGATGATCAGGCTGAAGGTCTCCAGGTGGAAGATGGCCGCCGCCAGGCTGCCGAAGAACATCACGGCGATGCCGACGATGACGAAGTTCCGAAGGAAGCTGAAGTCCTTCTTGGACACGAAGGCGGTGACCGTCAGGGTGAGGAACACCACGCCCGTGAGGCCGAAGGCCATGAAGACGGGCATGAACCCGGCACCCTGGGCCAGCGCCAGGGCCACGATGCCCGCGATGACGCCCGAGATGAAGGTGAACAGGACGTAGGCCACCCGATTGAGGGGCTTCCGGCGGCTCACTCGGGAGGCGAACATCAGCGATCCGAACTGGATGCCGAACAGCACCCAGAACCAGAAGCGGCCCGCCACGGAGATCAGGGCAGTCCCCACCAGGGGGGCGCTGAAGGCGCCCAGGGCCGCCACGGCGAAACCGCCCATGAGCCACAAATAGACGCTTCGGACAAAATCGACGCGGGACTGCGCTCCGGTGGAAGCCCCCTGCCACGACTGCTGGTAATCCATGCCACGCTCCAAGGGGGATCCGTGTGGATCCCCCTCAGATCCTAACATTCCCCCCACCCTTACCCTGCCTCCAAGGACCCCGAGGTTCCGTGATCCCCCCACCCTGGCTGCAACGCCTCCGGCATCAGTCGGATCGCCGCCGTTCCCTGGGCCGGGACCGGGCCATCCACCCGCCCGCGGGCGTGGACTTCTGCTCCAACGACTACCTGGGGCTGCGGCGGGACCCGCGGTTGGCCGAGGCCGCGGCGTCGGCGGCCCGCGAGCACGGGGCCGGCGCGGGAGGCGCGCGCCTCCTCCGGGGCACCACCCCCCTTCATGACGAGCTGGAGGCGGCCCTCGCCGCCTGGAAGGGCGCGGAGGCTTGCCTCCTCTTCAACACCGGCTTCCAGGCCAACGCCACGCTCATCCCTGCCCTCGCCGGCGCCGGCGACGCCGTCTTCTCCGACGCCCTCAACCACGCCTCGCTGGTGGACGGCTGCCGCCTGGCCCGCGCCGGGGGCGCCCACCTGGGCATCTTTCGGCACCTCGACCTGGAGGACCTCGCTCGGCAGCTCGAGCTCTGGCGGGCCTCGGCCCCGGAGGGCGCCCTGGCCCTGGTGGCGACGGACGCCGTGTTCAGCATGGACGGCGACGCGGCGGATCTGCCGGCCCTGCTGGCCCTGTGCGACCGCCACGGCGCCCTGCTCCTGGTCGACGAAGCCCACGCCACGGGCCTCCTCGGCGCGGACGGCGCCGGCCTGGCCCAGCACCAGGGCGTCCACGGCCGCGTGCCGCTGGTCATGGGCACCCTCGGCAAGGCCCTGGGGTCCTTCGGGGCTTTCATCTGCTGCGACGGCCTGATGCGCGAGCATCTGGTCAACACGGCCCGGGGTTTCATCTTCTCCACGGCCCTGCCGCCGCCCGTCGTCGGCGCGGCCCTGGCGGGCGTGCGCCTCGCTCTGGCGGAGCCCTGGCGGCGCGAGCGGGCCCAGGCCCACGCCGCCCTTCTCCGACGGGCCCTGGGGCAGGCCCAGGCGCCTTCGGCCATCGTCCCGGTGCCCGTGGGCCCTGATGCGGAAGCGGTGCGCCTGGCCGGCCGCCTCCAGGCCCGGGGCTTCGATGTGCGGGCCGTGCGCCCTCCCACGGTGCCGGAGGGCTCGGCGCGCCTGCGGATCACCACCGGCGCCCACCTGGGGGACTCGCAGATCCTGGCCCTCGCGGAGGCCCTGGCCTTGGAGGCTTCGGGGACCTGACGGCCCGCGAAGCCCGTCGGGGGTCAGCCTCCCAGGGCCATCTGCATGGCCTGCATCAGGCCCGCGCGCTGGAAGGGCTTCTGCACGAAGGCAACGAGGCCCTTGCCCAGGAACTCCTGGACGGCCTCCTGCTCGTTGTAGCCGCTCATCAGCACCACCCGACAGGCGGGGTCGAGGGCCCTCAGCTTGCGGAAGGTCTCGACCCCGTTCATGTGCGGCATGGTGAGGTCCAGGAGCACCGCCCTGATCCGGCGGCCTTCGTCCCTGAAGCGGTCCAGACCCTCCTGGCCATCCCTGGCCTGGATGACATCGAATCCCATGGATCTCAGGAGGGCATCCGCCACGCTCCGCACGCTCTCTTCGTCATCGACCACCAGGATGGTCCCGGACCCGCTCCAGTTCGCGGTGACGTCCTCTCGGGCCGGGCTCGACTCCATCTCCAGCCCCGCCGGGAAGATCAGCTTGAACGTGGTCCCCTTGCCGACCTCGCTGTAGACGCGGATGCCGCCCTTGTGGCCGCGGACGATGCCCTGCATGGCCGACAGCCCCAGGCCCCGGCCCGTGAACTTGGTGGTGAAGAAGGGTTCGAAGATGCGAGCCTGCACGTCCGGACTCATCCCCTGTCCCGTGTCCGAGACTTCCAGGGTGATGAAGGTGCCGGGCGCGATGGCCTGACCGGGGAAGTCCCTGACCAGCTCCTCCTCCGAGTAGACCTGCGTCCCCGTGCGGATCGAGACGATGCCCTCCCCGTCGCCGATGGCCTCTGAGGCGTTGGTGACGAGGTTCATGACCACCTGCTGGATCTGGGAGGTCTCGGCCATGAGGGCCGGGAGGTCCGGTTGGAGCTGGAACCGAAGTGCCACCTTCTTGGAGATGGAGACTCCCAGCAGGTGGGACATCTCCTCCACGGCCTGGTTCAGGTCCAGGGGTTCGACCAGGAATCGGCCCCTGCCGGAGTAGGCCAGCATCTGCCTCGTGAGGCCGGTGGCGCGGTGGACCGACTTCTCCAGGTTCTCCAGGTAGGGTCGCGCGGGGGACAGGGGCGGCGTGCACATCTGGGCGAGGCTGATGTTTCCCAGGATGGCCGTGAGCAGGTTGTTGAAGTCGTGGGCGATGCCCCCCGCGAGCACGCCGAGGCTCTCCAGCTTCTGGCTCTGGAGCTGCGCCTGCTCGGCCCGGCGGCGCTCCGTGATGTCCGTGATGATGCCCAGCACGCTCACCACGCGCTTGTCCTCGTCCATCACGGGATTGCCGGTGACGATGGTCCAGACCTCCTCGCCATCCTTCCTCCGGAACCGGAAGTCGTGCTGGGCGCTGATCCCGTTCCTCCGCTGCGCCATGTTGCGATCCGAGATTTCGCGGTCCTCTTCGAACATGAAGTCGGACAGGGGTCGGCCGATCATCTCCTCTGGGGCGTAGCCCAGGATCTGGGCCATGCGCCGGTTGACGAAGGTGGTCCTCCCCTCCGGATCCAGCACCCACATGCCCTCCCCCATCACCTCCACCAGGTGGCGGAATCGCGCTTCGCTCTCCCTCAGCGCCTGGGCGTCCCGCCGGTGGCTCTCGGTCTCCAGCGCCAGCTCGCGCGTCCGGGCCTCCACCTGGGTCCGGACCTTCACCTGGCCCGCCAGCAGGGCGCGGACATAACCCGAGAGGACCAGGCTGAAGACGAGTCCCCCGGCCAGGATGCCCCAGGCCCGCCATCCGGCGGCCAGGTCGTAGTAGCCCGGGGCCGGCGTCACCACCACCTGCCACCGCCGTCCGGCGAGGTCGAACCCGAGGGCGTACCGAAGCCGGGAGGGGCTCCCCTGGCCTAACGCTGGCAGGGGCGAGGGTTCCCGATGCAGCAGGCCTTCCGACGGCGGCGCGCTGTCGTCCAGCAGGAGCAACTCCATCCCCCGGGGCTTCAGGATGGCGATGGACTTCTGGACCAGGTCCCCCGCCCTCAAGACGCACTGGACCACGCCCAGCGGGTGGCCGCGCCGATCCCTCACTGCGGCCATGGCCAGGATCCCGGTCTGCTCGCCCTTCTCCTGGATGAGGCGGATCCCGCCGCTGGCGGAGACGTCCCCGGTGCGTAGCGCGCGGAGCAATGCCTCCTGGCGGGTGGCCAGATGCTCTGCCGCATAGCCCAGGGTCACTTCGTTCCCCGGGTAGGGCGCCACGAACTGGATGGCGAAGAAGCGGTGGTCCTGGCGCAAGGGGACGTTCCGGCCGCTCCCGTCCTTCCCGAAGAAGCGGAACTGCGGCTGGAAGCGCCTGCCCTCGGCCTCCAGGGCGCGACGGTTCTCCGGGCCCACCTCCGGCAGCCACTGGAAGGCCTGGATGTAGGGGTGCATGGCGAGGGTGGGTGCGGTGAAGGCATCGAAGTCGGCCCGGCTCACGTCGTCGCTGGACTCGAAATAGCTCCGCAGCACGAGGACGTCCTCGAACCCATGGCGGAGCCCCTGGGCCACGCTCTCGGCGCGGTCCCGGGCCGCCTCGCGGAACTGCGCCTCCACCTGGCGGTGGTAGGCATCCCGGGACACGAAATACCCCACCAGGCTGAGCATCACCCCGACCACCAGCACCAGCGCAGCGCGGACTCGGCCCGGGGCGGCTGGACTGGGCATGGGGTCGGCCACGGGTACCTCGTACTGGAAGCTTGGGATCGGAATTATCCTGGCACGAACCCACCCGATCCGGGAGGCTCAACTGGCGTCCCATCGGCCCAACCCCCTGGATGCAACCTGTGGGAGAATTCCAGGCGACCGGAAGGTCTTCAGGAGGTGGCTTTTGAATCGGAACACCATGTTCGCCTTGGTCGGAGGCCTTGCCGTGGGATTCCTCGCGGGCTACCTCGTCGGCGGCAGCGGCGCCAAGGATGCCGCCTCCCCCACCCCCGCCATCCCCGCAGGGGGCGTGGTGATGCAGGCGCCCTCCCTGGGCGGCGGCATGGCCGCGGGAGCCCCGGCCCCCGGCCAGATCCCGCCGGGCATGGGCCTCCCCAACGCGGAGATGCAGGCCCGCATCATCAAGCTGGAAGCCCTCGTGAAGGCCGAGCCCAAGAACCACGACGCCTGGGTGGGCCTTGGCAATGACTACTTCGACAGCCACCAGCCGCAGAAGGCGGTGGAGGCCTATGCCAAGGCCCTGGCCCTGAAGCCCGATGACGCCGACATCCTCACGGACCAGGGCGTGATGTACCGCCAGCTCAACCAGTTCGACAAGGCCATCGCCAACTTCCAGAAGGCCGGCAAGATCAATCCCTCCCACGTGCCCAGCGTCTTCAACCTCGGCATCGTGTACGCCGGCGATCTCAACAAGCCCGATGAAGCGGCCAAGGCCTTCAACAAGGTGCTGGTCATGGCCCCGAACAGCCCCCAGGCCGTCCAGGCCCGGCAGCTGCTGGCTCAGCTCAAGACCGGGGCGGCGCCCCGCTGAGGCCTCCGGCCGCTCCCAGGCTCGACCTGGACGCCCTCCCCAGCCCGCTTTGGGTCCTCGGCACCGGGACGGGCGTGGGGAAGACCTTTGTGTCCTCGCGCATCGCGAGGACCTGGGCCGCTTCGGGTCCCGTGAGCTACCGCAAGCCCTTCCAAACGGGCGTGGACCGGCCCGATCACCCCGAGGCTGATGCCAGCGCCGTGGTCGGCCCCGGCATCACCGCCGAAGGCTGCGTCCTCCTCCGGGCGCCCCTGTCTCCCCTGGCCGCGGCCCTGCGGGAAGGGCTCGCCCTCGACCTCGAGGCCACCGCCGCATGGTGCCGCCGGCCCGCCGATGGCCGCATCCTGCTGGAAGGCGTGGGCGGCCTCATGGTGCCCCTGGCGCCGAACCGGCACTTCCTGGCCTGGGCCACAGACCTGAAGATCCCCTGCGTGCTGGTGGCCCTGGGCGGCCTCGGCACCTTGAACCACACCCTGCTCAGCGCCGAGGCCCTCATGCTCCGCGGCTGGCGGATCGAGGCCGTGCTGCTCAACCCTGGCGCCGATGACGCGACCCAGGAAGCAGCAGACGAGAATGCGACCGTTCTGCAGGGATTCCTTCCCATTCCCGTACATGTCCTGAAATAACATCCAGAGCCCATCGAGCCGATCCCTACGCTATCTTCAGGCGGCTCGCACCCTCTGATGCCATCGCTTGCGGATGCTTCGCGCCCGGCTGGAAAGCCGTTCAGCACCCCTTCAGCCTTTCCCTTTCCCCTCGGGAAGGATTCGATGTCAGCCCCCACGCCTCTGCGACGCCGGTTGGTGCTCCCGCTTCTGTTCGGAGTCACCGGGCTGCTGGTCAACCTGTTGCGCTACGAGATCTTCTTCAATGTGGACCTCATCTTCGGATCGGTCCTCGTGATGCTCGTGATCCTCCACGCCGGCGAGGGGCCCGGCGTGGTGGCGGCCCTCATCGCGGGCAGCGCCACCTGGATCCTCTGGAACCACCCCTGGGCCATGGTGATCTTCGCGGGCGAGGCCCTCTTCGTGGGCTGGCTCGTGCGGCGTCGCTCGTGGGATCTCCTCCTGGCGGACCTCCTCTTCTGGGGCGCCCTGGGGATCCCCCTGATCTGGGTGTTCTACCACCTCGTGCTTCGGGTCCCGGCCCAGACGACGGGGTTGATCTTCCTGAAGCAGGCCATCAACGGCATTCTCAACGCCCTGTTGGCCTGCATCCTCCACCTGGCCTGGCGGGCGCGATCCCGCGGGGTCGGAGAGGTCCGCCCGGCCTTCCGTTCCGTGGTCTTCGTCACGGCCGTGTCCCTCGTGACCTTCCCGGCCCTTCTCTTCCTGACGGTCATCGTCCGCCAGGAGGCCCGCAGGGGCCAGCAGGACATGCTCCGCCAGAGCGCCGCACTGGACCTGGTGGGCCGCCAGATGCTCCAGACCTGGATCGAGGACCGGCACCAGAGCATCGCCACGCTGGCGAGCCTGGCCTCCCTGCCGAACCAGCGGCGGGAGGACCTGCAGCGAACCGTGGAAGCCATCCGGACGGCCATGCCGGCCTTCAAGCGGGCCGGCGTGCTGGATGTCCATGCGGACGTCATCGCCTTCAGCCCCCTGGTCGATGACCTGGGCCGCTCCACCCTCGGCCGGAACTTCTCCGATCGGCCCTACATCCCAACCCTGCGGCAGTCCCTCAGGCCCTGGGTGGCCGACATCGTCATGGGCCGCGTCGGCAGGCCGGAGCCGGTCATCTCTCTCGTGGTCCCCGTGATCAGGGATGGACGGTATGACGGCTACTGCATCGGCATCGTGGATGCCACGCAGATCCATGAGGTTCTCGCCATCATCGCCGGCTCCGCCGACGCCCGGCTGACCCTGCTCGACCGGTCCGGGCGGGTGGTCGCCAGCACCCGGAAGGACCTGGCCATGATGTCATCCTTCGCGCCGCCGCCCGGCGAGCGCCGCCCACTCGGCGAGGGCGTCTGGCACGTCATCCCCCCGGCCCGGCCGGGGCGCAGCACCATGCAGCGGTGGAGCGAGTCCTTCATCGTCCAGGAAGGCCTCCTGAGCCCGCAGCTCCCCTGGAAGCTGGTGGTGGAATCCCCCCAGGTCCCCGTGATCTCGAGCCTGAGCCGGATCACCATCCGGGGCCTCGGCACGCTGCTGCTCCTCATCCTCCTGACCATCGCCCTGGCCCACCTGCTCAGCCGGGGATTCACCGCGGCCATCGCCCGCCTGGAGGAAGCCACCCGCGCCTTTCCGGAGCGCCTCGGGGAGGGTCCGGGCACCGACCTGACCCTGCCCCCCAGCCGCATCAGGGAGACCCAGCACCTCAACGACCGCTTCCGGCAGATGACTGACGCGCTCCGGGTCTCCTTCCGCGAGCTGAGCGACATGAAGGCCACCCTCGAGCAGCGGGTGGCCACGCGCACCCAGGAGCTGCAGACCGCCCTGGACACCATCAAGACGCTTCACGGCATCATCCCCATCTGCGCCTCGTGCAAGAAGATCCGCGACGACAAGGGGTCCTGGAACCAGCTGGAGACCTACATCTCCGAGCACACCGAGGCCGACTTCACCCACGGCATCTGTCCCGAGTGCGCCCGGCGGCTCTACCCCGAAGTCCCGCGCGCCGATCCCAAGACCTGAGCGGGGCTGGCCTAGACTGGAGCCATGCCGACGCCCCTGCCCCCCGATTGGACCGATCGCCTAGCCCTGGACCGCGCCCACGTGTGGCATCCCTTCACGCAGATGCAGGTGCACGAGGCCGACCCGCCGGTGCCCGTCATCGGCGGGGAGGGCTGCGACCTGCTTCTGGCCAACGGAGAGCGGGTGCTGGACGGCGTCTCCAGCTGGTGGACCTGCCTCCACGGCCACGGCCACCCGAGGCTGGTGAGCGCCCTGGAGCGCCAGGCCGCGAAGCTCGACCATGTGATGTTCGCCGGCTTCACTCACGAGCCCGCCCTGGAGCTGGTGGTGCGGCTGCGGCCGAAGCTGCCGCCGAACCTCACCCGCGCCTTCTTCTCCGACGACGGCAGCACGGCCGTGGAGGTGGCCCTCAAGATGGCCTTCCAGGCCCAGCTCCAGCGGGGCCAGAAGGGCCGTGACCGCTTCGGCGCCCTGCGCGGCGGCTACCACGGCGACACGCTGGGCGCCGTGGGCGTGGGCGAGCTGGACAACTTCATGACGGGCCTCTTCCGCCCCCTGCTGCTGGCCTGCGAGCGCCTGGAGGTGCCCGAGGACCCGCGCCGGGAGTTGGCAGGTGACCTCACGGGCTGGCCTGAACGCCTGGAAGCCGCCCGCCAGGCCTTGGTCGCCTTCTTCGTCGCACACGGCGAGCGCCTGGCCGCCTTCATCGCGGAGCCCCTGATCCAGTGCGCCGGAGGCATGCGCATGTGGCCGCCGGAACTGCTCCGGGAGCTGCGCGCCCAGTGCGACGCCCACGGCGTCTACCTCATCCTCGACGAGGTGGCCACGGGCTTCGGCCGCACCGGAACCTTCCTCGCCTGTGAACAAGCTGGCATCGCGCCGGACCTGCTCTGCCTCTCCAAGGGCCTCACGGGCGGCACCCTGCCCCTGTCCATGACCTGGGCCACGGAGGAGCTCTACCGCCACTTCTGGGGCACGCCCGCCTCGGGCCGGGCCTTCCTCCACGGCCACAGCTACACGGGCAACCCCGCCGCCTGCGCCGTGGCCTGCGCCAGCCTCGCCCTCTTCGACGAGGAGCCCGTGCTGGCCAACGCCGCCGCCCTGAACGACGCGATGACGGCCGCCTTTGCGGCCCTGGCCGCGCATCCCGCCGTGCGCCAGGCCCGGGTGCTGGGTGCCATCGGCGCCTGCCGGCTGGTGGATCCCGCCACCGGGGAAGCGCACCCCGCCGACGACCGCTTCGGCTGGCGGCTCCACCGCCGCGCCCTGGAGCACGGGCTGCTGGTGCGGCCCATGGGCGACTGCCTCTACCTGCTGCCGCCCCTCAGCACGCCCCCCGCACGGATCCGCGAGGCCGCCGAGACCCTGCTGGCGCTGCTCTGAGGCGGCATCACCCATAGCCTGAAAAGAGGAACGCGAAGACCGCGAATAAAGGAAGCGAAGGGCGCGAAAGTACGCGCTGGCGCGTCGGCATCGGACATCCGGGCCTCCGGCCCCAGGTCGCGCGATGCGCAGCCCGGAGGTCCTATGCTGTAACACCAGAGCTTGTTTTTCGCGCCCTTCGCGTTCTTCTTGCTGCCTTGACGTCGGGAAGCATCAGGGCACTGGCACGGCTTCGTAGCCCGTGCCCTTCGGCGCGATCCGCACGATCTGCGGCAGGTGGGCTCCGGCCAGGGCCACCTGCCGGTGGGCGGCTTCGCGGAACAGCTCCTGGCGGACCTTGACGGCGCGGTCCCCGTCCAGGTCGAAGGCCACGCCCGCTTCCGGATGCTGGAACTGCACCGCGCCGAAGTGGATGAGGTCGCCGATGCACCAGAGCTCTCGGCCCTCGGAGGTGAAGGCGTAGACGGTGTGGCCACCGGTATGGCCGTGGGCCGGGAGGGCGCGGAGGCCCGGGGCGAGTTCCTCGCCGTCCTCGAAGGGTCGGAAAGCTCCGGCCTTCCCGTAGGTCTCGAAGAGAGCCTTCAGCTTTGGCGCCCGGTCCCGCAGGCGCTCGGGCAGGCGCGAGGGGTCCTCCGTCCAGAAGGCGTGCTCGCGGCGGGCCACCCGCAGGACCGCCCTGGGGAAGGTCCTCGAACCATCGGCCTTCACCAGCCCGCCGATGTGGTCGAAGTGCTCGTGGGTGATGAGGACCAGGTCGATGTCGGCGGGCGCCACGCCCGCCGCGGCGAGCTGCGCTTCCAGGTGGCCCGAGTCCTCCTCGGGATCCTTGCCCATGCCCGTATCCACCAGGACGGTGTGGCCTGGCATCCGTACGAGGAAGGCATTCACCGGCGTGTCCGCGGCGTCCCTGCCGCCCAGCATCCGCCGCGCCTCGGCGGGGTCGAGGCCCTTGAGCAGCGACACGGCGAGGGAGAGCCGACCATCCTGCAGCTTCCACACCTGCAATCGGCCCAGGCGAAGCGGCTCGAGGCGGGAGGCGGTCGCGGGGGCGGAGGGCGTCATGGCGGTTCCCGGCAGCAGGAGGGTCGTGGCGAGGATGAGGGCGCGCATGGCCTGAGTGTACCGGGTCCCGCGCCTCCCGAATGACGATGCCTGAGTCGTGTTTTTCCAGCTGTAGACTGGGTTTCCTGCCCTGGAGCGACCGATGAAGCTGGTGACTTTCCTGAAGGCCGACGCGGAGAAGATCGGCGCCGTCATGGCGGACGGCCGCATCCTCGACTTCGCCGCCGCCGAGCCCCGCCTGGCCGTGGACATGCTGACCCTCATCCGCCGCCAGGACGAGCTGATGCCCCTGGCCCGGGCCCTGACCGCGGCGCCGCCGGCCCAGACCCTGTTGGATCCCGGCACCGCGCGCCTGCTGGCGCCCATCCCCCGGCCCGTCTCCATGCGCGACGGCTACGCCTTCCGCCAGCACGTGGCCACCGCGCGGCGCAACCGGGGCCTGGACATGATTCCCCAGTTCGACCTGTTCCCCGTCACCTACTTCACCAACCACCTGGCCGTCACGGGCCCCGGCGAGGTGCAGGTGCAGGACCACCACCTGACGCGCCTGGACTTCGAGCTGGAGGTGGCCATCGTCACGGGCCGGCCCCTGAAGAACGCCACGCTGGAGGAGGCTGACGACGCCATCTTCGGATACCTGGTGATGAACGACTGGAGCGCCCGCATGCTCCAGATGGAGGAGATGAAGCTGTCCCTCGGCCCCTGCAAGGGCAAGGACTTCGCCACCAGCCTGGGCCCCTGGCTGGTGACCAAGGACGAGCTGGATCTGGAGAAGACGCCCGCCGGGGAGCTGCTCCACGCCCGCATGACCTGCGAGGTGAATGGACACCGGCTGTCCGATGGGAATGCGGACAGCATGAACTGGACCTTCGCCCAGATCCTCCAGCGCACCAGCTACGGAATCCAGATGCACCCCGGCGAGGTCATCGGCAGCGGCACCGTGGGGACGGGCTGCCTGCTGGAGCTGAACGGCTCGAAGGTCACCGACAACCTCTGGCTCAAGGCCGGCGACGAGGTGGTGCTGGAGATCGAGGGCCTGGGCCGGCTGGTGAACACCATTACCCACGTGCCCGAGCGGCTGGTGGGCATGCCCCCCCACCTGGTGGGCGGCACCCTACCCGACCTCTATGCCGGCACGCCCTCCGGCCCGGCCGGGGACTAGACTGGTTCATCCTCCCGGGAGCCACCATGCGCCGCGCCCTCGCCTTCTTCCTCGGCCTGCTGGCCGTCGCGAGCCCCGTCCTCGCGCAGAAGCCCACCCTGAAGGCCTACTTCTCGGACAGCGCCAAGGTCCGGGAGGGCGGGGTGAAGCTCATCCCCATCCAGACGCCCAAGGGCACCTTCAAGGTCTGGACCAAGCGGTTCGGGAACAACCCGCGCATCAAGCTGCTGCTGCTCCACGGGGGGCCCGGCTCCACCCACGAGTACTTCGAGTCGCTGGAGGGCTACCTCCCCGCCGAGGGCATCGAGTTCATCTACTACGACCAGCTGGGCTCGGCCTACTCGGACCAGCCCAAGGACCGCGACCTCTGGACCACCGAGCGCTTCGTGGAGGAGGTCGAGCAGGTGCGCAAGGCCCTGGGCCTGACCAAGGACAACTTCTACCTGCTGGGCCACTCCTGGGGCGGCATCCTGGCCGCGGAATACGCGCTGAAGTACGGCGCGAACCTCAAGGGGCTGATCATCTCGAACATGATGATGAGCATCCCCGACTACAACCGCTACGCCAGCGAGGTGCTGGCCAAGCAGATGGATCCGGCGGTGGTGAAGGAAGTGAAGGAGCTCGAGGCCAAGGGGCAGTACGAGAACCCCCGCTACATGGAGCTGCTGATCCCGAACTTCTACGCCAAGCACCTGTGCCGACTCCCCGAGTGGCCCGATGCCGTCAAGCGGGCCAATGCCCGCTCCAACAACGACATCTACGTGCTCATGCAGGGCCCCAGCGAGTTCGGCGCCTCGGGCCGCCTGGAGCGGTGGGACCGCAAGGCCGACCTGCCCAGGCTGGCCATGCCCACCCTGGTCATCGGCGGCACCTACGACACCATGGACCCCACCCACATGAAGTGGGTCTCCACCCAGGTCCAGCACGGCAGCTTCCTCCTCTGCCCCCACAGCAGCCACATGTCCATGTGGGACGACCAGCGCACCTACTGCGAGGGCCTCATCCGCTTCCTCAAGGAGACGGACGCGGGCCGGAAGACCGTACGGTTCGGGAAATCATGAGCCTGCGCACCATCCTGCCGGGCGACCTCACGCCCATCGAGACCAACGCCCTCCTCTGCGGGGGCGTGGCGCCGCGGCCCATCGCCCTGGCCAGCACGGTCTCGAAGGAGGGCGTGCGGAACCTGTCGCCCTTCAGCTTCTTCAACGCCTTCGGCTCCAACCCGCCCACGGTGGCCTTCGCGCCCAACCGGCGTGGGAGGGACGGCACGGTGAAGCACACCTACCTGAACGCCGTGGCCACGAGGGAGTTTGTCATCGCCGCCGTGAGCCACGCCATGCTGCACCCCATGAACGTGGCCAGCGCCGAGTGGCCCGATGGCGTGGACGAGTTCCCCAAGAGCGGCCTCACACCCTTGCCCGCGCGGCTCGTACAGCCCGCCCTGGTCGCCGAGAGTCCCTTCCAGATGGAGTGCCGCCTGCAGCAGGTGGTGGAGCTCGGCACGGGCCCCGGTTCCGGCCTCATGCTCCTCGGCGAGGTGCTGGCCTTCCACGTGCGGGAGGACTGCTTCGTGGACGGCCTCCTCCACCCGGACGCGCTGGACCTCATCGGCCGCAACGGCGGCGCCTTCTACACCCGGGCCAGCGGTGCGGCCGTCTTCCAGGTGCCCAAGCCCGCCGGCAGGCCCCTGGGCTACGACGCCCTGCCCGAAGCCCTCAAGCGGAGCCGCATCCTCACGGCCAACGACCTGGGCCAGCTCGCCAACAGCCCCGGCCTGCCGGACCTCGCCGCCATGGCCCGGCACCCCGGCGACCCCGAGGCCCCGGACGCCCTCGAACGCGCCCTGCAGGCTGCCCTGGTCCGGAACGACCTGGACGAGGCCTGGCGCCTGGCCGCCCTCCGGCTCCGGAGCGGCTAGGTACCTGCCCCACGGGATTTGGGTCTTCCCCCCCAAGGGCCGATACAGCCCCCGGATTCACCTCCATGCCGACCCCCGCCACCCGCTCCCTCCGGTTCCACCTCCTCCTGCTGGTGGCCCTGGCCGTGGGGCCGGCGCTGGTCCTCATCCTGGTCACCGGCCCGGCCCAGCTCACCCTGGGGCAGAGCCTGGCCGTCCTGGCCGTGGCTGCGGGGGCGGCGGTCCTGGTGGGCTGGGGGATGGGCCAGCGCCTCCTCGTGGCTCCGCTCCGGTCCCTGGCCGACCACCTCGACCGGGTGGCGCGCGGGGAGCTCGGTCAGTCCACTGGGCTGGCCCATCCCGACCACGAGATCGGGCGCCTCGCCCAGGCCTTCGAGGCCATGGAGGCCACCCTCCTGGCCCGGGAGCAGGCCCGCCAGGCCGCCGAAGACGCGCTCCGGGCCAGCGAGGAGCACTACCGGATCATCTTCAATGAAGCTCCCATCGGCATCTTCCACTTCGACACCCGCACGGTCCTCCAGGAGTGCAATCAGGCCTTCCTCGATCTCCTCGGGGCCAACCGCAACATGCTTTCCTCCTTCTCCATGGCGGAGCGGATCGTCCATCCGGGCGTGCTCCAGGCCATCCGGGACGCCCTGGAAGGCCGCATCGGCCAGACCGTGGGCGAGTACCTGTCCGTCACGGGGAAGCGGCGGGTCGTGTCCCGTCTGCTCACCTATCCCATCCGGGACGCCTCGGGGCGGGTGGTGGGCGGCATCGGCCTCACCGAGGACATGACCGAGCGCGACCGGGCCGAGGTCGCCCTCCGGGAGAGCGAGCGCCGCCTGGACCTCTTCTTCGCCCGCTCTCGGGACGCCTACTACATCGCGATGCTGGACGAGCCCCTGGCCTGGGAGGAGGGGACAGACCGCGAGGCCGCCGTGGCCGCGTTCCTCGACCGGCAGCGCCTCACCCGCACCAACCCGGCCCTGGCGGAGCAGCTGGGTGTGCCCGAGGGGAACCTGGCGGCCTGGACCTTCCGGGATCTCTACCGGGGCGCTCCCGACCAGGCGGAATCGGACACGTGGGAGCTGCTGGCCCAGGGACACCTGCGCCGGGAGCTCCTGGAGACCCGGCCCGGCGGGGAGTCGCGTTGGATCGAGTGGGACTGCATCTGCTTCTTCGACGCCAGCCATCGAATCCTCGGCCACTTCGGCATCCGGCGGGACGTGACCGACCGGAAGCGGACCGAAGAGGTCCTCCGCCAGGGCGAGCAGACCCTGCGCAACCTGTTCGACGCCGTGAACGACGCCCTCTTCGTCCATGACCTCGAGACCGGGGCCATCCTCGAGGCGAACGCACGCGCCACGGAGATGTACGGCTACACGCCCGAGGAGTTTCGCCAGATTCCGGTGTCCACCTTCAACGAGGACATCCCTCCCTACACCCAGGCCGAGGCGCTGGCCTGGATCCGCCGCGCCGCGTCGGGAACACCCCAGGTCTTCGAGTGGCGCGGGCGCCACCGCTCGGGCCGCTCCTTCTGGGTGGAAGTGAACATGCGCCGGGCGCAGGTGAGCGGCCAGGACCGGCTGCTGGTGGCGGCCCGGGATGTCGAGGCCCGGAAGGCCGCCGAGGCCGCCCTGCGCGATGCGGAGGCCCGCTACCAGGGTCTCTTCGAGAACTCGCCGGACGCCATCTTCTGGATCGGCGTGCCGGAGCAGGGCCCCTTCGTCCTGGAGAGCCTCAACCCAGCCCAGGCCAGGTCCCTGGACCGCTCCGCCGACGAGATCGTCGGGCGCCCCCTTGAAGACTGGCTCCCACGCGCCATCGCCGACGCACTCTGCGCCAACTACCAGCGCTGCCTGGACGCGGGCCGCCCGATCACCTACGAGGAATCCGCCGACCTGGGGCATGGCCTGCGGCACTTCCAGACCCTGCTGGTGCCCATCCGGAATGCCGAAGGGCGGTTCCACCGGATCGTGGGCATCAGCACGGACATCACCGAGCGGCACCAGGCCGAGGCGCAGCACCGCCAGCTGGAGGCCCAGATCCAGCAGGCCCAGAAGCTGGAGAGCCTCGGGGTGCTGGCGGGCGGCATCGCGCACGACTTCAACAACCTGCTCACGGCGATCCTGGGGAACCTCAACATCGCCCAGGCCAACCTGGATCCGGATTCTCCGGCCGTTCCCTTCCTGGGGAGCGCCGAGAAGGCCGTCCTCAAGGCCTCCGACCTCACCAAGCAGATGCTCGCCTACTCGGGCAAGGGACGCTTCGTGGTGTCGCTCCACGACCTGAACCTGGTGGTCTCCGAGATGACCCACCTGCTCCGGGTGTCCATCTCCAAGAAGGCCAACCTGCGGCTCGACCTTCCAGAGGAGCTCCCTCCCCTGGAGGCCGACGGGACCCAGCTCCAGCAGGTGATCATGAACCTGGTGACCAACGCTTCGGACGCCCTGGGGGACGAGGAGGGCACCATCTCCATCCGGACGGGTGCCACCGAGCTCGATGCGGCAGGCATCGCGGCCACCTTCCCCACCCAGTCCCTCTTGCCGGGAACCTTCGTGACGCTGGAAGTGGGCGATACCGGGCAGGGCATGAGCCCCGAGGTGATGGCCCGGATCTTCGACCCGTTCTTCACCACCAAGGCCACCGGCCGGGGTCTGGGCCTCTCCGCCATGCTCGGCATCCTGAAGGGCCACCGCGCGGGCCTGCAGGTCTCCAGCGAGGTGGGACGGGGCTCCACCTTCAAGGCCTACTTCCCCGCCTCGTCCGGCAGCCCGCTGGCCGAGCCGGCCAGGGACGGCCAGGGCGAGGCCCGCCTGGAAGGCACCATCCTGCTGGTCGACGACGAGCCTGCTGTCCTGCAGACCATCGGCGCCGCCTTGGCCTCCATGGGCCTCGACATCGTCACCGCCGAGGATGGACTCGCGGCGGTGGAGCGCCTGGAGGCGGCTCCGGAGGCCATCGACCTGGTGCTCATGGACCTGACCATGCCCCGCATGGACGGGCGCGACGCCTTCGAGGCCATGCGGAGGATCCGGCCGGACCTCCGGGTGATCCTCAGCAGCGGCTATAACGAATCGGAGTCCACCCGGTTGCTGCTGGGGCGGGGGCTGGCCGGCTTCCTGCAGAAGCCCTATACCCTCGACGGACTCAGGCAGGCTCTGCGGAAGGCCCTGGCCTCCTGAACCTCAGTTGGCGGGCTCGCGGCGGTGGTGGATCACCCGCTGGGGGAAGGGGATCTCAATGCCGGATTCGCGGAAGGCCCTGAGGATGCGGCGGCGCAGCTCCCGAGCCACCTCCCACTGCTTGGCCGGGGCGGTCTTGGTGAGGGTCAGCAGGGTCACGGCGCTGTCCCCGAGGTCGTCCACGCCCAGCACCTGGGTGGGCTCAAGCACCCGGTCGGGCCAGTCCTCCGCCAGCTCCTTCCCGATGCGCGTCAGCAGGGCGATGGCCGCATCGATGTCGGTGTCGTAGCCGACGCCGACCATCACCTTGGCCCGGGCGAACTCCTTGGAGAGCACCACCACGCGAACCACGGAGCCGTTGGGGATGAAGTGGGCCTTGCCCTCCGCGTCGCGGATCTGCGTCACCCGCAGGGTCATGCGCTCCACCACCCCGGTATGCTGCTCGTCCACGCTGATGATGTCCCCCACGCCGAACTGGTTCTCCATGAGGAGGAAGAATCCGCTGATGACGTCCTTCACCAGGCTCTGGGCCCCGAAGCCCAGGGCCACGCCCGCGATGCCGGCGCCGGCCACCAGGGGGCCGATGTTGACGCCGAACTCCTGGAGCGACATCAGGAGGAAGAAGACCACCGCCAGCACCCGGGCGGTGTTGTTGAGCACGGAGCCCAGGGTCTCCGCCCGGCGCTCGGCGTCCGAGGTCACCTCCTCGTTCCCGTCGTCCACGGCCCGGCGCACGGCGCGGGACACCAGCTTCACGCTCCACAGGATGGCCAGGCAGGCCGCGCCGACCATGAGCAGGTGCTCCGCGCGCGACCAACCCACCCGGTCCATCCACGCCATGAAATGGTCGAAGCGCCGGACTTCGGTCTTGATCAGGGGCTGAAGGAAGAGAACGATCACCTCACCAGTCTACTTCCTCGCAACCATGTGGGTCGCGGAAGGCGCTCCGGGGGAGCGCCTGGAGCGGGGCCCCACAGGGCGCGAATCACGCTTGTGAGGGAACGCACCCCCCTACTTCCAGGACGCCCAATAGTTGAGATTCTCCACCAGCCCTGCCGCCGGCGTGGCCTTCAGGGGCCGGAAGGTGTCCACCATGACGGCCACCTCGTCCGTGCGCTCCTTGGTGCGGCTGAGGGGGATGGCCTTGGGGTGGGGCCCGTGGTGGATGCCCTGGGGGTGCCAGGTCACCATGCCCGCGCCGATGCCGTCCCTCGAGAAGAAGTGGCCCGCCGAGTAGAACAGCACCTCGTCGTAGTCGATGTTGGAGTGGTAGAAGGGCACGCGCATGGCGCCCTCCTCCTCCTCGAAGGGCCGGGGCAGGAAGGAGCAGATGACGAAGTTGTTCGCGATGAAAGTGGAGTGCGCGCTGGGCGGCAGGTGGTAGCGGGCGCTCAGCACGGGCCGGATGTCCTTCACATTGATGCGCCAGACCGTGAGGTCGCCCTTCCAGCCCACCACATCCAGCGGGTTGAACGGGTAGAAGACCTTCGTGATCTGGTTCTCGCGCTTGATGTGGACGGCCCACTCGCGGGCAGTAGCGTCGTAGGGCTCCAGCTCCGGGGTGTCCACCATGGCGGGATCGAAGATGGCATTGGGCCCCAGCTGGTTGCGGTCGGGGATGGTGACCTCGCTCGCGCTCTCGATGAGCAGGTAGCGCTGGTCGCCTTCTGAAGGCAGGAAGCGGTAGGTGGTGCCGCGCGGGATCACCAGGTAGTCGCCGGTGGCGTAGTGGATGGCGCCGAAGGTGGTCTCCAGCTTCCCGGCGCCGCCGTGGATGTAGTAGACATCGTCGCCGTCGGCGTTGCGGTAGAAGAAGTCCATGCTGGAGGGCGCCACCCAGTGCAGGGCCACATCCGCGTTGTGAAGGATGCAGATGGGGGCAAACGCTGGCTCCGTGGAGCCGAACATGGAGGCGCGCACGGCCTCATCGGCAGAGGGCTTCAGCCCGTTCAGGTCGTAGCTGTGGGGCCGCAGGGGACCTTCGATGCGCGTCCAGTCCGTCACCGGATGCAAGCGGTAGAGGTGGGTGGTACGCCCGAAGAACCCGTTGCGCGCATGCTCCTCCTCGAAGGTGCCCGCGGGCAGGTCCACGTGCGCCTGGCGTGTGTGGAGCCCCTTGCGCAGGGGGAAGAGCGGCGTTTCCTTCTTGGACATGGGGACCTCGGGAGGGGATCCATTATCTCTCAAAAAGAATTCAATAAGCAGAGGAGAGCAGTGGGGCGGAGGAAAGCGGAGGAAGACTCGCTGGTCTTTTCTCCGCTTTCCTCTGCTCCTCCGTGTCCCTCCGCTTATTTCAGTTCTTGGCTCCTTCAGCCCTGTTTCTGCAACCAGCGGTTGTAGATCCACAGGCTGAGCGCGCTGCCCAGGCCGAAGAGGGTGAGGATGATCCAGCCGGTGGCGGCGGCCTTGGGGTCGAGCTTCAGGAGGCCGTCGGCCTGCTTCACGGCGCCGGCGCACATGACCTGGTTGAAGAGCCAGGCGCCGGCGGGGCCGCCCACGAGGCTGCCGATGGCCATGGGCAGGTTGGCGTAGCCCAGGAAGAGGCCCTCCTGCCCCTTGGGCGCCAGGGAGCCGATGTACTCGTAGAGGCGGCTGGAGGCGAACAGCTCGCCGAAGGCGATGAGGGCCACGGTCATCACGATGAAGAGGCTGCCCACGGGCAGAAGCACCTTCGCGGTGACGCCCCCGGCCATGAAGAGGGGCGCCACGTTGATGAGCATGGAGAGGCCGATGATCACCGTGCCCACGATGATGGACTTGATGGGCGGCAGCTTGCCGAAGAGCTTGGTGATGAGCAGCTGGAACAGCACGATGGTGATGGGGTTCGCCATGGTGTAGAGGTCCATGGCCGGGCTCAGCTCCACGGTCTTCTTCACGTAGAGGGGCAGCACGTTGTAGACCTGGTTGTAGATGAAGTAGAAGCCGCTGCTCACCAGCAGGAACAGGGCAAAGCGGCCGCTGCCCAGCACCTTGAACATGCCCAGGAAGATCTCGGGGATGCTGCGCTTGGGCTTGGCCGGATCCACGGCGGATTCGGGGTCCCGGTAGAGCAGCGCCACCACGAGGAAGGCCAGCACCGAGGCCGCCATGGACACCAGGAAGATGGTGTCGAGCTTGCCGAGCTTGGTGCGCACGAAGAAGGCCGTGAGTCGGCCGAAGACGCTGCCGATGTTGATGACCATGTAGAAGATGGCGAAGGCCAGCGTGGCCTTGCCCAGGTGCGTGCGCTGCACGGTGCCCGCGATGCAGGGCTTCACGAAGGAGCCGCCGATGCCCACGAGGAGGATGGCCAGGGAGACCGGAACCACCACGCCTGCCCCCGCCGTGACTTCCCGCCCGGCCTGGAGGGCCAGCACATGCCCCCCGAACCACACGGGGTAGCCCATGAGGAAGTAGCCGGCCACCAGCAACACGCAGGCCAGGAGCAGGCTGCGCCGGAAGCCGATCTGGTCCGCGATGGTACCGCTGAGGATGGGCAGGAAGTAGACCAGGAACCACAGCACCCCGTTCAGCGTGCTCGGCCAGTAGTCGCCAAGCCCCAGCCGCCCCAGGTAGATGACGATGAAGCTGGCCATCGAGTAGTAGGCCGCCCGCTCGAAGAGCTCGGTGAGGTTGGCGTTCCAGTAGCTGGCAGGGAAGGCGTACTTCTCGCGGAAGGAGGGCTCGGCGGTCATGGATACCTCGGGGTCGGGCTCGGAGTCGGGATAGTCTCGCATGGCGAGGTGTCATCGATCCCCGGATTCTGGTATCTCTGGCGGATGTCCCCCCGCCCCTCCCGCTGGCTCCGATCCTGCCTCACTCTGGCCCTGGGCCTGGCCTCGCTGTCCGCCGCGCCGCCCCTGTCACCGGCCGCCCAGGCCCTCGTGGACCGCGCCTTCGCGGACCTGGATCCCGCCCATCCCGTGGTGGATGTCCACGTCCACGCCATCGGCCTTGGGCAGGACGGCGATGGCACCTTCGTGAACCCCGAGAAGCTGAGCCCCCGGCACCCGGTCAAGCGCCTGGAGACGAACCTCTACCTGAAGGCCACCGGCGTGAAAGGCCTCGCCCACTTCGACCGCGACTACCTGGACATCCTCGTCGCCCGGGCGCGGGCTTTCCCCCATCCCGTGAAAATCCACCTCCTGGCCATGGACGGGGCCTACCACGCCGATGGCACGCCCGATCCCACACGCACGGAGTTCCACGTGCCCAACGCCTATGTGCTGGAGGCTGCCGCGAAGCACCCGGACCTCTTCGTCCCCGTGGCCTCCATCCACCCGGCGAGGAAGGACGCCATTCAGGAGCTGGAGGCCTGCGCGGCCAAGGGTGTCCGCCTGCTCAAGTGGCTGCCCAACGCCCAGGCCATCGATCCCGCCGATCCCCGCTACGACGCCTTCTACCGCCGCATGAAGGAGCTGGGCGTGATCCTGCTCACCCACGCAGGGGAAGAGAAGGCCGTGGCCGTGAAAGGCGCCCAGGCCCTCGGCAACCCGCTGCGCCTGCGCCGCCCCCTGGACCTGGGCGTCACCGTGATCGTGGCCCACTGCGCCAGCCTGGGCCGCAACGAGGACCTGGACCATCCCGGGAAGACGGCCTCGAACTTCGACCTGTTCCTGCGGCTGATGGACGATCCCAAGTACCGCGGCCGCCTCTACGGCGACCTCTCGGCCATCACCCAGGTCAACCGCCTGCCGCGGCCTCTCCGCACCCTGCTGGCCCGCGACCTGGATGACCGCCTGCTCAACGGGAGCGACTATCCCCTGCCGGGTGTGGATCTGGTCATCTGGACCCGCCGCCTCGTGGAGCTGAAGCTCATCACGCGCGCCGAGCGGAGGGCTCTCAACGAGATCTGGAGGGCCAACCCGCTCCTCTTCGACTTCGTGCTCAAGCGCACCCTGCGGGATCCCCGCACGGGTCGGCGCTTGGCCCCCAGCGTGTTCCAGCGCGATCCCGCCGCCCTCAGCGGATGAGGGCGCCCCGCTCCGCCAGGAGTTCCCGCAGCACGGACCGGTGGCAGCGCGCTTCGTCCTCGCAGTAACAGCCCACGGCCAGGTCCGTCCGGTGCGACAGGGCTGCCAGTAGGTCCAGGAGCCGGGCCTTCTCGGGGTGGCCCATCTCCGCCCGGTACTTCTTCTTGAAGGCGGCCCAGTCCTTCTCGCTCTCGGCCGCCTGGGCCTGCTTCACCAGCTCCTCGCTGGGCGCCGCCTCGGGCATCCACACGTCGTAGAAGTCCCGGGATGCGAACTCCACCTTGGGCACGCCCCGGGGCGGCCGGCGCACCGTGCCGATCCGCAGGCCCTCGCCCGGCGCCCTTGGCGCTCCCAGTCGCACCACGCGGATGGCCATGGCTGCCTCCCCGCGCAGTTGTAGCACCAACTTAGCCCTCCGGCCTCACCTTCAAAAGACAAGGATCACCACCAAGACACCAAGGCACCAAGAAAAGCCATGGCCTGTGCTTTTGCCGTTCTTGGTGGTCTTGGTGCCTTGGTGGTGAAAAGTCCTTCCCCTCTTCAAGCGCTCATCGAGATTCAGTGGTCTTCCGCCAGCTCGGTGAGGTGCAGCGTCACGGTACCACCCGGTTCCACGCGGTCCACGCCGGGCGGGATGACGGCCAGGGCGTTGGCCTCGAGCATGGACGAGAGGATGGCCGAGCCCTGGGGGCCCGTGAGCCGCGCCCGGAGCTGGCCGCCATCGTGGCGGGCCACCACGCGCAGGAAGGTGGTGCGGCGATCGCCGGCCTTGCCGTGCCAGCCGTCCTCCAGCACCGCCTCCGCCACGGGGCGGTGCAACGCGGAGAAGCCCATGAGCCGCCGCAGGGCGGGTCGCACGTACTCCTCCATCATGAGCATGGCGGCCACGGGATTGCCCGGGAGCCCGAAGATGGGCTTCCCGCCCAGCATCCAGAACCCCAGCGGACCGCCGGGCTTCTGGGCCACCTTCCAGAAGACGCGGCGCGCGCCCAGCTCCTCCAGGATGGGCTTCACGAAGTCGTAGTCGCCCACGGAGATGCCGCCGGTGGTGAGGACGGCATCGGCCGTCAGCGCCTCGCGCAGGGCGGCGGTGAGCGTGGCGCGGTCGTCCCGAACCCGGGGGAAGGGCGCGGGAATCGCCCCGCAGGCCGCCACCTGGGCGCGGATCGAGTGGATGTTCGCGTCACGGATCTGCCCAGGGCCGGGCCGCTCCGAGGCGTCCACCAGCTCGTCACCCGTGGTGAGCACCGCCACCCGCGCCCGTGGATGCGCGGGCACGGCGGGCATCCCCACGGCCGCCAGCACGCCCAGGTCGCCGGGGCGCAGGGCGCGGCCGGGCACCAGCAGGGACCGCCCCGCCTGGATGTCCTCGCCGGCGTGGCGCACGTGGACGCCCCGTCGGAGGGGGGCGCGGACCTCCACCCAGTCCTGGCCGCGGGTCGTGTCCTCCACGGGGACCACCGTGTCGGCCCCCTCAGGCAGGGGCGCGCCAGTCATGATGCGCCAGGCCGTGCCAGGTACCACAGCCTGGTCCGGTGTGGCTCCGGCGGCCAGGTCTCCCAGCACGCGGAGGCGGATGGGTTGCGCCGTCGAGGCGGCAGCCAGATCCTCGGCCCGCACGGCGTAGCCGTCCATGGCGGAGTTGGTGAAGGGAGGCACCTGTTCCTCGGAGGCGAGGGCCTCGGCGGCGGCCAGGCCCAGGGCCTCGGGGAGCGGCACCTGCCGCGGCGGCAGAGGCGCCACGCGCTCGAGGATCAGGGCGAGAGCTTCAGCGGGGGACGGCATCAGTCGGGGTACCTCAGGACTTTCCACTGGACGAAGGAGAAGTGGCGCCAGCTCCCGGTCATGTGGGATCCCACCGAGGCCACCAGGGTGGCGGCCAGGTACCAGGGCAGGCGGTGGGCCGGCTGCAGGAGGCCCGCGCCCAGCAGGGCCAGCTTCACCAGCACGGCCACGCCGCTGCCCTGGACGAGAATGCCCATGTCCCGGGCGAGGTCGATGGCGAAGAGGAGGGCGCCGCTGGCCACCGTGAGGGAGATGGGCGTCCGCAGGGCCTCGTGGCTGGCACCGAAGGGGAGCGCCCCCACCACCAGGGCCATGGCTGCGATGTGGACGCTCCGCAGGACCAGCTGGACCGGCCGCGCCCAGGGGAAGAACCGGGGGCGCTCCGGGAAGAGCCGCGCCCGGAGGGTGGGAGGGGCCGGCTTGTCTGCGCGCCTGTCATCCATCCCTCCCTTCTAGCAGATTCCCTTCCCGCCCGTGCTGAAATGGGGGCGCCCCGAGGTACCCATGGCCAAGCCCACCTCCCCAGCTGCCTCCATCCGCATCCGCATCGCCTACGGCACCGACATCGCCATCGGCCAGGGCAAGGCGGACCTGCTGGAGGCCATCGGACAGACGGGGTCCATCTCCGCGGCGGCCCGCCACCTGGAGATGAGCTACCGCAAGGCCTGGCTGCTGGTGGACGAGATGAACCAGTGCTTCCACGCGCCCGTGGTGGCCGCGGCCAAGGGGGGCCACCGGGGTGGCGGGGCGGTCCTCACCCCCACCGGCCGGGAGGCCCTGACCCGCTTCCGGGAGATCCAGGCCAAGGCCGCCGAGGCCATCGCCGCCGACGTGCGGGCCTTCCGGAAGCGGCTGCTGGACTGAGCCTTCCGCCCAAGGGTCACAGAGGAAAAGAAGAACGCGAAGACCGCGAAATCGAACACTGGCGTTTCGGTGCAGGACATCCGGGCCTTCGGCCCCAGGTCGCGCATCGCGCGGCCTGCTTCACGGGTGGCGGCTCTGGGCGGTTTTCATGGGCCGCCATGGCCGCCGCCCGTGAAGGGATGTCCGCGGTGGGTCGAGTTCCATTCGCGCCCTTCGCGCGCCCGAAGGGCGTTTTCGCGCCATTCGCGTTCTTCTTTTCTGGCGGGAAATCCACTGGAGTCGGGCGTTTCGTTGTATCCTTTCGAACACATTGGACGGAGGCCCCCATGCGGATCCCGCGATTCCCCGGCTGGACCTGGCTGCTCGCGGTGTCCCTCGCCTGCGCGGGCCTGCACGCGGGGCAGCCCGCCACGAAGGCGGTCATCCTCGCCACGACCACCAGCACCCAGGATTCGGGCCTGCTGGATGAGCTGATCCCCCGCTTCGAGAAACAGACCGGCTACCTGGTGAAGACCATCGCCGTGGGCTCGGGCCAGGCCATCGCCATGGGCAGGAAGGGCGAGGCGGACGTGCTGCTGGTGCACTCGCCCGACGCGGAGAAGGCCCTCATGGCCGAAGGCTCCGGCGTGAACCGCCGCATCGTCATGCACAACGACTTCATCCTCCTGGGCCCGGCCACCGATCCCGCCCACCTGCGCGGGAAGGGCGCCGCGGCGGCCTTCCAGGCCATTGCAGCGGGCCACGCCTTGTTCATCTCCCGGGGCGACAACTCCGGTACCCACGCCCAGGAGAAGAAGCTCTGGGCTGCGGCGGGTCTCAAGCCCGAGGGTGCCTGGTACCAGCAGACCGGCCTCGGCATGGGCCAGACCCTGGCCGTGGCCTCCGAAAAGCGGGCTTACACTTTGTCAGACCGCGGCACCTACCTGGCCCTGCGCAAAAAGCTGGGGCTGGAGATCCTCAGCGAAGGCGATGCCGCCCTCCTGAATGTCTACCATGTCATCGAGGTCAATCCGGCGCGGCATCCCAAGGTGAATACCCCCGGAGCCCGCGCCTTTGCTGACTTCCTGGTGTCGAAAGATGTGCAGACTCTGATCAAAGAATTCGGAATCGGCACCTTTGGATCACCGCTATTCTTCCCTGATGCCGGCAAGCCGGAATAGGCGCGCCGGACGGAGGAAACCCCATGTCGAACGCCATCTTCAGCCTGCCTGACTCCCACAATGAGCCCATCCTCCCCTACGCGCCCGGCTCGAAGGAGCGCGCCCTCCTGAAGGCCGAACTGGAGCGCCAGTACGCCCAGGTGCTGGACATCCCGCTCATCATCGGCGGGAAGGAAGTGCGCACCGGGAAGACGCAGGAGGCCGTCTGCCCCCACGACCACCAGCACGTGCTGGCCACCTACCACGAGGCGGGGGAAGCCGAGGTCCGCATGGCCATCGACGCCGCCTTGGCAGCCAAGAAGGACTGGGAAGCCACGCCCTGGGAGGACCGCGCCGCCATCTTCCACAAGGTGGCCAGCCTCATCTCGTCGAAGTACCGCTACATCCTTAACGCCGCCACCATGCTGGGCCAGTCCAAGAGCGCCTACCAGGCGGAGATCGACAGCACCTGCGAGACCGCAGACTTCTTCCGCTACAACGCGAAGTTCATGGAGGAGATCTACAAGCAGCAGCCGATCTCCGACCCTCACGTGTGGAACCGCGTCCACTACCGCGCCCTGGAGGGCTTCGTCTTCGCCGTGACGCCCTTCAACTTCACGGCCATCGCCGCCAACCTGCCCACGGCCCCCGCCATCATGGGCAACACCGTGGTCTGGAAGCCCGCCTCCACCTCCGTGGTGTCGAACTACTACCTCATGCAGCTCTACAAGGAGGCCGGCCTGCCGGATGGTGTCATCAACTTCATCCCCGGCCGCGGCTCCATGATCGGCAAGATCGCCCTGGAGGACCCCAACTTCGCGGGCCTGCACTTCACGGGCTCCACGGGGGTCTTCAACGGCATGTGGAAGACCATCAGCGACAACCTCGGCCGCTACCGCATCTACCCCCGCCTGGTGGGCGAGACCGGCGGCAAGGACTACGTCTTCATGCACGCCTCTGCCGACGTGGACGAGACCGCCGCCGCCATCGTGCGCGCGGGCTTCGAGTACCAGGGCCAGAAGTGCTCGGCCTGCTCCCGCGTCTACGCGCCGGCCTCGCGCTGGGCCGAGCTGAAGGCGCGACTGGTGGAGCTGATGGGCGAGATCCGCATGGGCGACGTGCGCGACTTCCGCAACTTCTTCAACGCCGTCATCGACGAGGCCTCCTTCGACAACGCCATGAAGTACATCGAGCTGGCGAAGGCCTCCAAGGATGCTCAGATCCTCGTGGGCGGCAAGGGCGACAAGTCCAAGGGCTGGTTCGTGGAGCCCACCATCATCGTCACCACGGACCCCAAGTTCGTGACCATGCAGGAGGAGATCTTCGCGCCGGTGGTCACCCTCTACGTCTACGACGACGCGAAGCTGGACGAGACCCTGAAGGTGCTGGACGAGACCTCGCCCTACGCGCTGACCGGCGCCATCTTCGCCCGCGACCGCTACGTGATCAACCACCTCACCGAGGTGCTGGCCAACACCGCCGGCAACTTCTACATCAACGACAAGCCCACCGGCGCCGTGGTGGGCCACCAGCCCTTCGGCGGCGCCCGGGCCTCGGGCACCAACGACAAGGCCGGCAGCTTCCTCAACCTGATCCGCTGGACCTCTCCGCGCACCATCAAGGAGAGCTTCACGCCGCCCCGGGACATCAAGTTCCCCTTCCTCGAAGCCGAATAAAGGAGCGCTGTGGACCTGATCTGGGAGGGCCTTCGGAAGGCGCTGGAGCTGCTGCTCACGCTGGATCCCGAGGTCCTCCGGATCACCCTGCTCTCCCTCGAAGTCTCCGGTCTGGCCACCCTCATCAGCCTGGTGATCGGCCTGGGCATCGCCATCCCCGTGGCCCTGAACGAATTCCCCGGCAAGCGGCTCGTCATCGCCCTGCTGAACACGGGCATGGGCCTGCCGCCGGTGGTGGTGGGCCTCTTCGTCACCGTGCTGCTGTGGCGCAGCGGGCCCTTCGGCTTCCTGGAGATCCTCTACACGCCCACGGCCATGATTCTGGCCCAGGCCGTCATCGCCTCGCCCATCATCGCCGGCATCAGCCTCTCGGCCCTCCAGCACCTGCCGCCGGGCCTGCGGCTGCAGATCCTCGCGCTGGGCGCCTCGCGGCCCCAGATGGTGTGGCTGCTGCTGAAGGAGGCCCGCCTGCCCCTGTTGGCCGCCGTCATGGCGGGCTTTGGCGGCGTCATCTCCGAGGTGGGGGCCTCCATCATGGTGGGCGGCAACATCAAGGGCCAGACGCGGGTACTCACCACCGCCACGGTCATGGAGACCAGCAAGGGCAACTTCGAGGTGGCCTTCGCCCTCAGCATCCTCCTGCTCGTGCTGGCCTTCACGGTGAACGCCGTGCTCACGCACCTCCAGCAGCGGAACCGCCCCCGATGAGCCGCCCGACCGTCCTGGAGGCGCGGAGCCTAACGGTCCATCGGGCCGGAACTCAGGTCCTCGACGTACCCGCCCTGGACCTCCGCGCCGGCGAGGTGCTGGCCCTCATGGGCCCCAACGGCGCGGGCAAGAGCACGCTGATGCTGGCCCTGGCGGGCCTGCTCCCCCTGTCTGGGGGGAGCCTCCGCTTCAAGGGCGCAGGACTCGGCTCTCGACCGGAGCGCGAGGCCTACCGCCGCCGCATGACCATGGTCTTCCAGGATCCGCTCCTCTTCGACGCCACCGTGGCCCAGAACATCGCCGCTGGTCTCAAGCTCCGGGGGATCCCCGCCGCCCTGCGTGAGCCCGCCGTGCGCGCCTGGGCCCAGCGCCTGGGCGTAGGCCACCTCCTGGCCCGTCCTGCCCGGCAGCTCTCCGGCGGCGAGGCCCAGCGCACGGCCCTGGCCCGGGCCTTCGTCCTGGGGCCGGAGATCCTCTTCCTGGACGAGCCCTTCGGGGCCCTGGACGCCCCCACGCGCGAGGCGCTGCTGGACGACCTGGGTCGCATCCTGGCGGAAACCGGCAGCACCGCCGTGGTTTCCACCCACGATCAAGGCGAGGCCGCGCGCCTCGGGCACCGCCTGGCCGTGATGAAGGATGGGCGCATCCTCCAGACCGGGGGTTTGCGCGAGGTCATGAACCACCCCGAGGACCCCTTCGTGGCCGCCTTCGTGGGCATGGAGACCCTGCTCAAGGGCCAGGTGGCTTCCAGCGGCGAGGGCCTGCTCACCCTGCGCCTCGGCAAGGGCGGAGACGGCCACGAGGTCCTGGCCGTGGGCGAGGCGCGACCCGGCCAGACGATCCTGGTGGGCATCCGCCCGGAGCACGTGGCGCTGTCTTTACAGACCGACAAATCCAGCAGTGCCCGGAACGCCTTCCCGGGGACCGTCACGAAAGTCGTTCCCAGGGGCCCCTTCTTCAAGGTGGAGCTGGATTGCGGGTTCTTCCTGGCGGCCTACGTGACCGCGCAATCCCTGGCAGAACTGGGGCTTGAGCCCGGCGGGGCCATCGTCGCCTCCTTCAAGGCCACGGCAGCCCACCTCATCCGGCGGGAGGGTCTCGACTCCGAAGTGTGACCGCGTCCATTGCCGGGGGTCCGGACCGGGACTAGCCTCGCATCTGGGGTGGTTTCGACCGCTCCCGATTGGCGTGTCGTCAAAGGTCCGTACCCGGAGGCCTCCGAGCCATGAAACAGCTGGTGATCGATTTCCAGAAGTGCGACGCAGGTCGCAACTGCAACCACGAGTGCGAGATGGAGTGCGCCATCAAGGTCTTCAAGGTGGACGACCCCGCCCAGGCCACCCTCCAGATCAAGGCCTACGAGGACGGTGGCGGCAAGGCCGTCCTCTGCGACCAGTGCGGCGACTGCGTGGTGGTCTGCCCCTCCGAGGCCCTCAAACGCAACAAGCTGGGCGTGGTGATGATCGACAAGCAGCTCTGCGTGGGCTGCTACATGTGCATCGGCTTCTGCGAGAAGGACGCCTTCATGCGCAACCCGGACTGGATCGTCCCCCACAAGTGCACCTCCTGCGGCGTCTGCGTGAAGGTCTGCCCCCACGGGGCCCTCTCCATTCAAGACGTCCCCGAGCCGGCCGTCCGGATCATCTGAAGGAGTCCCCATGAGCCAGCTCGTCTTCGATCCCAGCAAGGTGATGGACATCGACTACACGAAGCGCACGGAGTACCTCGACCGGCTCGAGGCCCTCCGCGCCGGGATGCGCACCCTCAAGGAGGTGCCCTTCCAGCCCAGCCTGCCTGACAAGGGCTACACGAACCGCACGCTCTACGTGAACGTGGGCAGTCTCGAGGTCACGGAGAAGCCCGTCACCCAGCAGATGAAGGATGTCTTCATCGGCGGGCGCGGCTTCGGCCTCTTCCACCTGTGGAACGCCGTGAAGCCCACCACCCGCTGGAACGATCCCGAGAACGAGATCGTCATCAGCCCCGGGCCCGTGGCCGGCATGACCCAGTACGCGGGTACCGGCAAGTCCCTGGTGGTGAGCCTCTCGCCCCAGACGGACATCCCCATCGACTCCAACGTGGGCGGCTTCTACGGTCCCCTGCTGAAGTTCTCGGGCTTCGACGCCCTGGAGCTCCAGGGCAAGGCCGACAAGGACGTCATCCTCTTCGTGGACGGCGTGAAGGGGATCATCCGCATCGAGGAAGTCGAGGGCGGCCCCGAGGACAGCCATGTGCTGGCCGAGCTGCTCACGCACATGTACGCGGAGAACGAGAAGGACCTGCCGAATGTCTCGGTGGTCTCCAGCGGCGCCGCCGCGGCCCACAGCCTCATCGGCATGCTGAACTTCTCCTTCTACGACCGCCGCCGCAAGTGCGTGCGCTTCAAGCAGGCGGGCCGGGGCGGCATCGGCACCGTGTTCCGGGACAAGCGCATCCGCGCCCTGGTGGTGCGTGGCCCCAAGGTCGCGGGTGACCTCAACCACCCGGTGGATCCCGAGACCATCGCCAAGACCGGCATCAAGTACCACAAGGAGATCCGCGAGAACGACGGCGGCCAGTGCATGATGCGCCGCAACGGCACGGCCCACATCGTCGAGATCATGGACGCCTACGACCTGCTGCCCGTCCACAACTTCCAGTACGGCTCGCACCCGGATGTGCACAAGATCGACTCCGCCTACTGGCAGCAGCGCTGCACCCAGGCCACGGTGGACGGCTGCTGGTACGGCTGCTCCATGGCCTGCGCCAAGGGCGCCGACGGCCTGGTGCTGAAGACCGGCCCGTATAAGGGCGACATGGTCACCGTGGATGGTCCCGAGTACGAGAACGCGGCGGGCCTCGGCTCCAACTGCGGCGTGTTCGACCCCGACTACCTGCTGGAGCTGAACTTCTACTGCGACACCTACGGCATCTGCACCATCACCTGGGGCACCCTCACGGCCTTCGTGATGGAGTGCTACCAGCGCGGCATCCTCAACAAGGAACGCACGGGCGGCCTGGAGATGACCTGGGGCAACGCGGAGGCCGACCTGGAGATGATGCACCAGATGGCGCGCGGCGAGGGCTTTGGCAAGATCGCCGGCATGGGCGTGAAGAAGATGAAGGAGTACTTCATCAAACAGGGCTGGGGGGATCCGCAGCTCATCAACGACATCGGCATGGAGAACAAGGGCCTCGAGTACTCCCAGTACATGTCCAAGGAGTCCCTGGCCCAGCAGGGCGGCTACGCGCTCACCAACAAGGGCCCCCAGCACGACGAGGCCTGGCTGATCTTCATGGACATGGTGAACAAGCAGATCCCCACCTTCGAGGACAAGGCGGAGGCGCTCTACTACTTCCCCCTGTTCCGCACCTGGTTCGGCCTCAACGGCTTCTGCAAGCTGCCCTGGAACGACGTGGTGCCCGCCAACAATTCCGAGCAGCCCGAGGCCCACAAGGTGCCCGAGCACGTGCAGAACTATGTGGACCTCTTCAGCGCCACCACGGGCGTGAAGATCGACAAGGAGGAGCTGATCATCCAGTCCGCCAAGGTCTACAACTTCCAGCGCGTGTTCAACATCCGCATGGGCAAGGGCCTGCGCGAGCACGACGCTGCGCCCTACCGCTCCCTGGGCCCGGTGACGAAGGAGGAGTACGAGTCCCGCGCCGAGCGCTACGACCAGCAGATCATCACCGAGATGGGCCTGGATCCCGCCGGGAAGTCCACGGAGGAGAAGATGGCCCTGCACCGCCAGTGGCGCACGGACCGCTTCTCCAAGCTCATGGACAGCGTCTATGCCCGCCGCGGTTGGACGTCCAACGGCGTGCCCACGCTGGCGCGGCTGAAGGAGCTGGGCCTGGACGCCTTCCCCGAAGTGGTTGAGGTCGTCAAGCAGCACCTCTCCTGAAGTCATCGGCCGCGAATGCGGTCGATGACTTCAGCATGGGCAAAGCCAAGGAAGGCCCCTGCATGATCCTGGTGAATGAAGAGCCGCTGGCATGGCACGAGGGCATGACCGTGCGGGACATCCTCAAGGCGCGGAACTACCGCTTCCCCATGCTCGTCATCCACGTGAACGACGCCCTGGTCGCGAAGGCCGACTACGACACCACCACGGTCCCGGACGGGGCCGTGGTGAAGGTCATCCACCTCATCAGCGGCGGCTGATTCAGAGAGCGTTCAGCCGCGGAAGGAAGATGGTGAACCGGGAGCCCTTCCCCGGTTCGCTGGCCACCTCCATGCGGCCCTCGCCTTCCTCCACCAGCGCCTTGAGGGAGGGCAGGCCCAGCCCGGTGCCTTTGCCGGGGGCCTTGGTGGTGAAGAAGGGATCGAAGATGCGGTCGAGAATCTCCGGAGGCATGCCGATTCCGGAATCGACCACGTCGATCCGCGCCATGGCCGCCTCGGGCCCGTCGGCCCCCGCGCGGATGGCAAGCTTTCCGCCTTCGGGCATGGCATCCCGGGCATTGGCCACCAGGTTCACCAGCATCTGCTCGAGCCGAAGCCGGGAACTCTGCACGATCAGGGCCTCGGCAGGAGCCACATCGATGCACAACTCCACCGTCCGGGGAATGAGGAGGCGCAGTGTCGCCTCCATGTCCCGCAGCTCCTGGCCCAGATCCACGGGCGCCAGGTCCTCGGACTCGCGGCTCACGAACCGCATGAGCCGGCTGGTCAGGGTGGCGGCGCGGCTGGCGGCGGAGGTCATTCTCTGGAGGTCCTCCGAACCCGCGGGCCGGCCTTCCTCCAAGTTCATGAGGGCCAGCTCCGCGGAGCTCTTCAGGACGCTCAGGAGGTTGTTCAGATCGTGGGCCAGCCCGGCGCCCATGAGGGCCAGCGTGTTCATGCGCTCCGTCCTCAGCAGGGCCTCCTGGGCATGCTCGAGGGCCTCCGTCCGGTGCTGGACCCGCTCCTCCAGCGTCCGTCGGGCAGCCCGGAGGTCCAGGATGGCCAGGAACTGGCGCAGGAGCAGGAGGGCGACCATGAGCAGGAAGGCGCCGATGGCGCCGCGCATCAACTCCAGCGGCCCCCGGGGCAGGAGGGCCGCCAGGACGAGAATGGCCGCGAGGACCGGCAGGTAGGGGAACAGCCGCACCAACCGCTTCCCGTCGGTCGCCCGCGAGGCACGCGACACCTCGGGTTGCGGGGACCAGGCCGCAAGGCCCTGAAAGAACGGGATTCCTCCTGCCAAGGCGATCCAGGCGTGGGGCGACGTGACGGAAGGCAGGCCTGCCAGGGCCCAGCAGGACAGCGCCGAGAGCCAAGCCAGGGCAGAGGCGGACAGCCATCCGAGGGGACCCCGGATGAGACCGGGATGATAGGAGGTCATGAAGACCAGGCCGCCCCCGAGGAGGGCCGCGTTGAGGTAGGCCGCCAGGACCCGCAGTCCCATGCCCTGGCTCGAGGCGCGCAGAGAGCCTTGCACGCCCATCGCGAGGAGTAGGAAGAGAAGGGACGTGGCGAAGATGAGGCTGTCCAGAGCCCGCCTGCGGAACAGGCTGCCCGGCCCCGGCTCCTTCGGGAAGCTCAGCACGCCCGCCAAGGCCAGGATGCCTGTGGCCAGGCTCAGGAGGCTGACCAGGAAGATGATCCCCGGCACCGCCTGCCCGTGGCTGCTGAAGGTGAGGAGCAGGCTGGGCACCTCGAAGAAGGCGGACACGGCCAGCAGCAGCCAGGCCATCCGCTCGCCCGAGGGGGCCCGCCAGGCCCGGTGGCTCAGACTCAGGAAGGCCAGGATCTCGAGGAGCAGATAGCCCAGGGGCCATACCTGGATGCGCTGGGCCGCCGGGAGGGCCAGGTGCGCCAGCGTCACGCCGAGCCAGGTCGCGACCAGGGCTCCCCGGGCCGCCCGGGCCAACCCACCGCCGCCCCTGGCGGAGACAGGAGCCGCCACTGGGTCAGACGGATGGAGACGGGGGGTTGGCCCGGGCACTGGTCAGCCTCACGGTTAATTCTGCCTAGAGTCTACCCGAGTGCCCCTGGAATGGCCCTGCTGAAACCCGGCCGGCGGATTCAGAGTTCCAGGGTGATGCCCTGGGCCAGTTCCACCTGGCCGCTGAAGTTGATGGCGCTGGTCTGGCGGCGCATGTAGGCCTTCCATGCGTCGGAACCGCTCTCGCGGCCGCCGCCGGTCTCCTTCTCGCCGCCGAAGGCCCCGCCGATCTCCGCCCCGCTGGTGCCCGTGTTCACGTTGGCCAGGCCGCAATCGCTGCCGGCCGCAGACAGGAACAGCTCGCTCTCGCGCTGATCGTTGGTGATGATGGCGCTGGAGAGGCCCTGGGACACGCCGTTCTGGAGGGCGATGGCCTCCTCGATGGTCCGGTAGGTCATGAGGTAGAGCACTGGCGCGAAGGTCTCCTCCTTCACGATGGGCAGGTTGCCTGGAACCTCGGCGAGGCAGGGCGTGATGTAGCAGCCGCCGGCGTTCGGCAGCTTCTCGCCGCCGAAGAGGACCTTCCCGCCCTGGGCCTTCACGGTCTCGATGGCCGCGAGCATGGTCTCCACCGCGGCCCTGTCCACCAGGGGGCCCATGAGGTTCCCGTCCTTGCGGGGATCGCCAATGGGCGTCTTGCGGTAGAGGTCCAGCAGGCGGTCGCGGAAGGCCAGGTAGACGGACTCGTGGACGATGACGCGGCGGGTGGAGGTGCAGCGCTGGCCGGAGGTGCCGATGGCGCCGAAGTAGATGGAGCGCAGCGCGATCTCGAGGTCGCCCTTCTCGCTGACGATCACGGCGCCGTTGCCCCCCAGCTCCAGGATGTGGCGCCCGAAGCGTTCCTGCACCAGCTTGCCCACGTGGCGGCCGCCAGGGACCGAACCCGTGTAGGACACCAGGGCCACGCGCGGGTCGGTGTTGATGAGGTCGCCGATCTCGCTGCCCTTGCCGATCACCAGGCTGCAGATGGCCGGATCGTAGCCGAAGTCGCGCAGCACCTTTTCGGCGATCTTCGTGCAGGCGATGGCCGTGAGGGGCGTCTTGGAGGAGGGCTTCCACAGCACGGTGTCGCCGCAGACCAGGGCCAGGGCCGTGTTCCAGCTCCACACCGCCACGGGGAAGTTGAAGGCCGTGATGACGCCCACCACGCCGAGGGGATGCCACTGCTCCTGCAGGCGGTGCTGGCGGCGCTCGCTGGGCATGGTGAGGCCGTAGAGCTGGCGGGAGAGGCCCACGGCGAAGTCGCAGATGTCGATCATCTCCTGGACCTCGCCCAGGCCCTCGCGCAGGGCCTTGCCCATTTCGAGGCTCACGAGCATGCCCAGGGCCTCCTTGTGCTTCCGCAGCTCGTCGCCCAGGGCCCGCACCACCTCGCCCCGCTTGGGCGCGGGCACCAGCTTCCAGGAGGCGAAGGCCGCATGGCTGCGGGCCAGGATGGCCTCGAACTCCGCGGGCGTCACATTGGCCACGTCCGCCAGCTTCGCGCCGTCGATGGGGGACACCACGGCCTGGGCCTTCCCGCTTCCGATCCATTCGCCGGAGAACCCGCCCCGATTCGAATCCGACATGCCCAGCGCCTTCAGGACGTCCTGCATGGCCGCACCTCCCTATGGCATTTGTATCTTTTTTTGCGTCAATGATAAAATTCATTCGATTCACCCTTGGCATGAATATGATTCATGTTCATGGACGCCCTCCTGGATCTCCCCCAGCTCCGCACCTTCTTCACCCTGGCCCAGACCGGCAGCTTCACGGCCTGTGCCCGCCGCCTGAACCGCACCCAGTCCGCCGTCAGCCATGCCATGGCCAGGCTGGAGGAACTGGCTGGCGTCCGGCTCCTAGAACGCCGGGGGCGCAGCCTGGGCCTGACCGAGGAGGGCCGCCGGCTCTACCAGGCCTGCGAGCAGGTCTTCGCGACCCTGGACGCGGCCTCGGAGGACCTGCGCCGACACCAGAGCCTGTCGAAGGGGCGGCTGCGCGTGGGCGCCACCGTGGAGTTCGGCAGCAGCATCCTCATGCGCCACATGCAGCCCTTCCTGGCCGCGAACCCGGATCTGGAGATCGACTTCACCCTCAGCCACGACCTGCTGGCGCCCCTCCTGCGCGACGACCTCGACCTGATCATCGATTGCCTGGAGCACCTGCTGCCTTCCTTGAAGAAGACCCCCCTCTTCCGGGAGACCTACGTGGTGGCCTGTGCCCCTGCGTTCCGCAAGGTGCACCGCATCCGGGTCCCCGGCGACCTGGGGCGGTGCCCGGTGCTGTCCCTCGACAAGGCCGGAACCTGGTGGAACCGCTTCCTCATGGCCGTCCCCGGCCGGGACCAGCCCCAGCTGGAGCGGTTCATCGCCATCGACCACATCCGCGCCATGATCCACGCGGCGGCGGAAGGCATGGGCGCGCTGCTGGTGCCGCGCTACAGCGTGCTGGAGGAGCTGGAGCGGGGCGACCTCGTGGCCCTCTTCCCCGCCATCCGGCCCGCCGAGGACCGCTTCTCCATCTACCAGAAGAAGGTGAAGGCCAGCCAGGAGAAGCAGAAGCTGCTCACGCGCTACCTGCAGGGGCTGAGCCCGGCGGAGTTCGGATCCTAGTGGAAGGCCCCATCCAGTGCCGCTTCCAGGCAGGCCAGCGATGGCGGGGTCAGCAGCCCGTGGTCATCCTCGAGGATGTGGAGGACGGCGCCCGGGTTCCGCGCCGCATAGGCTTCGCTCTCCACCAGAAGGACGGATTCGTCCGCCCGGCCGTGGAGAATCACCGTGGGCACGGGAATGCGCCAAGCCTCATCGCCCTGCCAGCGCGGGAGGTCCCGGAGCAGGTCCGGACCCAGCCGCAGGGGTCGTCCCTCGCCGTGATGGAAGACCACCATCTCCCCGCGCTCCCGGTAGGCGGCCCAGGCGGGATGCGTCATGCGGCGCGAGGCGAAGCCGATGGCCGGAGCCAGGAGGAGCAGGGACCGCAGCGGGCTGCCCCGGTGCGCCACCGCCGTGGCGACGAACCCGCCCAGGGAACTCCCCACCAGCACCGGCGGTTCGGGAAGGCTCCGCACCAGCGCTTCCACGGCCTCCACCTGGGCCGTGACCGTGAGGGCTTCGAAGGTTGGCAGGTTCAGGTCCGGCGCATGGAAGGCGATCCCGCGGGCCTCCGCCCACTTCCGCGTGAAGCGCCCCTTGTTCCCGTTGGGGGCGGAGGAGAAACCGTGGAGGTAGATCAGGTCCATCACCTGATCATGCGCTCGGAGGGCGCCAAATCGCGATGCGGTTTGGCCCAGGGCTGCCAGCTTCGCTGGCAGCAGAAGATCTCTTTATCAAAGAGAAGGCCGCCTTTCGGCGGCCTTCTGTGTCTGTGGCATAACCTCCTCGCCGGGTCCCGACTCCGAACGCGCCACTGGCTCGTTCTCCGTCACCCGGCGGTCGGTTACATCTGGTCCTTCAGCCCCTTGGCCGTCCTGGCTCGGGCCTCCGGCCCTCGGGGCTTCGCCCCCGCCATCGGCTGTGCCGATGCGGCCCTATCCTCCCTCCGCGATGCTTCGGTCGGATGGTGAAGACGACCTTGCCTGGCCGCAAGGTCGTCTCTCCCACACGACGAAGGCCGCCTTGCGGCGGCCTTCTGCGTCTGTGGCATAACCTCCTCGCCGGGTCCCGACTCCGAACGCGCCACTGGCGCGTTCTCCGTCACCCGGCGGTCGGTTACATCTGATCCTTGAGGCCCTTCGCCGTCTTAAAGACGACCTTGCGGCCGGCGGGGATCTGGATGCTTTCGCCGGTCTTGGGGTTGCGGCCCATCTTCTCCTTGGTGGCGCGCACTTCGAAGGTGCCGAGGCCGAAGAGGTTGACGCGCTGGCCGGAGAGCAGAGTCTCCACGATGTGGTCGCGGACGCCGTCGAGAATCGCCTTGGCGCGGGCCTTGGAGAGGTCCTGGGCCTCCGCCAGGGTGGCGGCGAGTTCGGCGATGCCGAGGGTTTCAGGCTTGGCAGTGGTCTTCGCCATGGATGGACTCCTTGGGATGGGGTGTGGCGGGATCCGACGGCGCGGAATCCCGGCAGGACCAGCGCCTCCGCGAGGAGCCGGCCGGGTGGGGGGATGGGTCGTGGGCGGGCCTACTCGGCCGCGGTGGCGGTGACTTCGAGGCTGACCTTGGCGTGCACGCCGCTGTAAAGGCGGACATCCACGGTATAGGTGCCGGCATCCTTGATGTGGGGCACGGTGATGTCGCGGCGATCCAGGGTGAAGCCCTTGCCCTTGAAGAGCTCGGCGACATCGGCATTGGTGACGGAACCGAAGAGGTGGCCGTTCTCGCCGGCCTTCTTGGCCACGGCGAGGCTCACGGCCTCGAGCTTCTCGGCCAGGCTCTTGGCATCGGCCAGTTCCTTGGCGCGGAGCTTCTCGGCGCGGATCTTCTCGAGCTCGATCTGGCGCTTGTTGCCGGCGGTGACGGGCAGGGCCATCTTGCGCGGCAGCAGGAAATTACGGGCGTAGCCGTCCTTGACGTTCACGACGTCGCCGCGGGCGCCGAGGCTGGGCACATTCTCGATGAGGAGGATTTCCATGGGAACTCCAGGAATAGAATGGGTGGATGGAGGGTCCGGCCAGCGCTGCTTGCCCGCGTTGTCCCCGCTTGGGTGAGACGGCGTCCTGCGCCGTCAGGGCCGGGTTCCCAGGAACCCGCCCTGTCCCCCGGTGGGTTCAGGCCGATCAGAAAGTCCAGTTTATCCACGGATCGTCCGATACCCAACCAGGGATTTCCGGATCGAGGGGGCTCCGTCCATGAACAGCCAGGATCACCGCCGTGAGGCCCGCGTCGTCACCGGCCCTGAATTCACCATCTCGTTCAGCCTGAATGGCTACGATTTCCGTGAAGTCCGCATCATGAACCTGAGCGCGGGTGGCTGCTTTGCCCTCGTCCCGGGACGGACCGCCCGCTTCTTCCTGCCGGGGACAACCCTCGACGGCCTGGTGCTCGGCCATCCCGACCTCCCCAAGCAACCCATCACGGCGACCGTGGCCTACATGCTGGGGTACTCCGCCAGCGGCCAGACGGAGGAGCAGGTGGGGATGGGCCTGCAGTTCCAGGACGTGCCCCCCGCCACCAGCGAGGCGCTGGCCGCCTGGGTGGAGACGGTCACGGCCGACGGGGGATCGGGGGCCTGAACCTCCGGGAGGCTACTTTTTGCCGAAGAAGGCCAGGATCGCCGTCGCCGTCTCTTCGAGCATGGCCGCCGTCATCTCGGGGTAGACGGGAAGGCTGAGCACTTCCTTGGCGGCGAGCTCGGACTCGGGCAGCTGGCCGGCCTTGTAGCCGAGGTCCTTGAAGCAGGGCTGTTCGTGGAGGCAGATGGGATAGTAGATGGCGCTGCCGATGCCCCGCTCCTTGAGGTGGGCCTGGAGGGCGTCGCGCTTGCCGCCCTTCACCCGGATGGTGAACTGGTTGTAGATGTGGCGGCCGTCGGGGACCACCTCGCGGGGCAGCACGGCCTCGTCGGCGGTCAGGCCCTTCATGCGCTCCAGGTACCAGGCGGCGTGCTTCCGGCGCCCCTCGTGCCAGCCGTCGAGCATGGGCAGCTTGGCGCGGAGCACCAGGGCCTGGAACTCGTCCATGCGACCGTTCATGCCCACCTCGTGGTGCATGTAGACCGGCTCCATGCCGTGGACGCGGATGCGCCGCACGCGCGCACCCAGGGTCGCGTCGTCGCGGATGGCGGTCATGCCCGCGTCGCCGAAGGCGCCGAGGTTCTTGGTGGGATAGAAGCTGTAGGCGGTCATGTCGCCGAACTGGCCCGCGGACTTGCCCCAGCCCTTGGCGCCCAGGCTCTGGCAGGCATCCTCCAGCACCGGAATGCCGTGCTTCTTCGCCACGGCCATGATGGCGGGCATCTCCGCCAGCTGGCCGAAGAGGTGCACGGGCATGATGGCCTTGGTGCGGGGCGTGATGGCGGCTTCCACCAGGGCGCCCGTGGCATTGAAGGTGGCCGGATCGAGGTCGATGAAGACGGGCTTGGCGCCCAGGCGCGAGACCACGCCCGCCGAGGCGAAGAAGGTGAAGCTGGGAACGATCACCTCGTCGCCATGGCCGATGCCCAGGGCCATGAGGGCCGCCAGCAGGGCGTCCGTGCCGCTGGACATGGCGACGGCGTGGGCGGCACCTGCGTAGGCGGAGATCTCGGCCTCCAGGCCCTTCACGTTCTCGCCCAAGATGAACGAGGAACGGTCGATGAGACCCGAGAGCCCCTCCAGCACCTTCGCCTTCACGGCGGCATTCTGCGGGGCAAGCTCAAGCATCGGGACGGCCATGGGAGCCTCCAATCAAGGTTTTCAAGTATGGCAGCGGAAGGGGCCAGATTCTGTCACATCCAGGCGGGGTTTCACCGCGGAGAACGCAGAGAACGCGGAGGAAGATCGCCTTGGTTCTTCTCTGCGTTCTCCGCGTTCTCTGCGGTTGGCGTTTATTCCTTTTCCTCGCTCTCCGACGGCTTCGTCGGGCGCATGAGGGGGAAGAGGATGACGTCGCGGATGCTGGCGCTGTTGGTCAGGAGCATCACCAGGCGATCGATGCCGATGCCCTCGCCGCCGGTGGGGGGGAAGCCGTGCTCCAGGCTGGTGACGAAGTCCATGTCGAGCAGCATGGCTTCGTCGTTGCCGGCGTCCCGCTCGGCCATCTGGGCCTGGAAGCGGCCCATCTGGTCGACAGGGTCGTTCAGCTCGGAATAGGCGTTGGCCAGCTCCATGCCGCCCACGAAGAGCTCGAAGCGATCCACGAAGCGGTCGTCGCCTTCCAGCGTCTTGGTGAGGGGCGACAGCTCGATGGGATAGTCCGTGATGAAGGTGGGCTGGATGAGCTGCTTCTCCGCGTGGTGCTCGAAGAGGTCGCCCAGCAAGGTTCCCACCGTCTTGGTGGCGGTGTCCTCGATGTGGACAGCCTTTGCCAGGGCGCGGACGCTGTCGCCGTCCTCCAGGAGGTGCCGATCGACGTGGCCGTATTCCGCGATGGCATCCTTCAGGGTCAGGCGCCGGAAGGGCTTGGCGTACGAGATGGGCTGCTCGCCCCAGGGGAGTGTCTCGGCGCCCATGACGTCCCGCGCCAGGCCCGAGATCAGATCCTCCGTGAGGGCCATCATGTCGCGGAGATCCTGGCCCGCGGCGTAGAACTCCATCATCGTGAACTCGGGATTGTGGCGGACGCTCAGCCCCTCGTTGCGGAAGTTGCGGTTGATCTCGAAGACCTTCTCGAAGCCGCCGACGATGAGCCGCTTCAGGTACAGTTCCGGGGCGATGCGGAGGTAGAGCGACATGTCCAGGGCGTTGTGGTGCGTGATGAAGGGCCGGGCCGTGGCGCCGCCCGGGATGGGCTGCATCATGGGCGTCTCGACCTCCAGGTAGCCCTGGCCCTCCATGAAGCGCCGGATGCCACTCACGATGCGCGACCGGGTCTGGAAGGTCTTCAGCACGTCGCCGTTGGAGATGAGGTCGAGGTACCGCTGGCGGTAGCGCTGCTCCTTGTCCTGGAGGCCGTGCCACTTCTCGGGCAGGGGCAGCAGGGCCTTGCTGAGGAACTGGACCTCCTTCACCCGCACGCTCAGCTCGCCGGTCTTGGTGCGCATGAGCGGGCCCGTGACGCTGATGAAGTCGCCCATGTCCAGGAGCTTCAGCACGTCCCAGCCGGGCTCCGCCACGTCGTCCTTGCGGAAGAAGGCCTGGAGCTTCTCGCCGTTCTCCGTGAGGTGCGCGAAGACGCTCTTGCCCATCTCCCGGATGGTGAGCACGCGCCCCATGACCGACACGGTCATGCCCAGGCTCTCGAGCTTCTCGTTGGGCCAGGCCTCCGCATCCGCATAGGCCTCCGCAAGCTGGGAGACCCCGTGGGTGCGCTTCGCCTTCCGTGGCCAGACGTCCAGTCCCAGAGCCTTGAGCTTGTCGAGCTTCTCAAGGCGGATGTCGCGGTACTGGTTGGGCTGCATGGGAGCTCCGGCACGAATCATTTAGTTTACAGGCAGGTCAGCTCCCGTCGAAGCGGTAGGCCACGTAGGCGGAGATGTCCGGAGCCGTGAAGGTGCCGGCCTCTTCGCTGAATCCGAAGCGCCAGCGGGGCAGCCGTGTGTGGCGGAGGGTCCAGTGCTGCTGCCACCCCGCCCGGTCCAGCCGGGCCAGGCCCGTGCGGTAGGGACTGCCGGCGTAGCCCACGCTGACCTCGAGGCCGAGGCCGTCGATGAGGCCCCGGCCCTGCCCCAGCCAGGCCACCGTGGCCCAGGCCCGGTTGAAGGAGGTGTGGTCCATGACCTCCCGCAGCGGGCTGTGCTGGGGAAGCCCCAGCATCACGCGCTCCGCCTGGCCGAAGAGCTTGATGCGACCCAGGCGCTTCCACGCCGCCGCCCCCACGAGACCATCGGTGCCGCCGCTGCCGGAGAAGTCGGACTGCCTGCCCGTGGGCAGCTGGAGCGACGCGCCGATGCGCCCGCCCGCGTCCGCGGTGCCGAAGGGACGCACCCATGCCACATCCAGATCCATCAGGGCCACGCCCGGCCGGGTCAGGTCGCCGATCACGCGCCCATCCCGCTCCAGGTGGTAGACCAGGCGGTTCTTCGGTGCGTCTTCCCGTCCGCCCTGGGGCAGGTTCAGGAGGGTGTGCCAGTTCGTGATGGCCTGATCTGCGATGCCGCCAGATCGAGAGGCCACGCGGGTCCGGATGTTGATCCGCGAGGCCCCCACCCTCGTGGCCCAGTCCCAGGTCAGCTGCCACTCCTCGCCATCCAGGCGTGCCCAGGTGCGCCCATCGGCGCTATGCTCCAAGTCCGGACGCAGCATCTGGCTGGTTGCCTCCAGCGCCAGCTCGTTCATCCCCTCCGGCAGGGGCTCCGGGAATCCTTCGAACCAGGCCACCCGGTTGGGCCGAGGCGTCTCCTGGGCGCCCAGGCCCAAAGCCACCATTGAGATAATCAACACTCCCGGCTTGACGAAGGTCACGGCATCCCTCCCGCACTCCATACATACTCGATCCTGTGGACAGGAATGGTGCTAGATTCATTCCCTGATGGTCATTAAAGAATGGCATCGCGACGCGATAGATGATGCCATGATGATGATTCCCCCCCCGTTCCTTCCTAACGCGCCCCTTCCACCGCTCTTCTTCAAGGAGTCAGCCATGTCACGTCTGAAATCCCGCCTGCTGGAAAAGATCCAGGAGCATCGCCCCCGTACCGCCGCTCTGGTGAAGGAACACGGGAAGGTGGTCATCGACGAGGTGACCATCGACCAGTGCATCGGCGGCGCGCGGGACGTCCGCTGCCTCGTAACCGACATCTCGTACCTGGATCCCCAGGAGGGCATCCGGTTCCGCGGGAAGAACATCCCCGAAACCTTCGCGGCGCTGCCGAAGGCCAAGGGCGGCGAGTACCCGACGGTGGAGTCCTTCTGGTACTTCCTGCTCACCGGCGAGATCCCCACCCAGGCCGAGGCCGACGAGGTGCTGGCCGACTTCCAGAGCCGCGCCAAAGTGCCGGCCTACGTCTTCGACATCCTGAAGGCCATGCCCAAGGACAGCCACCCGATGGCCATGCTGTCCACCGCCGTGCTGGCCATGCAGAAGGAGAGCCAGTTCGCCGCGAAGTACCACGAGACGAAGAAGACCGACTACTGGGACACGATGTACGAGGACGCCAGCAACCTCGTGGCCCGCCTGCCCGAGATCGCGGCCTTCATCTACCGCTGGAAGTACAAGAACGGCGACATCATCGCCCCGAAGGCCGGCCTCGACATGGGCGCCAACTTCGCGCACATGATGGGCATCGCCAAGCCCTACGACGATGTGGCCCGGATGTACTTCATCCTCCACAGCGACCACGAGAGCGGCAACGTCAGCGCCCACACCACCCACCTCGTGGCCTCCGCCCTCTCCGACGCCTACTACAGCTTCAGCGCCGGCCTGAACGGCTTGGCCGGCCCCCTCCACGGCCTGGCCAACCAGGAAGTGCTCGACTGGATCATGGGCTTCCAGAAGAAGCTCAACGGCGCCGAGCCCACGGAAGAGAACGTCAAGCAGGCCCTGTGGGACACGCTGAACAGCGGCCACGTCATCCCCGGCTACGGCCACGCCGTGCTGCGCAAGACCGACCCGCGCTACACCGCCCAGATGGAATTCTGCCTCAACCACCTGCCCAACGACCCGCTCTTCAAGCTGGTCAACATGATCTACAAGGTGGCCCCCGGCGTGCTCACGGAGCAGGGCAAGACCAAGAACCCCTGGCCCAACGTGGATGCGCAGAGCGGCGTGATCCAGTGGTACTACGGCCTCAAGGAGTACGATTTCTACACGGTGCTCTTCGGCGTGGGCCGCGCCCTGGGCGTGCTGGCCAACATCACCTGGGACCGCGCCCTCGGCTATGCCCTGGAGCGACCCAAGTCCGTCACCACCGACATGCTCGAGGATTGGGCGGCCAAGGGCGGACGGAAGTAGCTGCCAGCGCCCAGAAACAGAAAGGGCGGGCCGGATGGCCCGCCCTTTCTGTTTCTGGGGAAGGTCAGCTGCGAGCCGCGGCGCTCGCCTTCACGAAGGCGGTAAAGAGCGGATGGGGGTTCAGGGGGCGGCTCTTGAACTCGGGATGGAACTGGCAGGCCAAGAAGTAGGGATGGTCCTTCACTTCCACGATCTCCACGAAGACGCCGTCGGGGCTCATGCCCGTGAAGCGGAGGCCCTTGTCCTCCAGGGCCTTCCGGTACTCGTGGTTGAACTCGTAGCGGTGCCGGTGGCGCTCGCTGATCTCCGTGCTGCCATAGGCCTTCGCGGCCTGGCTGTCCGGTGTGAGGCGGCAGGGATAGGCGCCCAGGCGCATGGTTCCGCCCAGCTCCTCCACGTCCACCAGCTCGCGCAGCTTGAAGATCACGCGGTGCTTGGGCGCGTCGTCGAACTCGGTGGAGTCGGCGCCCTCCAGCCCGGCCACGTTCCGCGCGAACTCCACCGACGCCATCTGCATGCCCAGGCAGATGCCGAAGAAGGGGATCTTGTGCTCCCGGGCGTACTGGATGGACTTGATCATGCCGCGGGTGCCTCGCACGCCGAAGCCGCCAGGCACGAGGATGCCGTGGCAGTCCTGGAGGAAGGCCGCCGGATCCTGGGTCTCCAGCTCCTCGGCTTCGATCCACTTGAGGTCCACGTGGGTCTCCAGGCCGTAGCCGGCGTGGTGAAGGGCCTCGATGAGGCTCTTGTAGCTCTCCTTGAACTCCACGTACTTGCCCACGATGCCGATGCGGACGCTGCCCTTGGGGTTGCGGATGCGCTGGAGGAGGTTCTGCCAGGCGCTCAGGTCCGGCTCCTTCTCGCCGAGGCCCAGCAGGGCGGCGACCTTGGCGTCCAGGCCCTCCAGGTGCAGGTTCAGGGGCACCTCGTAGATGGAGTGCGCGTCCCGGCAGCTGAACACGGCATCCGGCGTCACGGAGCAGAACAGGGCGATCTTGTCCTTCAGGTCGCGGGGGATGTCCTGCTCCGCGCGGCAGAGCAGGACGTCCGGCTGGATCCCCAGCGCCCGAAGCTCCTTCACGCTGTGCTGGGTCGGCTTCGACTTCAGCTCGCCCGCGGCCTTGATGAAGGGCACGTAGGTGAGGTGCATGTTGAGGGCGTTGGCCTTCATCTGGGAATCCAGGCCCACCTCCAGCTTGAACTGCCGGATGGCCTCCAGGAAGGGCTGGCTCTCGATGTCGCCCACCGTGCCGCCGATCTCGATGATCACCACGTCCATGTCCTTGGCGACCTTCTTCATCACCCCCTTGATCTCGTCGGTGATGTGGGGGATCACCTGCACGGTCTTGCCCAGGTAGTCGCCTCGGCGCTCCTTCTGGATCACCGTGTTGTAGATCCGGCCCGTCGTGATGGTGTGGTTCTGCGTGGTGGGCACCGAGGTGAAGCGCTCGTAGTGGCCCAGGTCCAGATCCGTCTCCGCGCCGTCGTCGGTCACGAAGACTTCGCCGTGCTGGAAGGGCGACATGGTGCCCGGATCCACGTTGAGGTAGGGATCCATCTTCATGAGCGTCACTTTCAGCCCTCGGGCCTCCAGCAGCGCGCCCAGACTGGCCGCCGCGATCCCCTTGCCCAGGCTCGAAAGCACACCGCCGGTCACGAACACGTACTTGGTCATGGGATCTCCTGGAAACGGGATTCGGCGAAGGTCACATCTCCTCCGGGGCCTGGATGCCCATGAGGTGGAGGCCCTGGCGGAGGGCGCGGGCGGTGGCGACGCAGAGGGTGAGTCGGGCGTCGCGGACTTCCGGCGCATTCTCCGGGGCCAGGATGGGGCAGTTGGTGTAGTAGCCGCTGAAGGAGCGGGCCACGGTCACGAGCTGGCGCGCGAGGGGCGTGGCCATGCAGCCTTCTGCCACGGCGGCGATGGCGACGGGGAGCCCGGCCAGCTCGAAGAGGAGGGATTGGGCTTCGGGTGCGTCGAGGCCTGCGAGATCGCTCGGGAGCTGCGCTTCCGAGTAGGAAAGGAAAGGACCCTGGGCTGATTGGGTCTGAGCCTTCGCCGCCCATTCGCCGCCGGCCTTGCGCAGCACGCTCATGATGCGGGCGTGGGCGTACTGCACGTAGGGGCCCGTGTCGCCGTCGAGCGCGATGACGCGGTCCCACGTGAAGGTGATGGGCTTCACGCGATCGTTCATGGCATCGAAGAACACCACGGCGCCCATGCCCAGCATCTCGGCCACCTCGGCTTTGTTGGCCAGCTCGGGATTCTTCTCGTCGATGATGGAGGCCACGCGCTCGCGAGCCTCGTCCAGCACGTCCTCCAGGAAGATGACATTGCCCTTGCGGGTGCTCATCTTGCCCTCGGGCAGCTTCACCATGCCGAAGGGCGTGTGCAGCATGCGGCCCTTGAACCAGGGATCCAGCTTGTCGAGCACGGCGAAGATCTGCTGGAAGTGCAGCACCTGGTCCGTGCCCACCACATACAGGCAGCGGTCGAAGCCGTAGGCCTCCTTGCGGTACAGCGCCGCCGCCAGGTCGCGGGTGGCGTAGATGCTGGTGCCGTCGGCCTTCTGCACCAGGCAGGGCGTGCTGATGCCCACGTCCTCGAGGTTCACGATGCGGGCGCCGTTGTTGCCTTCCACCACCAGGCCCGCATCCTCCAGCCGCTGCATGGTCGGGACGAGCCGGTCCTCGTAGAAGGCCTCGCCCTGCTCCAGCGTGTCGAAGCTTACGCCAAGGCGATCGTAGATGCGCTGGAACTCGCGCAGGGAGATCTCCCGGAACCAGCTCCAGAGTCGGCGGGCTTCAAGGTCGCCCTCCTCCAGGCGCCGGAACCAGCCGCGGGCCTCGTCGCGCATGGCCGGGTCGTTCTCCTCCTCTGCGTGGAACCGCACGTAGAGTTGGAAGAGCCGGAACAGGGGCGTGCGGCGCTTCTCCGGCGCGGGTTCCGCCCAGTCGAAGTCCTGCTCGAGGTTCGCGTTCTCCGCCTGGGCCCAGCGGGTGTAGGCCGCCAGCAACGTGCCGAACTGCGTGCCCCAGTCGCCCAGGTGGTTGAGGCGGATCACCTCGTAGCCGAGGAACTGGTGGGCCTGGGCCAGGGTGTGACCGATCATGGTGGAGCGCAGGTGGCCGATGGTGAAGAGCTTGGCGATGTTGGGCGAGCTGTACTCGACGATGACCTTCTTGCCGTTGACGGGCCGTGAACCGAAAGGCCGGTTCGCGGGAGAAGCGAGGATGGCGCCCAGCACCGACTGGGCGCGGGTCTCGGGCGCCAGCTTCAAGTTGAGGTAGGGGCCCGCCGCCACGAGCGTAGCCCCGTCGATGGCGATGGAAGCCGCCAGTTCCTGCGACAGCTGCACGGGGTTCTTTCCCAGCTGCTTGGCGGCACGGAAGCAGGGGAAGGCCAGGTCCCCAAGCTCACCGGTCTTCGGCCGCTCCAGCGAGATCTCCACGCCGGGAAGGGCCGCCGCCAGCCGCTGTTCGAAGGTGTGTCGCAGGGATTCCATCAGTCTTCAGTCCTCGGTCTTCAGTCTTCAGTGCTCGGTCAGTCGGCCAGCTCGGCCAGGGCCTTCTCGTAGTCTTCGGTCTTGGGGGCCACGCCGTGCCAGCCGGCTTGGTTCTCCATGAAGCTCACGCCCTTCCCCTTCACGGTGCGGGCGCAGATCATCGCGGGCTGGCCCTTCACGGTGCGGGCCCAGGCCAGGGCCTCCAGGATCTGGGTGAAGTCGTGGCCGTCGATCTCCTTCACGGCCCAGCCGAAGGCGCGCCACTTGTCCGCCACCGGGTTGATGTTCATGACCTTCTTCACCTCGCCGTCGATCTGCAGGCCGTTCAGGTCGTGGAACACGCAGAGGTTGTCCAGCTTGTGGTGGGGCGCGGCCATGGCCGCCTCCCAGATCACGCCCTCCTGGCTCTCGCCGTCGCCCACCACGCAGTAGACGCGCTGGGCCGCCTGCTGCACCTTCAGGCCGAGCGCGATGCCCACGGCCTGGGGCAGGCCCTGGCCCAGGCTGCCGGTCGTCACCTCCACGCCGGGCGTGTAGTGGTTCTCGGCATGGCCCTGGAGCCTCGTGGGGTACTGGCGGAAGGTCTCCAGCCAAGCCTTCGGGAAGAAGCCCTGGTCCGCGAGGAGGGCGTACTGGGCGGGGCAGGCGTGGCCCTTGGAGAGCACGAAGCGGTCACGGGCGGGGTTCGCGGGGTCCTCGGGGAACACGGTCATCTCGTGGAAGTAGAGCGCCACGCCGATGTCGATCCAGCTCAGGCTGCCGCCGGGGTGGCCGCTTTGGGCCTTGTAGACCTGCAGCAGCACGTCCCGGCGCAGGGCTTTCGCCTTCGCCGCCAGATCCACGACGGACTCCAATTTCTTCTGAGGCATGACCCCATCCTTCCCGGGAGGCCATTCGCCTCCGACCAGGATGCCCTGGGGAGGGGCGCTCCGGAAGGGGGCGAATGGGCCTTCAGCCCCGCCTTTTGCCCTTGACCATCAGGCTTTTTGCGATAGGATGGTCTTTCGCGCTTCCCGGGGTTTCCAGGGGAGCTGGAGATCCCGCCCATGGCCAACCACAAGTCCGCTGCCAAGAAGGCTCGTCGCGATGCCGAGGCCCGCCTCCGCAACCGCAGCAACCGCTCGACCCTGAAGACGGCCGTCAAGAGCTTCCTGGCCCTCATCGCCGGCGGCAACAAGGCCGAGGCCGCCAAGCAGCTCCCCCTGACCCAGGGCCTCGTGGACAAGGCCTGCCGGAAGGGCGTCATGCACAAGAACGCCGCCGACCGCACCAAGTCCCGCCTGGCTCAGAAAGTGAACAACCTGGCCTAATCAGCCTCCCATCTTGCGCAAAGGACCCGGAGAGCCGGGTCCTTTGTCATGCTAGGGACATGATCCCGGTTCCGCTCCTGCTCCTTGCCGCCCCTGCCCCGATGCCCGAGGCCCAGAAGATCGAGGCCCTCATCCAGGCGGTGGCGGCGCTCCAGGGCGCCGTGTTCATCCGGAACGGAAGCGAGCACACCCCGGCCCAGGCCGCGGAGCACCTCCGCCTGAAGTGGCGGAATGCCGGAAAGCGCGTGAAGACCGCCCCGGAGTTCATCCAGTACTGCGCCACGGGCAGTTCCATGAGCGGCAAGCCCTACGAGATCCGGCTGACGGACGGACGCACGGTCCTCTCCCGGGACTGGCTGTGGACCGAGCTGAAGCGGATGGAAGCCGCGCGCTGAATCAAGTCCAGGCCGCCGGCACACGAACCTCTCCGGCCGGCGCACGGTCCCAGGCGAAGGCGTCGACGAGGTCCTCGGCCCGGCAGGGTTCCGGCCGAGCCAGGCAGCCCAGGCTCCAGCCCAGCCAGCCCAGGATCTCGGGCACGGCGACCCCTCCGGCCATCAGGGCCGCGACACCCAGCGCGCCGGCCCGCTTGCCCAGGCGACCCCCGTCCGGTGCGGCCACCAGGCCCAGGTGCCCGTACGCGGGGCGCGGCAGGCCCAGGGCCTCCTGCAGGCGGACCTGGGTGGCGGTGACGGGCCGCAGGTCCGCGCCGCGCACCACCTCCGTCACGCCCTGGGCCCCGTCATCCACCACCACCGCCAGGTGGTAGGCGAAGCACCCGTCCCGGCGGAACAGGAGCGGATCGCCCGTGAAGACGGCGGGATCGTCCGTCTGAGCCCCGAGCACGCGGTCCTCCCAGGCCAACGGACCTTCCGGCAGCCGCAGCCTCAAGGCCCGGTCAAAGCCCTCCCAGGCCCGGTCCCGGCAGCGGCCGGGATAGGGCCGCAGGCCGTCCTCCGCGTGGGGCGCCGAGGCGAGCAGCTGCAAGTCCTTGCGGGTGCAGGCGCAGGGATACAGGCGTCCGGCCGCGTGCAGCGTCTCCAGGGCCGCGCGGTAGGTCGCCCCGCGCTCGGACTGCCAGACCACGGGCGCGTCCGACACCAGCCCCAGGGCGGCCAGATCCCGCAGCTGCGCCTCGCCCAGTTCCCGGCGGCAGCGAGGGCCGTCCACATCCTCCAGGCGGACGAGCCACCGCCCCCTCGCCGCGCGCGCCGACAGCCAGGACGCCAGCGCCGTGCGCAGGTTCCCCAGGTGGAGGATCCCGGTGGGCGAAGGCGCGAAGCGGCCGGTGGTCATGGATGGGAAGCCATCAGCGATCGGCTGTCAGCTCTCAGTTGAAAGCCGACAGCTGAGCGCTACCACCCCAGCAGATACGCGAAGATCAGCGGAGCCACGATGGTGGCATCGCTCTCGATGATGAACTTGGGGGTGTCGATGCCCAGCTTGCCCCAGGTGATCTTCTCGTTGGGCACGGCGCCGGAGTACGAACCGTAGCTGGTGGTCGAGTCGCTGATCTGGCAGAAGTAGCCCCAGAGGGGCACCTCGGTCAGCTCCAGATCCTGGTGCAGCATGGGCACCACGCAGATGGGGAAGTCGCCGGAGATGCCGCCGGCGATCTGGAACATGCCCAGGGGCGAGGTCTTGGTGACTTCCTGGTAGTGCTTGGCCAGCCAGGTCATGTACTCGATGCCGGTACGCACGGTGTGGACATTCTTCACGTCGCCGCGGATGACGGCGGCGGCGAACATGTTGCCCAGGGTGCTGTCCTCCCATCCGGGGACGACGATGGGCACGTTCTTCTCGAGGGCGGCCAGCATCCAGGAGTGCCTGGGATCGATCTGGTAGTACTGCTCGTACTTCCCCGATCGGAGCACCTTCTGGAAGAACTCGTGGGGGAAGTAGCGCTCGCCCTTGGCGTCGGCCTCCATCCACACCTCGAGCATGGCCTTCTCCATGCGCCGCATGGCCTCCATCTCGGGGATGCAGGTATCCGTCACGCGGTTCATGTGGCGGTCCAGGAGGCCCTTCTCGTCCTGGGGCGTGAGGTCGCGGTAGTGGGGCACGCGCTCGTAGAAGTCGTGGGCCACCAGGTTGAAGATGTCCTCCTCCAGGTTGGCGCCCGTGCAGACGATGAGGTGCACCTTGTCCTGGCGGATCATCTCGGCGAAGGAGAGGCCCAGCTCGGCGGTGCTCATGGCGCCGCCCAGGGTCACCATCATCTTGCCGCCCTTCTCCAGGTAGACCCGGTAGCCCTCGGCGGCGTCCACCAGGGCCGCGGCATTGAAATGCCGGAAGTGGTGCTTCACATAGCTGCCGACGGGTCCGAGCTTGGGCGTGGACATAAATCCTCCGAATCCTTCCATTGTGCCAGCCGCCTCACCCGGCTCCGAGGACAGATTGCGGTCCAGGCCCCCGCCCGAAAGCTCGCCTCAAAAGGAAGCGCCCGGAGGTACGGGCGCTTCGTGAGGGTAGATTTGGCGGGGTTTCGAGTGGTGGGGCGTTTCAGCGGGAGCCCCGCGAGCGGGGCTGGGATCGATTGGTGGGACGGTTGGTGGCGGGAAGCCCTCGCGGGCACCTCGCCGACCATTCTATCACCGCCCGGCGCCTGGGACGTCAAAGGCCCCCGGCGCCACGCCGCCCCGGGTCCAGTTCGCGAAGGCCAGTTCCGCCTTGCCGCCGCCGGCCTCTTCGATCTCGAGGCGCGACAGTACGGACTGCCCATGGGCCTGGACCGGCGGGCCGAAACGAGCGGTGCGGGCCAGGCGCCCGGAGGCCAGCCGGAACTCCGCCTTCAGGGGCAGCGACCCCTCCTTGGCCACCCAGAGGATGACCTGGCGGGCGCTGAGAGCCGGCCGCTTGGCCGCCAGGTCCAGCCGCCAGCAGGCCCGGTCCTCCAGGGACGCTTCCGTCACCTCCCGCACGGCGTAGTCATCGCGAAACCGTGTGCGAGCCACGTCCCCGCCCGCGGCGGGGCCCATGAGGCGCTGCTGGGGCGAGACCTTCACCGGCCGTTTCGTGCCGGGCAGCAGCAGCCACATCTCGTCACCCAGGAGCAGCACGGCGCGGCCTTTCTCCTTCTCGGAGAGCCCGTCCAGCCGGGCGTCGCCGTTCTCGCGGGCCGACACCTTCCACCGCTGGACCACACCCGGCGCCTTCATGGCGAGCTCCACCGTGAAGGCGGGCCAGGGGTGGCGCAGGCGGTCCACCCGGCCGAGGATCTCCCCGCCCTCCGGAGCGGGGCTCTGGGCCGGGACAGGCAGGGCCGCGGCGAAGAGCAGGGCGGCGGCGAAGAGCAGGGACGTCCGCATCAGCGGCGCCCGTAGTCGTCCTGGAGCCGCTCGATGTCCGCCTCGTCGAAGGTGCCGAGGCTCACCTCCAGCACGCGCACCGGATGGAGGGCGCCAGCGTCGCAGCGCAGGCGGTGGGTGCTGCCCTGGGGCAGCCAGATCTCCTCGCCCACGGTGGGGCGCAGCTCCGCGCCATCGCGATCCACCACCACGCCCGGATCCAGGGCCACCCACAGCTCGCCGCGGTGCGCGTGCCGCTGCAGGCTCAGCTTCTGGCCCGGGTTGCAGGTGAGGATCTTCACCGTACAGGGCGTGTTGAGGGCGTACTGGTCGAAGGAGCCCCAGGGCTTGTCCACGTGGAGGGTGTCAGGTCGCTGCATGGTCTCTGCTCGCTGGAAAGGTTCGTTCATCATCACCGCTCGGCTCGCCTCGCGGGGGGCTCCGGGACTACCCCCGGATCGCACGCCACGCCCGTGGCGTGCTCCCGCTCACCCTCGGGGTTCGCGGACGGGGCCCCGTCCCCAGGGCTTGTCCACGTGGAGGGTGTCAGGTCGCTGCATGGATCGGTCCTCAGTCTTCAGTTCCGAGTCTAGAGCAGGTCCTCGCGGCCTTCGGCCTTGAGGCGCTCGACGATCTGCTTGACGGTCTGGGCGCGGTCGCGGTGGCAGATGAGGAGGGCGTCGTCGTCGTCCACCACGATGAGATCGTCCACGCCGCTGGCGGCGATGAGGCGCTTGCCTCCGAAGAAGGCGCTGTTGCGGGTGTCCAGGAGCAGGGTCTCGCCCTGGCTCACGTTGCCCTCGGGATCGGTTTCCTGGAACTCGATGGCGGCGGGCCAGGAACCCACGTCGGACCAGCGGAAGCGGGTGGGCACCACCGCCACCGTCTCGGCCTTCTCCATGAGCGCCACGTCGATGGCCACCTTGGGCAGCTGGCGGTAGGCGGCGCCGAGGGCCGCGGGGTCGGCGCCCGCCGCCACCCAGGCGTCCAGGGGCTTCAGTACTTCCGGCGCGTGCTTCGCCAGACCCTCGCGGAAATCGGCCAGGGTCCACACGAACATGCCCGCGTTCCAGTAGTGGCGGCCGGATTCGAGGTACTGGACCGCCACCTCCACCGGCGGCTTCTCGCGGAAGGCCACCACCTTCTGCACGGGACCGTGACCCTCGGATTCGATGTAGCCGTAGCCTGTCTCCGGGTACGTGGGCCTGATGCCGAAAGTGACCAGCTCGTGTTCCCAGGCGGCGTGCTTCACGGCCGTCTCCAGGTCCTCCAGGAAGAGCTCCCGATCGCCGATCCAGTGGTCCGCCGACAGCACGGCCATGACGCCATGGGGCACCTTCCGCTCGATCTGAACCAGGGCCAGGGCCAGGCAGGGCGCGGTGTTGCGGCCCTCGGGCTCCACGATCACGTTCTCCGGCGGCAGTTCCGGCAGCATGCGGCGCGTCTCGGCCGCCAGGTCCTCCGTGGTCACCACGAAGATGCGCTCGGGAGCCACATGGCCGTCCAGGCGGCGCACGGTCTGGTGGAGCAGCGTCTCCGTGCCCACGATGGCCAGGAACTGCTTGGGGCGGGCGTTGCGGCTGCGGGGCCAGAACCGGGTTCCCCGCCCCCCGGCCATCACGACGGCGACCAGGGAATCCTTGTGGCTATCCGACATCACCTGCCTCCTGCAATCCTGCGACCTTCCAGGGGAACATGGGCCCGGCGCCCCTCACAAGCCATCTAGCGTGAAAGGATGTCCACCAGATCGCTCAGGTCCTCCGGAGGCGCGGGCGGAGAATCGAGGATGCGGGCCAGGGGCTGGACCGCGAGGGCCCCGGCCACCTCGCCCAGGTAGAAGCCGCCCTTCCCCGCGCCCAGGAGCCGCACGGCCTCGGCCCCCCAGCGGCAGCCCCAGATGCGGTCCAGAGCGGAGGGGCTCCCGCCACGCTGGATGTGGCCGAGCACCACCACGCGCAGATCCAGGCCGTAGTCCCGGCGGAGTCGGTCGCCCACGGCCACCGCGCTGCCCAGGCCGTCGCCTTCGGCCACCACCACGATGGAGCTGCGCTTGCCCCGCAGCCAGTTGGCGTTGAGGCGCGCCACCAGGGCCTGATAGGAACCGTCCGGCGACTCGGGATAGAGGACGGCCTCGGCCCCGCAGGCCAGGGCCGTGTGGACGGCCAGCATGCCGGAACTGCGCCCCATGACCTCCACCAGGAAGAGCCGTCCGTGGCTGGAGGCCGTGTCCCGGATGCGGTCAATGGCCTCCACCGCCGTATTCAAGGCAGTGTCGAAACCCAGGGTGCGATCCGTCCCTGGCAGGTCGTTGTCGATGGTGCCCGGAATGCCCGCGCAGGGGATGCCGTGCTCGCGCTGGAGGGCCTCGGCGGCCCGGAAGCTGCCGTCCCCCCCGATGATCACCAGGCCCTGGATGCCGGCTTCCCGCAGGTTCGCCGCGGCCTCGGCGCGCCGGGCCGCCTCGTGGAATTCCGGACAGCGGGCCGTGTGCAGCACCGTCCCGCCCCTCTGGAGGATGTTGGCGCAGGCGCGGCTGGGCATGGGAGACCAGTCCTTCTCCAGCACCCCCTGGTAGCCGCGCCGGATGCCCCAGGCCTCATGCCCCAGGGCGTCCGCCTGGCGGACCGCCGCGCGGATGGCGGCATTCATGCCCGGAGCGTCCCCCCCGGAGGTGAGGACGCCAATCCTCATTTCGCCTTCCGGTGCGCCGGCAGCTTGGAGCGGGACACCGAGCCCCTCCCCTTCCCCTTGGCGGCAGCCGATCTGCTCCGCTTGCGGACCTTGCCCCTGACCCGCCGGCCCTTACGGGTGTCCTTCACGTGGGCTTCCGGGGGCGGCAGGGGGGGCGGCTCGACGATGCCCCTGGGCACCGGCGGGAGGTCCCCCTCGGAGATCCCCTGGGCCGAGGCCCGCTCGGCCCGGATCTTCATCACGGGATCGTCCTGGGGCCGCGGGGCGGCCACCAGCCCCAGGGCCAGGCTGCTGATGAACAAGACGCGTCGCGGCATGGTCCCTCCTGTAATCAATTATCGCGCATCCGGGCGGATGCGGCGCTCCACCTCTCCTGTGCGCCGCGTTTTGGATTCGTCCCCCCGGCCCCCCTCGCGATAAACTTGCTGATTCAGGGATCAATCCCGGCCCGACCTCAACAAGTCCGGAGTTTTCATGACCATGCAATCCGGTTCCGCCCCCATGGACGGCACGGCCCTCACCGCTTGCCTGAAGCCCTTCCCCGCCTCCACCAAGATCCACGTGGCCGGCAGCCTCCCGGGCGTCCGGGTGCCCTTCCGGCAGGTCCAGCTTCAGCCCACCCGGGATTTCCAGGACCGCCTCACCGAGAATCCGCCCGTGGTGCTCTACGACACCTCGGGCCCCTACACCGATCCCGCCGTGGCCATCGACGTGGCCAAGGGCCTGACCCCTCTGCGCCAGGACTGGATCCTGGGCCGGGGCGACGTGGAGGAGCTGCCCGGCGCCACCAGCCTCTACCGCAAGCTGCGCGAGCGGGACAAGGACCTGGACGCCATCCGCTTCCACGCCGAGCGCAAGCCCCTGCGGGCCAAGGCCGGGAGGAACGTGTCCCAGATGCACTACGCCAAGCGAGGCATCGTCACGCCCGAGATGGAGTTCATCGCCATCCGCGAGAACCTGGGCCGCGAGGCCGCCGGGATCAAGAGCCGCATCACCCCCGAGTTCGTGCGTGACGAGGTCGCCCGGGGCCGCGCCATCATCCCCGCCAACATCAATCATCCGGAAACCGAGCCGATGATCATCGGACGCAACTTCCTGGTGAAGATCAACGCCAACATCGGCAACTCGGCCGTGGCCTCCAGCATCGAGGAGGAGGTCGAGAAGATGGCCTGGTCCATCCGCTGGGGCGCCGACACGGTGATGGACCTCAGCACAGGCAAGAACATCCACGAGACCCGCGAGTGGATCCTCCGCAACAGCCCCGTGCCCATCGGCACCGTGCCCATCTACCAGGCCCTGGAGAAGGTGAACGGCAAGGCCGAAGACCTCACCTGGGAGATCTTCCGCGACACGCTCATCGAACAGGCCGAGCAGGGCGTGGACTACTTCACCATCCACGCCGGCGTGCTGCTGCGCTACGTGCCGCTGACCGCCAAGCGCGTCACCGGCATCGTCTCCAGAGGCGGCAGCATCATGGCGAAGTGGTGCCTCGCGCATCACCAGGAGAACTTCCTCTACACGCACTTCGAAGACATCTGCGACATCATGAAGGCCTACGACGTGGCCTTCTCCCTGGGCGACGGGCTGCGCCCCGGCAGCACCGCGGACGCCAACGACGAGGCCCAGTTCGGCGAACTGGAGACGCTCGGCGAACTGACCAAGATCGCCTGGAAGCATGATGTGCAGGTGATGATCGAGGGCCCCGGCCATGTGCCCATGCACCTCATCCAGGAGAACATGACGAAGCAGCTCGCCGTGTGCGATGAAGCTCCCTTCTACACGCTGGGGCCCCTCACCACAGACGTCGCGCCCGGCTACGACCACATCACCTCGGCCATCGGCGCCGCCATGATCGGCTGGTTCGGCTGCGCCATGCTCTGCTACGTCACGCCCAAGGAACACCTGGGCCTGCCCAACAAGAAGGACGTGAAAGACGGCGTCATCGCCTACAAGATCGCCGCCCACGCCGCGGACCTGGCCAAGGGCCATCCCGGCGCCCGGATCTGGGACGATGCCATGAGCAAGGCGCGCTTCGAGTTCCGCTGGGAGGACCAGTTCAACCTGGCCCTGGACCCCGACACCGCCCGCGAGTTCCATGACGAGACCCTGCCCGCCGAGGGCGCCAAGACCGCCCACTTCTGCTCCATGTGCGGCCCCCACTTCTGCTCCATGAAGATCTCGGACGACGTGCGGCAGTACGCCGAAGCGCACGGCTACAACGAGGAAGAGGCCCTGAAGAAGGGCATGGAGGAGATGGCGGAGACGTTCGTGCAGAAAGGTGCGGAGGTTTATCAGAAGGCTTGATCCCCACCGCCAGGCGTTACGGAAAAGCCCCGCCTCAGGTGGGGCTTTTCCATGGGCGGACGCGTATCATCGGAGCGGTTCCATCACCCCAAGGAGGCAGTCATGGCCGCGAAGAAGATCCTCATGCTCGTGGGCGATTTCGGAGAGGACTACGAAATCATGGTGCCCTTCCAGGCCCTGCTGGCCGTGGGCCACACGGTCCACGCCGCGTGCCCCGACAAGAAGGCCGGCGAGTCCGTGGCCACGGCCATCCACGACTTCGAGGGCCACCAGACCTACTCGGAGAAGCCCGGCCACCGCTTCGCCCTCAACGCCACCTTCGCGGACATCAAGCCGGACCAGTACGACGCCCTGGTGATCCCCGGCGGCCGCGCCCCCGAGTACCTGCGCCTCAACCCCAAGGTGCTGGAGATCGTCCGCCACTTCTTCACCGCGAAGAAGCCCGTGGCCGCCATCTGCCACGGCGCCCAGATCCTTTCCGCCGCGGGTGTGCTCGAGGGACGCACCTGCTCCGCCTATCCCGCCTGCCGCGCCGAAGTGGAAGTGGCCAAGGGGAAATACGCCGACATCGCCATCGATGGCGCCGTCACGGACGGCAACCTGGTCACGGCCCCTGCCTGGCCCGCCCATCCCGCCTGGATGGCCCAGTTCCTGACCGTGTTGGGGACCCGCATCACGCTTTAGGGCGGGCAACCACGCCCGCACTTGGCCTTCCAGCGGCCTCGTCGGGGCTTGGGCAGGCGCTCTTGCGGCCTACTGGACTCCCAGCAGCTCCACCTCGAAGATCAGGTCGGCGTTGGGTGGGATCTCCCCGCCCGCGCCGCGGGTGCCGTACCCCAGCGCGGCGGGGATGTACAGCGTGCGCTTGCCGCCCACCTTCATGGTCATGAGCCCCTCGTCCCAGCCTTTGATCACCCGGCCCACGCCGACGGGAAAGACCAGCGGCTCGCCGCGATCCAAGGAGCTGTCGAACTTCTTGCCCTTCTTCCCGTGGTCGGACAGCCAGCCCGTGTAGTGGACCGAGCAGCGCTGCCCTCGCTGGGGCAGGGTCCCCGTGCCGATCTGGGTGTCGACGTACTGGAGGCCGGTCAGGGTCGTGATCATGGCGGGTACCTTCTTCTTGTTCCCGGGGGCCTGAACTCGTTTCCTGGCGGGCGCGGTGGTCTGGGCTGCCAGGGTCTGGGTGGCCCAGGGCAGCGCGAGCAGCAGCGCAGCCAGGGTGGAGAATCTGCGGATCATGACACCTCCAGCCTCCGAGTCTACGGGAAGGAGCGCGCTTGATGCACTGGGTCTGGAGGTGGTCTGGAACCAGCCTGTCTCCTCCGGGCCACCAGGTCTGCCGGTAGGAGCCGGAGGCCACGCCCGGAGTCGCCCCTCAGCTTGCGGGCCGTCGAAAATCAGCGTGGCGGGCCATCATGGCCAAGGACAGGAGGAGGCGGCCCGGCACAGGGCCTGGAGCATCACATCCCGGCTGGTGTCGAAGAACAGGGGGCCGAGCAGGGTCATGCGCCCCTCTCAGGCAGTGCCGCGCGCCCAATCTTGATCCAGCCGCTCGAAAGCCTCCATGCTGCGCTCCCGCGCAGAGTCGAGGCCTTCTGAAGGTCACATCCGCCTGATCCCCAGCCAGACAAGCCAGGAGTCCCGCAGGACTCCTGACTTGTCTGGCTCCGGAGGAGGGAATTGAACCCGTTGCCGGCGACCACTCGCGCTTCATCCGTTCCGGCAACGCCCCGCCCTACCGGAACGGCGCGCTCGCGGACCAGCTGCCACTCGGGGGTTCAAATCCCCCAAATTCTCATCCAAAACAAGAAGAGGTCCCGGTGGGACCTCTTCTTGTTTTGGCTCCGGAGGAGGGATTTGAACCCCCGACCTAGTGATTAACAGTCACCCGCTCTGACCCCTGAGCTACTCCGGAAAGCGTGAACATCCATTCTACCGGAGGCGGGCCCGGATTCAAGCGGGGAGGGGCGGGGCCTGTGATCCTCGTCGTCCCCCTAGTTCTTCTGGAGCTCCATCAGGATCTGGCGGGCGGCGGCCTTGAGGGTCTCGATGACGCCGGTGCCCTGGCTGGCCACGGCTTCGATCATGGGCTCGCTCCGGAACCTGAGCAGGCGCTCCATCTCGGCCACGGGCACGGCGGAAGGCATGTCCCGCTTGTTCAGCTGGAGGACGTAGGGGATGTTGCGAACGTCGAAGCCGTTCTCCTTGAGGTTGGTCGCCAGGTTCGCGATGGACTCGATGTTGGCTTCCATACGGGCCTTCTGGCTGTCGGCCACGAAGATGATGCCGTCGCAGCCGCGCAGGATGAGCTTGCGGCTGGCGTCATAGAACACCTGGCCAGGCACGGTGTAGAGGTGGAACCGCACCTTGAAGCCCTTGACCGTGCCCATGTCCAGGGGCAGGAAGTCGAAGAAGAGGGTGCGATCCGTCTCGGTGGCGAGACTGACCAGCTTGCCCTTCTTGTCGGGGTTCGCCTGCTCGTAGATCCACTGGATGTTCGTCGTCTTGCCGCAGAGGCCGGGGCCGTAGTAGACGATCTTGCAGTTGATCTCGCGGGACGCGTAGTTGATGAAGGTCATGTCCGCGCCTCAGGCTTAGTCGCCGAAGAGGCGGTCAATGTCTTCGTCGGTGATCTCCGAGAAGGGGCTCTCGAAGCGGTTGCCGCTGTCGGATTCCTTCTGCGCGCGCTGTTCCACCTGGTCAAAGATCTCCTGGAGTTCCTTGCTGGCCTTCTTCACCCGCAGGCGCACCAGCGCCAGGCTGGAATTCTGATCGAAGATGACCACCAGGATCCCGCGCTTGCCCACGATCGAGATGTGCAGGTTGTCCCGCTCGCCCTCGTGGAAGAGAAGGCTGAATTCCTTCTCGCCGATGAGCTTGGCCAGACCGTCCGTGGCCGCCACGTTGCCGGCGGTGAGGGAGGCCAGGCTGGTGGCGTCGATGCTCTTCACGTCGCCCGCGGCGGCGATCTGCTGGCCGTTCTTGTCCACCAGGAACACCACCTTGGCGGAGGCATCCTTCTGGAGGCGGCCGATGATCTCGTGGAGGAGCTTGTACTCCTCCTCGAACATGATGAGATCAAGCTTTGCCACAAGAACCTCCGCCGGGACTGCTATCCGTGAGGATAGCACTTTTCAGTAGGCCTCTGAGCCGGCTCCCCCCTGAATCACCGCCACGGAGGCGGAAATCCCCAGGCGGGTGGCCCCGGCCAGGACCATGGCCAGCGCCTTCTCGTAGGTGCGGATGCCGCCGGAGGCTTTCACGCCCATGCCCGTGCCCACGGTCCGGCGCATGAGCGCGACATCGGCCTCGGTGGCGCCGCCCGTCGAGAAGCCCGTGGAGGTCTTCACGAAGTCGAGACCCGCCTCCAGCGCGAGCGTCGAGGCCCGCTCCTTCTCGGCATCCGTGAGCAGGCAGGTCTCCAGGATGACCTTGAGCACCGCGGGCACGGGAACGGCCGCCCTCAGCCCTTCCAGGTCCCGGCGGACCGTGTCCCAGTCGCCGCCCTTCGCGGCGCCGATGGCCAGCACCATGTCCACCTCCTGCGCCCCTTCCTTCACGGCCACTTCTGCCTCGTGGGCCTTGGCGAGCAGGGAGGATGCCCCCAGGGGGAAGCCGACCACTGTGCAGGTCCGGACGGCGCTGCCCTTCAGCAGGGAGGAGGCCAGGGGCACCCACAGGGGGTTGACGCAGACCGAGGCGAAGCCGTGCTTCAGGGCCTCGGCACAGAGGACTTCCACCTGGGCGCCCGTGGCCTCGGCCTTCAGCAGGGTGTGGTCGATGAGGGGGGACAGGTCCCAGGGTCCGGCGGGGAGGGCCGCCTGCGCCTGGGTGCGATGGTGCAGCCCCGCATGGTCGTGGAGCAGGCAGGCGCCCTCCACGCACCCCAGGAGCTGAGGCCTCCGCCCCTCGGGAAGCGGCTGGAGCCGGGCGCGGATCTCTGCGGTGAGGTCGAGAAGCGGATCGATCATGGCTCCCATCATGGCCCGGGGGCGTCCCGCCGGAAAGCCGTACGCGAAAAAGCGGGCCGAAGCCCGCTCTTTCGTGAACCGGTGAAGCCTATTACTTCTTGGCCTCTTCCTTCTTCTCGGCCTTCTTGGCAGCCTTCTTGGCCTTCTTCTCGGCCTTGGGGGCGGCTTCAGCCTTCTTCTCTTCGGCGGTCATGGCCTTCTTGGCCTCGGCCTTCTTCTCGGCCTTCTTCTCGGCCTTCTTGGGCTCAGCCTTCTTCTCGGCCTTCTTCTCCTCGGAGGTCAGGGCCTTCTTCTCGGCGGCGGGAGCGGCGGGCTCGGCCTTCTTGGCAGCCTTCTTCGCCTTCTTGGCCTTCTTCTCGGCCTTGGGAGCGGCCTCGGCCTTCTTCTCTTCGGCGGTCATGGCCTTCTTGGCCTCGGCCTTCTTCTCAGCCTTCTTCTCGGCCTTCTTCTCTTCCTTCTTGGGCTCAGCCTTCTTCTCGGCCTTCTTCTCCTCGGAGGTCAGGGCCTTCTTCTCGGCGGCGGGAGCAGCCTCAGCCTTCTTCTCGGCCTTCTTGTGGTGCTTCTTGGCCTTCTTCTCGGCCTTGGGGGCAGCTTCAGCCTTCTTCTCGGCCTTGGGGGCGGCCTCGGCCTTCTTCTCCTCGGCGACGGTCAGGGCCTTCTTGGCCTCTTCCTTCTTGGGCTCGGCCTTCTTCTCAGCCTTCTTCTCGGCCTTCTTGGTCTCGACCTTCTTCGCTTCAGGCTTCTTCGCCTCTTCCGCGAACACGGGGCTGATCAGAGCGGCGGCGACGAGCAGCGCAGCAAGCTTCTTCATGGGGGTTCTCCCTGGGTTGATCCGGCACGGCCGGAAGTGCCGTCAGGGTTGCATCATCTGGGCCAAATTTTAATTCAAGTCAATTAGACACTTAGGCAATGGCCAACCCTGGAAAACCCGTTGCATTCTGCCACTCGTGGCAGCCTGCTACTCCCCGTCGTGGAATCCGTAGCGCTTGAGCTTCCGGTAGAGGGTGGTCCGGTCCACCCCCAGGATGTCGGCGATGCGCTGCTTCTCCTTGTGGCGGCCCAGCAGGATCTGGATGTAGCGGCGCTCCAGCTCGTCCAGGGAGGGCCAATCCCCGATCAGGGAGGGGGTCTCCTCGGAAGGCTCGGTCTTGAGCAGGGCCCGCTTGAGCACGTCGGCCTGGATCTTGGCCGGCAAGTCGTCCACGGTGATCTCCCGGCCGCGGCTGAGCTGGGTGAGGTTCTCCACGGCATTGCCCAGTTCCCGCACGTTGCCCGGCCAGGAATAGGCCTCCAGCACCCGCCGGGCCTCCGGATGCAGGCGGTAGGTCTGCTGGTCCTTCTGCCCGAACTCCGCCAGGAAGTGGTCCAGGAGCGCGCCGACATCGTCACCCCGCTCCCTGAGGGGCGGCACGGCCAGCTCCACCACGCTGAGGCGGTAGTAGAGGTCTTCCCGGAAGGTCCCGGCCTTCACCATCTGCTGGAGGTCCCGGTTGGTGGCGGCGATGACCCGGGTGTCCACCTTGATGGTCTTGTTGCCACCCACGCGGCGGATCTCCTGCTCCTGGAGCACCCGCAGCAGGCGCACCTGGAAGCTGGGACTGGTCTCGCCAATCTCGTCGAGGAAGATGGTGCCGCCGGAAGCCTCCTCGAAGAGGCCCGGCTTCTCGCCCACGGCGCCCGTGAAGGAGCCCTTCACGTGCCCGAAGAGCTCCGATTCCAGCAGGGTTTCCGTGAGGGCGCCGCAGTTCACGGCCACGAAGGCGCGATCCCGGCGGTCGCTGGAGAGGTGGATGCTGCGGGCCACCAGCTCCTTGCCGGTGCCGCTCTCCCCCGTGATAAGCACCGTGGCCCGGCTGTTCTGGAGGCTCGCGATGGTCTTGTAGACCGCCATCATCTTCGGGCTGGAGCCGATCATGAGGCTGCGCTTGGCCTTGGGCGAGGCGTCCTGGGTCTCGCCCTGGCCCGTCGACTGCCGCCGCGCGAGGGCCCGGGTCACCAGGGCCTTCAGCTCCTCGTTGTTCCAAGGCTTGCTGAGGAAGTCGAAGGCGCCCTCCCGCACGGCCTCGATGGCAGTCTCCAGGGTGCCGAAGCCCGACAGCAGGATGGTGTCCACTCCCAGGGGCTTGGCCTCCCGCAGCAGGTCCAGGCCGTCCTTCTTGGCCTCGAGGTTGATGTCCGACAGCAACAGGTCGAAGCCCCCCTTCCGCAGCTGCTCGATGGCCCGGTCGGGGTGTGTCGCCTTGGCGACCTCGAGGCCCATGGTCCCCAGCAGCTCCTCCAGGAACTCGCAGGTTTCCTTGCTGTCGTCCACCACGAGGACTCGGGCCATGGCCACCCCCACCTTGAAGGTATCCCACCTGGCCCCCGGCGAGTCCCCAGGGTATGCTCACGGCACCCTTCCCACGGAGAATTCCCATGCGAACCCTTCTGGCTCTTGCCTTCGGAATGGCCATCTCCCTGGTCAGCCTCGCCGCGGGCGACCTCACCATCACCTCCCAGGTCACGGGCAAGGGCGCCCTGGCCAAGGATGGCTCCCAGGTCCAGTACCTGAGCGCCACGCGGATGCGCATCAACCACGCCGGATCGAAGGTCGACAGCCTGGTGGACTACGGCCACGAGGTGATCTACAGCATCGACCACGGGAAGAAGGTCATCACCAAGATGACGTTCAAGGACATGCAGGAAGCCATGCAGGCCCTGGAAGACCAGATGGCCGGCATGCCCGAAATGGTGACCAAGATGATGTTCGGCGACGTGTCCGAGGTGAAGGTCGAGCAGCTGGGGCCGGACGCCGTCCTGGGCCGGCCGTGCAAGAAAGTGCGTGTCGTCCTCGGCAAGATGGTGGAAGAGCTGAGCATCGACCCCTCCCTCCAGTTCCCCATCAAGGACTACGCCAAGTCCATGGCCATGCTGAACCGCGTCCCGGGACCCATGGGCGCCCTCTTCAAGCGGGTCTACCAGGAGACGGCCAAGCTCAAGGGCGTACCCCTGAAGACCCACATCACCGGGCTCATGGGCACGGACGTGACCACCGTGGCCACGGAGATCTCCACCGCCGCCATCCCTGAAAGCACCTGGGCCCTGCCCGCGGGCTACACCATGAGGGACGGCGGCAAGGAGATGAAGGACGCCGCGAAGGGGAAGCGGTAGACTGGGCGGGGCCCCCAGCGATCAGCTAGCGGGCCCCTTCCTTGCGGAATCCCCATGAGCCCCCAACCCTCCTTCGACGATGGCCTGGACCGGCTGGAGGCCCTGGTGCAGCAGCTGGAGTCCGGCAGCCTCAGCCTGGAAGAGGCCCTGGCCCGGTTCGAGGAAGGCGTCCAGCTGAGCCAGGCCCTGCAGAAGCAGCTGGCCGACGCCCAGCGCAAGGTGGAGGTCCTCAAGGCGGGCCTGGGCGGCGAATACCGGGCCGAACCCCTGGACGAAGGCAGGGAAGGCCGATGAACGACCCCGCCTCGCTGGTCAAGGCGGACTTGGACCGCCTGCTCCCCCTGCTGGACGCCCGCCTCACGACCCCCTTCCAGGAGGGCGAAGCGGCCCGCCTGGGCGAGGCCATGCGCTACAGCCTGGAGGCCGGCGGCAAGCGCGTGCGGCCGGTCCTGTGCCTGCTGGCCGCCGAGGCCGTGGGCGGGACGGCGGCGCAGGCGCTCCCCGGCGCCCTGGCCCTGGAATACGTCCACACCTATTCGCTCATCCACGACGACCTGCCGGCCATGGACGACGACGACCTGCGCCGGGGCCGTCCCACCAGCCACAAGGTCTTCGGCGAGGGCCACGCCATCCTGGCGGGCGACGCCCTGCTCACCGAGGCCTTCGGCGTGCTGGCCTCGGCGGACCTGGATCCCGTGAGGCGGTCCGAGGCCCTGGCCCTGCTGGCCGAAGGCGCCGGCTGGCGAGGCATGGCCGGGGGCCAGGCCCTTGACCTCGAAGGCGAAACGCTGGACAGCTACGACCTGGACCACCTGCGCCTCATCCACCGCCTCAAGACCGGCGCCCTCCTGCGCGCCTCGCTGGAGATCGGCGCGGTGCTGGGCGGCGCGACCCCCGCGGACCGCTCCGCGCTGCGGGCCTACGGCGAAGCCATCGGGCTCGCCTTCCAGATCCAGGACGACATCCTGGACACCACCGCCACCGACGCGGACCTGGGCAAGCGCGCCGGAAAAGATGCGGGCAGGGGTAAGATCACCTACCCTTCCCTCCTGGGCCTGGACGGCGCCCGCAAAGCCCTGAGTGAAGCGACCGAGAACGCCCTATGTCATCTAGCAACCCTTCCCAATCGCACGTCCTTGGCAGCCTGGGCCCGGTATCTGGCCCAGCGGGCGAAATAGGCGTCCAGGTGGAATCTCCCGCCAACCCCTATCCCCTGCTGGACTCCCTCGCCGCCCCCCAGCAGATCCGCCACTTCACCCCGGAGCAGCTCGGGCAGCTCGCGGCGGAGGTGCGGGCGTTCATCATCGCCTCCGTGTCCGAGACTGGCGGCCACTTCAGCTCCAACCTGGGCACGGTGGAGCTGACGGTGGCCCTCTTCCACCACTTCGACTTCCTCCAGGACCGCATCGTGTGGGACGTGGGCCACCAGGCCTATCCCCACAAGCTCCTCACGGGCCGCAAGGACCGCTTCCCCACCCTGCGCCAGCATCACGGCCTGTCGGGCTTCCTCAAGCGGGACGAGAGCCCCTACGACCACTTCGGCGCCGGCCACGCCAGCACCAGCATCTCCGCGGTGCTGGGCATGGCCAAGGCGCGGGACCTCCAGAAGCAGGACCACGCCTGCATCGCCGTCATCGGCGACGGCTCCATGACCGCCGGCATGGCCTTCGAAGGCCTCAATCAGGCAGGCTACCTGGAGACGAAGAACTTCCTGGTGATCCTCAACGACAACGACATGAGCATCAATCCCAATGTCGGCTCGCTGCAGGGCTACCTGAACCAGATCATGTCGGGCCAGTACTACCAGCGGTGGCGCGACCGCATCGAGCACGCCATCAAGGCCATTCCCCTGGAAGGCCTCAGCAAGGGCGTGGCCAAGGCCGCCAAGTGGAGCGAGGAAAGCATCAAGCGCCTGATGGTGCCGGGCCTGCTCTTCGAGGACCTGGGCTTCCGCTACATCGGGCCCGTGAACGGCCATGACCTGAACGCCACGTCCAAGGCCCTGGCCGAAGCCAAGGAGAAGATGAAGGACGGCCCCGTCCTGCTGCACGTGCAGACCAAGAAGGGCTACGGCTACGAGCCCGCCGTGCAGGATCCCCTGAAGTGGCACGGCGTGACCGCCTTCGACGCCGAGTCCGGCGAGATCATCAAGGTCCAGGGGGACCCGGCCAAGCCGGCCCCGCCCAGCTTCACCAGCGTTTTCGGCAAGGCCCTGGTGGACCTGGCCCGGCGGGACGAGAAGATCGTGGGCATCACCGCCGCCATGCTCGACGGCACCGGGCTGAACCTGTTGCAGAAGGCCTTCCCGGACCGCTGCTTCGACGTGGGCATCGCCGAGCAGCACGCGGTCACCTTCGCCGCGGGGCTCGCCGCCCAGGGGATGCGGCCCGTGTGCGCCATCTACAGCACCTTCCTGCAGCGGGGCTTCGACCAGGTGGCCCACGACGTCTGCATCCAGGACCTGCCCGTGACCTTCGCCCTGGACCGGGCCGGCATCGTGGGCGCCGATGGCCCCACCCACCACGGACTCTACGACCTGGCCTACCTGCGCTGCCTGCCCAACCTCATCCTCATGGCCCCCAAGGACGAGAACGAGCTGCGGCGCATGCTGCTGACGGCCCTCTACTGCGGCCATCCCGCCGCGCTCCGCTATCCCCGGGGCAACGGCCTGGGCGTGACCCTGGAGGAGCCCATCACGGCTCTGCCTGTGGGCAAGGGCGAGTTGCTGCGCGAAGGGACCGACCTGCTGCTCTGCGCCCTGGGCGCCATGGTGGAGCCGGCCCGGAGGATCGCGGAGGTTCTCGCCGGGGAGGGGATCTCCTGCGCCGTCATCAACGCACGGTTCGTGAAGCCCCTGGACGGCGCCCTCATCCATGCCTGGGCGGGCCGCTGCAAGGCGGTGGTGACCCTCGAAGAAGGCTGCGCCCCGGGCGGCTTCAGCGGGGCCGTGGCCGAGTCGCTGGCCGATGCGGGACTGGTCAAACCCCTCCTCCGCTGCGCCGTTGCCGACCACCTCATCCACCATGGCGATCCGAGGCGCCTGCTGGAAGAAGAAGGCCTCAGCCCCGAGGCGCTCGAAGGCAGAATCCGGAATTTCTTCCGTGACATCTAAGTAAAACCTTGCGAAAGATCGCTGGAATTCCTATGGTTGGTCCCAACCCGCCGTAGCAGCGCGTTCTTTCCCGAGGCTCTCGTGAGGTCATTCCCTATCTACGCGTCCATCCTGGGCGCCCTCCTCTGTCTAACCTCCGTGACGGCTTCCGCCCAGGCCTGGGATGCGGCCGGCAAGGCGACCAGCTGGGCCAAGCAGGACCGGGATGATTCCTTCACCTTCTACGACGCCTCCACGCGCAGCCTCTACACCTGGGTCCGGGACGGCGGCCTCCTGGGGACCCTGCCTCTCGGGAAACTCGATGAGGAGCCGGACCGCTGGGTCATCGACCCCCGCAGCACCGCCTGGGTCGCCCACGGCACCTCCCTGACCCGCCTCGACCGGACCGGCCGGATCCTGGACCGTGTGAAGCTCCACGCCGAGGTGAGCGATGTCTGCTGGGACGCGGTGGGCATGATCCTCTCCTACCGCACCGCCGAGCCCTATGTCGAAAAGCGCGACTTCCGCAACGCGGATGTGATCTGGACCTTCGGCGCGAAGCCCTCGAAGAGGGAGGGTCCGGCCCCCCAGAACCAGCGCCCCCTCGCACTGGACGACAGCGGCAACATCCTGATGGCCGACGGCAACTCCCTGAACCTCAGCATCCTGGACGCCAACACCGGCCAGAAGATCGGCGAGACCGCCCTGAAATTCCACGGGGCCCCCGCTCCGGCCCTCGAGGGAGACACCACCCGCCGCGGGCCCCTGGCGGTCTGGGTGGGCAAGGGCGTGATCTTCGCCGCCCTGAAGGCCACCCAAGTGCCGGCCGCCCAGCGGAGCACGCTGCAAGGGCTGGTGCTGGCCCGGCTGGACCTCCCGCGGACCGCCGTGGACTTCCTGCCCACGGGCCTGGACGACAGCCATGTCCTGGTGGGAGTGCTCGATTCGGACGCGATCTTCGTCAACCCCAAGGGCGGCCTGATGGTGGTGGCCGTCAAATAGGAGCGGGGCCCGCTTCGACCTACCGGGCCTGGTTCAGCACCCGCTCTCGGTCCAGGTAGGGGATGGTCCGCCAGGCGTTGGGCACGGTCGGATTCAGCGTGGGATGGGCCAGGACATAGGCCAGCAGCAGGTTGCGCTGGGAGGCCTCGGTCACCAGGTCCGGAACACCCTTGAAGCCGATGGCTTCCATGTAGCCGCCCCCACCCCACAGCCGGTAGGTGGTGAGGGCCAGGGTGAAGGCTTGGTCGGGATTCACGGGCTTGCCCTGGAAGGTGAGGTTCACCACGCGACTGCCGACGGGCTTGCCCAGGTCCAGCGCATAGCCCACGCCGTCCACCGTGTCGAAGTCATGGATGGGAACGTCGTGGTTGTAGAGTTCCGGCTCCCAGCTGTAGGTGTAGTGCCGGGCCGCGTGCTCGAGGTAGGCCTTGAGCTGGGCGCCGGTAATGCGGATGCGCGCCACCTGGTTCTCGTAGGGCGACAGGGCGTAGAACTGCCGCACGCTGGTGGGACCCTTGGGGATGAAGAGCTTGGCGCCGGGGCTGGCCGCGGCGGAAAGCTGGGCCCCCGTGGCCTGCCGCTGCGCCTGGTGGATCAGCTGCATCAGGGGTGTGTCCTCCATGCGGGACCAGCGGCTGTCCAGGTCCACCGTCAGACTGGTGGCGGCGGTGTCGAGGTAGCGGTCCGTGGCCGTGCGCAGGTCCGCGGTCAGGCTCAGCACCTCCGGGTCCACCGGCGTGTCCGACTCCGGACGGATGAGCCTGCCCTGGCTCGCGACGACCTGCCAGCGGCCCCGCTCCTTCCGCAGGCTCAGGTCCACCACGGCGAGAGCGCGCCCATGGGCTTGGGCCTGCAGGATGGGAATCCCCTTGTGCTCGGTCTGGATGGCCTGGTGGGTGTGGCCCGTGAGGATGGCATCGAGGCCCGGCACCTGATCCGCCAGGCGGAGCGCCTCATTCTCGTCGCCCTCCCTGCCATCGACCTGCCCCAGGCCCGAGTGGACCAAGGCCACCACCACGTCGGCCTTCTCCTTGTCGCGGAGGCGGGGCACCAGCTCGCGGGCGGTGGCCACAATGTCCCGGAAGGTGAGGCCGGCCCCGTTCTGCGGTCCCGCCAGGATGGCGGTCCGAGGGGTAGTGAAACCCACGAGGGCCACCCGGATGCCGCCGACGGTCACCAGGACGTGGGCGGGAAAGGCCTGGCCGCCCTTGGCCGTGAGGGTATTGGCCGACAGGAAGGGGAACCGGGCCTGCTTCTCCACTTCGCGCAGCAGATCCTGGCCGAAGTCGTACTCGTGATTGCCCACGGCCATGGCGGCATAGCCCAGGGCGTTCATGATGGCCACGCTGGGTTCCGGCAGATCGCGGCGGAGGGTATTCCGCACATAGTTGAGCGGCTCGCCCTGGATCGTGTCGCCGCAGTCCACCAGGATCGTGTCCGGGTTCAGGGTCTTCTGGCGGCGGATCAGCGTGGCGATCTTCGCCCACCCCTGGTTCGCGGGCTGGAGGCTGAAGGTGTCCTCGGCCATCACGTGCCCGTGCATGTCCGTGGTTCCAAGAATCTGAATCCGGGCCTCTTGGGCCTGGAGGCCCAGCGCGATCAACAGGATCCAGAACCAATGGCGCATGCAGCCTCCGGGACCGGCCGCCAACCCGTGGTTGGATGGGACCGTCTTCAAGGGTAAACTTTCCCTTCACCCAAGGATGCCCCCTCTTTCCGGAGCCCCCATGCAAGAAGTCCAGATCAAGGCCCCCAAGCATGAATTCACGCTGCTTTGCGATGACATCCGCCAGGAGATGGGCGGCAAGACCTCGCTGATGGGCCTGTACGACCACCACATCGTGGTGCCCCAGGTGCCCTTCACCCTGCCCAAGGTGTGTTTCTACACCCGCTTCTCCCGCATGGACGGCCAGTTCAAGTTCGGCTTCTCCATCGTGAGCCCCACCGGTGACCGCAAGGACGTGATCCGCGACAGCGACGTGCAGATTCCCGACGGCGCCAAGGAAGGCACCTTCAACGTCATCGCGGCTCCCTTCGAAGTGACCGCCGAGGGCGTCTACGAGGTGATCATCGCCCTCACCAAGGGGGCCGACCGCTTCGAGTACATCTACAAGTTCGCCATCTCCGACGCCAGCCGCCTCCAGGCCGAGTACGAGAAGGCCATGGCCGAGGCTGGACAGGGCGGGAACTAAGCAGCTGTCAGCTTTCAGCGATCAGTGCGGCGCCCCCTCGGGGCGCCGTTGCTTTTAGACTGAGAGCTGACAGGTGATGGCTGAGAGCCCCATGAACGACCGCTACGCCAAGCAACGCATCTTTCTCGGCCGCGAGGCGGACGGGGCCCTGCGCGCCAAGCGCGTGGCCGTGCTGGGCCTGGGGGCCCTGGGCTCCGTCATCGCCCCCTGGCTGGCCCGGGCCGGCGTGGGCCACCTCACCCTCATCGACCGGGACCTGGTGGAGGCCAGCAACCTCCAGCGCCAGCTCCTCTACGGCGAGTCGGACCTGGGACGGCCCAAGGCCGAAGTGGCCGCGGAACGGCTGCGCGAAGCCAACTCTTCCATCGAACTGGAAGCCGTCGTGGCCGACCTCACCAGCGGCAACGCCCGGGAGCTGCTGTCCGGCTTCGACCTCATCTGCGACGGCACCGACAACTTCGAGGCCCGCTTCCTCATCAACGATGTGGCCATCCTCACGGGCACGCCTTGGATCTACGCGGGCGCCATCGGCGGCGAGGGGGTCGTCTGGCCCCTGAACCCGCCGCACACGCCCTGCCTGCGCTGCCTCATCGAGGAACCCCCGGCCGGCGGCGACGTGGACACCTGCGACAGCGCCGGCGTGCTGGGCCCCGCCGTGGGCGTCATCGCCAGCTGGGCCGCCCTGGAGGCCCTCAAGATCCTCACCGGGAAGGCGCCCCATGCCGACCTGGCCCGCTTTGATTTCTGGCACGACGAGCGCCAGTTCCTGAAGCCGCCCAAGACCCGCTGCCGCTTCTGCACGGAGAAGGTCACCGAGTTCCTGGACGCCCGCTGGACCCTCAAGGCCAGCCCGCTCTGCGGCCTGGAGGGCGTTCAGATCCGCGTGAACCCGCCCGGCAAGCTGGACCTGGCGACCCTCAAGACTCGGCTGGAAACCCGCACCCACAGCCCCTGGAGGCAGGCCGGAATGATGCTCAAGGGCCAGGAGGGCCCCGACGAGATCACCCTCTTCGCCGATGGCCGCGCCCTCGTCCACGGCCCCATGACCCCCGAGCGCGCCCGCAGCTGGTACACCGAGGTCGTGGGGTGCTGAGGCGGAAAAGCATTGGGATAAGCGGAGGAGAACGGAGGGGCGGAGGAGAGCAGAGGTACTTCCTGCAGTAGCCCGCTGAGGCCCCCGAGTTCCTTTCTCCGCTTTCCTCAGCTCCTCAGCTATCCTCCGCTTTCAACATTCCTTAGCTCTGACGAACAGGTGATGTCCCCATGTTGAAGATCCTCCTTGCCTCCAGGAACGCCGGCAAGCTGCGTGAGTTCGCGGAGCTGCTGTCGGGCGTCACGCTCGTGCCCTGGCCGGCCGAGGCACCGGAGCTGCCGGAAACGGGCGCCTTTTTCCAGGACAACGCCCTGCAGAAGGCGGAGGGCGCGAGGGCCTGGTGGCTCGCGCACGGCTCAGAGCCCGTGGATGGCGTGCTGGCGGATGATTCGGGGCTCTGCGTGGATGCGCTGTGGGGCGGTCCGGGCGTGCTCTCCGCCCGCTTCGCCCCGGACCTGCCCGCCTACCGCGACAAGAACCGGCGCCTGCTGGCCATGGTCCCCGATGGGGCGGACCGCTCGGCCCGGTTCGTGTGCGTGCTGGCCTACGTGCCTTTCCACGGCGAGCCCTTCACCGCCAGCGGTTCCGTGGAGGGCTCCCTGGCCTTCGATCCCCGCGGGGAGGGCGGCTTCGGCTACGACCCGATCTTCATCCCCGACGGCTTCGACCGGACCTTCGGCGAGCTGCCCCCGGAGACCAAGCACACCCTCAGCCACCGCGCCCGGGCCTGCGCGGCCTTGCGGGAGCGGCTGGCCCGGTTGCCGCGCTAGCGTGGAAGCATGACCTGGAAGCGCGATCCCCGGACCTGGCTGGCCATTGCCGGTGTGCTGCTGCTGTGGTCCTCGGCCTTCGCAGGCATCCGGGCCGGCCTGCGGATCACACCGGCGGGCCTGCCCGACCTGGATGGCTACGGCCCCGGTGAGCTGGCCCTGCTGCGCTTCGGCACGGCCTCCGTCGCCTTGGCCCTGTACGCGCTGGCCACGCGCATGCGGCTGCCGGAACGGCGCGACCTGCCCGTGATCGCCCTGGCCGGCTTCCTGGGCATCAGCGTCTACCACGTGGCCCTCAACTTCGGCGAGCTGACGGTCCAGGCGGGCGCGGCCTCCCTGCTCATCGCGGCGGGCCCGGTGTTCACCGCCCTGCTCTCGGCCCTCTTCCTGGGCGAGCGCCTCACGCGCCTCGGCTGGGGCGGCATCCTGGTGGCCTTCACCGGCGTGGCCCTCATCGCCCTCAGCAGCGGCCGGGGTCTGCGCTTCACGCCCGGCGCCCTGCTCATCCTGCTGTCCGCCGGCGTGGCCGCTGTCTATTCCATCCTCTCCAAGCGGAGCTTCCGGCGCCATTCCGCCTTGGCCTTCACCTGCTACTCCATCTGGGCGGGCACCCTGCCCATGCTCGTCTTCCTGCCGGGCCTGGTCCACCGCATGCCTGTGGCCGCGCCTTCGGCGACGGCGGCCGTGATCTACCTCGGCGTCTTCCCCGGCGCCATCGCCTACGTGCTGTGGAACCTCGCCCTCTCCCGGATGCCCGCCTCCCTGCTCTCCAGCTTCCTCTACCTCTCGCCGGTGCTGGCCAGCCTCATCGCCTGGGTGTGGCTCGGCGAGGTGCCCTCCCCGCTCACCATCCTGGGAGGCGCCATTGCCATCCTGGGCGTCGTCCTGGTGCAGACGAAGGGGTACCGTCTGGCCCGTGCCTAGAGGAAGAGGCGCGGATCCACGCGGGCGTTGTTGAGGCTGAGGGACCAGTGTAGGTGCGGGCCCGTGGCCCGGCCCGTCATGCCGACCTCGCCCAGGAGGTCGCCGGCCTTCACCACCTGGCCCTGGGTCACCGTGACCTTCGACAAGTGGGCGAAGAGGCTCACCACGCCTTCGCCATGGGCCAGGAACACGGCGTTGCCGCTGAAGAAGAAGTCACCCGTGAGCACCACCACGCCCGCGGCGGGCGCGCGCACGGCCTGGCCCGCCGGGGCCTTGATGTCCAGGCCCGAATGAGGGGCCCTGGGCTGGCCGTTGAAGACCCGACGCAGGCCGAAAGAGCTGGTGAGGCCACCAAGCGTGGGCTGCTGGAACTGAAGCGTGGGCACCAGGCCCTCGGGCCAGGCCCGCCAGGCCGGCGCCATGAGCGCCTGCTCCCGGGCGATGCGCGCCTCGTCCTCGGCGTTCGGCGTCACCCGGCGCTCGTCCTTCAGGCGGATGCGCTGCTCCGGGTAGCGCTTGGGACGGATGGTGAATGGGATGGATCGCCCCCCCACCTGGATCTCCTGCCGGCCCGGCTTCGCGCCCAACGGAATGCCCACCACCGCCACCCAGCCCTTGGCCGCGCGCCGCACCAACACCGACTCCCCGTGGTAGGTCACCTTGGGCGCCGGGCCCTGGCCCGGGATGGTCACGATCGCCACGCCGCCGGGCACCGGCGAGGGCTTGAAGGGAAGCACCGCCGGCGCCGCCCAGGTGGCCATCGCCACGGCCATCAGGCCCAGGGAGCGGCAGGCGGAAAGGCATCGAATCATGGTCATTCCTGAAACCTCGCACAGGCTGGGTTTCCAGGATACCGAAGGGGGCGACCGAGCCGGCGCCAGGGAGCCGCTTGGAGAAGCTCTTCAACCGGCGGTAACCGATGCTACAAGGTGATTCCCAACTCACCCCCCTTCCTCAACGGATCCACTGGAGGTCGAGGTGCTCAATCAGAAGGGTGTTGTAAAGCCCGAAGGGTGGTCATGGCATCTTGGGCCCGATCCACGGGAACAAACAGATGGTCGTGGTAGGCACCGGCCACTACATTGCAGCTGATGCCCGCCGCTCCCAACGCACCAGCAAAGGCCGCGGTTAGGCCCACCGCGTGAAGATCGGAGTGGACCCTGAGGGTGATCCAGGCGGCCTCGAACAAAGGCGTCAGCTGGTACCGCTGCGCCGTTGCCCCCGTCACGACCACCGATAGCCCCTCGGGTTCGCGGATCGTCGCCAGGGGCTGAAGCGGGCTCACATCGGCATCAAGCGGCAGGGATGCGAACACAAATGCCCCCTCATTCAGAATGGGCTCCATGCATTGAAGGAGCTGCTTCAGATCTGAAACGGGGAGACTCATTCGGGGGCACCTAACGGACGGAGCTAACCAAACCATGCACCTGCAGCCGGATCCAGGTTTGACGATGGGTTAAGCAAGCTGGTCACCTGGGAGATGGAGAGCAGCCTTGGCTCAACGAGGAATGATTTATGAGATCGAGGGTTCCAGTCCAGATGGAGTTTGATCCACAAACAGTCTTTTCCGCCCGTGACCGGGATACCCCATTTCACCTTCCAGGGGTCTCCGGATCACAGATAGGACTTTGCCCGCGAGCATCTGCGTTGCCCTTTTGGCCTCTTGTTCCAGGGATTCAAGTATTCGGGTCAGTTGCAACCTGACTAGACTTGTCAGGTTCGCCAGAATTTGAAATCGCTTCCACCTGTGCTCGCTCCGTCTCCACAGCCACGGCGACGTCGTCCTCCAGGTTGAAACCCGCCTCCCGCATCTTCACGGCCTCCTGGTAGGCGGCGAGGACGGCGGTGCGGACCCGGAGGTACGAGGTGTCGGTGACCTTGGTGTTGAAGGTGAGGGTGGCTACGAGATAGTCGCGGCCGTCCGGCAGGGTCTGGGGGGCGCTCACCTGCACCTGCGGGGGCATGATGGCCGAGGAGCTGGCCTCCCGCAGGTTGACGGCCAGACTCTCGCACCAGGCCTGGAGTTGCGGCGTAAGCGCCAGTCCCTCGGCGGGAGAGGCCACCATCACGCGACCGTAGAGCGTGAAGAACAACCGCAGCTGCGGAGGGTCGAAGGCATGGTTCAGGTAGCCCGACATGCTCGCGATCTGCTGGAAGTCCTTCAGCAGGGCCTGGAGCTTGGGGCTGGCCTGAATCGGGCTCATCCGCGGGTCCCGTATCCGTACCGGCCCACCAGCAGGTCCAGCCGCTTGCGGGCGTCCTCGGTGACCGCGTCGGAGGCGGTGAAGAGGGCCGCCTTCAGGGCATCGCCGCAGGCGCAGGCCCGCGGGGCCCCGGAAAGGCCGGGCACCGCCGCGCGGAGCAGGCGCTGGGCCTTGTCCACGTTGGCGTGCATGACCTCCAGCACCGAGGCGGCGTCCACGCCCTCCTCCTCCTCGCGCCAGGCATCGTAGTCCGTCACCAGGGCGATGCAGGCGTAGCATAGCTCGGCCTCGCGGGCCAGGCGGGCCTCGGTCACCTGGGTCATGCCGATGAGGTCCGCACCCCAGCTCTGGTGCAGGCGGCTCTCGGCGCGAGTGGAGAAGGCCGGCCCCTCCATGCAGACGTAGGTGGCCCCGTCCTCGATAGGAATGGACAGAGCCTGTCCAGCCTTGAGCAGGGCGGCGGTCGCATGGGCGCAGACCGGTTCCGCGAAGCTCACGTGGGCCACCAGCCCCTCGCCGAAGAAGGTATCCTTCCGATGGCGGGTCTTGTCGATGAACTGACTCACGAGGCGCAGCTCGCCTGGCTTGTGGCGGGCCTGGAGGCTGCCCACGGCGGAGACGGAGATGAGGCGCTCGACGCCCAGGGACTTCAGGGCCCAGAGGTTCGCGCGGTAGTTCACCTCGCTGGGGGTGAAGCGGTGGCCTTCGCCGTGGCGGGCCAGGAAGGCCACGGGGATGCCGTCCAGGGCGCCGAGGTGCACAGGCCCCGATGGCGCGCCGAAGGGAGTCTGCACCAGCTCCGTCCGGTCGAGGGAGAGCCCTTCCATCCGGTAGAGTCCACTGCCGCCGATGATGCCGATGGGTGCTCGCATGCGGCCATTGTACTTGCGGAATCCACCGGCGCCGTGGTTCTCTGAAGTTTGACAATTTCGTGCTGGATGCACGGGAAGCAGGTGAGACTCCTGCGCTGCCCCGCAACGGTATGCACCACGCCCACGCGTCACCGGGTGTGAGACCTCAAGTCCGAGTCACTGGGATCGTCCCGGGAAGGCTCGGAGGGCGCCGAAAGGCTCCTGTCGCGTGCGAGCCCGGAGACCGGTCCCGCACCTCACCCCCCGTCGCGGGAACGGGCCGGGCCTTCCCCCTGCGGGACGCCCTGCCGCCGCGACTTCATGCGTGGAGGCATGATGGGTTCTGCCCGCATTCTCTTCTCCCTGGCGGCCGTGTCCGCCCTCTCCGTGGCCGCGGAGGCCGACCGCAAGCCCGCCGAGGCCACGGTCACCGTCAGCGCCGAGGCCCAGCCCGTGGAGGTCACCCGGACTCCGGGCCCCGTCCGCATCCTGGAGGCCGAGGAATTGGCCCGCCTGGGCGCCCGCACCCTGGCCGACCTGCTGGACACCCTCCAGCCCGGGGCCGTCATGGGCACCGGCGGCACGGGCAAGCAGGCCTCCGCCTTCCTCAACGGCACCCTCAGCCGCAACGTGGTGGTGCTCCTGGACGGCCTGCGGCTCAACGACCCCACGGCCCTCTCGCCTGACCTGGGCGCCCTCAGCCTCGTGGGCATCGAGCGCGTGGAGCTGATCCTCGGGCCCTCGTCCGTCCTCTACGGCAGCGACGCCATCGGCGGCGTCATCGCCCTCACCAGCACAGGGCGCGGCGCCGAAGGCTGCCACGGCCAGGCCACCTTGAAGGCGGGCACCGACAGCCTGCTGGGCGGCTCCGCCCAGGCCCAGGTGACCGGAAGCCGCGGCTGGATCGCCGCCGGCGCCGAAGCCCAGAAGCAGGAGAGCGGTTTCCCCGACGACGCCTTCCGCCAGGCTGGCGGCTTCCTGCGGATGGGGACGAAGCTCGGCGGAGCCGACCTGACGGCCTTCTATCGCAACAGCGGCCAGACGGCTTCCATCCCTTTCACCACCTCCGGCTGGCCCGCGGCCCGCAGCTACGAACCCCAACGCGAGATGCGCGCCCGGCAGGAAAGCTGGGGCGCCAGGCTGCACTGGGCCTTGGCGCCCACGCTGGCGCTGGAGAACACCCTCCAGGCCCTGGAGGGCCGCACGGGCGATCCCAGCGGGCCCAAGCGCCAGCAGACGGACCGCGACTTCCGCCGCGTGGAGGACCAGCTCTCGTTGCACTGGACACCGGCCCCCGCCTTCCGCCTCTCCGGCCGGCTGGAGGGCCGCCAGGACACCAGCCATGCCCGGAACTACTACGACCCCGACACCTTCACCGCTGTGCATTACCGGGGGGAGGGCACGGACCTGGCCGGAGCGCTGGAGCTGCGCTGGACGCTGGCCGAAGGCCTGGACTGGACCGCAGGCCTGCGCCGCGACGCCGGCCACCGGGACCTCACCCGCTCGGACACGGGCCTCCGCAGCCGCGCGGGGAGCGCCGAGGCGGGCACCTGGCGCACGGGCCTCAACTGGGTGGTGGCGCCGGCGCTTCGCCTCTACGCCAGCGCGGGCCAGGGCTTCCGCATGCCCAACACCACCGAGTTCGCCCTGAACGCCCAGGCGGAAAGCCAGGACAACGCAGCCTATCCGATCCGCCCCGAGCGCAGCCGCACCGTTCAGCTCGGCGCCACGGGCCAGCTCGGCGACCACTGGGAGTATCGCCTCGAGGCCCAGCGCACGCACGTGTCCGAGCTGTTGGGCTACGTCTACGACACCACCTTCGCCTTTCCGCCCCTCTTCACCTCGCACTACGCGAACCAGGGCTCCATCCGGGCCCAGAGTCTGGAAGGCGCCCTGGGCTGGCGCGGCGGCGAAACCGTGGCCTACGGCTGGGACGTGATCCTCCGCAGCCAGGAGACCCGCGACCTGGACCACAACACGGAAGCCGACCGCTTCGGCGCCCAGACCACTGCCATCCTGCGCCACCCCTTCTTCACGGCTGCCCTGGCGGCCTTCGTCCAGTCCGGCACCTGGCGCGCCGACGTCCGCTTCGCCCGCGTGGGCCCCCGCTACGACCTGAACGACACCACGTACCAGGTGCTCTCCACACGCAGGCCCTACCGCGACCTCAGCCTGGGCCTGCGCCATGAGCCCGTGAAGCGCCTCACCCTGGCCCTTCGCGGCGAACACCTGCTGCAGCCGAAGCAGACCGTCCAGGATTGGCTCAGCGGACGCTACGATCAGGACGGCGACGCCAGCCTGGTCTACGGGTTCCCCGCTCCCGGCCCCCGCTGGACCCTGGCCGCGACCTGGAAGTGGTGACGGAGGCGAGGCGTGAAACACGGAACGGATCCCCGCCAAGGCGCCAGGACGCCAAGCAAAGCCCTTCTTGGCGTCTTGGCGGTGAGACGTGTTCTTTTTCTTCTGATCGCCACCGTCTCCCTGCTCGCCGCGCGACCCCAGCGGGTGGTGAGCCAGTCGGTCGGCACGGACGAACTGCTGTTGGCCCTGGCAGATCCCGGCCAGATCGCCGCCCTGAGTCACATCGGCCGGGACGCGCGGTTCAGCGCGGCGGCCAGCGAGGCCCAGCGGTTCCCGGCCCTCAAGGACAGCGACGCGGAAAGCGTGCTCCGCTTCCGGCCCGACCTGGTGCTGGCCGCCAGCTTCACCCGCCCTGAGACCCTGGCCCTGCTCCGGCGGGCCGGGGTCCGGCTGGTGGTGCTGGACCGCTTCGACACGCTGGAAGATGTCTACGCCAGCATCAGGATCCTGGGTCGCGAGCTGGGCCAGGATGCCCGCGCCGAGGCCCTCATCGCCCAGTGCCGCGGCCGGGTGCAGGTCCTCGCGGATCGCCTCAGGGGCGTTCGTCCCGTCCGCGTCCTCACCGCCGGAGCCTATCCCTTCACCGCCGGCGCCGGCACGACCTTCCAGGACCTCTGCGACCACGCCGGGGCCATCAACGTGGCCGCCGAGGCCGGGCTCAAGGGCCACGCGCCCACGCCTTCGGAGAAGCTGCTCACCTGGAACGCCGAGGTGCTGGTGATCTCCGGGGACCGGGCCGACGCATCAGATACGCGCCCCCGCCTGGCGGAGATCCCCCACTACCGCGTCCTGCCCGCCTTCAAGGCCGGCCGCTTCGTGGTTCTCCCCGGCGCCCTCATGTCCAGCGTCTCCCACCGCCGCATCGACGCCTACGAGATGTTGGCCAGGGGCCTCCATCCGGAACGCTTCCGGTGAGAACCCGCCTGGCCATCCCCATTCTCGTGACGCTGCTGGTCATGGCCTTCCTGGCCTCGCTGGCCTTCGGCGAGCTGCGGCTGTCCTTCTCGCAGGTCGTGGCGGCCCTGGGCGGCGGCAGCGATGACATCGCCCGGACGGTGGTACGCGACTTCCGCCTGCCCCGCGCCCTGGTGGGCATGGCGGCGGGCGCGGCCCTGGGCGCCAGTGGCGTGGTCATGCAGGCCTTCTTCCGCAACCCGCTCGCCAGCCCCGGCCTCCTGGGGGTGAGCAGCGGGGGCGCCCTGGGCGCCGTGGCGGTGCTGGCGCTGGGCCCCATGCTGGGCTTCGCCTCCGCCACGCTGTGGGCGCTGCCCGCGGCCTCGGTTCTGGGCGCCTTCGGTGCGACGGGTGCGGTGCTGATGCTCGCCCAGCGGGGCGCGGGCACCGAGCGGCTCCTGCTCTCCGGCGTGGCTCTGAACGCTCTCCTGGGCGCGGGGACCAGCTTCCTGCTCACCACCACGGTGGGCCACTTCGAGGTGAACGCCCAGATCCTCTTCTGGCTCATGGGCGGCCTGGAGAGCCGCAGCTGGGAGCACGTGTGGATGGGTGTTCCCGCCATCCTCGCGGGCTGCCTCCTCCTGCTGCCCTTGGGGCGGGCCATGGACCTGCTGAGCCTGGGCGAGCAGAGCGCCCAGAGCCTGGGCGTGGACGTGCGCCGCCTGCGCCGCCAGCTCATTGCCCTGTCCACGGTGCTCACGGCCCTGGCCACGGCCACGGCCGGCGTCATCGGCTTCGTGGGCCTGGTGGTGCCGCACATCCTCCGCCTGGCCTTCGGTCCGGCGCACCGGCGCCTGCTTCCCCATTCCATGCTGGGCGGCGCAGCCTTCCTCCTGGCCTGCGATCTCGTTACCCGCACCTTCCCCATCGGCCTGCGCCTGGGCGTCGTCACGGCCCTGGTGGGCGGGCCCTTCTTCCTCTGGCTGCTGCGGAGGCCGCGGTGATGCGAGTCCCCGGTCCTCAGTCCTCAGTCTTCAGCCCGGACACGGAGGCGGCGCCATGAGCACGCCCGCCCTCCATGCCGCTGGGTTGTCCGTGCCGGGCCGGCTGGATGCCGTATCGCTGGATCTCGGTCCCGGTGAACTGGTGGCGATGGTGGGGCCCAACGGGGCGGGCAAGTCCACGCTGATCCAGGCCCTGGCAGGATTGTTACCGGCCCACGGGGCCATCCAATGGAATGGACAATCGCTGTCGCACATCCCTGCCGCAGAGCGGGGCCGGCACCTGGCCTGGGTGGGGCAGGAGGCCCACTTCGAGTTCGCCTTCCCGGTGCGCGAGGTGGTAGCCCAGGGCCGCTACGCCTGGGGCGACGATCCCACGGGCGTGGCCGAAGCTCTGGCGGAACTGGACTTGACGTTCCTGGCAGACCGCCCGGCGACGCGTCTCTCTGGCGGCGAACGCCACCGAGTGGCCCTGGCCCGGGCCCTGGCCACCCAGGCGCCCCTCCAGCTCTGGGACGAGCCGGTGGCTCAGCTGGACGTGCGGCACGCGCTGGAGGTCATGCGCCTGGCCCGACGCCGGGCGGAGGGCGGCGGCACCGTCCTGGTGAGCCTCCACGACCTGCGCGCCGCCTACCGCTTCGATCGCGTGCTCGTCCTGGATCGGGGCCGCCTTGTGGGCAACGGCGGGCCCCACGAGGTCCTCACCGCCGACCTCATCCGCCAGGTCTTCCGCGTGGAGGCCACGTTCGTCGAGTCCCTGGTGCCTGAGCTGCCACAGGATTGAGCGGTCTATTCACCGCGGAAAACGCGGAGGAAGAAGATCACCCTTCGCGTTCTCTGCGGTGAGAGGTTGTTAAAGCTTTCGGCGCCTGCCGGGACAGCACCCACCCCAGCCCCACGGGCCCCGCCACGGTGGTGAGCAGGAGGGCGCCGATGATGCCGGCCTGGATGTCGGGGCTCAGCAGGGGGGTGCCATGCCACTGGAGCTGAGCGCCGGTGGCCACGAAGATGAGGCCCACCTCGCCGCGGGGGACCATGCCCCAGCCCACCACCGCCGCGCGGGTGCCCCGGCCTCCCGTGTAGCCCGCCACGTACTTCCCGGCCACGCCGAGCAGGGCCAGCACGGCCGCGAAGCCGAGGGTCCTGGGCCGGAAGAGGGCGGTGGGATCCACCTTGGCCCCCATGAGCACGAAGAAGAGGGGAGACAGCACCGTCACGAGGGGGTGGACCAGTTCCTCGAGGGAGTGCTTCTCCCGGTGCTCCAGGTCCACGATGTGGGCGGGCTCCAGGATGAGGCCCGCGGCGTAGGCGCCCACGATGGAGGCCAGGCCCGCCAGGCTGCCCAGCCAGGCCAGCAGGAAGGCGAAGCCGAGGCCCAGGGGCAGCAGCACCTGCTCGCCTCGGAACCGGCTGGCCAGGCGGAAGAGGCGTGGCGTCGCGACGCGACCCAGCGTGAGGGCCGCCGCGAGGAAGCCCAGGGCGAGGAGGAGGGTTCTCGCCAGCTCGGAACCCAGGGATCCGCCTGGTCCGCCCAGCCCGCCCGTGGCCGAGGCCCCCACAAGACCCGAGACCGCCACCAGCACCAGCAGGCCCAGCACGTCATCCACCACGGCGGCGCCCACGATGATGCGGCCTTCCACGGAATCCGCCGCACCCTTCTCCCGCAGAACCTGGGCGGAGATGCCGATGCTGGTGGCGCAGAGGCAGGCCCCGATGAACAGGTCCAGCACGAAGGGCGCGCCCTCGGGCAGCAGGAGCCAGGCCCCCGCCAAGCCCGCGGCCATGGGCGCGACCACGCCGATGGAGGCCACCCGCAGCGAGGCCGCGCCCACCTTCATCATCTGCGGCACGGTGGATTCCAGCCCCACGGCGAACATGAGCACCACCACGCCGAGGCCCCCCAGCAGCTCGGCGGCCGGGGAGGCCGCCACCTCCGGCACCAGGGGCCAGGCCCGGTGCAGGGCCGTGAGGGCCAGCCCCACGGCCAGCTCGCCGGTGACCGCGGGCAGCTTCAGGCGCACAGCCAGCTCCCCACCCACCTTGGCGGAGAGCCACAGCAGCGCCAGCAGCATCAGGGTGCCGGCGAGGGGGTCGTGAACCAGGAAGGCCAGGGTCATCCGGTACCTCGGGAAATGGTGTGACCCGAGGATACCTCACGGTTCATGGACATTCCCGCTCAGCCGGGGCCACAACGGGCCACCACCCGCGGATGGCCACCCTCAGCCCTCTGCCGTACCGGTTCCCTCGCCCTGCTTCAGCCAGGGCAGGTGGTGGACATGGATGCGGCCCTCGAAGGTCACGTGAAGCCCGTCGCGCGCGGCGTCCTGGTGGTTCAGCACGGAGCCCCGCGCCCGGGTCTGGTCCAGCATGGCCAAGTCGATGTCCCCCACCAGCACCATCTCGGAGTTCGGGGCGGCCTCGGTGGCGATGCCATCCATGGGGAAGGGGTAGTCGGAGGGCGTGTAGACGCCGCTCTGGGCGTACTGCGCCGTGAGATCCGTGATGAGGGGCAGGCTGCCCACCATGCCGGCAGTCACCACGTAGATCTGGTTCTCCACGGCCCGGGCCCGGGCGCAAGTGGTGACGCGGCTGTAGCCCCGGCGGTCGTCCGTGAGGTAGGGCACCACCAGCAGCTGGACCTCCTGTTCCGCCTGGATCCGCGCCACCTCGGGGAACTGCACGTCGTAGCAGATGGATACGCCCATCCGGCCGAAGTCCGTGTCGATGATGTGGATCTCCTGGCCCGGCTCAAAGCGCCAGACGTTCCGCTCCGTGGGGGTGAGGTGAAGCTTGGGCTGGTGGACCGGCCCGTGGCCCGGCACGAAGATGGAGGCCACGTTCTGCAGCTTCCCGTCCACGAAGCGGGGATGGGTGCCCGCCACGATGATGCGGTCGTACTTCCGTGAGAGGTGGAGGAACAGTCCCTCGTAGTCGACCGTGAACCGCTCCGCCAGCTCCCGCATGGCCTCCGGCGGCGGGAAGCCGGGCCGCAGACAGCTGAGCAGCTGGACGGCCAGCAGTTCGGGAAACACGATGACATCGGCGTCGTAGTCGTCGCCCACATCCACGTAGTTCTCCACCTGGGTGGCGAAGGCGGCGAAGTCGGCCACGGGGCGCAGGGCGTACTGGATGCCGCAGACCCGCACGGGACGAGACAGGAATGGGGTGGGGGCCTTGAATCGCATGCCGTCGCCTCCTCAGAGTTCCATGACGATGAGAGCCGCGTGGCCCAGGGTCTCTGGGTCCGGAGCGTAGTCCCGGAGCACGCCGCGGACCTGGAATCCCACACGGAGCTGCTTGGACAGGGTGGGGTCGAAGATCCGGCCAGCCACCACGGCCTCCACATAGGCCTCTGGGCTCATCTCCTGGGCGGCGAGGTGGTAGCCGGGAATGCGGGCCCCGGCCACGAAGGCGCGGCAGCCCAGGCGCCGGGCCAGGTCGATGCGGCCCTGGTAGAGGAGCCGCCCGATGCCCCGGTCCTGCCAGGCGGGATCCACGGCGATGTTCACCCCATAGAGGGCGTCTCCTCCGGGATTGTGGGTGGAGAGGCTGCCGCGTCCGGTGATCTCGGACCAGGAGTGGGGGGCCAGCGCCGCGGCCAACGGCACGCGCTCGGCGGTGGCCGTCCCCACGATCCTCCCCCCGGCCTCCACCACCATCTGGCCTTCCGGGAACCGTTCGATGTGGCGCATGAGGTTCTCCGCGGACCACACCGCCTCGGGGCCGTGGGGTGGGGGGTAAACCCGGGTCATCAAGGCCTGGATCCCCGGTATGTCTCCCGGCGTCCTGAGGCGCATCACCGGGGTGGATGGGCAACGGTCGTCCATGGCGCTCCCGGAATTGGCCCTTCAGGTTAACCCACCTCGCCAGCCGCCCTGTCCCGGCTAGCCTGGGACATGCCCTGGACCGACCTCGCCGCGTGGACTGTCGCCTCCCTGCTCCTCATGGGCTTGGTCCTCCTGCGCCGGCACTGGACCCGGCTGCCCGCGCTGGAGCCGGATCCCCCCCTGCCCGCCGATCCCCCCCCTGTGTGCCTCTGCATCCCCGTCCGGAACGAGGCCCTCGAGCTGCCGGCCGCCATCGACTCCTGGCTGGCGCAGGACTACCCGGCCCTGCGAATCGTCGTGGTGGATGACGGCTCCACGGACGGCAGCACGGAGATCCTCCAGGGCCGCGAAGCCGGCCGGCCGGACCGTCTCCGGGTCGTTCGGAACGACAGCCTGCCCCCCGGCTGGCTGGGGAAGAACCACGCCCTGGACCTGACCGCCCGCCAACCCGAAGCCCAGGGCGCCGCATGGCTGCTCTTCGCGGACGGGGACGTGCAGGCTTCGCCGGATCTCCTCCGGCGGGCCGTGGCCTTCGCCCTGGCCCAGCCCACGGACATCCTGGCCCTCATCCCCGGGGTGGACGCGGTCGACCCGGCGGAGCGGGTGGTGCTGCCCCTGGCGGCTTCGGCCTTCCAGCTGCTGGTGCCCCCCCACCAGGTGCCGAACCCCCGCCATCCCGCCTTCTGCGGCGTGGGCGGCTTCACCCTGGTGAGGCGGGAGGCCTACGAGGCCGCCGGCGGCCACGCGGCGGCGCCCCTGGAGGCCATCGACGACATGATGCTGGCCCGGCGGATGAAGCGGGCCGGCTTCGTGAACCGAGTGGCCCGGGGCGGCCCGGACCTGCACCTGCGGATGTACCACGGCCTGGGGGAGCTGGTGCGGGCCATGCGGAAGAACGCCGCCGCCCTGCCCGCCTGGGGCCTCCTGCCCCTGCTCCTCCCGCCCGTGGCCCTGGTGATGCTCGCCCCCCTCTGGCTGCCCTTCGCCGGCCACCCGGGCTTGGCCCTGCTGCTCTGGCTGCTGGTGCCCGCCCTGGCGGGGGACGTCCAGCAGCGCATGACCGGCCGGCCCATGGACCTGCTCTGGGCCCTCTGGCCCCTGGATGCCCTGGTCTTCACGGCGGGCACCGCCTGGGCCTTCGCGGACCGCCTCCGGGGGGTGAACCACTGGCGTGGGCGAGACGTCAAGCTGCGCTAGGCTGGTGGACCCGCCCCTCGCGATCGGGTTAAAAGATTTTCTTGTTTTTTTCGCTTTTTGAATCCATCCTGGAAAGCACCCCTTCCGGAGGACCCCATGGCCGCAGCCGAACAAGATGACCGCCTGAAAGCCCTGTCCCGCACCGTGGCCGACATCGAGCGGGCCTTCGGCAAGGGTTCCATCATGAAGCTGGGCGACCGCATGAGCCCCGCCGAGGGCCTCGAGGTCATCAGCACCGGCTCCATCGCCCTGGACAGCGCCCTGGGCGTCGGCGGCGTGCCCAAGGGCCGCATCGTCGAAGTCTACGGGCCGGAAGCCAGCGGCAAGACCACCCTGGCCCTCCACATGGTGGCCCAGGCCCAGAAGAAGGGCGGCCTGGCCGCCTACATCGACGCCGAGCACGCCCTGGACCCCGAATACGCCAAGAAGCTGGGCGTGGACGTGGACAACCTCTTCATCAGCCAGCCGGACAGCGGCGAGCAGGCCCTGGAGATCTGCGACCAGCTCGTGCGCAGCGGCGCCCTGGACATCATCGTGGTGGACTCCGTGGCCGCCCTGGTGCCCAAGGCCGAGATCGACGGCGAGATGGGCGACAGCCACGTGGGCCTCCAGGCCCGCCTCATGAGCCAGGCCCTCCGCAAGATGACCGGCACCATCAGCAAGACCCGCAGCTGCGTGGTCTTCATCAACCAGATCCGCATGAAGATCGGCGTGATGTTCGGCAACCCCGAGACCACCACCGGCGGCAACGCGCTCAAGTTCTACGCCTCCGTGCGCCTCGACGTCCGCAGCATCCAGAGCATCAAGGGCAACACGGGCGATCCCCTGGTGGCCGCCAAGGACGAGGACTCCTCCGTGGTGGGCAAGAAGACCAAGGTGAAGGTCGTCAAGAACAAGGTCGCCCCGCCCCTCAAGGTGGCCACCTTCGACATCATGTACGGCGAGGGCATCAGCCGCACCAGCGAGCTGGTGGAGCTGGGCACCCAGCTGGAGATCATCCAGAAGAGCGGCTCCTGGTACAGCTACAAGGACAGCCGACTGGGCCAGGGCGCCGAGAACGTGAAGAAGCTCTTCACCGACAATCCCGAACTGGCAGACGAGGTGGAAGGCCTCATCCGCGAGCGCCTCGGCATGAAGAGCGCCGCCGTGGAAGTGTAAGCATCATCGACCTGCGCGCCCTTGGAAGGGGTCGGCAGACGGCGGCGGTCCCCAAAGGCCGCCGCCGTTTTTGATTTGACCGAATGCGAAAGACGGGAACGCGAAGGGCGGGAAGGGGAAAGGCAAGGACGCGAAGGCGCCTCCATTGCTCCGGTGCAGGGCATCTGGGCCTTCGCCCCCCCGGTCGCGCCCAGCCCACCAAAGGATGCCCAGGATGGCTCGAAGCTTCTTCGCAGTCTTCGCGCGTCCGCAGGGCGTCTTGGCGCCCTTCGCATTCCCAATCTTTCCGTTGGGCGGGTGAGGCTAGTCCTTGTCCTGCACGCCCAGGCCCGCGCCCCGGAGATGCTTCGGCAGGGGCGCCGCGCCCTGGGCGCTGAACGGGGCGCCGGCGGGGGCCGCGGCCTTAGGCGCGGAGGGCCGGGGCCCCGGCTGGGCACCCGGCTGCGCCCCGGGCTGGGCCTGGAGGGACTTCATCTGCTCCGCGGTGGCGAAGGGCTCCAGGCGGGCGATCTGCTCGGCGGTGGGGAAGCCTTCGTAGCGGACGCGCCGGGGCCCCCAGATGTCCACGGCAGTGCCGCGGACCTCGTGCATGCGGGGCAGGGACTGGCGCCAGTAGATCCCCAGCGGCTCGCCGTCCGAACCGGCGAAGCCGATGAGATCGGCCTCGGGAAGCAGGGTCGGGGCCCCGTCGGTCCAGGTGGCCATGGTGAGGGGCTTGCCCTGGCCGGTCTTCAGCAGGAGGACCGGGGCCGGACGTCCCAGACTGGGATCCAGGTCCTTCTCCTGGTTCCGGAGGGCCTCCAGGAAGTCCATGTTCTTCAGCTCCCGCTGGGGGGCCGACATGGGATGGGGCTCCTGGAGCCGGGCGGTCACCAGCTTGTCGCCGATGCGCTCCAGCACCGCGAGCTGGAGGGGCGGAGCGCCGGCCTGGCCCCCGGCCTGACTCTTGGCCTGGAGAGCCCGGCCCACTTCCTCCATGAGCTTGGGCAGCAGGATCTGGGGCGCCGCCAGCAGGGTGTCCGCCGTGGGGATGGCCAGGAAGGGATGCTGGTCCTTGAAGAGGCCGTGCCAGACCTCGGGGAGCAGCAGGCGGGCCGCGTCGGCCCCGTCGTGCCAGGGCGCCTGGTAGATGCCCGAGGGCAGCCGCACGAAGGCCCCCTCGCTGCGGTGGCGCAGGTGGTCCAGGGCCAGATCCAGCACGTCCTCGGCGGGCTGGTCCCAGATCCGGAGCCAGGCGGCAGGCATCACCACCTCAGCCACGCGGATCCGAGTCGTCAAGCCATCGATGAAGGCGTGGCTCCAGCGGCCCTCGCGCTCGGCCCGCCAGGTGGGCACCAGCTCCGGCAGCAGGTGGTCCTGGGCATCGATCCACGGCTCCGGAAGGGGCAGGCCCAGCCGGTGGGTCTCCGCCACCGCATCTGCCCAGGCCTCACGCTCTTCCGCCCGGCGATGGGCCTCGAAGGTCGGCACGAGCGCCTCCAGTCCCGGCAGGGAGGCTGGCAGGCCCCGTGTCTCCAGCAGGGTGGCCAGCGACGGCAGGGGCGCCTCGTCGGCGCGGGAACGGAAGCGATCGAAAAAGCCCATATTCAGCGGTCCAATCAAACAGTCCATTCTGACGCATTAAATGAAATTATGCTTGGGGAATGGAGCCTCGCGACACCCTGGGCCGCCCCCTCAAGGCGCTGCGCATCTCGGTCACCGACCGCTGCAACTTCCGGTGCACCTACTGCATGCCCAAGGATGTCTTCGGGCCGGACTATCCCTTCCTGGCCAGGGAGGCCCTGCTCAGCTTCGAGGAGATCACCCGGCTGGCGCGGATCTTCATCCGCCTCGGCGTCACCAAGATCCGCCTCACGGGCGGTGAGCCCCTCATGCGCCGGGAGCTGCCGGTCCTGGTGCGCATGCTCTCGGCGCTGCCCGGCCTGGAGGATCTCGCCCTCACCAGCAACGGGGTGCTCCTGCCCGACCTGGCCCGCCCCCTGAAGGACGCCGGGCTGAACCGGATCACCGTCAGCCTCGACACCCTGCGCCCCGACCGCTTCCGGGCCATCAGCGACACGGACCTGCCCCTGGACCGCGTGCTGGCGGGCGTGGCGGCCGCCCGGGCCGCGGGCTTCGGCCCCGTCAAGCTGAACTGCGTGCTCAAGCGCGGCGTGAATGACGACGAGATCCTCGACCTGGCCACTTTCGCCCGCGAGGAAGGCCACACCCTGCGCTTCATCGAGTTCATGGACGTGGGCACCACCAACGGCTGGCGGATGGAGGAAGTGGTGCCCGCCTCCCGGGTCCGGGCCCTGATCCATGCCCACTGGCCCCTGGAGCCCGTGGAGGCCGAGGGCGACGCCGTGGCCCGTACATGGCGCTACGGCGACGGGAAAGGCGAGGTGGGACTCATCGCCTCCGTGACGCAGCCCTTCTGCCGGGGCTGCGACCGCGCCCGCCTCTCGGCGGAAGGCCGCCTTTATACCTGCCTCTTCGCCGGAGACGGCCTCGACCTGAAGGGGTTCCTCCGGAACGGGCATGACGATCCGAGTCTGACGGCCCTGCTGGGCTTCCACTGGAAGCGGCGGAGCGATCACTATTCAGAGATCCGTCACGCCGCCACGCCCGGTCTCCCCAAGGTGGAAATGTCCCGCATGGGGGGATGACACTCGGCCTGCGAACCGATCCCCGAGGCTCCCCATGCGCATCCGCCCCCCCTTCGCGTTCCTCCTCCTGGCCGCGGGCCTCCTGGCGGCGCCTCCCGCGGCGGTCGTCCATGGGGGCGCCGGCAGCCCGCGCGCCCGCATGGACGGGACGGATCCGGCCGCGGCGAAGGCCCTGGCGGCCCTGAAGGCCGGCGGCAGCGCCCTGGACGGTGCCCTGGCCGGCGTGGTGGTGCTGGAGGACGATTCTCGCTTCAACGCCGGCACCGGCGCCAACCTCCGCCTGGACGGCAAGACCATCCAGATGGACGCCGCCTGCATGGACGGCGCCACCGGCGGCTACGGCGCCGTGGCCGCCATCGAGCGCGTGAGGAATCCCGTGCTGGTGGCCCGCAAGGTCATGGACACGCCCCACCTCCTCATCGTGGGCGAAGGCGCCACCCGCTTCGCCCGGGCCATGGGCTTTCCCGACTACGACCCCACCTGCGCCGAGAACAAGGCCCGCTTCAAGCGCGTGCGGGACATCCTCAAGGGCTCGGACCCGCGCCAGATCGAGGCCTGGAAGCGCTACGACTGGAAGAAGGCCTGGAACTTCCCCACGCCGCTGAAAGAAGCGCTGGGCCCCTCGGACACCGTGGGCTGCGTCACCCGCGACGCCAAGGGGAACTTCGCCGCCGCCATCAGCACCGGCGGCACCACCATCACCTTCTACGGCCGTGTGGGCGACGTGCCCATGTTCGGCGCGGGCATCTACGCCGGCCCCAAGGGCGCCGTGGCCTGCACCGGCAACGGCGAGGACATCGTCAAGCACCTGGTGGCGAAAGCCACCTACGACCTGCTGGCCCAGGGCCTCCCCGCCCAGGAGGCCGTGGACCGCGCCCTCAAGGCCTTCCCGCCCACCATCGACCTCGGCCTCGTCGCCGTCGGCCCCGGTACCACCGGCGGCGGCTGCAACTACAGCGCCGAGAAGAAGGCCTTCGTGAAGACCGGCTACCGGGACCAGATGGCATGGAGCGTGCGCGAATAGTCAGGCCCTTCGCATCATCTGCGCGATGAGGAAGGCCATCTCCAGGCTCTGGCTGCGGTTGAGGCGGGGGTCGCAGCCGCTCTTGTAGGCTCGCTCCAGATCGGCCTCGACGAGGCCCTCGACGCCGCCGGTGCACTCGGTGACGGGCTCGCCGGTGAGTTCGAAGTGGACGGCGCGCAGCCTCGAGCCGTGGGCGCGGTGGAGGTCGGCCACCTCCCGCAGCTCCTGGAGGATGTCGCCGAAGTCCCTCGTCTTGAGCCCTCCTTTGGTCGTGCGCCCGTTGCCGTGCATGGGATCGCAGCTCCACAGCACGGGATGACCCTCGGCGCGCGCGGCCTCGATGAGGCCCGGCAGCACGCGCCCCGCCTTCCCCGCCCCGAAGCGGGTGATGAGCGTGAGCCGTCCCGGCTGGCGTTCCGGATCCAGCTTGGACAGCACCTGTCGCAGCTGGTCCGGCGTCATGGCGGCGCCGACCTTCAGGCCGATGGGGTTGGCCAGGCCGCGGATGTATTCCAGGTGGGCGCCGTCCATCTGGCGGGTGCGCTCGCCGATCCAAAGGAAGTGGGCGCCAAGGTTGTAGTGGGCCCCCTTCTCGGGCACCCAGCGCGTGAGGGCCGTCTCGAAGGGCAGGTGCAGGGCCTCGTGGCTGGTGAACAGCTCGCCGGTGCGCAGGTGCTCGGGCAGGCCGCCCAGGCACCTCACGAAGTCGAGGGAGGCCCGCACCTGCTCCAGCGTCTCCAGGTAGTGGCCCGCGTCCTCGCGGCTCCAGGGAAGGTCCCAGTGCTCGGGGTTGTGCAGGTCCGCGAAGCCGCCGTCCACCAGGGCCCGCAGGTGATTGAGGGTGGCCGCGGCGCGGTGGTAGGCCTCCAGCAGGCGCCGGGGATCGGCCTCGCGCTGGGTCGGATCGAGCCCATTGATGAGGTCCCCGCGGTAGACGGGCACGCGATGACCGTCCACCAGTTCCGTGTCCCCGCTTCTGGGCTTGGCGTACTGGCCCGCGATGCGGCCCAGATGCACCACGCCCGTGCGGCCGCCGTGGGTGATGAGCACGGACATCTGGAGCAGGACGCGCAGCTTGTCCTGGATGATCGGCCCGCGGCAGTCCGCGAAGGCCTCGGCGCAGTCGCCCCCCTGGAGGAGGAAGCGCTTTCCCGCGGCGGCCTCGGCGATGAGGCTCCGGAGGTGGTCCACCTCCTCGGCCACCACCAGAGGCGGCAGCTCCCGCAGCTCCGCCAGGGCCGCCTCCACCGCAGCGGCGTCGCGGTAGTTCGGCTGCTGGGCCGCGGGCAGGCCGCGCCAGGAATCGGGGGTCCAGGTCCGGCCAGTCATCGCGCCACCTCCAGGGCCCGGGGATAGCTGCCCAGGACCTTCAGCGAGGCGCAGACGCCCCGCAGCTCCTCCAGGGCCTCCGCCAGCGCCGGATCCGCCGCGTGGCCCTCCACATCCAGGAAGAAGACGTATTCCCAGAGCTTGCGCCGGGTGGGCCGGCTCTGGATGCGGCTGAGGTTCAGGCCCCGGCGGGCCAGGGGCTCCAGCAGGCGCAGCAGGGCGCCGGGGCCGTCCTGGGCCATGGCCAGCAGGGTGGTGCGGTCGCGGCCCGTGGGCTCGGCGGATGTCGGTCCCAGCACCAGGAAGCGGGTGGCGTTGGCGGCCAGGTCCTGGATCTTCGTCTCGGCCACGCGGAGGCCGAAGAGGTCCGCGGCCAACTCGGAGGCCACGGCGGCCCCCTCGGCGTCTTCCCGAGCCAGGCGGGCGGCTTCCGAGGTGGAGGGCGCCTCGATGCGGTCCGCCCCCGGCAGGTGGGCCTCCAGCCAGCGCCGGCACTGGCCCAGGGCCTGGGGATGGGAGTAGACCCGCCGCACGCCGCCCAGGTCCAGATCCGGCCGCAGCAGCAGGGCCTGGTCCACGGGCAGGAGGATCTCCGCGCAGATGGCCAGGGAGCTGTCGAGAAAGGCGTCGAGCGTGGAGTCCACAGCGCCCTCGGTGGCGTTCTCCACGGGCACCACGCCGTAGTCCGCGCGCCGCCGCTCCACGGCCTGGAACACGGCCTGGATGGTACCTTGCGGCAGGGCCTGGCCGGAGCCGCCGAACTGGTGGCGCGCCGCCAGGTGGGTGAAGGTGCCCTCGGGGCCCAGGAAGGCCACCCGCAGCGGCTTCTCCAGGCTGAGGCAGGCGCTCATGATCTCCTGGAAGACCGTGCGCACGGCCGGGGCCGGGAAGGGTCCGGCGCTCGCGGCCTCCAGGCGGGCCAGCACCTCCCGCTCCCGGGCGGGCGCATGGAAGAGGGCGTCGGGCGCGGCCGCGGCCTTGAGGCGGCCCACCTCCGCGGCCAGGGCCGCCCGGCGGTTCAGCAGGACCAGCACCTGGTCGTCCACCGCGTCGATGGCTTGGCGGAGGCCTGGGAGGGACGGGATCTCGGTCATGGGGTTCTCCTGGAATGCGAAAACCCCCGAGCCTGGCGGTCTCGGGGGCGATGGTTCGAAGCGGTTCCGGTTCTAGACGCCGCCTACCCTCGCACCCGGGGTGCGAAAGCTAGAGAAGAAGGTGCGGGAGGCGGTCATCACGGTCTAGACACCTTGCCGGAAAAGCCCTTGGCCTGCAAGGAGATTCCATGGAACGCGAAGGGCGCGAATGAAGGCGCGAAGACCGCGAATCGAAGCTCGGTCCAAAACGGGCATCCATTTAGCCTTCGCGCCATTCTTAGCGCGCTTCGCGTTCCGCTTTTGCTTTTCCTGGGCTCAGGCCCCGAGGCAGGCCACGACCTCCGCCAGGCAGGCCGCCCACACGTCGTCGGGGGTCTCGTCCAGGAAGAACTCCACGGCATGGCCGGCGGGCCGGGCCTCGGGGTGCCGCGACCAGGCCTCGAAGAGGGCGTCCAGCGGGGCGGCGTCCAGGGCGTTGCGGCGGAGCTTGTGGGATTTCCGCGTACGGTCGGGATCGGGCCCGCGCAGGCAGACGCCCTCGCGGCGGGTGGCCACGAAGGTGAAGGCCTGGACCCACTTGCCGTCCATGAGCTGGTTGAAGTGGAAGAAGGCCCCGTGGTGGCTGCGGGAGTAGTCGAACACCCGGTGCTTCCCCCGCCACTTGGCCACCCAGAGGGTGAGGATGGCGGCCAGCCGGGCCCGCTCCGAGGCATGCTTCAGGCAGCTCTGGGCGTAGGGCAGGAATTCATCGAGCTGGTCCACAGGGAGGCCTCCGGGGCCTCCACCCTACCGCAGGCCCGGCCTCTCCCGGAGCGCCATTCCATGCGGCATGCCGCGGCTGCACGTCCCTCTCTGGATGGGGGCTGGGGGACAGAATCGATTCAGAGTCTCGATCCCATCCCATTCCCCTGACCGCTCCACTGCCGCGGCCAGGCGGACACCCCGAAGGGCGCCGCTGTTCCGCCACCTGGGGGTGTTCTCCCGAACCCCTTCCGGATCCGCCAGTTGCTGACCCGAGGTCAGGGGCCGCCGGGTGGAGAGGGCCGGATATTAACAACCAAATAATCCATACAGAATGATTGATACTCTAGCTAAGTCCTTATGATTCCAGGCCCCTGTGGCATGAGTCACAAGTGGCCCCGATTAGGTTTTTAGACACAGAATTCCCCTGGCGGTCATCGCATGCTGAACGGATCTGGAGGCTTCCATGTCCGACACGGCCCGCCCGCTCATCACCGCCGAGAACCTGCCGGCGCCGCACTGGCATGCCACCCACCAGGAAGCCCAGAAGCAGCTGACCGACATGGCCAAGGCCATCGGGGCCGGGGACTGGAAGCGCGTGGACCTCGGGGCCCGGTGGGTCTATGAAGAGCTCAAGCCCCACAACGAGGCCGAGGAGCGCGAGCTGCTGCCCCTTCTGGAAGAGCTCGGGGCCGAGGCCCTGGTGCAGCGCATCCAGGACGAGCACCGCCAGATGTGGGACCTCACCCTCCAGCTGCTGTCGGAGATCAACGAAGGCCAGGTCCGGGCGCCCCAGGCCCTCACGCTGCAGGGGCAGCGGCTCGTCGACCTCGTCCGCGATCACATCGAGATGGAAGAGCGGCTCATGCTGCCCCTCCTCAAGGGCAGGTCCATGTACTGGTCCGATGAGGAGACCCAGGACGGCTACCTCATCCTCGAGAAGAAGCTCATCGCCCCCGAGACCTGGTCCTTCATCGTGCAGGCCCCCCAGGTGGCCCGCGGCCGGAAGCCGGGCCAGTTCTTCATGGTCGCCCCCTTCCCCGAGAGCGAGCGCATCCCCCTCACCCTGGCCGGCGGCGACGCGAAGAAGGGCTACATCCACTTCATCATGCAGGAGGTGGGCGCCACCACGAAGGCCATGGGCAGGCTCAGCGCCGGCGATCGCCTCTTCGCCGTGGCCGGCCCCATGGGCACCCCGACGGAGCTGGTGGAGGAAGGCACCATCGTGCTGATGGCGGGCGGCTACGGCTCCGCCGCCATCCTGCCTGCCGCCGAGGAGCTCCACGCCCAGGGCCGCCGGGTCATCACCATCCTGGGCGGCCGCAGCAAGGAGCGCGTGCTGCTGGCCGACGAGCTGGGCGCCGCCTCCGCGGAACTGATCGTCACCACGGACGACGGCACCCTGGGCCGCCAGGGCCTGGTGACCGACGCCCTCAAGGACATCATCGCCCGCGAGAAGGTCGCCCAGGTGGTGGCCGTGGGACCCCTGCCCATGATGCGGGCCGTCTCGGACCTGACCAAGCCCCACGGCATCTTCACGCTCGTGAGCCTCAACGCCCTCATGGTGGACGGCACGGGCATGTGCGGCGGCTGCCGCGTGAGCGTGGGCGGCCAGACCAAGTTCGCCTGCTTCGACGGCCCCGACTTCGACGGCCACCAGGTGGACTTCAACATGCTCCGCATGCGCCAGGACTGGTACAAGTCGGAGGAGCACGACGCCTGCGATCCCTCCGAGTGCAAGATCGGCCGCGTGGCCGCCACCGGCCCCGTGGACTATTCCAAGTACCTGAACGATCCCGTGACCGAGCTGGACTGGCAGAACCTGGACCTGAACACCATCAAGCCCAGCCAGAAGATGAAGATCCCCCGCCAGGAGATGGCCTGTCAGCCGCCTGAGCTTCGCGTGTGCAACTTCGACGAGGTGAGCCTGGGCCTCTCGCCCGAGCAGGCCCGGCTCGAGGCCGCCCGCTGCATCCAGTGCAAGCACCCCGCCTGCATCGAGGGCTGCCCGGTCAACATCAACATCCCCGCCTTCCTCATGAAAATCGTCCACGAGGATCCCCAGGGCGCCGCCCGCATCATCAAGGAGAGCTCCTCGCTGGGTTCCGTCTGCGGCCGCGTCTGCCCGCAGGAGAAGCAGTGCGAGATCAAGTGCGTGGTGGGCATCAAGGGCCTGCCCGTCTCCATCGGCCGCCTGGAGCGCTACGCCTCCGACTCCATGCTGGGCTCGGATGAGCTGCCCCCGGTCGAGGCTCCCACGGGCAAGAAGGTGGCCGTCATCGGCGCGGGCCCCGCGGGTCTCACGGTCGCCGGCGAGCTCATCAAGAAGGGCCACCAGGTCACGGTCTACGACGCCCTCCACAAGCCGGGCGGCGTGATGCTCTACGGCATCCCCGAGTTCCGCCTGCCCAACAAGATCGTGGACCAGGAAGTGGGGACCCTCCGCCGCCTGGGCGTGAAGTTCATCATGAACACCCTCGTCGGCCGCAGCATGACCCTCGATGACCTGCGCAAGGACCACGACGCCATCTTCATGGGCACCGGCGCCGGCCTGCCCAAGATGATGGGCATCCCCGGCGAGGAGTACAAGGGCGTCTACACCGCCAACGAGTTCCTCACCCGCATCAACCTCATGCGGGCGGACCTCTTCCCCGAGTACGGCACGCCGGTGACCGTCGGCAAGAACGTCATCATCGTGGGCGCGGGCAACACGGCCATGGACGCCTCCCGCGCGGCCCGCCGCATGGGCGCCGAGAAGGTCACGGTCGTCTACCGCCGCACGGTGAAGGAATCCACCGCCCGCAAGGAGGAGCTGGAGCACGCGCAGGAGGAGGGCGTCGAGTTCAAGTTCCTCTGCACGCCCGTGCAGCTCCACGGCAACGACAAGGGCTGGATGACCCATGCCGAGTGCGCGGTCATGGAGCTGGGCGAGCCCGGCCCCGACGGCCGACGCAGCCCCAGGATGACCGACGAGCGCATCATGATCCCCTGCGACACCCTGGTGGTCGCCCTGGGCTTCGATGTGAACCCCCTCATCGCCCAGACCGACAAGGGCCTCAAGACCCTCAAGGGCGGGGTTGTTGTCGTTGACAACGAAACCGGCGAGACTTCCCTGCCCGGCGTGTTCGCGGGCGGTGACGTCATCACGGGCGGCGCCACGGTCATCCTGGCCATGGGCCAGGGCCGCCGGGCCGCCGCGGCCATGCACCGCCGCCTCATGGGGGAGCCCCAGGCCGCGGTCTGACCACTGGACCATCTTGTGATGAATATTGACCGATCCATCAGATATGATGGGCCTGCCTTGTTGCCTGTCCTGATTCTGGATTGCCTGTCCTGAAACCTATCCCCGGAAGCGCCCCGAAGAAGCACGCCGGAAGGAGCGAAACCATGAGCAAGCGCTTGATGAAGACCCTGGATGGGAACGAGGCCACCGCCTCGGTCGCCCATCGCCTCAGCGAAGTCATCGCCATCTACCCCATCACGCCCTCCTCCAACATGGGCGAGTGGGCCGACGAGTGGAGCTCCCAGGGCAAGACCAACGTCTGGAAGACCATCCCCTCGGTCATCGAGATGCAGTCCGAAGGCGGCGCCGCCGGGGCCGTGCACGGGGCCCTCCAGGCCGGCAGCCTCACGACGACCTTCACGGCGTCCCAGGGCCTGCTCCTGATGATCCCCAACATGTACAAGATCGCCGGCGAGCTGACGCCCTTCTGCATGCACGTCACCGCCCGCACGTTGGCCGCCCACGCCCTGAGCATCTTCGGCGACCACTCGGACGTGATGGCCTGCCGCCAGACCGGCTTCGCCATGCTCAGCTCCGAGAGCGTCCAGCAGGCCCATGATTTCGCCGCCATCTCGCACGCGGCCACGCTGCGCAGCCGGGTGCCCATCCTCCACTTCTTCGACGGTTTCCGCACCAGCCATGAGGTGGCCAAGATCGAGATCCTCAATGACGAGGACCTCCGCCACATGGTGCCCGACGAGCTGGTGGCCAACTTCCGCAAGATGGCCCTGACGCCCGATCACCCGATGATCCGCGGCACCGCCCAGAACCCCGACACCTTCTTCCAGGCCCGCGAGGCCTGCACGCCCTACTACGCGGCCTTCCCGGCCATCGTGCAGCAGGAGATGGACCGCTTCGCCGCCCTCACGGGCCGCCAGTACCGCCTCTATGACTACTTCGGCCACCCCGAGGCCGAGCGCGTGATTGTGACCATGGGCTCGAGCTGCGACGTCACCCATGAGTACGTCGAGTGGGCCATGAAGCAGGGCGAGAAGGTCGGCGTGCTGAAGGTCCGCCTCTTCAGGCCCTTCGCCATCCCCGAGTTCGTCCGGGCCCTGCCCGCCTCCGTCAAGAAGATCGCCGTCCTGGACCGCTGCAAGGAACCCGGCGCCCCCGCCGACCCCCTGCACCTGGATGTGATCGCCGCCCTGCGCGAAGGCCGCGAAGAGGGCCACACCAAACTCGACCCCATCGTCGTGGGCGGTCGCTACGGCCTGTCCTCCAAGGAGTTCACGCCGGCCATGGTCCAGGGCATCTTCGAGAACCTGGCCAAGGACGCGCCGAAGAACCACTTCACCGTCGGCATCATGGACGACATCAGCCACAGCTCGCTGACCTACGACGCCCACTTCGACGTGGAACCCGCAGACGTGACCCGCGCCCTGTTCTACGGCCTGGGCGCCGACGGCACGGTGGGCGCCAACAAGAACTCCATCAAGATCATCGCCGAGGAGACCCCCAACTTCGGCCAGGGCTACTTCGTCTACGACTCCAAGAAGTCCGGCGCCATCACCATCAGCCACCTGCGCTTCGGGCCCCGCCCCATCAAGAGCGCCTACCTGGTGACCAAGGCCAACTTCATCGCCTGCCACCAGACCAGCTTCCTCGACAAGTACGAAATGCTGGAGACCGCTGTCCCCGGCGCCACCTTCCTGCTCAACACCCCGAACAGCGCCGAGACGGTCTGGGACACCCTGCCCGTGGAAGTGCAGTCGGCCATCGTCGAGAAGAACCTCAAGCTCTATGTGATCGACGCCTACGAGGTGGCCAAGAACACCGGCATGGGCGTGCGCATCAACACCATCATGCAGACCTGCTTCTTCGCCATCTCCGGCGTGCTGCCCCGCGAGGAGGCCATCGAGCAGATCAAGAAGGCCATCAAGAAGACCTACGGCAAGAAGGGCGACGCCATCGTCCAGAAGAACTTCGTGGCCGTGGATGAGACCCTGGCCCACCTGCACCAGGTGACGGTGCCGGGCAAGGTCACCGCCACCCGCAAGCGCCCGCCCATGGTGGCCGACGAGGCCCCGGACTTCGTCAAGCGCGTCACCGCCGTGATGATGGAGGGCAAGGGCGACCTGCTGCCCGTCAGCGCCTTCCCCGTGGACGGCACCTGGCCCGTGGGCACCACCAAGTGGGAGAAGCGCAACATCGCCCTGGACATTCCCGAGTGGGACGCCTCCATTTGCATCCAGTGCAACAAGTGCGCCATGGCCTGTCCTCACGCCGCCATCCGCGCCAAGGTCTACGATCCGTCCGAGCTGGACGGCGCGCCGGCCACCTTCAAGGCCGTGGACTACAAGGGCCCCGAGTACAAGGGCCAGAAGTACACCATCCAGGTGGCCCCCGAGGACTGCACGGGCTGCACGCTCTGCGTGGAGGTCTGCCCCGCGAAGGACAAGAGCAACCCCAAGCACAAGGCCATCGACATGGTGCCCCAGGCCCCGCTGCGCGAGCCCGAGGCGGCGAACTTCCAGTTCTTCCTCGACCTGCCCGAGGCTGACCGCACCACGGTGAAGCTGGACGTGAAGGGCACGCAGTTCCTCGAGCCGCTCTTCGAGTTCAGCGGCGCCTGCTCCGGCTGCGGCGAGACGCCCTACATCAAGCTCCTCACCCAGCTCTTCGGCGACCGCACCCTCATCGCCAACGCCACGGGCTGCTCCAGCATCTACGGCGGCAACCTGCCCACCACGCCCTACACCGTCAACAAGGACGGCCGGGGTCCCGCCTGGGCCAACAGCCTCTTCGAGGACAACGCGGAGTTCGGCCTGGGCCTGCGCCTCTCGGTGGACAAGCACCAGGAGTTCGCCCTGGAGCTGATGCACCGCCTGGCCGCCCAGCTCGGCGACGAGCTCATCGCCGGCATCGCCACCGCCGACCAGAGCACCGAGGCCGGCATCAAGGCCCAGCGCGAGCGGGTGGAAGCCCTCAAGCAGAAGCTCGCGGGCCTCAAGGAGCCCGAGGCCAGGATGCTCCACGACCTGGCCGACTACCTGGTCAACAAGAGCGTCTGGATCGTGGGCGGCGACGGCTGGGCCTACGACATCGGCTACGGCGGCCTGGACCACGTCCTCGCCTCCGGCCGGAACGTGAATGTCCTGGTACTCGACACCGAGGTCTACTCCAACACGGGCGGCCAGGCCTCCAAGTCCACGCCCATGGGCGCCGGCGCCAAGTTCGCCATGGCCGGCAAGGCCATGCCCAAGAAGGACCTGGGCATGATCGCCATGACCTACGGCGGCATCTACGTGGCGAAGGTGGCCTTCGGCTCCCGCGACATGCAGACCGTGAAGGCCTTCCAGGAAGCCGAGTCCTACAACGGACCCAGCCTCATCCTGGCCTACAGCCACTGCATCGCCCACGGCTACGACCTGGCCCACGGCGCCGACCAGCAGAAGATGGCCGTGGATTCCGGGCACTGGCCGCTGTTCCGCTTCGACCCCCGCCGCATGGACAGGGGCGAGACTCCGCTCCAGATGGACTCCGGCGCGCCCAAGATCGAGCTCGGCCAGTACGTGCGCAACGAGACCCGCTACCGCATGATCGAGCAGCAGAATCCCGAGCACTTCAAGAAGCTGCTCGCCCAGGCCCAGCACGACACCACCAACCGCTTCTCGGTCTATGAACAGCTCGCGAAGCTCTCCATCAAAGGCAAGGAAAGCTGAAGGGGGAATCCATGAACCTCTCCACCACCTACCTCGGCCTCAAGCTGGCCCATCCGTTGATGGCGGGCGCCTCGCCCATGGTCGACGACATGGGCATGGTCAAGCGCCTCGAAGATGCCGGTGCCTCCGCCATCGTGATGCACTCGCTCTTCGAGGAGCAGATCACCCGCGAGGAAGAGGGCACCATCATGGACATGCAGCTCAGCTCGCACTCCAGCGCTGAGGCCCTGTCCTACTTCCCGCAGCCGGACGACTTCCGCCTTGGGCCCGAGAAGTACCTCGAGCAGATCCGCCGCATCAAGACGGCAGTCTCAGTCCCGGTCATCGCGTCCCTGAACGGCACCACCTCCGCGGGCTGGCTGCACTACAGCAAGCTCATGGAACAGGCCGGCGCCGACGCCCTGGAGCTGAACGTCTACTACCTGGCCACGGATCCCAAGGAGTCCGCCGCCGCGGTGGAGAAGCGCACCCTCGACGTGATCCGGGTCGTGAAGTCCCAGGTGAAGATCCCCGTCGCCGTGAAGCTCTCGCCCTTCTTCTCCTCCCTGGCCCACTTCGCCGGCGAGGTGGAGGCTGCGGGGGCCGACGGACTGGTGCTCTTCAACCGCTTCTTCCAGCCCGACATCAATGTGGAGGAGCTGACCGCGGAGCCGAACCTCCAGCTATCCAGCCCCGGGGAGCTGCTCCTGCGGCTTCGCTGGCTGGCCGTGCTGCGCAGCCATGTGAAGGGCAGCCTCGCGGTGACCGGCGGAGTGCACGATGGCATCGGCGCCCTCAAGGCCGTCATGGCGGGCGCGGACGCCGTGCAGATGGTCTCCGCCCTCCTCATCCACGGCCCCGAGCGCCTGGCCCAGTCGCGCGCCGCCCTGGACGAGTGGCTGGACGAACACGAGTACGAATCCCTGGCCCAGGCCCGCGGCAGCATGAGCCTCCAGAAGTGCCCCAGCGCCCAGGCCTTCACGCGCGCGAACTACATGCGGATTCTCAATGGATGGAAGGCCTAGTGCCTTCTTTTACCCACAAGGCCCCCGGAGCTCCGGGGGCCTTGGCCATTGTGAGAGAAATCACACTCTTTGGATGTGATTGACCTGAAGATCGTCTATCATTCTTGATCGAATCATCTTCCATTTCTGCGTAGGTGACCATGCTCCCACTGTCCCAGTCCTCCGGTTACGCAGTCCTGGCCATGAGCTGCCTCGAGGATCCCGGCGGCAAGCCCACGCTGGTGGTGGACGTGGCGGCCCGCACAGGCTTCCCCCGGCCCTACCTCTCCAAGATGATCCACAAGCTGGCGAAGGTGGGTCTGGTGCTGGCCAAGCGCGGCAACAAGGGCGGCGTGGTGCTGGCCCTGGCCGCCAAGGAGATCACCCTGGACCTCATCGCCGAGGCCGTGGACGGCTCCGAGTGGCGCAACCAGTGCCTGCTGGGCTTCAAGGAGTGCAGCGACGAGCGGGCCTGCCCCGCCCACACCTTCTGGAAGTCCGAGCGCGACCACATCCACCGCTGCCTGAAGGACATCTCCCTGGAGGAGATCCGCGCCTTCGAGCAGCAGAGCCGCACCTGGCGCCTGGCGGATGCGCTTCCCGAGAAGAAGCTCAAGCCCAAGCCCAGGAAGGCCGCCAAGCCGGCCGGGGCGAAGGCGCCGGCCCGGAAGCCCGCGGCCGCGAAGGCCACCGCGAAGAAGGCCTGATCCCCCGCCCCGAATCATCCGCTCCGGGTCTTCAGACCGGAGCGTGATTCCGTTCCGCCTCGGCCGTGGCCAGGAAGCCATGGTCGGCGCGGAAGCGTTCCACGCCTGGATCCTGATGGCGGGCCATGTCCGCCAGAGTGACGGAGCGCAGCCGCACCAGGATCTCCTGCAGGGTCTGCTTCCAGTACTCGTGGAGCACGCAGGGCGTCTCCTCCGTGCACCCGGCCAGGCCCATCAGGCAGCGCTTGCGCCAGGCCACGCCGTCGATGGCCTCGGAAAGGTCCTCCAGCGTGATCTCAGCCGAGGGCTTGGCCAGGACGACGCCGCCGTGATGGCCGCGACGGGCGGTCACCAGGCCCTTCTTGGCCAGCTTGTGGACCAGCTTCGAGAGGTAGGATCTCGGGATGCCGGTGTAGTCCGCCACGGATTCCACCAGGACCGGTTGCCCACCGGGCTCCTGGAGGCATCGCATGGCGCGCAGCGCGTAACCGGTGGTCTGTGACAAGGGGAGCACACGCACCTCCATGAAGAGGGTTGTATTGAGGCCTCATCAATGAGGATCCGTCGGTAATCTAACGAGTCAACCATCCTTGTGATCTTCGTCACCATCTGGATGGAGATTGTAAAAAAACACAGATCCGCCCCAGCTCCTTTCGTAAGAATTCGACCCGGATCCTTGGCGGATTCCGGGTCGAATGGGTGGTGGAAGGGACGGGAGACCCGTCCCTTCCAGGCTGTGGTGGCTGTCTAGTGCACCTTGGCGGGATCGAACGTGGCGCCGGCGCCGTGGCAGGTGCCGCAGGATTCCCCGGCCAGGTTGAGGCCGCTGCGGAGCACCAGGACCTGCCCGCCCTGCTGGTTCATGTGGGCCTTGGCGATGGTGCTGTCGTGGCAGCTGACACAGGCGGCCGTGAAGGGCGTGGTCACCAGGTCATTGGCGTTGTTGGTGGCCAGCGCGGCCTTGGCATCCGCCGTTGTGCGGTTGGTGCCGTTGAGGAACACGCCGTTGTCCGCTTCCTGGCGGGAGGCCAGGGCGTTGGCGGGCACGCCGCTGTAGCCGGTGGGGGTGTGGCAGGTCTGGCAATTGCTCAGGATGCCAGGGAAGCCGATGTTCGCCCCGTCGATGAGGTTGATCGCGGACGGCGTCCGATCGCGGGCGATCTTGATGGAGTCGTTGCGATCCTTCCCGGCGTGCAGGCCATGGATCATGTCCTTGAAGTTGTTGGTGACCTGCGGGAACGCCAGGGCGGCGTTCGGCAGGGTCTTGTCGAACTGCCAGGCGGTGAGGATGGCCTGGTCGGAAGTGGAGAACGCATAGGCGTTCAGCGCGGCGTCGGAGATGCCGCGGCCGCTGGTGGTCAGGCCGGGAACGTGGCACTGGACGCAGACCTGGACCTCGTAGACGCGGTTGCCGCCGTGGCCTTCGAACCACTCGTGGCACTTGGCGCACTTGGCGGAATCGATGACGGTGCGTCGGACCGTGTCGCCGGTCACGGGCTTGATGACCGAGATGGCGTGGCGGGCGACGTTGTCGCTGCTGTTCACGACCCCATCACCATTGCGATCGATGGTGAAGACCTGGGTGAAGTACCCCTGGAGGGAGACCGAGCGCATGGTCGCGCCGGCGGGGAAGGTCTTCGTGCCCACGAGGGTGGCGGTGTAGTAGCCGTCCGCATCGGGTCCGGCGAGGGTCCCGCGGGTAGCGGCGTAGTTGGGATCCAGCAGGTTGGCGATGGAGACGCTGATCGGCTGGAAGTTCGAGGAGCCGCTGCCCAGGTTGTTGTAGTCGGCCGGTGCCGTCACGCCATCCTGCGGCTGGGCATAGGCGAGCAGGAAGCTCGGGGAGCCGGAGAAGCCAGCGAGGGGGTTCGCCATGCCGGCGGCGGGGGCCAGGAAGGTGGCGGGGGTGCCGTCCACCTTGACGCGGAAGACCACCGTCGTGTCCGTGGCCGTGGCCGCGGCGGACTTGATCTCGTAGGTGACCACCTTCAGGTCCGACGCGATGGCCGGGTTGTTCGGCGTCACGTTGTTGGTCATGTGGTAGGTCGTGATCGCGTCCGTGGTGTGGCAGATGGTGCAGGCCTGGTCATCGGTCAGGGGAACGTTGGTCCCGGGCATGTGGTTGAGGCCGGTGGCGAAGTCCACCTGGTCGTGGCAGGAACCGCAGGCCAAGCGCGTGGGCTTGGAGCTCCAGTTGGCGGCCTGGGGCACGTCGGAGTGGCACTTCAGGCACATCCGCTGGCCGCCATCGAGGATGGAGTAGCCGATGTTGTTGTAGAGCACGTTCGCGTAGTTGTAGCCGGTCTTGGTCAGCTCCTTGCCCATGTGGATCTGGTGCACCATCGTGGGGAAGTCGCCAGCGGCCTTGCCGTTGATCTTGTAGGTGCTGCCGCTGTAGCCGGTAGCCGTGGTGGTGGCTTCAGCGCGGCCGAACTTGCGCTGGTCCGTGTGGCAGACCACGCAGTAGCGGGCTTCGACGCGGCCGCCACCATGGAAGGCCAGCTTGCCGTGGCACTCGTTGCAGCGGTTGATGGAGACGACGTCGCGGATGTCCGTGCCCGCGGCCACGGGGGCGCCGGTGGAGGGCACGAAGTCGTAGATCACGTTGATGGGGTTCTCCAGCGGGACGCCCGGAGTAAGCGTCACGCCATCAGGCGTGTTGCTGCCGGTGCCGGGGGCGTTACCCGAGAACTGCAGGGTGATGCGATGGACGAGCGTGGGCGCATAGGTCACGTCGCCCAGATCGGCCTTGACGCTGGGAGCGGTGTAGGTCGCCGCGTCCAGGGCAGCCTGCGTCTTGGTGATGTCACGGTAGAAGGTGTACTTGTAGGTGCCGTCGCCGTTGTCCACCAGCGTGCCGGTGTTGTCGGTGGTTGGCGTGGTGGGGCCGGCTGCGATCGCGGCGCCGGTAGAGGCCTTGATGACCGGCACGGAGGTCACGATGTAGCTGACCCACTTGCTGGGAGCCTTGGTGGTGGCATCCTCGGGCACCAGCTTCGCGACGGCGAAGGCCAGGTTGGGATAGCCGGTCAGCGTGGCGAGGTTCCCACTCCGATCGGGGACGGTGCTCTTCGACGTGACGGCGCCGAGGCCCACGATGGGCGTGCCGGCGGCGTCCGTGAGCTTGAAGTTCACCACCGGAGCGGCGCCCATGGTGACACCGGTGATCTGCCCCACCGGCTTGAGGGCCGACCACTGCTCAGCCGTCAGCTTGCCGAGGTCGACGAGGGGCACGGCATTGGTGCCGTTGGTGCCGTTGGTGCCATTGACACCGTTGGTGCCGTTGACGCCGTTGGCGCCGGCGGGGCCGGTCTTGCCGTCGCAGGCGATCAGCGTCAGAAGCGCCGCCGCCGTCACGAGGGCTCCGCAGAGCTGTTTCAGAGGTCTCTGTTGCATGCTACATGCTCCTTTCAGGGAGTCGAGCTGCGTTGTGGGGTAGGGGTTGGAAAGGGATTCCGTCGTATCAGCGCAGTCGTCACCTCCTGCGAGCACGAGCACTGGAGAACGCCTGCCGGGAAAAGGGGCGCCTTGCACGGGCAATGGCCTGTGACATGGACACCACACACCTCCCGGTAGGAATGTTCCGTCAGGGATTCGTCAATGATGATCTGACGGTAATTTAATGAGTCAATCACCCTTGTGACTCGAGTCACCGCCTGATTCATGTTTGGAAAATTAAATCGAATACACCAAAGCCCTAGATCTCTTCCTATGTAGCAATAAGATGCATAATGGACCTCCATGGCGGCAGATTCCCCAACCTTCCGCTGAGACTCAAGCTCGTGCTTTTTCGATCGACCACCCAAAAAACCGGGACCCGAAGCCTATAGGCGCCGGGTCCCGGAAGGGTAGAGCGGCGGACCAGGGCCGAGGCCCTGGCCCTCATGTCACTTGAACGTCATGTGGACAGCCTTGATGTCGGCCGTGCGGCCGGGGCCGTGGCACACCATGCACTGCTCAACCTTGAGGAGCGCGGTGGCCCTGGGCTCGTAGAAGGCACCGCCATTGCCCTGGAAGTGGGCGATGGACGAGGCCGAGTCGTGGCAACTGGAGCAGGCCGCGGTGAGCGGCGAGCTCACCAGGGTGGTGCCGGCCGCATCCGTCGTCACCGCGCCCGTGTTGCTCGCGTTGACATTGAACGCGTAGCCGGAGCCGTAGGTGGTGGCTGCAGTCACGAAGGGCGAGTAGTAGGTTCCCGGAAGGACGTCGGTGCCGTCACCCTTGACGTAGTTGATCGTCGCGGGCGTGGTGCCGGTGGCCACGGTGGTCCAGAGCAGGTTCGGAAGCGCGGCCGCGTTGGTGCTGTTGCTGAAGTCGTACGAGCCGGCCACATGACAGGCTTCGCAGTTGTTCAGGATGGCCGGATAGGTGACTTCCCAGTAGTAGTCGCCCGCGGAGACTTCCCACGAGAACTTGTTGACCCGCTTGTCGGCGGCGTGGATGGCATGGACGGCATCCTTGATGTTGACGCCCCAGCCGCTGTTCACGCGGTTCACGTTGTGGCAGAAGGTGCAGGTCGGGGCGTCATTGCGCTCCCCGGCGTGATAGACCTTCTCTGTGAAGACGCCCAGGTAGGCGTGGCAGTCATTGCACTTCTGGTTGGATACGATGGCCCGACGGGCCTTCTGGCCCGCGAATCCCGTGGGCAAGGTCCCACTGACGAGCTTGGTGACGTTGGGCGCGGGAACGCTGAGTCCGCCCTTAGTCGTGGCCGAATCATAGGGGTAGGCCGGGAGATCGATCTGGGTCAGCGGCTGCGAGCCGTAGCTGTAGACGTAGCCGATGCCGCCGGTGATCTGGGTGGCGCTCGCGGGGATCGTCACGCCGGTGAGGGTGACGGTGTAGTACCCGTCCGCGTCCGGTCCCGCCATTGTGCCGGCGCTGGAGGAGCCGCTGGCATTGGTGGTCTGGGTGCCGTTCCAGATCTTCCTTAGGTAGGCGCTTGTCGTGGCGTTCCAATCGGCTGGAGCCGCGATCCCGTCCTGGGGAAGCCCGTAGGCCAGGTAGAGGCTGGGGCTGCCGACATAGCCGTCCATGAGCTCCGTGGGCCCGCCAGCGGTATAGGTGTTGAACACCACGGGCGCGCCATCCTTGAGGAAGCGGAACAGGAAGACGGGCTGGGAACTGCCGTTAAGCGTGACGCTCTTCAGGTCGTAGGTGATCTGGTGGGCGCCAGCGGGGAGGATGTTCTTGTAGGCCGCGACGTAGGAGCCGTTGGTGTGGGTTCCGGCTCCCCAGACGCTGTTGGGTGCCACGAGCGGGGTGTGGATCACCTGCATCTGGGACGCGCCGTGGCAGCTGCTGCAGTCCTTGTCGGTGGCCTGTGCGCCGCCGTTGTGGTTGACGCCGCTGCTCCAGATGATCGCGTCATGGCATCCTCCGCAGGCCAGCCGGCTGGGGACGCTCATCCAATTGTCGCCCTGGGGCGCGACGGCGGACTGGGTGTGGCACTTGGTGCAATTCCGCAGATCCTGGGGGTAGGTGACCTCGTTGTAGGGCAGGAACTGGTTGTAGCCCTGGTAGTAGAGGAGATCGCCCGTGTGGATGTGGTGGATCATGTTGGGGAAATTGGCCAGGGCCATGTCCTGCAGGCGTTGGGTGCTGCCATAGGTTCCGGCCGGAACCAGCGTGTTGCCGGAGGCGGGCAGCGATTCGCCGCTGCCGTACTTCAGCTGCTCGGTGTGGCACACCACGCAGAGCCGCGTGTCCTGGATGGCGGGGAAGAAGTTGGCGTGCATGGACAGCTTGGTGTGGCACGTGTTGCAGGAATCCGTATCGACAATCAGCCGTTCCGTGCTCGCGGCCGTCACGGGCTGGCCCGTGGCCGGGATGAAGTCGTAGGCCACATTGGCTGAGGTGAGCACCTGGGTGGTGGTGCCGGGCTTGCTTCCGCCCACCGCGATCAGCAGCCGGTGCGTGAGGGATGGATCGTAGGTCAGGTCGTCCAGGTCGGACTTCAGGTGCGAGGCGTCGTAGGTGGCGCCGTCCACATAGGCCTTCGCCTTGCTGATATCCAGGGCGAAGGTGTACGTGTAGGTCCCATCCTGGTTGTCAGTCAAGGTGCCCGTGTTCTCGGTCTCTGCCCAGCCAGTGGCGGCGGTCCCGCCCGCCACGGGCGTCTGCACCACCATGTAGCTCACCCAGCGGCTGGGGTTCTTCAGGGTAGTGTCACCGGGAACCAGCTTCGCGAGGGCGAAGCCGAAGTTGGCGTAGGCACCGTTCGCGTTCTTCACGGCCAGGCCCGACACCAGGTTGCCCACGCCGTCCGTGACCTTGAAAGTGACCACCGGAGCGCCGCCCATGGTGACACTGGTGACGGAGCTCTGGAGCGTGAGCTTGGCCCACTCGGCCTCGGTCATCTGGGAGGCGTTGACGGTGGGAACGGCATTGGTTCCGTTGGTGCCGTTGGTTCCGTTCGTTCCGTTCGTTCCGTTGACGCCATTGGCGCCCGCGGGGCCGGTCTTGCCGTCGCAGGCGACCAGCGCCAACAGCAGGGCGCCGCCGGCGATGACGCCGAAGAGCTGTTTCAGGGGCCGGTGTGGCATGGGTCCTCCTCCTTGAGGAAATCGGGGTGCTGGGGCAGGGGCAGGAAACGCGCTTCCATGGCAATTCCCGGCACGGCCCCATCGCCCACCACGAAGGGTCGGGGGGGTCGCGAGCGATGGCCGAAGGTTTGCGGCATGGGTGCGCACGTCTCCTGAACGGCAACTCCATCAGGATTTCGCCAATGAGGATCCTACGGTAATTTATGCAGTCAACCAGCCTTGTGACATTTGTCACGAGTCTCATGACACAAAAGCCAGACTGGAAAGATTCGGCATGAAAAAACCCCCCGGCGGATCTCACCGGGGGGCTGGACCGCGTAGGGAGGATCTAGCGCTTCTGGGGCTTCGCGCCCGCCTGCCGGGCCACGATGCGCTTCCGGATGGTCAGGTAGAGTTCCTGTGGCAGGACGTTCTTCGTCACCAGGAAGGCCTTCGAGAGGTAGGGACGTCCCGCGATGATCTTGTCCGCATAGGCGTCGGTGATGCCGGGGAGGGTCTTCAGCTGCTCCTTCGTGGCGCTATTGACGTCAACGGCCTTGGCCTCCGCCTCAGCCTTCTCCTTCGCCCGGACCCGGGCCTTCTTGGCGGTCTCCTTCGCCTTGGCCGACCGGGCGTCCTTGGCGGCCCTGGACTCGGCCTTCCGGGGGGCGGAGGCTTCCTCCTGGGCCCGGGCCGGCAGGGCCGGGGCCAGCAGGGTCAGGAAGGCAAGGGTCGTCTTCAGCAGCGTGTTCTTCATGGGTTCCTCGAGCGCCGGAGGCCGATTGTCCGGCCTGCCGGGCGGCAATGTCAATCAAACGAATCGTAGGGGACTGGAATCGAAAAGAGGACCCGGAGCTGGAAGGCAACCGGGTCCTCGATCGTGCAGCTCAGGTCGCCAGGGCGCGAAACCGCGCCCTGGCGTGGGACATCACTTGAAGGTCATGTGGACGGCCTTGATGTCGGCCGTGCGGCCGGAGCCGTGGCAGACCATGCACTGCTCGACCTTCAGCAGGGCGGTGGCGCGGGTGTCATAGAAGGAGCCACCGTTGCCCTTGAAGTGGGCGACTGCCGCGGAGGAATCGTGGCAGGAGGCGCAAGCCGCGGTGATCGGGGAGATCACGAGGTTGGTGCCGGCGACGTCCTGGGTCAGCGTGCCGGTGGCGGCGCTGTAGCTCGGGCCTGTGCCGTAGTTGGTCGCAGTGGTGCCATCCACGTAGGGCGAGATGGAGAAGTAGCCCGTGGGGTTGGTGGCGGGATCCGTGTTGTAGGTGCCCTTGGCGACGGTGCTGAAGAGCATGTTCGGGATGGCCGCAGCGTTGGCGCTGTTGCTGAAGTCATAGGAGCCCGGAACGTGGCAGGCTTCGCAGTTGTTGAGGATCGCCGGGTAGGTCACGTTGGCGAAGGTGTCCGTCGGGGACGGGGCGTGCCAGTTGAAGGCCACGCTGCGCTTGCTGGCGCCGTGGATGCCGTGCAGGAAGGTGCTGGCGTTGGCACTCCAGGCGCTGCTGGTCTGGTTGGGGTTGTGGCAGAAGTGGCAGGACTCGGCGTTGTTGCGCTCGCCCGCGTGGTAGGCGGAGGCGGTGAAGACGCCCAGGGTCTTGTGGCAATCGTTGCACTTCGCGCTGTCCACGATGTTGCGGCGGGCAGAGAAGCCGGTGACCGTCATGAACTTGTTGGGCGCGGGCACGCTGAAGCCGCCCAGCATGGTGACGGGATCGTAGGCGAAGCTGGTGGTGCCCAGGTTCGGCACGTTGGTCTGGGTCAGGGGCTGGCTGTTCTTGTTGTAGGTGTAGCCGAGGCCGCCGCGCAGCATCACCGCGTTGGCGGGGATCGCCACGCCGGTCATGGTCAGCGTGTAGTAGCCGCTGGCGTCGGGGCCGGTCAGGGTGCCGACGCCGGTGCCGGTGGCGGTCCCGTTCCAGACCTTCTTGATGTAGGCGGAAGCGGTGGCGTTCACGTCAGCCGGGGCGGTGATGCCGTCCTGCGGAACCGCGAAGGCCAGGTAGACGCTGGGGCTGCCCACGAAGTTGTCCATCATCTCCGTGACCGTGCCGGCCGCGTAGGTGTTGAAGACCACGTCCGAGGTCGTGCCGTTGAGGGTCTGCTTGAACTTGAAGGTGAACACCGGGTGCCGGGTGGCGTCCAGCGTGACGCTCTTCAGGTCGTAGTCGATCTTGATGGCGCCCGGAGGCAGGTTGTTGCGGTCGCCGGCCAGGTAGGAGCCGTTGACGTAGCCGCCGGTGGCGAAGGCCGGGTTCAGGGGCGACACGGGAATGTGGTTCAGCTTGATGCCCGCGGAGCCGTGGCAGCCGGAGCACTGCAGGTCGCTGGTCTGGGCGCCGCCGCCGTGGTTGGCGCCGGAGTTCCAGTCGATGGCGTCGTGGCAGGCGCCACAGGCCATGCGGCTGGGGTTGGTGTTCCACGCATCACCCTGGGGGGTGGCGGCGATGGACGCGGTGTGGCAGGTGGAGCAGTTCCGCAGGTCCTGCGGGTAGGTGGTCTCGTTGAAGCGGACACCGGCGTAGTAGTAGCCCGTCTTGGAGAGTTCCTCGCCCATGTGCAGGCGGTGGATGAAGGCGGGGAAGTCGCCCACAGCCAGGCCGCCGATCTTGCGCTGGCCAATGATGCTCCCGTTGGCATCCTTGGTGGTGTCGTCGTAGCCGGTGGCGGTGGTGGCGGCTTCGGGGTTGCCGTACTTGCGCTGGTCGGTGTGGCAGACCACGCAGTACTCGGCCTTGATGCGGGTGCTGCCGTGGAACCCGTTGAACTTGGTGTGACACTTGTTGCAGGACGAGGTGTCCACGATGTTGCGCTGCACGTCCGTGGCCGCGGGGGCGGCGCCGGTGGCAGGCACGAAATCGGAGATGATGTTGGCGGGGGTCAGGACGGGCACGCCGGTGACGCCGCTGTTGACGCCGGTGGGCGTGTTGGTGCTGGTGCCGCGGGCATTGCCGCCGATCTGGATGGTGACGCGATGCACCAGGTTCGGCTCGTAGCTCACGTTGCCCAGGTCATCACGAACCTGGTTCTTCGTGGCGTCGAAGGTGTAGTTGTCCAGGAAGGCCTGGGTAGCGGTGATGTCCCGGTAGAACGTGTAGGTGTAGGAACCATCCCCGTGGTCCACCAAGGTGCCGGTGTTGTCGGTGGAGGGCCTGCCGGGGGCCGCAGCGGTGGTGGTGGTGGGCATCGTGGTGACGATGTAGTTCACCCACTTGCTGGGGCTTCCGCTGGTGCCGGGCACCAGCTTGGCGATGCTGAACCCGAAGTTCGGGTAACTGGCGGCCAAGGCAGTGGAGGCCTTGCTGGTGAAGCCCAGGCCGCTGACGGGCGTGCCCTTGCCGTCGACGACGGTGAAGTTCACGACGGGCTTGGTGCCCATGGTCACGCTGGTGATGTTGCCATCCAGGGTGAGCTGGCCCCACTCGGCCGTGGTGAGCTGGGCGGCATTGACGGTGATGACAGCGTTGGTGCCGTTGGTGCCATTGGTGCCGTTGGTGCCGTTGGTGCCGTTGGTGCCATTGGCGCCGGCGGGGCCGGACTTGCCGTTACAGCCGATCACCATCAGGGCGACGGCCGCCGCGGCGATGGCGCCGCAGAGCTGTTTCAGAGGTCGGTGTTGCATGCTGCATTCTCCTTAGAGGGAGTTGGACTTCGGTTGAGAGAGCAGGGGGAGGAGGGTCGAAGGAGATGGCTGGATAGGCACCTCCTTACTGGAAGCTCGTGCCATGGCACAGGGTGTTGTTGAAGCAGCCGGGCGCGGTGCCGGCGGGCGCCGGGGTCACGGGCTTCAGCGAGGAGTTGGCGCCGTTGGCATGGCACTGGGCGCACGCCGGGGCATTCCCGCTGTTCGTGTTGACATGGCTGGGCGAAACAAACGTGGGACCGCGCCAGGGCGCATCGGGGTGCGGTGCCTTGGTGTGGCAGGACTTGCAGGAGACGGCGAGGCCATCGGTGTAGTTGGGGCCGTGGCACTTCGTGCAGTAGGCGAAGCCGGCACCATTGACCACCGCCCCGCCGGCCAGCTGGGTCACGGCCGGAACGGCCTGGGCCCCGAGGCGGCCGTGCTGGCTGGGGTCGGCCCATCCGGCGGGATGATCCACACTGGTGTGGCAGCTGAAGCAGCTCACCTTGGAGATGCCGCCGGCCTGGGCGGGATCGGAGGTGGATCCGTGGCAGCTTCGGCACTGGTCCGGGGCCTTCACATATTCCGCGTAGTGGACCTGGATCCAGTTTGCGGGGTGCTGCCCAGTGGTGGGATTGAACGGGGCGGCCTTGCTCGCGGTCCCGGCGCAGCCCCAGGCGAGGAGCGCGAGGGCCAGCGCGAAGCAGCTTCCGGCCATCAGTTTCATTCGGCTCATGGTGTTCCCCTTGGACGCGATGCGGATCTCTACCGGTGGCAGGCTGCGCACTTGTCGTTGTTGGCTCGGCCGTGGCAGGCGTAGCAGCTCGACGGATCCATCTTTCCTTCGATGCGGTGCTGGGTCATGAAGTCGCCCCGGTGCGGCGACTGCAGGTCAGGCCGGTCGCTGAAGCGGGTGGCCGGCTTCATGGGAACCTTGCCGCCGTGGCAGTCCGTGCAGAAGGACTGGGCATGGCAGGCGGCGCAGGTGTTGGAATCCTGGTTGGCCTGGAAGCGGTGGTCCTTCACGAAGGTGGGCGTGTGGTCGAAGGCGGCGAAGGGCTTCTGCGCGCCCTTGGCCACATCGCTGCTGTGGCATTCAGAGCAGATGGGACGGCCCGCGCCCAGTTCCTGGGGGTGGGTCGCCGCGAAGCTCGCCTCGGGCGAGATGAGGCTGCATGCCATCAGGACGCCGAGTCCCAGGGCGATGCCGATGATCTGGAATACGGTCTTCCGGGCCATTAGCGGCCTCCCTTCTTGGCAAAGCCGAACCGGTACTCGGCCCGCAGCAGGCCGCGGGTCTCGTGCTTGGCGACGGCGGTGCTTCCGTAGCTGACATCGCCGGACACCTTCACGTTCGAGGTGGCCTGGTACCCGAGCGAGCCCACCACCTCATACAGGTTCCGGATTCCGACGAGGTAGGGATTGTCCTTCTCATAGCGCTGGAGGATGCCGTCCAGGCTGGCGGAGAGCTTGCCCCGGTTGACCATGCCCCAGATGCGGGCCTCCTTGTGGCTCAGGCTCCGATAGGGGGTGGCCGGATCCACGAACCTGGTGTTGGCGGCGTTCACCCAGTGGGCGCCGATGCCGCCGAGGAAGGTCCGCTCGCTGGTGGACCACCGGAACTCGCCGCCGGCGCGGTTCACGTCGCCGAAGGTCTCGCGGTGCATGTGGCGGTAGTCGGCCACCAGCTGGACGCCCGTGGGCGCGTTCCAGGTGATGCTGCCCCCGAAGCCGCGGAACAGGTCGTTCTCGTCCTGGCGGAAAAGGGAGGGCAGGTTCGTCCCGGCGAAGTAGTTGACGAAATCCCGCTCGGCATAATTGCCGGTCACGGTGACCTGGCTGCCCAGCTTTACGGTGGCGGTGTAGTCGTGCTCGGCGAGGTTGGTCCTCTCATTGGCGACGTTGAACACCGTCCGCCCGCGGAAGTCCAGGAGGGAGCCGGCGCCGAAGTGGACATCAGCGCCCAGCATCTTGCGGGTGTAATCGGTCGGGGACGGGATGTCGAGATCCTTGGCGGCCTTCGATCCATCCTGGAGGTAGGAGACGCCGACCTCGGCGGCCTGGGCGATGCGCCAGCCGAGGCGGGTGCCGAAGATGAAGTCCCGCTGGTACTCGTAGTCGGACTGGTTCCTCGGATCCACCGTCTTGTAGTAGACGGGCTTCCCGCCAAAGGCCGACACGGTGAAGCCGCCCCGCAGGTCGGTCCGGACGCTGACGCCGTCCACCTGCTCGAAGCCGGTGGCCTGGTTGGTGGTGAAGCGTCCGGCCTTGATCTCGGCGTTGGCCTGGTCGAAGCGGTACTGGAGGTAGCCATAGTTCAGGTAGCCGCCGGACTTCGAACCGTCGAAGTTGCTGGCGTCTCTGAGATCCGTCCGGCCCCAGCCGAAGAGGTGCAGGGACAGGTTGTCCATGCCCAGCTTGGTGGCATCAATGCCCAGATACTGGGTGGCCGGAGTGAAGGTGGCCTTGTCAAAGCCCGGCGTCTCCTGCTTCCACATCTGGGCCATGGTGGTGCCATAGAGGCTCACCTCCTGGCCCCAGGCCGTGGCAGACATCAGGGTGGCAAGCAGGACCACTTGGGTTCGTGGCTTCATGATTCGCCTCATGCGGTGGCGTGAATGGACCGGGGTGGAATGGCAGAAGAAACAGGGGCGGAATCTTTGGAAAAGCCGGCCAGTGCAAGCTGAGACGCGGATGAAAGCAGATCCTGGCGTCAGAAACAAAACTATAGTCCCCACTCTGGCTACCTCAAGGGTGAAAATGCTCAATTCGTTCATGAACGTATGGTTAATTAAGACATTTGAAGGCATCCACCTATTTTTATTAAAGCAATTAAAATCACCTGTTTGAATCAATGACGATGTCCCGGAATAGACCTTTCGAGGGATTTCGGTTCCAACAGATTTACCCTCATCAGACAAAGTTGTGACCTTTGCCACTGGGGGAAGGTTCCCGCCTTCGAGGCCTGATTCCTGGCATGGGAACCCCCGGTTCACGCAAAACGGGGCCAAGTGTTCGCTGCCGGACATCCGGTCTGCTTCCTCTGGTCGGACCACGCCCCCTGTGACCCCGGGCACTGGCGCGACTCTGCATACTTCCGGCTTGGAAAAGGTTGGAGGTTTTCAATGACACAGAGCACCCTCGCGCTGGGAGTGGAGGCGGTGGGATGCGCCGCCTTCGATGCCGGCATCAAGGGCGCGTTCGGTTACCCGGGCACGCCATCCACAGAGGGGTTCGAGGCCGTCGAGCTGCTCATCCACGGCGCCCGGGACGGCCGGGTGGCCCAGTGGGCGGCCAATGAGAAGGTGGCCTACGACCTGGCCCTGGGCCTGAGCTACACCGGGCACCGCGCCCTGGTGACCATGAAGCATGTGGGCCTGAACGTGGCCATGGACGCTTTCGCCAACTCGGCCCTCACGGGCGTCCGAGGCGGCCTGGTCCTCCTGGTGGCAGACGACCCGGGCATGCACAGCAGCCAGAACGAGCAGGACAGCCGCCGCCTGGCCGAATTCGCATGGCTGCCCTGCCTCGAGCCTTCCACCGTCCAGGAATGTTACGACTTCACGTTCCGGGCCTTCGAGCTGTCCGAGGCTCTCCAGGTGCCCGTGATGCTCCGCATCGTCACGCGCCTGGCCCACTGCCGTGCCGCCCTGGCCCGCCGGGCCACCCAGCCGCCCGCCACCCTCGGCCTGGCGCCCGAATCCACCATCCAGGACTGGGTGCTCATCCCCTCCAACGCCCGCCGCCGCTATGTGGACCTGCTGGACAAGCAGCCCCGCCTCATGGCCGAGACCACTCCCCTCAACCGCCTCGTTCCCGGCACCGTCCGTCGTGGCGTGGCCCTGGCCGGCATGGGACGGGCCTACTTCGGGCAGCTGCTGCACGAGAACCCCGAGCTCTCCGCCCTGCCCCGCCTGGAAGTCGCCGCCTATCCCGTGGACCCTGCGCTGGAGCAGGCCTTCCTCGGCCAGGTGGATGAAGTGCTGGTCTTCGAGGAGGACTACCCGGTACTGGAAGAGCGCCTCGGCCTCCGCGGCACGGCTATTGTCCGGGGCCGGCTGGACGGCGCCCTGCCCCGGACCGGGGAGCTTTCTCCCCGTCTCTTGAAGAAGGCCCTGGATCTGGAGCCCCCCGCGGGGAAAGCGGCCATTGACCTGGAACTGCCCGTCCGAGCCCCCCGCTTCTGCGACGGGTGCGGCCACGTCGACGCCTACGGGGCCGTGCAGCAGGCGCTGGCCAACGTGGGCGCTGGGGATGCCCGCGTGTTCGGGGACATCGGCTGCTATACCCTGGCCGCCCAGGAGCCCATGGCTGCCATCCATGCAGTGGTGGAGATGGGAGCCAGCATCAGCATGGCCGTGGGCGCGGCCCTGGCGGGCCAGACCCCGGCGGTGGCGGTCATCGGCGACTCCACCTTCGGCCACAGCGGCCTGCCGGCCCTGCTCACGGCGGCGGACGCGGGCGTGAACGTCACGGTGGTCATCCTCGACAACCGCGTGGTGGGCATGACGGGCCAGCAGCCCAGCCAGGCCCTCGACCAGGTGGAACGCATGGTGCGCGGCATGGGCATCGCCGAGGACCAGCTCCAGGTGCTGCTGCCCGTGCCCAAGCAGCACGAGGCCAACGTGGCCGCCATGGAGGCGGCCCTGCGACATCCCGGCCCTTCGGTGGTGGTGTTCCGTCGCGAGTGCATCCAGTCCATCCGCCGGGGCGTGCTGAAGGAGCACGACCGGGAGGAGAAGGCCCGGCAGGAAACCGCCTGCTGCGGCACGGAGGTGCGTCCATGAGCGAGTCCCGCATCCACGGCATCGTCCTCTCCGGCGTCGGCGGCCAGGGGGTGCTCTCCCTCGCGCAGATCCTGCTGGAGGCCCTGCGCCGCAGCGGCCTCCACGCCCTGCAATCCGAGATCCACGGCATGAGTCAGCGGGGCGGCAGCGTCCACGCCCAGGTCTGCTACTCGAAGGTGCCCCTCACCTCGCCCATCCTCGACGAGGGCGGCGCGGACCTGCTCATCGCCCTGGAACCCCTGGAGGCCCTGCGCTACGTGTCCATGGTGCGCATGGACGGGCACCTGGTCGTCTCGGAGGAGCCCCAGATGGACATGGCGGGCTACCCGCCCCTGGACGACGTCTATGCGGCTCTCAAGGCCGTGCGCGGCGCCCACCTCATCGACACCGAGGACCTGGCCCGGCGCCTCAACCACCGCCAGGCCGGAGGCATGGCCCTGCTGGGCATGGCCTCCCGCTTCCTGCCCATTGAGGACGACACCTGGCGCGAAGTCATCGCCCAGCGCTTCGAGACCAAGGGCGCCCGCGTCACCGAGAAGAACTTCGAGGCCTTCGAGGCCGGACGCGGCCTGATCCACGACCCCGTAGGAGCCTGACATGCACACGACCACGGGATTCCTCCACGAGGGGCGGGCCTACGGCCTGCTCGCCGCCGCTGGCCTGCGGGTGCCCCGCCACGGCTTCCTGGAGACCGGGCCCCTGCCCTTCGCCCCCGGCGAGCCCATCGTCCTCAAGGGCATCGCCGACCAGCTCTGGCACAAGTCCGACCAGGGCGCCGTCCACTTCGGGACCTTCGAGTCCGAAGCCCTGAAGGCCGAGGCAGCAGCCATGAAGCAGCGTGTCTCCGGCCATCCCTGGATCGGGGGGCTGGTGTGCGAGAAGGTCGCGTTCAAGCGCCTGGCCGGCCTGCCCACGGAGGCCCTGGTCTCCCTGAAGCGCGATCCGGAGGCCGGCTGGCTGGTGGTCTGCGGCATCGGCGGCCTCCAGGCCGACGCCTGGGCCGCCTTGGCCCCGCCCCTGATCTGGCCCCTGGCCCTCTGCACGCCGGAGCAGGCCCTGGCGGACCTCCGCGAGCACTGGCTGGGCCGCACGTGGCTGGGCCGCCAGCGGGGCGCCGAGGCGCTCACGGACGAACCGAAGCTCCTGGCTTTCCTCCAGGGCCTGTGGAAGGCGGCCGAAGGCCTGGCCCGCGAAGGCGTCACCCTCTTGGAGCTCAACCCCGTGGTGCTGGACAGCGAGGGCCTGCCCACGGCTCTGGACGGCGTGGGCACCCTCGAGGCGGCCGCGACCGAACCGCCCGCGACGCCGGATCCCGCCTGGTACCGGGCCCTGGTGGCGCCCCGCGACCTGGTGATCGCCGGCGTCTCCAGCCGCGAGGGCACCGTGGGCCGGATCATCCTGGAGAATGTCCAGCGCTCCGCCCTCCCCGCCGGGACCATCCGGCTCATCAAGCCTGGCGCCACGACGTTCCTGGGCCTGCCCTGCCTCGGCTCGGTCGCGGACCTGGCCACGGCCCCCACGGACCAGCTCATCCTCTCCCTGCCCGCGCCCCTGACGCTGGAAGTGGTGGAGCAGCTCTGCCGCCAGGGGGGCGGCGCCACCGTCGTCTACGTGGTAGCCGGCGGCCTGGGGGACGGTGCGGACACCGAGGGTCTCGGGAAGCGGCTGGTGGCCTGCCTCGACGAGCACCGCCGCGCCGGCAAGTGGACCCCCGCCCTGGTGGGCCCCAACGGCCTGGGGCTCTACAGCCCCGACCAGGATCTGAACACCCTCTTCATCCCCGACGAGAAGCTGCCCCTGAGGCCCCACCGGGGTCATGCGGCCCTGGTGAGCCAGAGCGGAGCATTTCTCATCACGCGCTTGAGCCGCCGGCCTGAGCTGGGCCTCCGCGCCGCCGTGGCCATCGGCAACCAGATGGACCTGCGCTGCTCGGACTTCCTGGCGGGCTTCGGCTCGGACCCGGCGGTGAAGGTGGTGGGCGCCTACCTGGAGGGCTTCGCCCCCGGAGACCTGAAGGCCACGGCCGAGGCCGCGAAGCAGCTCCGGGCCTCTGGCCGCCGGGTGCTCCTCTACAAGGGCGGACGCAGCCAGGAGGGCATGGCCGCTGCCAGCAGCCACACCGGCGCCCTGGCCGGCGACCACGCCCTGCAGGCCAGCGTCCTCCGCCGCTCGGGGGCCATGCTCGCCGAGCGCATCGAGGCCTTCGACGCGGCCCTCTCCTGGCTGGCAGCCTTCGCCGAGGGGACGCCCCGCCGTGTGGCCATCGTGACCAACGCCGGCTTCGAGTCCGTGGCCTCGGCGGATCTGCTGACGGGCCCCTTCCGGGGCGCGAAGCTCACGGAGGCCGAGACGTCGGCCCTCACGGCCACCATCGAGGCCCACGGCCTCACGGGCCTCGTGAGCCCCCGCTTGCCCCTGGACCTCACGCCCATGGCCGACGAGGCCGCCTACCTGGCCGGCACCAGGCTGCTGCTCCAGTCGGAGGCCGATGCCGTGGTGGTGGGTCTGGTGCCCCTCACCCGCCGCCTGGGCACCGCCGACCCGGCGGCCTTCGGCCCCTTCGCGAAGGCCCTGGCCGAGCTGGCCCGGGAGAGCGGCAAGTGGGTAGGCGTGGCCGTGGAAGGCGGCGCCATCTACGACGCCTACCGCCAGGGCCTCCGGGAGGCCGGCCTCCCCGTCTTCCTCACCATGGAGGAGGCCCTGGAGGGGCTGCGGCTGATCGCGTCGGAGCAATAACAACGAAGGACAGGAACGCGAAGAGCGCCAAGAAGGACGCGAAGCGCGCGAAGGGATGTCGGCTTGCGGTGGACGCTTCCTCGCAGAGCCCCAGTTCCCGATTTCGCGGTATTCGCGCTTTTCTTCGCGCCCTTCGCGTTCCGTTCTTTCTTTATCTCCCTCCTGTGACCTTCGGCATGGCCAGGAGCAGGATCTGGGGTCAGACTCTATTTCGGACCTGAGAGGACTAAAATGTCCCGAACCCTTCCCCCCATGCGCACCCTCCTGCCTGCCGAACATGGGAGCTGGTTCATGCTCGGATTCCCACTGGTGCTGGGGCTCCTGGTGCGACCGAGCTGGGCCGGCCTGGGGTTGGGCCTGGCCGCCCTGGCTTTCTTCCTGGCCCGGCCGCCCCTCCGGCGGGTGCTCACGGGGCAGCGGGATTCCCTCCAGGTCCGCGCCCTTCTGCTGTTTGGATGCCTCGCTGCGGCCTTCGGGGGACTCGCCCTCTGGCTTTCGGGCCCGCGGTTCCTGATCCCCCTCGCGTTCGCGACCCCCCTGGTCTTCCTGGCCCTCCGAGCCGACCTCCAGCGGGCCGTGCGTTCCCTGGCCGTGGAGCTGGCCGCCCAGGGCGCCTTCGCGGGCCTGGCCGCCGCCATCCTCGCGGCCGGCGGGAGTTCCCTTCCCGAGGCCGGCCGGGCCTGGCTGCTGACGGCCCTGGTGGGAGGCGCCAACCTCGCCCACGTCCGACGGCTCCTGGGCCATGCCCACCACCTGGCCCCGGAGGAACTGAATCGGCGCAAGGTTCCCGTCCATGTCCTCCACCTCCTGCTGATCGGGGTCTCCGCCCTGCTCCTGGCCCCCCGTGGAACGCAAGGGCTCGTCTGGACCGGCTGGACCGGCCTGCTCTACCTCCGGGCCCTGGCTCCCTACCGGCCCATCCCGGCCCGCACCCTGGGCTGGCGGGAGGGCGGCCTGAGCGTGCTGGGCCTGCTGCTCCTCTGGCGAGCCCTGCTCTGATCTCGGTCACAACTGGGGATGGACTCCCGAATCACCCCCCCTGAACTACAAATCAGAAGTAATATTCCGGAATGATCTTCTCGACCGCCACCGGCTACGCCCTCCGTGCCCTCGCCGCCCTTCCCGAGGATGGGAGCTTCTGCCTGGCCAAGGACCTGTCGGCGCGCCTTGAGCTTCCAGGGCCCTACCTGGCGAAGATCCTCCAAGGCCTCGTGCAGGCGGAGATCCTCGAGTCCGTGCGGGGCCCCAAGGGCGGTTTCCGCCTGCTGCGCCCCTCCCACCGCATCACCGTAGGCGAGGTGGTCGTGGCCCTGGAGGGCCCGAACTCCATGGACGGCTGCATCATGGGCTTCCCATCCTGCGGCGGCGACCACCCCTGCCCCTTGCACGAGGCCTGGGGCGCGGTGAAGGCCCAGGTGGCCACGTCCATGACCGAGGCCACCATCCGGGACCTCCAGCTCATGGACCTGCGGCACCAGAAGGATGGCAAGGGCCGGCCGCCCTGCGAGAAACCCTGAGCCCAAGCCTGGATCTGGATCCTGCGCCTTGAACCACCGCGGTTTTGCTTTAAATTAGGACTTACTGGTCCGTTTCTCTTCCTTGCCTGCCCCTGGAGCCCAGCCATGAGCCTCCTCGCCGAACTCGACCTCGAAGCCCGGCCCTTGCTGGGAGCCGCCTTCGCCACCCTGGCCCTCGGCGTGGCCGTGGCCCTGGGGAGCCGAGGCGGGCGCTGGCTGGATCCGGCCCTCCTGGGCTACCTCCTGGCCAGCCTCTTCGCCTGCTTCGGCGTGGCCTACCGCTACGTCTCCTGGATCGAGCGCCCCGCCACCCGCATGTACTTTCGTCACACACTCCGGACCCTGCTCTCCCCCCGGGTCTTCAAGACGCTCCCGAAGATGGCCCTGCTGGCCCTGGACCAGATCCTCCTCCAACGCTTCATCGAGAAGCGCTCCATCAAGCGATGGGGCGCCCACGCCCTGCTGGCCTGGGGCTGCCTCCTGGGCTTCGCGGTGACCCTGCCCCTGGTCTTCGGATGGGTGCGCTTCACCAGCGAGGGCCTGGACCCCACCCGCTACCAGGCCTGGGTGCTGGGTTTCCCCGCGGGCTCCTTCCCCCTCGACAGCTTCCAGGCCTTCGTCAGCTTCCACATCCTGGACCTGGCGGCGGTCATGGTCATCGCCGGCTGCGTGCTGAGCCTCATCCGCCGAAAGCAGGACGAGGGCGACACCGCCACCCAGCGCTTTGATCTGGATCTGCTGCCCCTGGTGCTCCTCATCGCCGTGAGCATGACGGGGCTGATGCTCACCGCCTCGGAGACGTGGCTCCAGGGGCGGAACTTCGGCACCCTTGCGTTCCTCCACGAGCTGACGGTCATCCTCCTGCTGCTGGGCCTGCCCTTCGGCAAGCTCTTCCACATCGTTCAGCGGCCCGCCCAGCTGGGCGTGACGATCTACAAGGCCGAGGGCGAGGCCGAGGGCCGCCTGGCCTGCAAGGGCTGCGGCGTGCCTTTCATCCGGGCCAACCAGCGTCGCGACCTCGGGGAGCTGTGGAAGGTGCTGGAGCTGGAAGGCACCCGGCACAGCGCGTCCGTCCACCATCTGGACCTGTGCCCCAGGTGCAAGCGGCGCCTGGTGGCCAAGGCCCAAAGCACGCGGCTCCACGGCGCCTTTGATCCCTTCGCCACCATCCCGGTCCACGCCGAGCCCATCCCCGATGCCACCAGCCTGAAGGCCTGACCATGAGCACGCTTCCCCTCTCCCAGGACCAGCTCCGCGCCCAGTTCGGCCCCCACCTCAACCTGGCGCCTCCCGGGGGCTGGCTGTCCGATCCCACCCCCGACAAGGTGGTGGAGACCCACTGCTGCTTCTGCGGCCAGCAGTGCGGCATCAAGCTCAAGGTGAAGGACAACAAGGTCATCGGCTTCGATCCCTGGGAGGAGTTCCCCTTCAACCAGGGGAAGCTCTGCCCCAAGGGCGTGAAGCGCTACCTCCAGGGCAACCACCCCGACCGCCTCACGAAGGCCATGAAGCGCACGGAGCACGGTTTCGAGCCCATGAACTGGAGCGAGGCCATGGACCGCACCGTGGCCGAGATCCAGCGCATCCAGGCAACCCACGGCAAGGATGCCTTCGCCGTGCTGTCCGGCGTCTCGCTCACCAACGAGAAGAGCTACCTGGCCGGCAAGTTCGCGCGCCTGGGCCTGCAGACGAAGAACCTCGACTACAACGGCCGGCTCTGCATGGTGAGCGCCGGCGCGGGCAACAAGAAAGCGTTCGGCGTCGACCGCGCCGCCAACTCCTGGGCGGACATCGAGCTGGCTGAGGTGATCTGGGTGGCCGGCTCCAACGTGGCCGAGTGCTCGCCCATCACCACCGACTACATCTGGAGGGCCCGGGACCGCGGCGCCCTGCTCATCGTGGTGGATCCCCGCATCACGCCCCTGGCCCGAACCGCCGACCTGGTGCTGCCCCTGAAGCCCGGCACGGACACCGCCCTCACCAACGGCATCCTGCACCTGCTGAACAAGTGGAAGCTCATCGATTGGGATTTCGTGAACGCCCACACCAGCGGCTTCGAGCAGGCCGTCGAGGCGGTGAAGGACTGCACGCCGGAGTGGACCAGCCAAGTCACGGGCCTGCCCGTGGAGGCCATCGAGAAGGCCGCCCGCATCTGGGGCGAAGCCCGCACCAGCTTCCTGCTTCACGCCCGAGGCATCGAGCACCAGAGCAAGGGCGTGGAGAACGTGCTGGGCTGCATCAACATGGTGCTGGCCACGGGCCGCATCGGTCGCCCCGGCTGCGGCTACGGCACCATCACGGGCCAGGGCAACGGCCAGGGCGGGCGCGAGCACGGCCACAAGTGCGACCAGCTGCCGGGCAACCGCGACATCAGCAATCCTGAGCACCGGAAGTACATCTGCTCCGTCTGGGGCTGCACGGACGACGAGCTGCCGGGTGTGGGCCAGAGCGCCCAGGAGATCATGAACGCCATCCATGCCGGCGAGATCAAGGGCCTGCTGCTGCTCTGCTTCAACCCGCTGGTCTCGCTGCCCGACAGCCAGTTCACCCGCGAGGCCCTCAGCAAGCTGGAGTTCTTCGTCTGCCTGGACTTCTTCCTCAGCGAGAGCGCACAGCACGCAGATATCGTCCTCCCCTCGGCCCTGCACGAGGAGGACGAGGGCACCTCCACCAGCGCCGAGGGCCGCGTCATCAAGATCAACAAGGCCGTGGACTGCCCGGGCGACGCCCGCCCGGACTGGAAGATCATGGTGGAGCTGGCCCGCCGCCTGGGCCGCGGGAAGTACTTCGATCACTTCACCTGCCCCGAGGACATCTTCAACGAGCTGCGCGTGGCCTCCAAGGGCGGCACCGCGGACTACGCGGGCATCACCTACGCGAAGATCGAGAAGAACATGGGCGTGTTCTGGCCCTGTCCCACGGAGGACCACCCCGGCACGCCGCGGCTTTTCGAAGGCGGCCAGTTCTTCCACCCCGACGGCAAGGCCAAGTTCATCCCCACGCCCTGGCGCCCGCCCATGGAGGTGGTGGATGACGAATATCCCATCTGGCTCACCTCGGGCCGGGTGGTCTTCCACTACCTGAGCGGCACCCAGACCCGGCGCATCGGCTTCCTGGTGGAGCAGTGCCCGCATCCCTACCTGGAGATCCATCCCCGCCTGGCCGAGAAGTACGGACTCGCGGAAGGCGACGCCGTGGAGATCACCTCCCGGCGCGGCTCCATGGTGCTGCCCGCCAAGGTGGTGAAGACCATCCGCCCCGACACCGTGTTCATCCCCTACCACTGGGCCGGGGCCCTGTCCGCCAACCGGCTCACGGCGAGGCATCTGGATCCCGTCTCGAAGATCCCCGAGTTCAAGGTGAGCGCCGTGCGGCTCAAGAAGACCACCAAGGACCAGTTCTCACCCGAGCTGGCGGAGCTGCAGCGCATGGCCTTCGAAGCCCGCAGCAACCAGACCGACATGCCTGAGCGGGTGTTCTGATGGTGCCCCAGGACTACGGCTTCTTTATTGATCCGCAGCGCTGCATCGGCTGCCGCTCCTGCGTGGGCGCCTGCGCCGAGTGCGGCACACACCGCGGCCGCTCCATGATCCACCTGGACGAGATGGACCGCTTCGACAGCCCCCAGACGGTGCCCACGGTCTGCATGCATTGCGAGGACCCCATCTGCGCCCAGGTGTGCCCCTCGGACGCCATCAAGCGCAGCGAGGACGGCGTGGTGCACGCGGCGCAGAAGCCCCGCTGCATCGGCTGCCAGAACTGCGAGCTGAGCTGCCCCTTCGGCGTGCCCATCGTGTTCTCGGGCCTGGAGCAGATGCTCAAGTGCGACCTCTGCTACGACCGCACCTCCGTGGGCCACAAGCCCATGTGCGCCACGGTCTGCCCCAGCCAGGCCCTGCTCTTCGTGCGCAAGGACGAAGTCGCCAACCTGCGCCACAACAAGCCCCTGCGCGACTTCCTCATCGGCAGCGTGCGGGTGAAGACCAAGAACGCCATCATGGTGCCCGATCCGGACACCCCCCTGCACCTGGATGCGGCGTTGCTCATCCATGATTCCCAGCCTATGGCCGGAGGCCTCTGATGACCTGGTGGCGCCGCGCCTTCCCCCTGGAGCTCGCCGAGGAGGGCCACTTCTCCCGCCGCGAGTTCGCCCGCTTCCTGGCCGTGGTGAGCGCCGGGTTCTCCGCCGGCATCGGCTACCTCTGGTGGCGGAAGACGCCCCTGGAGGGCGCCTCCGATCCCGAAGCCGGACGCCACGAGACGCCCGTGGCCCTGGGCCTGGCCTCGGATCTCCAGCCCGGCCAGAGCCGCCTCTTCAAGTTCCGCGATGCCCATGACGCCTGCATCCTGATCCGCACGCCCAAGGGCGAGCTGCGGGCCTACCGGCAGACCTGCACCCACCTGGGCTGCGCGGTGCGCTACGCGGGCGAGCGCCTGGAGTGCCCCTGCCACCGCGGCTTCTTCGAACCGGATCGCGGCTTCCCCGTGCAGGGCCCGCCCAGCCGGCCCCTGGCCGCCATCGCCCTGGAGGTGCGCCCCGACGGCAGCCTCTGGGCCGTGGGGGAACTGCCCAAGCCCACCCTCGAGACCCTGGACCGCCGCGCGGCCTGCCCCCGCGACAAGAGCGAGGTGACCGCATGAATCCGACCCCCACCTCCCGCGTCCGCATCTCCCCAGCCGCCCTGGGCGTCATCCTAGTGCTGCTGGTGATCCAGCTCTACCTCTTCGAGACCGTCCTGGGCGCCGTCCTCGACGGCCAGCGCAGCGTCCTCCCCGGCGCCTTCTTCGTCTCCCTGGCCCTCACCGCCGTCAGCCTCTTCCTGGCTTTCCGAAGCACGGTGGAACAGCGGCCGGAGGACTGAAGTTCTCCGGTTCGCCCCGCGGACCTGACCCTGCCCTGATTTAGGACTGTTTCCTCCTGTAGTCTCCCGGAGCCACCCGTGCCCGATCGCACCCGAGCCGCCACCGCCCTGGCCATGAGCACCCTGGCCTTCACCCTCTGTTTCGCCGTGTGGACGCTGAATGGCGTCCTCGTCACCTTCCTGGTGGAGAACGGCCTCTTCCGCTGGGACACGGCCCAGATCGGCTGGCTCATCGGCATCCCCGTGCTCACGGGCTCGGTCATGCGCCTGCCCGTGGGCCTGCTCACGGACCGCTTCGGGGGGCGGAAGGTCTACACCATCCTGCTTCTGCTGGCCGCCCTGCCCACCTGGCTGCTGGGCAGCGTCCAGAGCTACCAGGGCTTCCTGCTCGCCTCGCTGGGCTTCGGCCTGTCGGGGGCGGCCTTCGCCGTGGGCATCGCCTACTCCAGCGTATGGTTCAGCAAGGCGCGCCAGGGCACGGCGCTCGGCATCTTCGGCGCGGGCAATGCGGGTTCGGCCCTCACCAGCATGGGTGCCCCCTTTCTCTTGAAGAAGCTCACGGCCGGCGGCGCGAACCTGGAGGCCTGGCGCATGCTGCCAAAGCTCTATGCGGCGGTCCTGCTGGTCATGGCCGTGGCCTTCTTCCTCCTCACCCACGAGAGGAAGGCGGAGGGTGCGAAAGGCAAGACCTTCGTCCAGATGCTCACGCCCCTGCGCCACATGCGCGTGTGGCGCTTCGGCCTCTACTACTTCCTGGTCTTCGGCTGCTTCGTGGCCCTGGCCCAGTGGCTGATCCCCTACTACGTGGGCGTCTACGGGATGAGCCTGGCCATGGCCGGCCTCCTGGCCGCCCTCTTCAGCCTGCCCTCGGGCCTCATCCGCGCCGCAGGGGGCTGGATGTCCGACCGCTTCGGCGCCCGGGCCGTCATGTACTGGACCTTCGGCCTGAGCATCGTGGCCTGCGCGGCCCTCATGGTGCCCCGCATGTCCATCGAGAGCCCCGGGCCCTCGGTGCTGGCCCAGGTGGGTGGCGTCGTCATGGAAGTGGGCCCCGGCCGCATCGTGGTGGGGGACACGCCCTATGCCTTCCGCGCCAGGGGGGCAGAGTCGGAAGTCCAGAATGAAAGGATGCTGGTGCTGCCCCAGAGCCGCTTCTGGCAGACGCCCGTGGTGAAGGTGGGCGACCGCGTGACGAAGAAGCAGCTGCTGGCCTCCGGAACCACCCATGTGTTCTTCCAGGCCAACGTCTGGATCTTCACCTTCCTGGTCTTCGTGGTGGGCATCGTGTGGGGCATCGGCAAGGCCGCCGTCTACCGCTACATCCCGGACTACTTCCCGGACGAGGTGGGCGTGGTGGGCGGCATCGTGGGCGTCCTCGGAGGACTGGGCGGCTTCGTGGGGCCCATCCTCTTCGGCTACCTGCTCAAGGCCACGGGCCTGTGGACCGCCATGTGGCTGTTCCTCGCGGCCCTGTCCCTGGTCTGCCTGGTCTGGCTCCACACGGTGGTCCGCCGCCTGACCCGCGAGCAGGACGAGACGCTCTTCACCCGATTCGAGCGCCCTGCGCCCGCCCTCGCCGAAACCGGCGTCCCTGAACCGGCCTGACCCCCACTCCTGGAGAACCCCATGTCCAAGCTCACCCACTGGAACCCCGAAGACCCGCAGGCCTGGGCCTCCGGGGGCAGCCGCATCGCCTGGCGGAACCTCTCCGTCTCCGTTCCCGCCCTGCTTTCAGCCTTCTGCGTGTGGATGTTCTGGAGCGTGCTCACGGTGCGCATGAAGGAGGTGGGCTTCCCCTTCACGCCCGCACAGCTCTTCACGCTCATCAGCATCGCGGGCCTGAGCGGCGCCACGCTGCGCATCCCCAGCGCCTTCCTGGTGGGCCTGGCGGGAGGCCGCAACACCATCGCCCTCACCACCGCCCTCCTGGTGGCCCCAGCCCTGGGCGCGGGCATCGCCCTCCAGGACAAGGCCACACCCTTCGCCACCTTCGCGGTGCTGGCGGCTCTCAGCGGCATCGGCGGCGGCAACTTCGCCTCCTCCATGGCCAACATCAACGGATTCTTCCCCAAGCGCCTGGCGGGCCTGGCCCTGGGTCTCAACGCCGGAATCGGGAACCTGGGCGTGAGCATCATGCAGGTGCTGGTGCCCGCCGTCATGGGCGCCTCCATGTTCGGCGCCCTGGCCGGCGCGCCGCACCTGAACGCCGCGGGCCGCCAGCTGTGGGTGCAGAACGGCGCCCTGGTGTGGGCTCCCTTCCTGGCGGTGCTCGCCCTCCTCGCCTGGTTCCTCATGGACAACCGCGAAGGCCAGGACTGCGAACCCGCGGTCCTCGCCCTCCTGAAGATCCTGGGCCTCCATGCCATCGGCTTCGCCGCCACGGCCGTGGGCGTGCTCCTGCTGCTGAACTTCAAGCTGGGCCTGATGACCCAGATGGGCGTGCTGGTGCTCACCATCCTGCTGTGCCTGGGCCTCATGAAGCTCCTTCCCGGGAGGATCAAGGCGGGGCTGGTCGCGCAGTTCGCCATCTTCCCAAAGAAGCACACCTGGATCATGACGATCCTCTACCTCATGACCTTCGGCAGCTTCATCGGCTTCAGCTCCGCCCTGCCCCTGCTCATCAAGGTCGTGTTCGGCCGCTACCCCGTGGGCGTGCTGAACCCCCACAGCCCCAACCCGCTGGCCTACGCCTTCCTGGGCCCGCTGGTGGGCTCCCTCGTGCGGCCCATCGGCGGCCTGCTCTCGGACAAGTTCCGCGGCTCCCAGGTCACCCAGTGGGCGACGGTGCTGATGATCCTCGGCGCCCTGGGCGTGGCCCACTTCGTCAAGCTGGCCCAGGCCGCACCGGATCCGGCCACCCACTTCCTCCCCTTCCTCATCCTCTTCCTGCTGCTGTTCGTGGCCTCGGGCCTGGGCAATGGGTCCACCTTCCAGATGGTTCCCTTCATCTTCGAGCCCAGGCTCGCGGGCCCCGTGCTGGGCTGGACTTCCGCCGCCGCCGCCTACGGGGCGTTCATCATCCCCGCCATCTTCAAGATCCAGGTCGATGCCGGGAAGGTCGAGGTCGCCCTCTACGGCTTCGCGGCCTTCTACGTGCTGTGCCTCGTCCTCAACTGGTGGTATTACGCGCGGAAGAACGCCGAGGTGAAGTGCTGACAGCTCGCTGCCTGGCCCGTGGCGGTATCCTTCGCCCATGGCCATGACCTGCGACCATCCCGACCTGCTGCCCCTGGACGAGGCCCTGGCCCGACTCTGGACGGCCCTCCCCGCGCCCGCCTTCCCCGAAGTGCGGGCGGACCGGGACGATCCCGCCACGGATCTGGCGGCCATGGACGGCGTGGCCCTCCGGTCCGGGGATGGCCCGGCTCCGCGCCGCCTGCTGGGCACCCTCTTCGCCGGAGACGACCCCGCAGCCTTCACCCTCACGGCGGGCACCGCCGTGCGCATCATGACGGGGGCGGCCCTGCCCGCCGGGGCGGACGCCATCCTTCCCGTGGAGCAGCTGCGGGAGGAGGCCGGCTTCATCCATCCCCTGACCGATCCCGAGGCCGGCGACCATGTCCGGCCCCGCGGCGGCCAGGCCCGGTCCGGCGACCTGCTGCTGGCCGCGGACCAGCCTCTCAACGTGGCCCGCACGGCCCTCCGCGCCTGGGTGGGCCAGCCCCTGCCTGCACCCACGCGGATCCGCGTGGCCGTAGCCTCCACCGGCGACGAGCTGGTGGCCGATCCCCGGCCGCACCAGATCCGGGATTCCAACGGGCCCATGCTGGCAGCCCTGGCCCATGCCTTGGGGGCGGATGTCGAGCGGCGCCCCGCCCTCCCGGACAATCCCGAGGCCCTGGCCGCCGCCCTGCGGAGCCCCGGCGGCGCCCGCATCCTGCTGACCTCCGGCGGCGTGAGCATGGGCGAGCACGACCACCTGCCCGCGGTGCTGAGGGACCTGGGCGCGACGATCCTCTTCCACAAGATCCGCCTCAAGCCCGGCAAGCCCATGCTGGCGGCCCAGCTCGGGGACCTGCTGGTGCTGGGCCTGCCGGGCAATCCCGTGTCTGCCTACCTCAACGCGCTGCTCTTCCTGCCCGTGGCGCTGGCGAAACTGGAGGGCCGCGCCCTGCCGGATCCCTGGCGCCGCGGCCGCCTGGCCGGCGCGGTGCGCCACAAGGGGGACCGCCCCCTGCTGCATCCCTGCCGCCTCGCGGACGGCCAGCTCCACCCCCTGCCCGGCAAGGGCTCCGCCGACCTCGTCACCCTCGCCCAGGCCGACGCCTTCGCGTGGGTTGAGGCCCCCGGCGAAGAGGCCGGGGCCAAGGTGCGCTACCTCACGGTGGTGTAGCCCCGCTCCAAGACCTGGATCGTCTGGGAGCGCGGCTCAGCCCTTCGCGTACCGCTGCAGCTTTCCCAGGTCCAGGATCCGCACCACCGGGAAGGTGCTCTGGATGAGGCCCAGGTCGGTCAGGAGACGCAGGGCTCGGCTGAAGGCCTCGCGGCTGGCGCCGATGCACTGGGCCAGGTCCTCCTGGGTCTCCTGGAATTCCACCAGGGACCGCATGGGATGGGACTCGTGGGCCTCCAGCAGGAGCTGGGCCACGCGCTCGGGCACGCTGTGCAGGCTGAGGGTCTCCACCAGGGTCACCAGGTGGCGCACCTTGGCGGCGAAGTGGTGGATGAGCATCTCGGCCACTTCGGGGTGGCGGTGGACGATCTGACGCAAGGGCGCGGAGGGGATGAGCCAGCACTCGGTCTCGCCATGGGATTCGGCGCTGGAGGCGATGGAGGCGCCATCGAACACGGCCACTTCGCCCACGCAGTCCCCGACCTTGAGGAACTGAAGCACCTGGACCCGGCCGCGGCCGTCCGTGCGGAACACCTTGAGGCCGCCCTTCACCACCACGTAGACGCCCGGCACCTGGTCGCCCTGGGTGTAGACCCGGGCGCCGTCAGGGAACCGCCGCATCTCCGCGATGCTGGCCAGCTCTTCGGCAGCGTTCATCGGCAGCCCAGCCAGGAACTCGATCCTTCTCAGGTTGAGGACTGCTTGAGGCATGGGGCTCCACCGAGGCACTAAGTCAGTTATCGCACATTTCCATCGGATTGTGATCCTGGTCACGCAAACGGGTACCAAGCGACCAGTACTTTACCGCGAGGTTGGAATTTCGTCTGGCGAAAATCACATAGAACAAGGCCCCGGCGGCATCTGCCTACCGGGGCCTCGCACGATGTGATTGCGTCTACTTCACCCGCTCCATGAACGTGCGATCCACCGTGTTCACCCGGATCCTCTTGGTATCGCCTCCGGCGATACGCAAGGCCTCTCTCCCGAGGAGGTCGGTGCCTACTTCACCCGCTCCATGAACGTGCGATCCACCGTGTTCACCCGGATCTTCTGCCCCGCTTCCATGTAGGGCGGCACGCCCACGGTGATGCCGTTGTTCAGCTTGGCGGGCTTGTAGGAGCCGGTGGCGTTGGCGTTCTTCATGACGGGGTCGGTCTCGACGATCTCCAGCACCACGCTGGCGGGCAGGGTGGCGCCCATGGGCTGGCCTTCGTAGAACTCGATCTCCACCTGCATGTTGGGCTCGAGGAAGACCAGGTCGTCGCCCAGGAGTTCCTTGCTCACGTCCATCTGCTCGTAGGTTTCGTTGTTCATGAAGACGAGGTGGTCGCCGTCCTCGTAGAGGTACTCGAGCATGTGCTGCTCGAGGCTCGCCTTGTCCACCTTGTCGGCGCTGCCGAAGCGGTTCTCCCGGTTGATGCCGTCCTTCAGGCGCTTCATCTTCACCACCACGCGGGCCGGCAGGTTGCCGGGCGTCTGGTGCTCGACGCTGATGACGCGGCAGAGCTCGTTCTCGAAGTTGACGATCATCCCGGCGCGGACCTGGGTGGCATTGATGAAGGGCATGTGAGGCTCCCGGAACGGAGGGGATCGGAAGGAACGCGACGAAGGGATCAGCCCTGGCGGATGCTGCGTTTAAAAACCCCTCGCCGGGTCCCGGCTTCGAAGGCTCCCTGGGGAGCCTTCTTCGCCACCCGGCGGGGGTTTTTGGTGGGCGTACCAGGATTCGAACCTGGGACTTCTACCGTGTGAAGGTAGCACTCTACCGCTGAGTTATACGCCCGCGGTCGACCAGAATAACCCAGGATCCGTCCGTTTCCAAGCCCAGATCAGCGGGCGGCCACCTTCCGCAGGGCGCGGGCGAGCCGGGGGGCTTCGTCCCTCCGCATGGAGCACAGGCCCACGCGCAGTCCCTCCGGCAGCGGCACCGTGAACACACCCTCGGCCTTCAGGCCCTCGCAGGCCGCCTCCGGATCCGCCGCGAGGGCCGTGACGAAGAATCCTCCACTCCAGCGGAAGGGCGCCATGCCTTCGGCCTCCAGGGCCGCATCCAGGGCCTGGGCGCGGGCGGCCATCACCTCGGACCAGTGGCGATGCTCCGCCGCCAGCCGCGCCTGGGCCTTGCCGTCCCGCGCCAGGCGCAGGAGCAGGGACTGGGGGGCCCGGGGGCAGTTGGACCAGGTGCCCCGGCTGGATTGGGTCAGCGCAGCCTGCAGGGCCGGATCGTCGCACCAGGGGAAGGCCAGGGCGCCGCCGCGGCCGCCGTAGAGGGTCATGGCCTTGGAGAGGGACAAGGCGGCCCCCACCAGCACCCGGCCCTCGGAACCCAGGGCCGCGTAGTCCTTCAGGGCCGCCGCCACAGCTTCGGGCTCGCAGGTGTAGTCCAGGTAGGCCAGGTCCAGGATCAGGGTGACGGGCCCCAGGGCTGACACGCCCCGGAGAAGCCCCGCCAGCGCCGCGCGGTCGGGAGCGGACAGGCTGCGCCCGGAGGGGTTGTGGCAGGGGTCGTTGAGCCAGACCATGACCCGGCCCTGGGTCTTCATCTGGGCCCGCAGGGCCTGGTCCCAGGCTGCCGCGTCCAGCGCCTGTCCCACCGCCGGCCAGGGAGCCGTCTCCACCCGCATGCCGTTCTCGCCCGCCATGGTGGCGTAGGGGCCCCAGTAGGGCGCGGTGGTGAGGAGCGCCTGGCCCGGCTCCAGGAAGTTCCGCAGGGAGAGGGAGAGGGCGCCGCTGCCACCCGGGGTGGCGCAGGCCGCGCCCGCACTGTCGAGGGCGGGCCAGTACCGCTGGACCAGAGCTTTCAGGAAGGCGGGATCCCCGGCGATGGGCGCGTAGGGGGCCACGTCCATGGCGCCCAGGCCCCGCCACAGGTCCATCACCGTCTCATGCACCACCAGCTGCCCGGCCTCGTCCAGCAGGACGCCCACGGTGGCGTTGAGGATGGATTCGCCCGCTGCCTTCCGGGTCTGGGCCTCGGTGTTCAGGGCGAAGATGGGGTCGTCTGCGGGAAAGTCGCGCCGGGTGGGGATGAGCTGCTCGGTCATGCTCTAGCCTACCGTCCCGTCCCCCCGGACGGCGCGGGAGGATGCGCCAGGGCATGGCGCAGGAAGGCCGCGGCCTGGCCCGCGAGCCCCCCGCCTACCTGGGCCCATGAAAAAGTCCGGGGAATGCTCAGGTCCGGAAGGGATATGAGCTCGAGGGTCCCCCGCTGCAGCTCCCGCTGGATGCTCCAGCGCGAAAGGAAGCCGATGCCGAGGCCCAGCAGGACGCAGGACTTGATGGCTTCCGTATCTCCCACCACCAGGTCCGTGGCCCGGGGGCCCTGGATCCGCCGCGTCCTCCGCAGGGAGCGCTCCACCACCACCCGCGTGCCCGAGCCCGGCTCGCGCCAGATGAGCGGAACTCCGGCCAGGTCCGCCGCGGTGCGCACGGCCTTCAGCGGCTCCGGCGCCCGGGCCGCCCGGACGGCCACCAGCTCGTCCTTCAGGTAGGGCTGCAGGGACAGCCCGGGAGCCCGCGTGAGCCCCTCCACCAGGGCCAGGGGGACACGCCCCTCCCGCACCCAGGCCAGCACCTCATCCGTGTTGCCCACCTCCAGGACCAGCGGAGCAGGCCGGTGGCTGGCGGCAAAGGCCTGGAGCACCGGGGGCAGAATGTAGGCGGCGGCGGTGGTGCTCGCGCCCAGACGCAATTCCCCCGCGGGCTGCTCTTCCGCCTGAAGCCGCTCCACCGCCTCCTCCAGCAGGCGATGGACCCGCCGGGCGTAGTCCGCCAGGAGGCGACCGGTCTCGGTGAGCTGAACCCCGGAGGCGTGGCGGGTGAAGAGGGAGCGGCCCAGATCCGCCTCCAGCTGCCGGATCTGGGCTGTCACGGCCGGCTGCGACAGGTTCAGGAGGCTGGCGGCCGCGGAGATCCGGCCCGCCTGGGCCACGACTCGGAACGTCTCCAGGCGGCGGGGGTCAAGGTCATCACGCATCGGGATCCATCCGTTTTTCTGATGAGTCATCCATTATGACTATTATTTTTTCGAATCGAATGGGCCTACCTTCAGTCCCCATGAAGCACCTCGCCTCCCTCCTCCTTCCCCTCGGCGCCCTCCTGGCCCTGGCCCCCTTCACCCCCGCCGCGGCGGCCCTGGTGGGAGGCGCCGCGCTGGCCCTCACCCTGGGCAATCCCGCGGCCAGCCTCACCCGAAGGTGGACCCACCGGCTGCTGCCCCTGGCTGTCATCGGCCTGGGCGCGGACATGAACCTGCGGGCGGTGGCCAAGGCGGGCCTGCACGGCCTCGGCTACACGGCCCTGAGTCTGCTCCTGGTGCTCGCCCTGGGCCTCTGGCTGGCGCGGACGCTGAAGGTGGACAGCGAGACCGGCCTGCTGATCTCCGTGGGCACCGCCATCTGCGGCGGCAGCGCCATCGCGGCGGTGGCCCCGGTGATCCGCGCCAGGGACCACGGCATCTCCGTGGCCCTGGCCACGGTCTTCCTGCTCAACGCCGCGGCCCTCGTCATCTTCCCACCCCTGGGCCACGCGGCCGGGCTGGGCCAGGACGCCTTCGGCCTCTGGTCGGCCCTGGCCATCCACGACACCAGCTCCGTGGTGGGCGCGGGGCTCGCGTACGGCCCCCGGGCCCTGGAGGTAGCCACCACCGTGAAGCTGGCCCGGGCCCTGTGGATCGTGCCGCTCACCTTCGGCATCGGCTGGGTCATGGCTCGCCGCGAACCCGCCTCCGCCGACGCCCCGCCGGTGAAGAAGCCCTGGTTCATCGCTGGCTTCCTGGCCATGGCGGCCCTCGTCACCTTCGTGCCCGCCCTCCAGGCGCCGGGGCACCTGGTGGCCGCGGCCGCCCGGCGCGTCCTGGTGCTCACCCTCTTCCTCATCGGCGCCGGCCTCAGCCGCGAGGCCCTGCGCAGCGTGGGCCTCCGCCCCTTCCTCCAGGGGCTGGTGCTCTGGCTCATCGTGGGATCGCTGGGCCTGGGGGCGGTGAAGCTCGGGTGGCTGACGGTCGGCTAGACTCAGCCTCTGGAGGCCGCATGATCCGCCCCTTCCAAGGCATGGTTCCCAAGCTCGGCTCGCGCGTGTTCCTGGCGGACAGCGCGCTGGTGCTGGGCGATGTGGCCATCGGCGACGACGCCAGCATCTGGTTCAACTGCGCCATCCGCGGCGACGTGAACTGGATCCGCATCGGCGCTCGCACCAACATCCAGGACGCCTGCTGCCTCCACGTCACCAATGGCAAGTGGCCCCTGCTCATCGAGGAGGAGGTCAGCATCGCCCACAACGTGATGCTGCACGGCTGCACCATCCGGAAGGGCGCCCTCATCGGCATGAGCACGACGATCATGGACGGCGCCGAGATCGGCGAAGGCTGCCTCGTGGCCGCGGGCAGCCTCGTGCGCGAGGGCCTCCAGGCGCCCCCCCACAGCCTGGTGGCCGGCTGGCCCGCCAGGGTGAAGGGCCCCCTCAGCGAGCAGCAGCGCGAGCTCGTGGCCAGCGTCTGGACCCGCTACGTGCGGTACAAGGAGGCCTACTTCGCCGACGGCTGGCCCGTGGCGGAGGCGCCGTCGATCGACGCCCCACAACCCGGTTTCGCCGAGGGCCACCCCTTTCCTTGACCCTCAGTTCTGGGCTGCCGGCGGGTTCACCACCTCCCAGCCGTCCTCGGTGCGACCCTGCACCTGCTCCTGGGTGTGGGTGATGACCTCGGCCGTCAGCACGCGCTGCTCGTTCCGCCGAGGAATCTCGGCCCGGAACTTCACGGACCAGGTGGTGACGCCCCCTTCCTCGCTGCGGTCCGGATGGATCATCACCGCGCCGCCGGGGCCGGTCTCGCCGCCCAGGAAGGCCGGGCTCTGGGGATCGAAGGGGTTCCTCAGGGCCGCCAGCTCCGGATCCCGGAGGAGATCCCGAATGAGGGCTTCCTGGGGCACAGGTTGGCCAGGATTCCGGGCCTGCCATTCCAGGACGGCGGCTTCAGCCTTGGCCTTCGCCCGGTCGAGGTGGTGCTGGACGGCCGTATTCCGGACCTGCTCCCGGTAGAGCATCACGCTGGGAACGGCGAAGGCGGCTGCCATGCCCATGACGGGCAGCATCAGCGCCGCCAGCACGAGGCCGATGATGCCCGTGACCAGGCCCGTGGATGGGACCGGTGCGTAGCCCTGGGGGTCTGCCTTGGCCAGGCGCTTCGCCTTGACCTGCTGGAGCAGGGCCACGATGCCCAGGATGAGCGCCACAGGGAGGCCCACGCAGGTGAGGGCGAAGACGATGGAGAGGATGCCGCAGACCTTGGCGGCCTTGGCGCCGGGGGCGGGAAGCAGGGAGAGATCGCTCATCGGTCAGTCCAGGGAAGCGGTCTTGGTGTACACGGCCTCACCGTTGATCGGCTGCTGGAGGCGCACGGCCCCCGCCAACCACCCCTGGCGGGCCTGGGCGGGATCGGGTGGGGCCACGAGGAAGACGGGCGTCCCCTTCTCCGTGGCCCGGGCTCGGACGAGTGAGGCGAGGGTCTCGGGATCGGCCCCCTCCACCACGCCGATGGTGTAGACGAAGGGTGGCGCCGCCGGATTCCAGGGATTCCGGGCCTCGCGGCCGAGATCCTTCAGCTTGGCTTCGAGCGCCCCTGGAATCGCGGACGGGGGCGCGTGCGCCTCGACCTGGCGGTCGTACTCGGCCGTCAGATTCCAGAGGGTCCCGGTCAGGGCCGCCATCGCGGCCTTGTCCCGGGCCCGGCCCCGCTGGCCCAGCAGGGCGGGAATGGCGATGGCCGCGATGATCCCGATGATGGCGAGGAGCACCGGCAGCACCAGGCCGATGATGGCCGTCACGAGCCCCACGTTGCCCACGGGCTCGTAGGCGTCCGGCGCTGCGGCGAAGGCGCTCTTCGCCTTGTTGTGCTGGACCAGGGCCACGATGGCCAGCACCAGCCCCACGGGCAGACACAGCACGCCGAGCACGATGGAAAGGATCCCGGTGGTCTTGGCGGTGCTCGCGCCGGGAGCCTGGGGCAGGTTGGAAGCGGACACGGTCATCTCCGATGGGGGTCTGAACCAGCATTCCAGAACCGCGCCCTCCGGGAAAGATCGTCCCTCCCGTCGCTTGACAGGCTGGGCTAGACTCTCGGGATCATGTCCCCCCTGCTGATCCTCCGCGTCCACGCCGATCTGCGCCTCGGGCTGGGGCACGTGGCCCGCGCCATCGCCCTGCAGGAGGCCTGGCGCGCCCTCGGGGGCACCGCCTGCATCGCCGCCTCGGGGGATGATCGCGCCCGCCGGGTGGGCGGTGGCCGGCACCCCTTCCTGGACCAGGCCCTGCCCTGCGAGGCGACCTACCTGGGCGAGACGATCCACGCGCCCTTGCCGGCGGAGCTGAAGGCCCGCGCCGCCGTGGCGCTCGTGGACCAGTGGGACACCAGCACCGAGTTCCTCCAGGCCCTGCGACCCCTGAGGGTGGCCGTCATGGAGGACGACACGGACGCCCATGAGGTGGCGGACCTGCTCTTCCAGCCTTTCCTGGAGGGTGTCCGCTGGGCGGACCATCCCGTGAAGGTGGTGGACGGGCGCAAGATCCGGCCCTACGAGACCACCTCCGGCGCCTGCCGCGTGGTGCGTGGCGCCAACTTCATCGTGGTGGACAAGGCCGCGCTGGAGCTGCGTCCCAAGCGGGTGCCCCTCCAGCCCCTGGCCGTCCACAAACTGCTGGTCACTTTCGGCGGCAGCGACGGTCCCAACCTGGCGCAGAAGGCCTTCGACACCCTGGCCAGGCTGGCCTCCGAGGACCGCTGGCACGGCGCCTGCACGCTGCTGGCCCCCAACGGCATCCAGGGCGATCCCTTCCCGGGCTGCACCGTGGCCAGGAGCCTGCCGGCCCTCACTCGGCGCATCCAGGACCACGACGCCATCTGGTGTTCGGCCGGCGTGACCCTGGCCGAAGCCCTCTGCATGGGCGTCCCCGCCACGGTCTGGGGCCAGAACGACCGGCAGCACGGCATCCTGGCGGACCTGGCCATGGCGAACGGCTGCTTCGACCTGGGCGTGGGGCCCGAGGCCGACCTCGGCATCGTGCGGGAGGCGCTGACCCAATGGCTGGGTCCCGAGGGCCAGGACAACCGCCAGGAGCAGGTGCGCGACGGCATGGCCCTGGTGGACGGACTGGGCGCCTCGCGCATCGCGCAGGAGCTGTGGCGGTTGGCCGCGCCCCAGGGCTGAAATCCCGGCTTGACCCCACCGGCCTCCAACGATAAGCTTTCCCTTCTGTGGACTCGCCGCCCGTAGGGTGGTGTCTTCGCAGCCTGATGTGATCCCGGAGCAGGCCATGAGCACGTACTTCCCGAAAGCCGATGATCTGAAGCGCCAGTGGTTCCTGGTGGATGCCACCGGCATTCCCGTGGGCCGCCTGAGCACCGCCGTGGCGGATGTCCTCTCCGGCAAGAACAAGCCGACCTGGACCCCCTTCCTCGACACCGGCGACCATGTCGTCGTCATCAACGCCGAGAAGGCCGTCCTGACCGGCAAGAAGGGCGTGCAGAAGTTCTACCGCCGCACCACCACCCAGCCTGGCTCCATGAAGGAAGTCAAGGCCGAGGTGATGAAGGCCACCTACCCCGAGCGCATCATCGAGAGCGCGGTCAAGGGCATGCTGCCCAAGGGCCCCCTCGGCCGGGCGATGTACCGCAAGCTGAAGGTCTATGCCGGCCCCGAGCACGAGCAGGCCGCCCAGCAGCCCCAGATCCTGACCATCCAGAAGTAGAGGCGAGGACCCCATGGCCATTTCCCAGAACTACGGAACCGGTCGCCGCAAGAGCGCGGCCGCCCGCGCCTTCCTCCGTCCCGGCACCGGCAAGATCACCGTCAACGGCCGCAGCCTCGAGAACTACTTCCCGAACGCCGTGCTCCGCATGATGGTCCACCAACCCCTGGTGCTGGCCGACCTCGACGGCAAGTTCGACATGGTCATCAGCGTCGTCGGCGGCGGCCCCGCCGGCCAGGCCTCGGCCATCCGCATGGGCATCTCCCGCGCCCTGCTGGGCTACAACGAGCAGCTGAAGTCCCTCCTGCGCGGCGCCGGTCTCCTGACCCGCGACCCCCGCATGAAGGAGCGCAAGAAGCCCGGTCGCAAGGCCGCCCGTCGCCGCTTCCAGTTCAGCAAGCGCTAACTTTTTCGGCTGCGCCGAAAAAGCATTGGGAAAGCTTTGCGGGGGGCTTCGGCCCCCCGAGCTACACCGGGCCGCCCCCGGCATCTGCAGGAAGGGCGGTCGAATCGAGGCGGGAAACCGCCTTCCATCCCACCGCGGCGTCCTTCTTGAAACCGCCGCTTGACCAGGGAGGCCAGCATGGCTGCCATCCAGATGAAGGAACTCCTCGAGGCCGGTGCCCACTTCGGGCACCAGACCAAGCGCTGGAACCCCAAGATGAAGAAGTACATCTTCGGGGCCCGCAACAGCATCTACATCATCGACCTCCAGAAGACCCTGCGCCTCTGGAACTCCGCCGCGAACTTCCTGACCAAGGCCGCCAGCGAGGGGAAGAACTTCCTCTTCGTGGCCACCAAGCCCCAGGCCCAGGAACTCATCGCCGAGCAGGCCGGCCGCTGCGGCGCCTTCTACGTCAACAACCGCTGGCTGGGCGGCATGCTGACCAACTTCGCCACCATCAAGAAGAGCCTCGAGAAGTTCCGCGAGATCGAAGCCACCCTGGCGGATCCCGCCCGCACGGCCATGCTCTCCAAGAAGGAGCTGCTGAACCTCGACCGCCAGCGCCTCAAGCTAGAGACCGCGTTCCACGGCATCCGCGACATGCGCTCGCTGCCCGACGTGCTCTTCGTCATCGATCCCCATCGCGAGGACATCGCCGTCACCGAGGCCAAGAAGCTGGGCATCAAGGTGGTGGGCATCGTGGACACCAACTGCGACCCCGACATGGTCGACTACGTGATCCCCGCCAATGACGACGCCATCCGCTCCATCCTGCTCTTCTCCGAGCGCGTGGCCGACTCCATCCTCGAGGGCCGCCAGTCCTTCCGCGACAAGGGCGACAGCGACGAGATGAAGAAGATGATGGCCGAAAAGATGGAAGTCGAGGGCTAGTCCCTCTCCGCCCCATTCGTCAGCCATCAGAGGGCCCGCCCGCTGATGGCTGACGGTCTGAAGACCCCACCCGATTCCAGGAGATGACATGGCATTCACCGCCAATGACGTGAAGAACCTTCGCGAGAAGACCGGCCTCGGCATGATGGACTGCAAGAAGGCGCTGGAGGAGAACAACGGCGACATGGAGCAGGCCGTCGAGTGGCTGCGCAAGAAGGGCCTCGCCGCCTCCGCCAAGAAGGCCGACCGCATCGCCGCCGAAGGCATCGTGGAGGCCTACATCCACCCCGGCGGCCGCGTGGGCGTGCTGGTGGAAGTGAACTCCGAGACCGACTTCGTGGCCCGCAACGAGGCCTTCCAGCGCCTGGTGAAGGAGATCGCGATGCACATCGCGGCCGCCGACCCCGCGCCCCGCTTCGTCACCAAGGACGAGGTCACCCAGGACTTCCTCGACACCGAGAAGCGCATCGCCACCGAGCAGGCCCTGGCCACCGGCAAGCCCCAGAACATCGTCGAGAAGATCGTCGAGGGCAAGATGAACAGCATCTTCAAGGAGGTCTGCCTCCTCGAGCAGCCCTTCATCATGAACCCCGACCTCACGGTGCAGCAGTACCTGTCCCAGAAGACCGCCGAGATTGGCGAGAAGCTCAGCGTCCGCCGCTTCACGAAGTACATCATGGGCGAGGGCCTCGAGAAGCGCAGCGAGAACTTCGCCGCCGAAGTCGCCGCCGCCAAGTAGGTTCCTTTTCCTGCTACAAAAGGGGCGGCCGTTCCGGCCGCCCCTTTTGTAGGTACGCCCCCACCCGGATCGGAGTCCCCATGAAGTTCAAGCGCATCCTCCTCAAACTCTCCGGCGAAGCCCTCATGGGCGAGCAGAAGTACGGCATCGATCCCGCGGTGGTCAACATGATCGCCGACCAGGTCAAGGCCATCCGGGAGCTGGGCGTGGAGGTGGGCCTCGTCATCGGGGGCGGCAACATCTTCCGTGGCGTCGCGGGCGCCACCAAGGGCATGGACCGCACCACCGCCGACCACATGGGCATGCTGGCCACCATGATCAACGCCCTGGCCCTCCAGGACGCCCTGGAGCACAAGGGCGTCCACACCCGCACGCTGTCCGGGCTGGAGATGCCCAAGGTGGCCGAAAGCTACATCCGCCGCCGGGCCACCCGCCACCTGGAGAAGGGCCGCGTGGTGATCTTCGGCGCGGGCACCGGCAATCCGTACTTCAGCACGGACACCGCCGCCGCCCTGCGCGGCAACGAGATCGCCGCCGAGGTGGTGATGAAGGCCACCAACGTGGACGGCATCTACACCGCCGACCCCAAGCAGGACCCCACCGCCACCCGCTTCGACCGCATCTGTTTCCAGGACGTGCTGGAGAAGGGCCTGCGGGTCATGGACGCCTCCGCCATCGCCCTGTGCATGGAAAACAAGCTCCCCATCCTCGTCTTCGACATGAACAAGCCCGGCAACCTCGTGGCCGCCGTGCAGGGCGAGCCCGTGGGCACGCTGGTCTCCTGACCGCCCGAAGACATGGCCCGGTTCCCGGCCCTCCCCGACGCCACGGTCCTCTCTGACCCGGAGGTCCTGGAACCCTACCGTCGCGACGAATCCCACGCGCAGGGAAGCCTGCCCCTGGCCGTGGTGCTGCCCAGGGGTCCCGCGGCCCTCAAGGAGCTGGTGCGCCTCGCCAAGGCCGAGGGCTTCGGCCTGGTGCCCCGGGGCGCGGGCACGGGCAAGGCGGGCGGCTGCGTGCCCGCGGGGGAACGGGCCGTGGTCGTCGACTTCTCGACTTGGCGCGGCGAGCTGCGGCTATCGCCCCAGGACCTCTGCCTCAGCGCCCCCGCCAGCGCCCCCCTGCGGGACGTGAAGGCCGCGGCCGCCGCCGGGGGCCTCTTCTACCCGCCGGACCCCAACTCCTGGGAGAGCTGCGCCCTGGGCGGCACCCTGGCCACCAACGCGGGCGGCCCCAACGCCTGCAAGTACGGCATGACCCGCCACTGGGTGCTGTCCGTGGACGCGCTGCTGGAGGACGGCGAAGTGCACACCTTCGGCATCCACAGCGTGAAGGCCAACGCTGGCCCGGCCCTGGGCCAGCTCCTCATCGGCAGCGAAGGCATCTTCGGGTTCATCGTGGGCGCCACCCTGCGCCTCACCCCCCTGCCCCGGGAGCACGCCACCCTGCTGCTGCCCGTGAAGCGCTGGGAGGACCTGCTGGACCTGCCGGGCCGCCTGGTGGGCGCGGGCTACCTGCCCAGCGCCTTCGAGTTCTTCGATCCCGCCGTCCTGGCCGAGCTGCGCGCCCACGGACCCGAGGAAGCGCGCCGCCTGCCCGGCGAGGCCCTGGCCATCCTGGAGTTCGACGACCGCGGCTGCACCTCGGAGGGCTTTCTCGAAGACCTCATGGACCTGCTGGGCCCCGTGGCGGAGAACCTGGAGATCGCCTCAGACGCGCGCCAGCGGGCGGGCATCTGGGCCGTGCGCCGCATGACCAGCGCCTTCCTGAAGGAGCGCCACCCGAAGAAGGTCAGCGAGGACATCGTCGTGCCCCGCAGCCGCCTGCGCGAGTTCTTCGCGGGGCTGGAGCGCTTGGCCATCCCCAGCGTGACCTACGGCCACCTGGGCGACGGCAACCTGCACGTGAACCTGCTGGGCGCCGGCGACGCCGATCCTGCCCAGCTGGAGCGCCAGCTCCTGGACCTCTTCCGCCTCGCCCTCAGCCTGGGCGGCACCCTCAGCGGCGAGCACGGCATCGGCCTCGCCAAGCGGGACGCCTTCCTGGCCCTGTCCGACCCCGGCCAGATCCGGGCCCTCCGCGCCCTCAAGCAGGCCCTGGATCCCAGCGGCCTCTTCAATCCGGGCAAGGTCATCTGATCAGCATGTCCCGGGAGTAGACTCGCTCCATGACCGCCTGGGACCCCGACCTGCTGGCCGCGCCGCCCCTGCTGGACGGAGAGGACCGGCTGCCGCCGGAGCACAAGCTCTTCGCCCTGCGCACCCTGCCTCTGGGCGAGATCAGGGCCATCGGCTTCGACATGGACCACACCCTGGCGCGCTACCGGGCGCCGGAGATCGACGAGCTCGCCTTCAAGAAAGCGGTGCGCCTGCTGGCGCGGGACCGCGGCTACTCGCCGTGGCTCCTGGAGATCGGCTACGATCCGGCCTTCGCGGTGCGCGGCCTGCTGCTGGACGGACTCCGCGGCAACGTGCTCAAGCTCAACCGCGAGCGCCAGGTGGTCCGCGCCTGCCACGGCACCCGGATCCTCCCCCGGCCGGAGCTGGACGCCGTCTATGGCCGCCGCCGGCTGTCCACCTCCGCCAAGGGCTTCCGCAACCTCGACACCCTGTTCGAGATCCCCGAGGGCTACCTCTACGCCCGGATGGTGGACGGCTTCGACCAGGGCATCCTTCAGGCCGGGAACTACCTCCAGATCTTCCATGACGTGCGCTGGGCCATCGACACCGCCCACCGCAACGGGGAGATGAAAGGGGAGATCCTCGAGCACCGCGACTTCTTCATCCCGAGGGATCCCCAGCTGGCCCTGGCCCTGGACCGGCTCAAGCGGGAGGGAAAGAAGCTCTTCCTCCTGACCAACAGTGAGTGGAGCTTCACCGCGGGCGTCCTGGGCCACCTGCTGGACGGCCAGGACGAAGCCCGGCCCCGCTGGACCGACTACTTCGACCTGATCGTGGTGAGCAGCCGGAAGCCGGATTTCTTCCTGGACACGCCGCCTCCCGCGGCCATCGAAGGGCAGCCCCGGTGCTTCACCGGTGGTCATGCCGCCTGGCTGGAGGCGCAGCTGGGGGCCGAGGGCGAGCAGATCCTCTACGTGGGCGACCACATCTACGGCGACGTGCTCCGATCCAAGAAGAACGCCTCCTGGCGGACCCTGCTGCTGGTGCCGGAGCTGGAGCACGAGATCCAGCTGCTCGAGGTGAAGAACCACGACATGCGGGACATGCTCCGCCTGGAGACCATCCGCCGCCGCACACTCCGCCGGGCCTCCGTACTCATGGACCAGTGGAAGCGCAACCGGGTGCGGCGGCACGTGCTGGGCCCCCGCCTCAGCGCCGAGGCCACCGTCGCCCTGGACCATGAGGCCGCCCACCTGGCCAGCAGCGCAGAGGCGCTCCAGCGGCGGGCCGAGATCCACAGCCTCGAGCTGGACTCCCTCACGAAGTCCGTGGAGGCCGCCTTCAACCCCACCTGGGGCCCCATGTTCCGGGACCGGGACGAGCCGACCCGCTTCGCCGACCAGCTCCAGCAGTTCGCCTGCGCCTACACCGGCCGCGTGGCCAACCTCTACATGTACGACCCGCACCTGACCGTGTACGCCCCGGTGCCCACCCTGCCCCACGAGCGGCTGGGCTGAGGCGGCTTTGGCCCGGAAGCTCGGAGAAAAGGCATCCATAAGCGGGGGTTTGCGGAGGCGTCGAGGAAAGCGGAGAAAAGGAACATGCATCGGCGCTTTGGACAGCTTCCAGGGGCCGCCACGGCCGCCGCTCGCGAAGGGGTGTCCACGGTGGATCGAGCCCCTTCGGTGCCCTCCGTGCACGCTCAATGGGCGCTTCTGTGCCTTCCGTGTTCCTGCCTTTCCGGCGGAGGTTCGCCGATAAGCAGGAAGGCGTTTCCCTCATCCGCCATATCTCCGCAGACCGAGCTCAGCGCGTGACGCGGTTCTTGGCCTTGGCCTGGGCGATCACGTGCTTGATGGCGCCCACGGTCTGGTCCTGGTCGGCCTCGCTGAGGCCGGGCCACAGGGGCAGGCTCATGAGGCGCTCGCCACTCCACTCGGTGTGGGGAAGGCCGTCCTGGGGCAGGTGCTGGGGGTGCGCGGCGTAGAAGTCCCGGTACCAGGGGTGGATGTGGGCCGGGCGGTAGTGAATGCCCGTGCCGATGTTCTCCTCCTTGAGGGCGGCCACGAAGGCGTCGCGGTCGAGGCCCACCTTCTCGGGGTGGATGCGCAGCACGAAGAGGTGGAAGCAATGGCCGTGGTCGGCGTCGCCGGGCCAGGGCAGCATCACCTCGTCCATGTCCTTCATCAGCTCCAGGTAGCGGTGGAACAGCACGCCGCGCCGCTCGTTGAAGCCGTCCAGCTTGTCGATCTGGTGCAGGCCCATGGCCGCCTGGAGGTCCATGAAGTTGGCCTTGCGGGCGGGCTCGTAGACCTCCGTGTGGGGGCTGCCCTCCTTGGCGAAGCGCTTCCAGGCGTCCCGGTCGATGCCGTGGAAGCGCAGGCGCTTGATGCGGCTCTCGTACTCGTCGTTGAAGAAGGCGATGGCGCCGCCCTCGCCCGTGGTCATGTTCTTGTTCGGGTGGAAGCTGTAGACGCTCATGATCGAGCGGGGGTTCCCGCCGATCTTGGTGCCCTTGTAGTGGGCGCCCATGGCCTGGGCCGCGTCCTCGATGACCCAGAGGCCGTGCTTTTCCGCGATGCGCCAGATCTCGTCCATGGGGCACGGCAGGCCCGTGAGGTGCACGGGGATGATGCCCTTGGTGCGGGGCGTGATGGCCGCCTCCAGTTTCGCCGGGTCGATGTTGAGCGTTTTCGGGTCGATGTCCACCAGCACGGGCACGCCGCCCTGCAGCACCACCGTGCTCAGCGTGCTCACCCAAGTGAGCGAGGTGGTGATGACCTCGTCGCCCGGCTGCAGGTTCAGCACCTGCATGGTGATCTCCTGGGCCGTGGTGGCGCTGTTCATCGTCAGGCAGTGGGGCACGCCGTTGTAGGCCTTCAGCTTCTCCTCGAAGGCCGCCGATTTCGGCCCCGTGGTGATCCATCCGCTGTGGATCGTGTCGATCATCTCCGCGATCTCCTCTTCGCCGACCATGGGGCGGGTGAAGGGGAGGAAGTGCAGGCGGCGGACGTAGGACATGGAGGCTCCGGGGGGATTGGCTGTCGGCTATCAGCTGTCAGCTGTCAGCGCCGGGGAATGTCATTCTCGGCCTTTTCAGAATAAACCAGGGTGGGGCCAGGTATGATCCGGGGCATTACCCAGGACAGACCATGCAGGATTTTCGGAATCTCGCCGTCTGGCGACGTGCGCACGAGTTGGCGTTGGCGGTCTATCGGGAAACCTCTGGGTTCCCCGACTCGGAACGATTTGGCTTGGTCAACCAGATGCGCCGCTCCGCCGCTTCGATACCGACCAATATCGCCGAGGGATGTGGGCGGGGTTCAGATGCGGACTTCGCACGATTCCTCCACATGGCCCTGGGCTCAGCTTCCGAGTTGGAATACCAGATCTTGCTCGCCTCTGACCTCGGCCATCTCCTCCCGGCAGCGGCCGATTCCCTCCTAGATCAAGTTCAGGCCATCAAGAAAATGGCGTCGTCCCTCGCACGCAAAGCTCAACTCACCCGAATCACCAAACGGCCCGCTGACAGCTGACAGCCGATAGCTGACAACTCACGCGATCGGCATCGTGATCGTCAGGGTGCTGCCCTTGCCGAGGCCCTCGCTGTGGAGGTGGATGGTGCCGCCCATCATGCCCATGAGGTGCTTGCAGATGACGAGGCCGAGCCCGGTGCCGCCGTACTCGCGGGCGTGGCCTCCTTCGGCCTGGGCGAACTTCTGGAAGAGGCGCGCCTGGCCTTCGGGACTCACACCGATGCCCGTGTCCACCACCATGAGGACGATGACGCCCGGGCGCCGCTCCACCTGGACGGCGACGCTGCCCTCCTTGGTGAACTTCAGGGCGTTCGAGAGCAGGTTGAGGAGCACCTGCTTCAGGCGGCTCGGATCCACCATCACTTCGGGCAGGCTGGTGGCGTCGGGCCAGACCAGCTCCACCCCGGGCTTGCGGGGGTACGCCTCCGCGATGGGCTTCACCTCGTCCAGCAGCCGGTCGAGGCCGAAGGGTTCCGGGTGGACCTCCAGGCGTCCCGATTCGATCTTGGCGAGGTCGAGGATGTCGTTCAGCAGGGCCAGGAGGTGCTGCCCGGAGCTATAGCTGTCCTGGAGCATGGACCGCATCTCCTCGGCGTCGTCGTAGAGGCCGTCCATGACCAGGCGCGTGAAGCCCAGGATGCCCGTGAGCGGCGTGCGCAGCTCGTGGCTGGTGAGGGCCAGGAACTCGCTCTTGAGCTGGTCCGCCTCGCGCAGCGCGTCATTGACGCGCTCCAGTTCGAGGGTCTGGCTCTGAAGCGCGTCCCGCTGCTCGGACAGATCCCGGAAAAGCCAGGCGTTGTAGAGGGAGATGGCCGTCTGCCGCTGGAGGATGGAGATGGAATCCAGCTCCTCCTCCTCCACCCGCCGGTCCGCCGGCACCGCCAGGATCACGAAGCCCATGAGGAGGAGCTGGTGCTCGAAGGGGACGAAGTAGAGGAGGGCGCCATCGGGCCCGCGGAGCGGCGCCAGGGTGGCCCCGCCGCAGGGCTTGTCCAGCCACTGGCTCTGGAACAGAACCAGGGGCATCTCCGGGAAGGGGTTCGGGGCGGGAAGCCGCATCTCCGACCATTCGGTGCGGGTGAGCCCGGCCGCCTCCTTGGGCAGGTAGCTGGAGCCCCCGTCCTCCAGCGTCCACACCACGGCGCGGGGGCAACGGAATTCCTGCACCAGCACATCGAGGACCACGCTGACCACCTGTCCCCCCTTGGAGGTGGCGGCCAGGATCTCGGACACGTGCTGAAGGACCTGCATCTGATGCGACCGGCGGTTCAGCTTGGCGCGCAGCTCCCGCACCTCGTGCATGGCGACGGTGAACTGCCGCTGGGCCTGCATCAGCTCCGCCAGCAGCTCCGCGCCCTGAGGCCGCGGGGCCTGGCTCGCGGGGGCATGCTTGGGCCCGGAACCCGTGGCCGAGCCGGGGAGCGCGGACTTGCCCCCGGAGTCCGTCCTCGAAGGGGGCGGGGTCGGCTTGGGGCCGGAGGGCGGGGATGAGGAGGGCATCGGACTCCAGGATGGCCTCATGGGGCGACACTGCCAAGATGGAGGCATGGCCCCTCGTGCCCAGACCTTCCCCCTGCAACGGATCATCTTCCTGTCCGTGTCCGTGGTCCTGTGCCTCCAGGTGGGCTGGTGGATCCGCCTGCAGATTCGGGATTCGGGCCGGCTGCTGGAGGTTCGCACGCAGAACCTGCTGGCGGCACGGGCCCAGGCCTGGCAGATGGACACCCAGAAGATGCTCGACGTGCTCCACGCCCAGCGTGATCCCGCCTCCCCGGGCGGCACGGTGGTGGGAGAGCTTCCGGTCATGCCCAGCCTGGCCGAGCGCCGGCAGGCCATCCAGGAGGCCTACCCCCAGGTGGAGCTGGTCCCGCGCCCCATGGCCCCGGACGACCCCCTCCTGCTGGACGGGACCGCCTACCTCACGGTGCGCCCCGGCCCCTTCCGGGAGCTGAAGGACCAGCGCTGGCACGCCGTCTTCCGGGCGAGCACCGAAGGCGCCTTCATGGTGTTCGCGGTGCTGTTCGGCTTCGTCCTCCTCTACCGGAAACTCGCGGAGGAACTGGATCTCAAGCTGCGCCAGCGGAACTTCACCTCCGCCGTCACCCACGAGCTGAAGACGCCCATCGCCTCCCTGCGGGTGTGGACGGAGACCCTCTTCACCCGCGAGCTGGGCTCCGACCAGCGGCAGCGGATCCGCGAGCTCATGGAAAAAGACCTCGAGCGGCTGAACGAGCTGGTGGGCAACCTGCTGGACGTGGCGCGGGCCGAATCGGGCAGCCTGGTCCTCCACATGGGCCCCCTGGAACTGGGACCCTGGCTGCGGGCGGTCTGCGAAGGGATGGACCATCGCCTGGGCCCCGGCGCCCTCGGCTTGACGCTGGAATGCACCCCCGAGGCCCTGTGGGTGGAGGCGGATCCCAAGGCGCTCGGCACCGTGGTGGAAAACCTGCTGTCCAACGCCTACAAGTACTCGGCCGAGCCCCGGAAGACCACCGTCACCCTCGACGGCGACGGCGAGGACGCCCTCATCGTCGTGAGCGACCAGGGCCACGGCATCGCCGCCAAGGACCTCCCCCGGGTCTTCCACCGGTTCTTCCGGGTGGGCGACGAGATGACCCGGCAGGTGGCGGGCACGGGCCTGGGCCTCTTCCTGGTGAAGGAGATCGTGACCCGCCATGGGGGCGAGGTGCGCGTCGCCAGCCGCGGGCCCGGCTTCGGCTCGGCCTTCACCATCCGCCTGCCCCGCAGGACCCTCCCGGAGGCCCCATGACCCTAGCCCCCGCCCCCACCGAGGCGGCCCTGGTCCAGGCCGCGGCCGGAGGGGATCCCGAGGCCTTCGAGGCCCTCGTCCGGCCGCACCTGGGCATGCTTTTCCGGGTCATCGACCGCATCCTGGGCAACGAGGCCGAGAGCCAGGACGCCCTCCAGGACGCCCTCCTCACCATCCTCCGGGAGCTGCCGGGCTTCCAGGGCGCCAGCAAGTTCAGCACCTGGGCCTACCGCATCTGCGTGAACCAGGCCCTCATGGCCCGGAGGAAGCGGATCCGGCGCCGAGAAGATGCCATCGAGGATCTGATGCCACGTTTCGCCGACGACGGGCATCACAAGGACGTGGACCTGCTCCTCGAATGGAGCGAGGACGCGGAGGCATTGATGAAGGTCGAGCGGGATGAGCTGAAGGCCAGGGTCCGGATGGGCCTGGACCGGCTGTCCGACGACCAGCGCGCCGTCTTCGTCCTGCGGGACCTCGAGGGCTGGGACACGGACGAGATCAGCCGGCACCTGGGCATCACGCGCGAGCTGGTGCGCCAGCGGGTCCACCGGGCCCGCCTGGCCCTGCGGGCCCTGCTTCCGGAGTTCGCCCCCCGTCTGGCGGAGGACCGATGACGCTGCTCATGCCCACCTGCGCCGAAGTCGTCGACCTGCTCACGGACTACGAAGAGGGGGTCCTGGGGCCCTTCCATTGGCTGGGGGTCAAGCTGCACTTGAGTCTCTGCCCCCCCTGCCGGGCCTTCCTGGACAGCTTCGAGCGCACCCCGGACCTGCTCCGGCGCCTCTGGCCCGAGCCCCCCGCCCCCTCCGCCGAGCGCGCCCTGGATGGCGCCCTGACGGCCCTTCGGCAGGGCCGGGTGCCCCGTGGTCCCGTGCATCACCCGGAGGAGGGGGCTTGGCAGGCGCTGGAGCCCGGTGGCGACCCCCTCACGGCCCTGCTGCTGAAAGTGCACCTGGGACACTGCGACAGCTGCCGAAGCCAGCATCCCGCCAGCGAAGCCATCCCCGCCGCGGGCCCTTCCGGCCGGGACGCCCTCAGCCTCCTCCGGCCTCACTTGCCCGCCGAGGATGGCTGGCGATGGACCCGGCTGGGCCTCGGCGGCGCCCAGGTGGCCCGGCTTCTGAAGGATCCGGCCACCGGCGCCACGCTGAACCTGGCCCGCATGCCCGGCGGCATGAGCATGCCCCGCCATAGCCATGGAGGGGCCGAGCTGTCCCTGGTCCTGGCCGGCGCCATGCAGGACGGCCCCGCCCACCTCCGCCCCGGCGACTGGCTGGCCTGCGGGCCCGGCCAGCAGCACGGCCCGAGCACCGAGCCGGGCCTTGAATGCTGGGCCCTCCTCCGCATCGAAGGCGGCATCCGCTTCACGGGCTGGCGGCGCGTCCTGGGTACGGTGGGTTGACCTGATTCCCATTCCGTAAAATCAAGGATCTCCACGAACAGCGCGAAGAAAGAGCGAGGGCACGAAGGTGTTGCCCTGGGAAGGCCCTTCGTGGCCATTCCTGCGCCCGCAGGGCGTATTCGTGTCCTTCGTAGAGGTCTTAAGGGCCGGGATGGGCCGCTGGTTCCGGTCATGATCCAATGGGCCCATGACCGGACCGGTGGATCGAACCAAAGGCGCGGCCCTGGTGGCCCTGGCGGCCCTGCTGTGGAGCTCCAGCGGCCTCTTCATCAAGGTGCTGCCCCTGGGCGCCCTCCAGATCGCCTTCGCCCGGAGCCTGGTGGCGGCCCTCACCATCGCCCTGGTGGTGAAGCTCCGGGGCGGGCGGCCCTTCCCCCGGCCCGACGCGCTGGCGCTGGCCTGCGCCGCCGCCTACGCCGGGGTGCTGGTCTGCTTCGTGGCCGCCACCAAGCTCACCACCGCGGCGAACGCGATCTTCCTCCAGTTCTCGGCCCCCATCTACCTGGTGTTCCTGGAGCCCCGCCTCGCCGGGCGCCGCGTCGCCGCGCGGGATCTGACGGCCGTCGCCGTCTGCCTGGGGGCGATGGCCCTCTTCTTCGTGGGGCGGCTGGGGGCGGGCACCCTCTCCGGCAACCTCCTGGGCGTGCTCTCCGGCATCTGTCTGGCCCTCTTCTCCCTTACCCTCAAGGTGCAGCGGGAGCGCCGGCCGGAGGCGGACCCCATCAGCTCCATCATCCTCGGGAACCTCCTGGTGGCGGCCCTCTGCGCGGCCCCGGCCCTGCGGGAGTTCCGCCCATCCCCGGCCCACGCGGGCATCCTGCTCTACCTCGGCGTCTTCCAGATCGGCGTGGCCTACCTCTTCTTCAACGCCGGCATGCGGCACCTCAGCGCCACCGCCGCGGTGGTCACCGGCACACTGGAGGCCGTCCTCAACCCCATCTGGGTGTTCCTGGGGATCGGAGAGCGGCCCACGGCCTGGGCCCTCCTGGGCGGCGGGCTCATCCTCGGCACCATCGCCTGGTACAGCCTGCCGCCGAGGCGTCGGCCCGCCCGGGCCTGACCCCGGACCGGGAATCGGCTCCGGGGGGTGGAATAAAGATGACTTAAGGGTTATCTTCGGTCCGCGGTCTCCCCTGCGGAGGTTCTTTCCATGCGCGGTCCGTCCGAAGCTTTCCCCCTGGACGAGGCGTCCCTCCTCGCGGCCCTGGAGGGCGCCCCCGCGCCGGACGCCCCGCGCATCCGCGAGCTGCTCGCCAAGGCGCGGGAGCTGAAGGGCCTGGACGAAGCCGATCTCCCAACGCTCATGGCCCTGGAGGACCCGGAGCTGACGCAGGAGCTCTTCGCCACGGCCCGCTGGGTGAAGGAACAGATCTACGGCAGCCGCATCGTGCTGTTCGCCCCGCTCTACGTCTCGAACCTCTGCGGGAACGAGTGCTTGTACTGCGCCTTCCGGGCCTCGAACCGCAGCCTGCCCCGGCGGGCCCTGAGCCAGGGGGAGATCGCCGCCGAAGTGGGTCAGCTGCTGGCCCAGGGCCACAAGCGGGTGCTCCTGGTGGCCGGCGAGGCCTACCCCGACGAAGGGCTCGACTACATCCTGAAGGCCATCCGCACCGTGTACGCCTCCCGCCACGGGGGCGATGCCATCCGCCGGGTGAACGTGAACATCGCGCCCTTGGAGGTGGCGGACTTCCGCCGCCTGAAGGATGAGGGGATCGGCACCTACCAGCTGTTCCAGGAGACCTACCACCGCGGCACCTACGCCCGGATGCACCCCCGGGGACAGAAGGCCGACTTCGACTGGCGCCTGGGCTGCATGGACCGGGCCATGCAGGCGGGCATCGACGACGTGGGCCTCGGCGCCCTGTTCGGCCTCCACGACTGGCGCTTCGAGGTGCTGGCGCTGCTGCGCCACGCCCGGCACCTGGAGGACCGCTTCGGTTGCGGCCCGCACACCCTCAGCGTGCCCCGCATCGAGCCCGCCGAGGGCTCGGCCACCAGCGAGGCCCCGCCCCACGCCGTCAGCGACGCGGCCTTCCGCAAGATCGTCGCCATCCTGCGCCTGGCCGTGCCCTACACCGGGCTCATCCTCAGCACCCGGGAGCGGCCGGGCATCCGGCGCGAGGCCCTGGAGCTGGGCATCAGCCAGATCAGCGCCGGCAGCCGCACCAACCCCGGCGGCTACGAGGAGGACGCTGCCGAAGGCGGATCCCAGTTCTCCCTGGGCGACCACCGGAGCCTCGACGAGGTGGTCCGCGAGTTGGCCGGAAGCGGGTTCCTACCGAGCTTCTGCACCGCCTGTTACCGTCTGGGCCGCACGGGCGCGGACTTCATGGACCTGGCCAAGCCCGGCCAGATCAAGGCCCACTGCCTGCCGAACGCCCTCGCCACCCTGCAGGAGTATGCGGCGGACCACGCCAGCCCGGCCACCCGGAAGGCCTCGGAACGATTGCTGGCAGAGACCCTCGGGGGCCTGGAGGGCCTGCCCCGGCGGCGGGCCGAAGGCCTGGTGGAACTCGTCCGGAAGGGGGAACGTGATGTGTTCTGCTGAGCTGCCGCCCGCCCCCCGCGGACTCCGCCTGCACATCGGGCTCTTCGGCCGGCGCAACGTCGGCAAGTCCTCGCTGCTGAACGCCCTCACCCGCCAGCAGGTGGCCCTCGTCTCGCCGCAGGCCGGCACCACCACGGACCCCGTGGAGAAGCCCATGGAGCTGCTCCCGCTGGGGCCCGTGCTCTTCGTGGACACCGCCGGGCTGGACGACGAGGGCGACCTGGGCGCCGCGCGCACCGCCCGCTCCCGCGCCGTCCTGGACCGCGTGGACCTGGGCATCCTGGTGGCCGAGCAGGGCGCCTGGGGCCCCTTCGAGCGCGGCCTGCTGGCCGAGCTGCGGGCCCGGGACATCCCCGTGGTGGTGGCCCTGAACAAGGCCGACCTCGCGCCGGGCGGTGCGATCCCCGACCTGGACGGGGCGACAGCCGTGGCGGTCTCGGCGGTGACCGGCGAGGGCCTGGAGGCGCTGAGGTCCGCCCTGTTCGCGGCGGCGCCCGGCGATCATGCAGCCAGCCAGCGCCTCATCGCGGACCTGGTGCCTCCCGGCGAAGCGGCGGTGCTCGTCATGCCCATCGACGCCTCGGCCCCCAAGGGGCGTCTGATCCTGCCCCAGGTCATGGCCATCCGCGACCTCCTGGACGGCGCGTGCCTCGCGCTGGTGGTGAAGGCCCGGGAGCTGCCCGCCGCGCTCGCCTGCCTGCGCCGGCCGCCGGCCCTGGTGGTCACGGATTCCCAGGCCTTCCGCGCCGTGGCCGAAGCTGTGCCGGAGGCCGTCCCCATGACCTCCTTCAGTATCCTCATGAGCCGCCTCCAGGGGGACCTCGCAGCCCAGGCCCGGGGCGCCCTGGCACTCGACACGCTGCGCCCGGGGGACCGCGTGCTGGTGGCCGAGGGCTGCACCCACCATCCCACGGAAGAGGACATCGGCCGCGTGAAGCTGCCCCGCTGGCTCGCGCAGAAGGCCGGCGGGTCCCTGCGCTTCGACACGGTCCAGGGCCGGGACTTCCCCGGCGACCTGTCGCCCTACCGCCTCGTGGTGCACTGCGGGAACTGCATGGGCAACCGGCGGGAGATGCTCGCCCGGATCCGCCGCTGCGAGGATGCCTGCGTCCCCATCACCAACTACGGCCTGGCCATCGCGCACAGCCTCGGCATCCTCGCGCGCGCCCTGCGGCCCTTCCCCGGGATCCTGGAGGCGACCCATGCCTTGCAGCCCTGAGTTCCGGCTCGACCACGCGGGCCTGATGGCCTGGCTCCGGGAGGAAGACCCCGGGGCCCTGGAGCGCCTGTGGGCCGAGGCGGACCGGGTCCGGCGCGAGCATGTGGGCGACGCGGTGCACCTCCGCGGGCTCGTCGAGGTGTCCAGCCACTGCGTCCGGAGCTGCCTCTACTGCGGGCTCCGGGCCCCGGAGGAGGACCTGGACCGCTACCGACTGGAGGCGGAGGAGATCCTCGCCTGCGCGCATCGGGCCGCGGCCCTGGGCTACGGCACCGTGGTGCTCCAGGGCGGCGAGGACCCGGGCCTCACCTGCGAGTTCATCGCCGAGGTCGTCCGCGCCATCAAGCGGCGGACGCCGCTGGCGGTCACCCTGTCCCTGGGCGAGCGGGACGACGAGGACCTGCTCGCCTGGCGCGAGGCCGGGGCCGACCGCTACCTGCTGCGCTTCGAGACGGCGGACCGCGCGCTGTACCGGCGGGTCCACCCCAGCCTGCCGGGCCACCTCAGCGACCGCCTCGGCCAGCTCCGCCGCCTGCGGGACATGGGCTATGAGATCGGTTCCGGCGTGATGATCGGCCTTCCAGGGCAGACCTGGGATACGCTGGCCACCGATCTCCTGCGGTTCAGGGAGCTGGACCTGGACATGGTCGGCGTGGGCCCCTTCCTGCCCAGTCCCCGGACGCCCCTCGGCGGCCCCGGCGCCCTGGCCTTCCTCGCGCCCCCGGCGCTGCAGGTGCCCAACGACGAGCCCACCACGCTCAAGGTCGTGGCCCTGAGCCGGCTGCTCTGCCCCGACGCGAACATTCCCGCCACCACCGCCCTGGCCACGCTGAACCGCGATCAGGGACGGGAGCTGGCCCTCCAGCGCGGCGCCAACGTGGTGATGCCCAACGTGACGCCCCCGGCCTTCCGCGCGCGCTACGAGATCTATCCGGGCAAGGCGTGCGTGGGCGAGACAGCGGAGGCCTGCCGGGACTGCCTTGCGGGTCGTCTCCGCCCCCTCGGACGCTCGGTCGCCAAGGGACCCGGAGGGCGCCTTAGCACACTCCGTCAAGAAAAGTCGTTGTCCGCACCTCATCGTTGACATGAAGGTTGTCAATGGCCAGACTCCCTGCAGCCGGCGCCTCCGGGATCCCAAGCCTGATCCGCCCGCGCCTTTGACATCCGCCCCGGCCCCGCGGCCGGGGGTAGGAGATTCCATGCCGCAGCCCGTGCATGACTTCTATCAGGCCATGGCCGACCGTGTCGGCCGGAGCCTCGCCGACCGGGGCGCCGAACGCCAGATCGTGATCCAGGTCGGATCCGCCACCTGCGAGCACGCCGCCGGCTCGCAGGCCGTGGCGGACGAGCTGGTCCGCCACATCCGGGCCTCGGGCCGGAAGGACATCCTCCTGCACCGCACCGGCTGCACGGGCCGCTGCTCCCGCGAGCCCATCCTCGGCGTGCGGCTCCCCGGACGGCTCCCCGTGAAGTACGAGCGGGTGAACCGCGACCTGGTCCACCGCATCTTCACCGAGCACATCCAGGGCGGCACCCCCGTGGCACAGCATGTGCTCGACCACGAGGCGGGGCCCCTGCCGGAGCGCGAGTTGCTGTTCTGCGAGGGTTCCCGCTGCCACGGCTCCGGCCCCGGCCTGCGGGAACGCTTCGCGGCCATGCTCGCGGAACGGGGCGTCTCCCGCGAGTCCGTCCGGATCGGCGCGGCGAGCTGCTTCGGCGCCTGCGGCCTGGCCTCCGATCATCCAGCCTCCGGCGGCCCGGCCACCTACGTGCTGGCACGCCCCGAGAAGGTGCTCTACCGGGTCTCCGGGGAGGAGGACCTCACCGCCATCCTCGACGGCCACCTGGTGGGCGGGCAGGTGGTCGAGCGCCTGCGGGCCCAGGAGGAACCCATCGCCCTGGCCTTCATGGAGCGCTACGGCGACGTGGCCTTCTTCAACCGCCAGAGCCGCGTCGCGCTGCGCAACGCCGGTGTGGTGGATCCGGAGAGCCTCGACGAGTACGTGGACATGGACGGCTTCAAGGCCCTGGCCGACGTGCTCGAGCGCCGCGACCCCGACTGGGTGATCGGAGAGCTGGCCAAGGCCCGGCTGCGCGGCCGGGGCGGCGGCGGCTACTCCACCGCGGCCAAGTGGACGATGGCGCGAAAGCAGGCCGATGCCACCCGCTTCATCATCTGCAACGGCGACGAGGGCGATCCCGGGGCCTTCATGGACCGCTCCATGCTGGAGAGTGATCCCTTCAACATCGTCGAGGGCATGATCACCGGCGGCTTCGCCATCGGGGCGCAGAAGGGCTTCTTCTACATCCGCGCCGAGTACCCGCTGGCCATCCGGCGCATCCAGCAGGCCCTCGACACCTGCCGGGGCCAGGGCCTCCTGGGGCGGAACATCATGGGCTCCGGGTGGGACTTCGACCTGGAGATCCGGCTCGGCGCGGGCGCCTTCGTCTGCGGCGAGGAGACCGCCCTCATCCGGTCCATCGAGGGCGAGCGCGGGCAGCCCCGGGTGCGCCCGCCCTATCCCACGGACCGCGGCCTCTGGGGGCACCCCACCGTCATCAACAACGTGGAGACCTTCGCCAACATCTCGGCCATCCTCCGCTACAGCGGGGATTGGTACGCCCGCCTCGGGACGGAGAAGAGCGGCGGGACCAAGGTCTTCGCCCTGGCCGGGAAGGTGCGGCACACGGGCCTGGTGGAAGTGCCCCTGGGGACGCCCCTCGCGCGGGTGGTGAACGACATCGGCGGCGGCGTGACCGGCGGACGGCAGCTCAAGGCCATCCAGACCGGCGGCCCGGCGGGCGGGTTCATCCCGGCTTCCATGCAGCACATGGAAGTGGACTTCGAGCCCCTGCAGAAGGCGGGCTCCATCATGGGTTCCGGCGGGATGATCGTGCTGAGCGAGGACGACTGCATGGTCGACATCGCCAAGTTCTACATCGCCTTCAGCCAGGACGAGAGCTGCGGCAAGTGCACGCCCTGCCGCGAGGGCACCACGCGCCTCCTGGAGATCCTGGAGCGCATCACCCAGGGCAAGGGGGAGCTCGCCGACCTGGACAAGCTCGAGCGCCTGGCCCGCCTCTGCCAGCGCACCAGCCTCTGCGGCCTGGGCCGCGCCGCGCCGAACCCCGTGCTGTCCAGCCTCAAGCACTTCCGCGGGGAGTTCCTGGCCCACATCGTGGACCGGCACTGCCCGGCGAAGAAGTGCGTGGCCCTGATCCACTACGAGATCAACCCCGAGAAGTGCGTCGGGTGCACGATCTGCGCCCGGAACTGTCCGGTGGCGTGCATCGCCGGCGCCCGGAAAGAGGCCCACGTCATCGACCAGGCCGCCTGCGTGAAGTGCGGAAACTGCTTCGACGTCTGCAAGTTCACCGCGGTTGATCGGGTGTAGGAGCGCGCCATGTCCGAGATGATCAACCTCACGATCGACGGCGAGACCATCCTGGTCCCCGCCGGCACCACGGTCATGGATGCGGCGGAACGGCTCGGCATCCACATCCCGCGCCTCTGCTACCACCCGAACCTCAGCCTCGAGGGCAGCTGCCGCGTGTGCGTGGTGCAGGTGGAGGGCTTCGACCACTGCCTGGCCTCCTGCGCCACCACGGCCTGGGAGGGCATGGAGGTCCAGACCAACAGCCCGGTCATCCGGCAGGCCCGGCGCGACATCGTGGAGCTGCTGCTGGACAACCACCCGAAGGATTGCCAGACCTGCGACCGCGACGGCGTCTGCGAGCTTCAGAACCTCGCCTACCGGCTGGGCGTGCGGGAGCGCCACTTCGAGGGCCGGCGCAAGCAGTTCCCCGTGGACGACAGCGGCGCCTCCGTGGTGCGGAACGCCGAGAAGTGCATCCTCTGCGGCCGCTGCATCCGGGTCTGCGACGAGATCCAGGGCGTGGCCAACCTCAGCCAGCACGGCCGGGGCTTCACCACCGTGGTGGGCCCGGCGAACCTCGCCCCCATGGACGAGAGCGCCTGCATCCAGTGCGGCCAGTGCGTGAGCGTCTGCCCCACGGCCGCCTTCCTGGAGCAGGACCACACCGAGCGGGTCTGGGAGGCCCTGGGCCATCCCCGCACCGAGAAGCACGTGGTGGCCACCACCGCCCCGGCTATCCGCGCGGCCCTGGGCGAGGCCTTCGGCCTTCCGGTCGGCACCCCGGTCACGGGAAAGATGGTGACGGCCCTCCGCCGCATGGGCTTCGATGCCGTCTTCGACGTCAACTTCAGCGCGGACCTCACCGTCATGGAGGAGGCCCATGAGCTGCTGAGGCGGATGGAGGGCGGCGGTCCCCTGCCCCTGCTCACCTCCTGCAGCCCGGGCTGGGTCAGCTTCCTGGAGAAGTTCTACCCCGAGCTGATCCCGCACATGTCGAGTTGCAAGAGCCCGATGCAGATGCAGTCCACCCTCATCAAGAGCTACTACGCCCAGCAGAAGGGCCTCGACCCCAAGGACATCTACGTGGTCTCGGTCATGCCCTGCGTGGCCAAGAAGTTCGAGGCGGCCCGGCCGGAGCACACCCTGGACGGCCGGCCCACCACCGACGCCGTCGTCACCACCCGCGAACTGGCCCAGATGATCAAGTCCTACGGCATCGATTTCACCCGGCTGCCGGACGGCGAGTTCGACCATCCCCTGGGCACCTCCTCCGGAGCGGCGGACATCTTCGGGGCCACGGGCGGCGTCATGGAGGCGGCCCTGCGCACGGCGGCCTTCAAGCTCACCGGCCGGAACCTCGGAAACCTGGAGCTGACCGAGGTGCGCGGCGCCGCGGGGGAGATCCGCGAGACCTCCGTGACCCTGGCGGGGAAGACGCTCAACGTGGCCGTGGCCAACGGCCTCCAGAACGCCAAGGTCCTGCTGGACGCGGTGAAGCGGGGCGAAAAGGAGTACCACCTCATCGAGATCATGGCCTGCCCCGGGGGCTGCATCTGCGGCGGCGGCCAGCCCTATCCTCCGATCGGCAGCTACACCATGAACCGGGACCTGGCGAAGGGCCGCGCCCGGGCCCTCTACGGCATCGACTCGGGCAAGACCCTCCGCTGCAGCCACGACAATCCCGACGTGCAGAAGCTCTACGAGGCCTTCCTGGGCGAGCCCCTCAGCCCGACCGCGCACGCCCTCCTCCACACGCACTACACGGCCCGCACACCCCGGGGGATCCGATGACCACCTGCCCGCACTGCCCCACCGACAACTGGCCCGAGCTGGAGCGGGGCTACCGCGCCATGCTCCCCGAGGATGTCCTCGCCTTCATCGACGGGAACCGGGATCGCGAGCATAGCGAAAGCCTGCTCATCGCCACGCTCCACATGGTCCAGGACCATTTCGGCCACCTGGGCCCCGGCCACCTCGAGGCCGTGGCCCAGCTCATGCAGATCCCCCTGGCCAAGGTCACGGGCGTGGCCACCTTCTACCATTACTTCCGCCTCCAGCCCCGGGGCCGGTTCCTCATCAACGTCTGCCTCGGCACCGCCTGCTACGTGAAGGGCGCGGAGAAGGTGGCCCAGAAGCTCATGGACGAACTGGGCATCCACTTCGGCGAGACCAGCAAGGACGGCGTCTTCAGCCTGGAGAGCACCCGCTGCGTGGGCACCTGCGGCCTGGCGCCCGTGGTGATGATCGGCGAGGAAGTGCACGGTCCGCTCGCGCCTGGCCAGGTGCCCGCCCTGCTGGAGACCTACCTCGCCCGCGCCGCCGAGGAGATGGCGAAGGTCTGAAGGGTCACGGTCTCCCCGAGGCCCGCATCTCCACGAGGCCGGTGCTCAGTGGCACCAGCAGCACGCCCACCGCCAGGCCCACCACGCCGTGCCATCCCGCCAGGTGGTAGGCGTGGCCGCTGAGGGTGATTCCCGCGGCGCCGCCCAGGTAGTAGAAGAGCACGTAGAAGGCGTTGGCGCGCCCCCGGCCGGCGGCCAGCTTGCGGTTCAGGGCCCCCGCCGCCGAGGCGTGGATGGTGAAGAAGCCCGCGCAGACCAGGGCCAGCGCCAGGGCCATGGCCCACCCCTGCGGGACGAGCGTGACCGCCAGCCCGGCCCCGAAGACCAGCGATCCCACCACCATGGCCGCGCCGTTGCCGATGCGGTTGCTGAGGCGGCCCGCCAGCGGGCCCACCACCACACCCACGAGGTAGGAGAGGTAGAGCAGCGTCACGGCGCGCGTGGACCAGCGGAAGGGCGCTCCGTGGAGGTAGAAGGGCATGTAGTTGAAGATGGAGGAGAACACGAAGAAGCCGCCACCGCTCACGCAGTAGATGCGGAGCAGGTCGTGCCGGAAGAGCACGTCCCGGAAGCGCACCGTCTCCGCGCCATGGGCCGCCCCGCGATCCTCCCGCGGCAGGCCCGCATGGGCTGCCAGGGTGGCGGCCAGCAGCAGGATCGCCGCCACGATGAAGGCCCCGCGCCAATGAGCGGGCGGCAGCACGAACCCGCCCAGCAGGCGACCCGATAACCCACCCACCACGGTGGCGGAGACGTACGACCCCATCACCACGTTGAGCCGCTCCGCAGGCATCTCCCGGGCCAGGTAGGCGGCCAGGCAGGTGGTGAGGGCCGGCACGAAGAGCCCCTGGACGAACCGGGCGGCCACGAGCAGGGGCAGCGTCGGCGCCAAGGCCGATGCCACTCCGGCGGCGGTCACCACCAGGCCCCCCGTGAGCAGGATGGGCCGGATGGCCATGCGGTCCGCCAGGGCGCCGAAGGGCAGGTTCGCCAGGGCGATGCCCAGCACCACGGCCGACACCGTGAGTGAAGCCGTGCCCTCGCCCACGCCGAAGGTCTGGCGCAGCACCGGCAACACCGGCTGGGGGATGTAGACCGTGGTGAACACCGCGCTGACCAGGGCGAAGACCAGCCACTGGAGCCTGGAGAGTGGGTCGCGGGCCATCCTTCCAGCATAGCTTCCCCGCTCGGCAGGCCGCGGGCTTGCGCGGCTCCGCTATGCTGGGTCCGTCCCCTGGAGTCGCCATGGCCGCCGTCCGCTCCCTCATCCTCGGTCACCGCGGACTCTCCTCGAAGCACCTGGAGAACTCCATGGAGGCCTTCCGCGCGGCCCTGGCCACGGGCATGGACGGCTTCGAGCTGGACGTGCAGCCCACCCGCGACGGCGTCTGCGCCATCCTCCACGATGACGACCTGACCCGCACGGCCAACGGCTCGGGGATCCTGCGGAAGATGAAGGCCGCGGAGCTGCCCGCCCTGAAGAACGGCGAGCCCGTGCCCCGCCTGGCGGACGCGCTGGAGCTGCCCGCCAAGCTCATCAATGTGGAACTGAAAGGCGAGCCCGGCTGGCAGCAGGCCCTGGCCACGGTGGAGGCCGCCGAGGCCCTGGACCGCGTGCTCTTCAGCAGCTTCGAGCACAGCGAAGTGCTCCAGCTCTGGGCCGCCTGCGAGACCGCCCGCTGCGGCTTCCTGTGGGAGGCGGACGAGGCCCTGGAGCTCACGCCCGAGGAACTGGCCGACCTGCCGGAGGCCCTCTGGCTGCACCCGCCCCTCAAGGCCGTGAAGGCCCAGCCCCGCCTCTGGCAGCCCTACGCGGACCGCCTGGCGGTCTGGGACCTGAAGACTCCCGCCGAGGCGAAGGACCTGCCCTTCACCCCGGCCGTGCTCATCGCCGATGGGGTCTGAAGCCGGTTTCCACATCGTCGAAGGCCGCCAGGGCCTTGGCTCGCTCTGGCGGAGCTTGGCGGATCTCTGGCTCTTCGGCTGGCTGGGGAACCTCTGGTTCTCCACCCTGGCCGACACCGAGGCCGGCCGCAGCCAGGTCAAGCAGGCGGTCGAGGACCACGAGACCCTGAAGGCCACACGGCCGTACGCCCAGGTACTCCAGGCCATCCTCGACGATCCCCAGTACCGGCTGGTGGATCAGGACCCGGCCCTGGGGGAGCAGGTGCTGGTCCACGCTGCGTGCTTTGACGGGACCTGGATCCTGATGCGCGGGGCCGCGCTGGCCCGGGCCCGCTACCTGCGCCTCTACTGCACGAGCCGGTTCAAGCCCTTCCGGCAGGCCTACACATTTGATCTGGCCTCCAACGAGATCACGCGCCACGGCCTTCCCGGCGGCCAGTGGCACCGCGAGGTCCCCTACGCCCTCTGGTGAGGCGCCGATCTTGACGGTTCGTGAACCCGACCCCGGGATCGGCTTCCATTTTCGTCGAACACGATCTCAAGATCTTGTTTGAATCAAGCCCAGATCTATCTTCAGGCTTGAGCTGAGCCAAGAGGTGGCTGCAGCCGAACGTTCCCCCTGCCCTGAAGGGGCGGGGGCGGTTTCGTTCCATCCCCCAGGAGAAGCCCATGTTCTCTCGCGCCGTCCCGTTCCTTTGCGCCGCCACCCTCGCCCTGCCCGTCCTGGCCCAACAACCTGCCATCAAGAGCGTCCCCGCACGCTACACGTCGCCCGCCTCGGGATCCGAGATGTACCTGGCCTACTGCGCCAGCTGCCACGGATCCAAGGGTCTGGGCAATGGACCAGTGGCGGCCCATCTCAACCATCCTGTCCCCGATCTGACGACCCTCAGCCAGCGAAACCAGGGCGCCTTCCCAAAGGTGCGGGTGTCCCGGGTCATCCGTGGCGAAGAGGGCGCAGGAACCCACGGCCTCCAGGACATGCCCGTGTGGGGGCCCGTCTTCCGAAGCCTGAACAGCAGCCAGGAACCAATCGTCCGCATGCGCGTGGCCAATCTGGCCCGGCACATCGAAAGCCTCCAGGCCAAGTGATTCGGCGCCGAACGGAGGTCAGCTCAGCCGCTGCTTGAGGGCCGCCTGGTCCGCGGCCAGGGGCTCGCAAAGGAGGGGCTTGTCCAGCAGGTCGCCGAGGGCTTTCGGCAGCGGGATCTCCCGGCCCAGGGTGGGTTCCAGGGACTCACGGAACTTCGCCGGGTGCGCGGTGGCCAGGAAGATGCCCTGCTCGCCCGCGCGCAGCTGGGCCTGGAGCACGCCGCAGGCCACGGCCCCGTGAGGATCCGCCAGGTAGCCGCCGCGGTCGAGGTCGAGCACGGTCTGCCGTGTCTCTTCATCGGTGCGGCTGCCCCAGCGCAGGGCCGCGGCCATGGCGCCGTGGTCGCCCCGGAACAGCGCGTGGATGCGCTCCCAGTTGCTGGGCGCGCCCACATCCATGGCGTTGGAGAGCGTGGCCACGGAGGGCCGGGGGCGGTACACGCCCGTGTCCAGGTAATCCGGCACCACGCGGTTGGCGTTGGTGGCCACCACGAAGCGGGCGATGGGCGCGCCCGTGGCCTGGGCCAGGAGGCCTGCGTAGAGGTTGCCGAAGTTGCCGCTGGGGACGGCCATCACGAGGGGCCCGCCCGTCCGGGCCTGGGCCGCGGCCTCGTAGTAGTAGAGCAGCTGCGCCAGGAGGCGTGCGATGTTGATGCTGTTGGCGGAGGTGAGGCCCAGGCCCTCCACCAGCTCCGGGTCCTCGAAGGCCCCCTTCACCAGGCGCTGGCAGTCGTCGAAGGCGCCGTCTACCGCCAGGGCCAGCACGTTGCCGCCGCAGGTGGCGAACTGGCGCTCCTGCAGCGGCGACACGCGGCCCGCCGGGTAGAGCACCACGGCGCGGACGCCGGGCACGCCCTGGAAGGCGCTGGCCACGGCCGCGCCCGTGTCGCCTGAGGTGGCCGTCAGCACCGTGCGCGGCTTCGCCTCCGCATCGAGGGCCAGCACCCGGGCCAGGAAGCGGGCGCCGAAGTCCTTGAAGGCCAGGGTGGGCCCGTGGAAGAGTTCCAGGGCGGAGAGGCCTGGCCGCACGGGCACCAGGGGCGCGGGGAAGGTGAAGGCGGTGAGGGCCAGGGCCTCCACCTCGGTACGGGACAGTTCATCCTCCAGGAACCGGTGGAGGATCTCCACGGATCGCGTCCGGAAGTCCAGCTTCAGCAGATCCGCCGCGTCGGCAAAGTGCGGGATCCCGACCGGGGCGAAGAGGCCGCCGTCCGGGGCCAGGCCCTGGTGGGCGGCTTCCAGGAAGGTGGCCTGGATGGCAGCATTGCGGGTGCTGGCGAGCTTCATGGCTGGGCCTCGAGGAAGAGGGGGCGGGGCACGGGCGAGAGGAGGCGGGCGCCCTCCAGGTCCAGGGCGCAGATCCAGGCTTGGCTGGGCAGGCCTGCCTGCGCGAAGCCCCGCTGGAGGGCTGCGGCCACGGCACCGGCATCCGCATCGTCCCCGGCCACGGCGAAAATCGAAGGCCCGGATCCCGACAGGGTGCAACCCAGGGCCCCGGCAGCCAGGGCCCCGGCCTGGGCCGCCCGGAAGCCCGGCACCAGGGGGGCACGGTGGGCCTCCACCAGGGGATCGCGGAGGCAGCGCGCCAGGAGGGCCCGGTCGCCGGTGTGCAGGGCATGCACGAAGCCCGCGAGGTTGCCCGCGAAGTCCACGGTGTCGGTCCAGGCCGGGCGCTCCGGCAGGGCCGCCCGGCTCTGCGCCGTGGGCAGCTGGAACTCCGGGTGGGCCACCACGAGGAGCAGGTCCGCGGGCCAGGGCTGGCGACGGGCCGCGGGCTTCCCGTCCCGGCCCGGGACGGTCAGCTGGAGGCCGCCCAGCAGGGAGGGCGCCACGTTGTCCAGGTGGATGCCGCCGCTGGTGCTGCCCTCGGCCCGTCCGGCCAGCTCCAGCAGCTCGGGCACGCCGAGGGGATCCCCGCAGAGGGCCTGGAGGGCCGCCAGGGTGGCCACGATGGAGCTGGCGCTGGAGCCCAGGCCGCTGGCCACGGGTAGCCGTTTCTCCAGACGAAGGGCGAAGGGGCCCGCCGGGCGGCCCAGGGCCTTGAGCGCCGCCTGATAGAGGCCCAGGGCGCGCAGCACGAGGTTGGGACGCGTATCCCCGGCCAGGGCCGCCGCGAAGGGCCCCTCCAGGTGGAAGGAGGCCTCCGCCGCCGGGGCCGCATGCACGAGATCGCCCAGCAGGCTGCCGTCCAGGGGCGCCAGGGCCGCGCCCAGCAGGTCGAAGCCCGCGGCGAAGTTGCCGATGCTGGCCGGGGCGTAGGCCGTCACGCCGTTCGGGCCAAAGCCGGGCTCCGTCATGAAGGCCTCCGCCGCGAGGGCCGGGCGCCGCCGGGCACCAGGCGCAGTACATCCGCCAGCACGCCCGCGGCCGTCACCTCCGCCCCCGCGCCATAGCCCCGGATGACCATGGGGTGCGGCTGGTAGCGCTCCGTGAGCAGGGCCAGGGCGTTCTCGCCCCCCTTGATGGCCATGAAGGGATGCTCTCCGTCCACGGGCAGGAGCCCGACGCGACAGCCGCTGTCCGAAAGGCTGCCCACATAGCGCAGTGTCTTCCCCTCGGCCTTCAGCGTCGCCAGGCGCTCGCGGAAGGGCGCGTCCAGCTCCGGCAGCCGCGCCATGAAGGTGGGGATGTCGCCGCTGGCGTCGAAGTCCGCGGGCAGCAGGCCCTCCACCTGGACATCGGCCAACTCCAGCTCCATGCCCAGCTCCCGGGCCAGGATGAGCAGCTTGCGGGCCACGTCCATGCCGCTGAGGTCGTCCCGGGGATCGGGCTCGGTGAAGCCGCTCTCCTTCGCGGCGCGCACGGCCTCGGACAGCGGGACGCCATCCCCCAGCAGGCCCAGGATGTAGGACATGGACCCCGAGAGGATGCCCTCGGCCCGCAGCACGCGGTCGCCCGTCAGCACCAGGTTCTTCACGGTGTCGATGATGGGCAGGCCCGCGCCCACATTGGCCTCGTAGAGAAAGCGCAGGCCGCGCCGCGAGGATCGCTCCCGCAGCTCGCGGTAGAAGCTCTGGGAGGCGCTGTTGGCCTTCTTGTTGGCGGTGACCACGTGGAACCCCGCGTCGAAGAGCTCCGGATAGCGGCCTGCCAGCTCGCCGCTGGTGGTGCAATCCACCAGCACGGAGAGGGCCGGCGGGCCGTTGCGCACCACCGCCATCAAGCGGTCCAGGTCCATGGGCTCGCCCTGGGCCAGGTCCTCGCGCCAGTGGTCCAGGTCCAGGCCCTTGGCGTCCAGGCGCATGCGGCGGCTGGTGGCGATGGTGGTCACCCGCAGGTCCAGGCCCTGCGCCGCCAGCTTGCCCTGCTGCCGCTGGATCTGGCCCAGGAGGCTGCCACCCACGTTGCCCGCCCCCAGCAGGTGCACGTCCACCACCACCTGGGTCCGGAAGAAGCGGCGGTGGATGTGCGGCAGGGCGCGGGCGCCCTCGCCCTCCTCCACCACGGCGGAGATGATGCGCTCGCTGGCCCCCTGGGCGATGGCCACCACGTTGCAGCCCACCTCGGCAAGGGCATCGAAGAAAGTACCCGCCACGCCGGGCCGGGTGCGCATGCCATCACCCACGATGCTGAGGACCGAGAGGCCGTCGCGCAGGTCCAGGGGGTCCAGGAAACCCGCCGCCAGCTCCGCGGGGAAGGCCTCCTGGATGGCCGCCACGGAGCCGGGCCCGTCCGCCTGCCGCACGGCGAAGCAGATGGACAGCTCGGATGAGCTCTGGGTGATGAGCACCACGGAGATACCCTTGCGCGCCAGGGCGCCGAACACGCGGCCCGCGATGCCGGGCACGCCCAGCATGCCGGGGCCCGTGAGGTTCACCACGGAGAGGCCCCGCAGGAACGAGATGCCCCGCACGCCGCTGGGGGGAGGCGGTACAGCCTCGCGGATGACGGTGCCGGGATGCGCCGGATCGAAGCTGCTGCACACCCGCACGGGGATGCCCCGCTCCCGCACCGGAGGGATGGTCTTGGGGTGGAGCACCTTGGCGCCGAAGAAGGAGAGCTCCATGGCCTCCTCGAAGCTGGCCTCCGGCAGGGGGAAGGCCTCGGGCACCAGGCGGGGGTCGGCGCTGTAGAGGCCCACCACGTCGGTCCAGATCTCCAGCAGGTCCGCCCCCAGGGCCGCGGAGGCCAGCGCCGCGCTGTGGTCCGAGCCGCCCCGGCCCAGGGACAGGATGCGCCCCTGCGCGTCGCCGCCGAAGAAGCCCGGCAGCACCCAGAGCCCGCCCTCCCCCGCCTTCACGGCCGCGAAGCTCACCTCCGTCTCTGCCAGGCAGGGGCGGGCCTGGAGAGGATCGCCCTCCACGCGCACGTGCGCCACCGGATCGAGGTAGATGGGTTCCAGCCCCCGGGCCGCCAGGAGGGCCACGAGAATGGCGCAGGAGGCCCGCTCGCCCAGGCTGGACACCTGGGCCTGCACCGAGGGCGGCCCCTCCTCCAGCAGGGCCATGCCGTGGAGCAGGCGGCGGCCCAGGGCCTCCAGCTCGTCCAGTTCGGCGCGAAGCGCGGCGACACCCGGGCCCAGCTCTCCCGTCAGGGCCTCCACCACCTCGGCGTGGAGAGCCCGGAAGCTGTCCATGAGCCGGTCCGCGGCGGCGGGATCCGGCACGCGGCCTTCATTCACCAGGAGGTTGGTGACTCCGGCCATGGCGGAGGCCACGACGCAGACGCGGTGGGTGGCCCTGGCAGCGGCCACCAGGTCCGCCACGGTGCGGAGCCGCGCGGCGCCGGCGACGCTGGTGCCGCCGAATTTCATGACGCGGATGGGGGTGGGCTGCATGGGGGCTCCGTCGGATCAATACAGTCGGATCAAAACAGAAAGCCCCGCGGGGTGCGCGGGGCCGAATCTGAAGAAAGGGTCAGGTCAGGCGCCGCGGTGGTCCGGGTGCGTAATGGTACCGTTGGTGGTGGTCATAAAGCTGGACACGTTCGCGCCCATCGCGGAGACCCGCGAGGCACCGGGGAACTGTCCAGACACTCGAACCATGTCCGACATCATCCGGGAAGATGGCGGAAAGTCAATCAAATTGCTTCACACGACGACCCAGCGCCACGCTGCTGCCCAGCCACAAACCTGAGCAGCCCACCGCGGCCAGGCCCACCGGAACTGCCAAAGCCGCGAAGGCCGTGGGTGCCCACACGCCCAGGAGGTCGCCGCCGCGGTAGATGAAGGTGTCGATGAAGGGCTTCGACTTGTAGCGCTCCTCGGGACCCAGCGGAATGTAGAGGATCTCGCGGGCGGGACGGTCCACGGCGTAGTGCAGGCCCCGGCGCAGCACCTGGAACAGCGCCATCACCCCGAAGGTGGGCCAGGCCCACAGGGCGCCGAAGCCCGCCAGGCTCAGCACCGGGAGGATGGACAGCACCACGGGGACGCCCAGGGCCGTGATGAGGCGGCCCGTGAAGAACACCTGGGTGACCAGGGTGAGGACGTTCACCCAGAGGTCGATGCGGGCGAAGGCCGCCGTGCGCGCCGCCGTGCCGTGGAAGGTGCGCTCGACGATGGCGCCCTGCTGGAGGTAGAGGAAGGTGCTCGTGATGGTGAAGAGCAGGATGTAGGCGCAGATGAGCTGGAGGTAGCGGGAGGTGGCAATGAGGCGCAGGCCCGCCAGCAGGCCCGGCCCCGGCTCCCGCGCCCCGTGGGCCACATCGCCCAGGGCGAAGATCGCCGCCAGCCGCTTCACGCATTGCACGGCCAGTTCCAGCGTCAGCGCGGAGAGCAGCAGGAGGGAGAGGGGATCCACCTTCACCTGGAGGCCGCCCAGGGCGGCGCCCTTCGTCAGGGCCCCCGTCACCGCCGCGCCGGCGATGGCGCCCAGGCTCCCGCCCATGGCGATGAACCCGAAGAGCCGCTTGCCCTGCCCCTCCGACCACACGTCGGACATGAGGCCCCAGAACACGGACACGACGAAGAGGTTGAAGACGCTGAGCCAGATGTAGAAGGCGTAACCCAGCGCCGCGCCGCCGTGGCCCGGCAGCAGGCGGAAGGCCAGGAAGAAGGCCGCCATGTTCAGCGCGAAGAAGCGGTAAGCCCAGGGGATGAAGCGCCGGCGCGGCAGCTTCGACACCAGGGCCGCGAAGGCCGGATTCGCCAGGGCCATGGCCAGCAGGGTGCCCGTCATGAGCCAGGGGAGCTTGTCCGCCCCCCGGGCGATGCCCATGGCCTCGCGCACGGGCCTCAGCAGGTAGTAGCCGAAGAGCAGCAGGAAGAAGTACAGGGAGGACCAGGCCAGAGCCGGGGCCTCGCCCTCCTCCAGCATCACGAGGCGGCGGAGCAGGCGGGCGGGCGTCATGGGACTCCGGAAAAGATGTTGCGGGTGCGAACGGAAGGAGTATATATCGATTCACGATGCATCAATCCCATCCTGTCCGCCGGAGGTTCCCATGACCGTCTCCCGCCGCGAGTTCCTCCAGTGGTCCGCCGCTGCCTCGGCCCTGGCCGCCACCGGCCTGGACTTGTCCGCCGCCCCCGCTGATCGAGCGGCCAAGGCCGCCCCCAAGCGCATCCTCATCCTGGGCGGCACGGGTTTCCTCGGCCCCGCCACCATCGAGATCGCCCAGAGCCGCGGCCACCACGTGACCATGTTCAACCGCGGGAAGACGCGCCCCGACCTCTTCCCCGGCGTGGAGAAACTGCACGGCGACCGAGACCCCAAGAAGGGCGAAGGCCTGAAGGCCCTGGAGACGGGCACCTGGGACGCCGTCATCGACAACAGCGCCTACTACCCGCGCATGGTGGCCGCCTCCGCCGGCCTGCTGGCGCCGCGCGTAAAGCAGTACCTGATCATCTCCAGCATCAGCGCCTACAAGGAGCCCAACCCCGAGAACGGCACCGAGGACGCACCCCTGGCCACCCTGGCTGATCCCGCCGTGGAGGAGATGGGCAAGGAGTTCCAGAACTACGGCGGGCTCAAGGCCCTCTGCGAGCAGGCGGCCCAGAAGGCACTGCCCGGCCGCACCGCGGTCATCCGCCCCGGCTACATCGTGGGCCCCGACGACCCCTCCGGCCGCTTCACCTACTGGCCCGTGCGCTTCGACAGGGGCGGCGAGCTCGCCGTGCCCGGCGGCGCCTCGGACCCGGTGCAGATCATCGACGTGCGCGACCTGGCCGCCTGGCTGGTGCACCTGGTCGAGCGTGGCACCGTGGGCACCTTCAACGCCTGTGGCCCGGAGAAGCGCCTGGCCTGGGGCAGCCTGGTGGAGGCCTTCCAGAAGGGTGGGAACGCGAATGCCAAGCCCGTGTGGATCCCCACGGACTTCCTCGCCAAGCAGAAGGACATCGAGTTCCCCATCTGGGCCGCCTACGCGGGCGAGACCAAGGGCTTCCACACCTGGCGCAACGACCGGGCCGTGAAGGCCGGCCTGCGCTTCCGCCCCGCCCTCGAGACCGTCAAGGACACCCTGGCCTGGTACAAGACCCAGGAGAAGGTGGAGAAGGGCCGCACCCGCCTCGCCGGTCCCAGCGCCGAGCAGGAGGCCAAGCTCATCGCAGCCTGGCGCGAGGCCTCTAAAGCCAAGGGCTGACCGGATCCGCCCCGCCGTGGACGCAGGCCCCATGCGACAATGGCCTGCATCCACGGCGAGCGACAAGGATCCCCATGACCTCCCAGCCCGATAAAGCGCCCAAGAAGGACAAGCCGAAGAAGCAGACGCCGGAGCAGCGCCAGGAGCTCATGCGCTACAACCGCATGATGTACGGTCCCACGGCGAAGGAGATGAAGCCCGCCGTGAAGAAGGTCAACTTCGGGGCGGCCTACCTGGATCACCCGAAGTTCCAGAGCCTGATGACCGCCTTCAAGCGGGGCACGGCCTTCAAGTTCGAGGTCACGGACAAGGGCAAGACCTACACCATCGCCACGGATGGAACGGACATCCTGTTCAACGGGAAGACCATCTTCTATTCCCGCCCCATGAACAAGTACGAGGACCACCTGCTTCTCGACCGCGTCTCCATGACCCAGTACCAGACGACGGATGCGCTCATCCACCTGGCCTTCGCCGTGCTGCGCAGCCTCCCGGAGCTCGCCGGGCATTCGCTGGTCTACATGCAGCACCAGTTCTACTACGGCGCGGAGCCCCTGGAGGATGGCGTGGCCCAGCAGGGTCCCAACCTCCTGCTCGGCTCCTACCGACACAACAAGGTCCCGGAGAAGACCCGGGGCTAGACACCGGCCGAGCGGCTCAGTTCTGGATGTAGTGCACCAGCTGATCGATGGTGAACCGCTGGTCGGAGATGGTTTCCTTCACCAGGTCGCCGATGGAGAGGATGCCCAGCACCTCGTTGTCCTCCGAAAGGACCGGCAGGTGGCGGATGTGCTTGCCCGTCATGAGGGCCATGCACTCCTCTACGGTCTCCCCCAGGGTCACGCAGCTCACCCGCTCGCTCATGATCTCCCGCACGAGGGTGTCCTTCGAGGACTTGCCCTTGAGGATGATCTTCCGCGCGTAGTCCCGCTCCGAGAAGATTCCCACCAGGCGACCTCCTTCCAGCACCAGCAGGGCGCCGATGTCGTGCTGGGCCAGCAGGGTCAGGGCGGTGAACACCGTGTCGTCGGGGCCTACCGACACCAGGGCCTTCTTGCCTTGGATCAACTGGGCGAGTGGTCGCATGCGTGCCTCCCGGCGCCGGACTGGATGGAATGGATGGCCCTGACTATACGGCCAAGGAGGGCCCAATGGGACCCTCCGGTTCCGGGAATTCGTGATCCTTGGCGTGGATTTTCCCGGGACAAGGCATTTATGATGCATGGGTCAGCTTTTTGAAAGCCTGCCCGGACCTGCGCTCAGGGCCGCGAAATGCCTCCAAGGATCGCCCATGTCCCTCCCCCGGAAACTCAAGGATCACGCCGCCCGCCAAGCCGAAGCCAAGGAGCCCCATCCGGAGGCGGCCCGGAAGCAGGCTGCCCAGGGCAAGCTCCTGGCCCGGGAGCGCATCACCGCCATCCTCGATCCCGATTCCTTCCATGAGTACGACCTCTTCGTGGAACACAAGTGCTCCGACTTCGGCATGGCGAAAAAGCAGCTGCCCGGGGACGGCGTCATCACCGGCACGGGCACCATCGCGGGCCACCCGGTGGCCATCTACGCCCAGGACTTCACCGTGGCCGGGGGCAGCCTGGGCCTGGCCCACGCCCGCAAGATCACCAAGATCATGGACCACGCCATCAAGCTGGGCATCCCCCTCATCGGCATCAACGATTCCGGCGGGGCCCGCATCCAGGAGGGAGTGAACTCCCTGGCGGGCTATGGCGAGATCTTCTACCGCAACACCCTGGCCTCGGGCGTCATCCCCCAGATCTCCATCATCCTGGGCCCCTGCGCGGGCGGAGCGGTGTACTCCCCGGCCCTCACCGACTTCGTCTTCGTGGTGGACAAGATCTCCAAGATGTTCATCACGGGCCCGGAGGTCATCAAGACCGTGCTGGGCGAGGAGATCTCCATGGAGGACCTAGGCGGGGCCCGGGTGCAGTCCGAGATCTCGGGCAATGCCCATTTCTATGCGGAAAGCGAGGCCACGTGCTTCGAGCAGGTGAAGCGCCTGGTCACCTTCATCCCCTGGAACAACCGCAAGAAGGCTGACCCCTTCAACACCAGCCCCTCCCGCACCGAGGAGGACCTGGAGCGCATCATCCCCTCCGAGGCCCACCGGCCCTACGATGTGCGCGACGTGCTGCGGGCCGTCTGCGACGGCTCGGACTTCATGGAGGTCCAGGCCCTCTGGGCCGCCAACGTCGTGGTGGGCTTCGCCCGGATGAACGGCCGCACCGTGGGCATGGTGGCCAACCAGCCCGCCGTGCTGGCCGGCGTCCTCGATGTGGACAGCTCGGACAAGGCCGCGAGGTTCATCCGCTTCTGTGACGCCTTCAACATTCCCCTGGTGACCTTCGTGGACCTGCCGGGCTACCTGCCGGGCGTGGACCAGGAGCACGCCGGGGTCATCCGCCACGGCGCCAAGCTGCTCTACGCCTACAGCGAGGCCACCGTCCCCAAGATCACGGTCATCCTGCGCAAGGCCTACGGAGGCGGCTACATTGCCATGTGCTCCCGCCACCTGGGCGCCGACTTCGTCTTCGCCTGGCCCTGCGCCGAGATCGCCGTCATGGGCCCCGAGGGCGCCGCCAACATCATCTTCAAGGGCGAGATCGCCGCCGCGGCCGATCCCGAGGCCTTCCGGAAGCAGAAGGTCCAGGAATACACCGAGAAATTCGCCAGCCCCTACGTCGCCGCGGCCAATGGGCATGTGGATGCGGTCATCGCCCCCCGGCAGACCCGCGACTTCCTGCTCCACGCCCTGGCGATCTCCGAGCAGAAGGACGAGCCGCGGCCCGCCCGGAAGCACGGCGTGCCCCCCTTCTGAGCGAGCCTCCATGACCACGCGCCAGACCCTCACCCTGAACGACACCGTCTACGAAACGGCCCACACCCGGAAGTACACCCTCCGGAAGGCCTACGCACCCAGGGACCCGGGCCGGATCACGGCCTTCATCCCCGGCCTCGTCCTGGAAGTCCTCGTGAAGCCCGGGGACCTCGTGCGCCGCGGCCAGAGCCTTCTCGTCCTCGAGGCCATGAAGATGCAGAATCACGTGGCGGCCCCCTTGGACGGCACCGTGCTCGACGTGACCGCGGCCCCCGGCGCGACCGTGGCCAAGGGGCAGCTGCTGGTGACCCTCCGGACGGGCTCTGACACTCTGTAAACCGGGGTTCGGGCCGGCGCCTTCCGGACCGCCGTCACCCCGGGGGGCGGCTACCCTGGGGCCTGGATTCGCTTCGGAGGACCCCATGGCCGTCAACCTCAAGGGACGCAGCTTTCTCACGCTGATGGACTTCACCCCCCTGGAGGTGCGCTACCTCCTGGACCTCTCCCGGGACCTGAAGGCCAAGAAGCGCATGGGGCTCCACGGCGAGGCCCTGAAGGGCAAGAACATCGTGCTGCTCTTCGAGAAGACCAGCACCCGCACCCGCTGCGCCTTCGAGGTCGGCGCCCTCGAGGAAGGCGCCCACGTGACCTTCCTGGACAGCGCCAGCTCTCAGGTCGGCAAGAAAGAGAGCATCGAGGACAGCGCCAAGGTGCTGGGCCGCTTCTACGACGGCATCGAGTACCGCGGCTACAAACAGGAAGTGGTGGAGGCCCTGGCCCAGCACAGCGGCGTGCCCGTGTGGAACGGCCTCACGGACACCGACCACCCCACCCAGATCCTGGCGGACTTCCTCACCATCGAGGAGCACGTGGCCAAGCCCCTGAACAAGGTGAAGCTGGTATTTTGCGGCGACATCCGCAACAACATGAGCTACGCCCTGATGTACGGCGCCGCCAAGACCGGCATGCACATGGTGGCCCTGGGGCCGAAAGACCTCGCCCCCGATCCCGCCGTGCTGGCCGCCGCCCGCAAGGCCGCCGAGGAGACCGGCGCCACCATCGAGGTCACCGATGACGTCGCCGCCGCCGTCAAGGACGCCGATGTGCTCTACACCGATGTCTGGGCCAGCATGGGCGAGGAGGACCAGATCCCCCAGCGCGTGAAACTGCTCACGCCCTTCAAGGTCACGATGGAGATGGTGCAGAAGACCGGCAACCCGGACGTGAAGTTCCTCCACTGCCTGCCCGCATTCCACGACTTCGAGACCAAGCTGGCCAAGGAGCAGAAGGCTCTCGGCCACGACATCCGCGAGGTGACGGACGAGGTCTTCCGGTCCCGCCACAGCGTGGTTTTCGACGAAGCCGAGAATCGCATGCACACCATCAAGGCCGTCATGGTGGCGACCATCGGGTAGGGGACGACCCAGCCCCATCGGTTGTTTCACCGCAGAGAACGCAGAGAAGGTTTTTCTCCGCGTTCTCTGCGGTTGGCGTTTGAAGGTGTTGCCGCGGACCACCCGGTGCTATGGTGGGACCACCCATTCCACGGAGGTCCCCATGCGCGCAGCCCGGCTGTTCATCGTACCTGTACTCGCGGCTCTGTCTCTGGCGGCCCAGGAGCCTCCCCTCTCCGGCGCCTGGACCCAGACCAAGGCCGATGACATCGCCGCGGCCATCGACGCCACGGTGAAGGAGATGGCCTTCTACAAGCGACCCATCGCCCGCGGGCGGCTCAGGAAGCTGAACCCCGCCTACCGGAAGGTCACCATCACCATCACCGACAAGGGCGTGGCCGTGAAGCTGGACGACCGGGCCCCCATCCTCATGCCCGCCGGCGGCAAGGCCGCGCCCTGGACCCGCGAGGACGGCGAGAAGTTCATGGTGGCCGCCCAGGTGGGCAAGGACCAGCTCGTCCAGACCTTCAAGAACGAGGACGGCGAGCGCACCAACTTCTTCAAGCTGAGCCCCGACGGCAAGGCGCTGACCCTCACCGCCACGGTGAAGAGCCCCCAGCTGCCGAAGCCGCTGACCTATTCGATCCATTTCGGCCGCTAGGCGCCGTTCGACGGCCCGGGCGGCCTGCGGAGGTGGCGCATGACACGCACCGCGCCGTACGCCGTGGCTTCCGTGATCATCCTCCTGGCCTCGTGCCGTCCCCCGGCGCTGGCCCCGTCCGCCCCCGACACGCCGGACACCCGGCTCGTACTCAGCTTCCTGGAGGCCTACGGCCGCCGGGATCTCGAGGGGATGATGCGGTGCCTGACCGAGGACGCCGTCTTCCGGGGATCCGGCGGAATCCTTTCGAAGCCACAGATCCGGGCCTTCTTCCAGACCACCTTCCGCAAGCACCCCGACCTCCGCGTGGAGGTCGGGACGTTGGCGGTGGTCCAGGGCTCGATCCAGGCCCGGGTCAAGGTCCAGACCGATGCCATCTGGTCTGACACCTGGATCTTCGAGATGCGGGACCACAGGATCCGCGCCTATTCGCTCGCCTCAGGAACACGCTAGGTTCCCCGCACGGTCCCAGCGGCCCCTGACAAGCTCACTTCGTGAGCGTCACGGCCTCCAGCTCCCGCCCTTCGGCATCCAGTTGCCGCAGCCTCAACTCGCGGCCGTCCACGTCCAGCACCGTGAAGGAATGCCGGTCGGAGACGAAGGCGCGGGTCCAGGGCTGCCAGCTGGCGCGGACATCCGTCTGCCAGCGGTCGTAGAGCTCGGCCCCGCCGGCGCCCGTGACGATGTGGACGACGCCCTTCGCCCGGGTGACCGTCTTGCCGTCGAAGGCCTCGTCGACGGTGAAGGTGCCCTCCACCGGCCTGCCCCGGGGCCCCACCTTCGTGGGCGTGAAGCGGAGGGGAGCCGTGCGCTGGTAGTTGTGGACATGGCCGGCCAGCACCAGGTCCACGCCGTACTTCTCGAGGAGGGGGCTGATGGGGCGCATCCACTGGTCATCCATGTGGCTGCGGGAGCTCTGGAACAGGGGGTGGTGGAGGGCCACGATGCGCCAGGTGGCCGCCTTCGCGGCCTTCAGGTCGGCCTCCAGCCAGGCCCTCAGGACCGGGCTCGTCCAATCCGCGTAGGCGTTGGAATCCAATACGGTCCAGTGGACCTTGCCGTAGTCGAAGCTGTAGCTGGCCATGCGGGGAAAGGCCGGGCCCGCGGCAGCCACCATGGCATCGTGCACGCCGGCCACGACGGGCGCGGCGTTCGGCCCGCCGGGCTCCAGGGCGGGCCCGTTCAGGGGCAGGGACCAGTAGGCGAAATAGGCGGCCGCATCCGGAGCGCGGCGGAACGGCACGTCGTGATTGCCGGGCAGGCCCAGGAACGGCACCTCCGCCATGAGCGGGCGGGAGCCGCCGTTGTAGACCGGGAAGAAGCGTTGGCGGTACTCGGAGGCCAGGCCCATGCCATAGACCAGGTCCCCGACAAGGAGGACTGCGTCCGGATGCGCGCCGGCCACGGCCTGCGCGAGGGCCGCCTGTTCCCGCGACCCGTCCGCCGCATCCCCGAACACCACCATCCGATGGGCGTCAGGCTTGCGCACTTGCGCCTGAGCCTCGAACACCACCGCGCCATCCCGCTTCACCCGATAGGGCACGCGGGCCCCCGGCGGCAGGTCCTTCAGGGTGGCCCGGTAGATGCGGTGGGGCGGCAGAGGCGGCGCATCCAGCCGGCGGAAGGCGGGCCGCAGGGGCTTCCAGCGGTCGCCGACCTTCACCTCCACGCGCCAGGCGGCGTCACGATCCTCGGTCTGCCACAACAGATCCAGCCGGTCCACGGCCGCCGCCTTCGGAGCATCGCCCAGCTGCAGGTAGGGCTGCACCAGGAAGACCTCCTGGGCCCGGAGGAGCGAGGCGAGCAGGAGGAGGATGGAGAGGCGCATCCTTCCAGGGTAGGTGGTCCTCCCAGGAGGCTCCAGACGATCCGGGCCTTGCCTGTGCCCAGGAAGGCCTTATGCTCCAAGCGCCGGCCGTCCTCGCCTGGCTGTCCCGCCACTGGAGGTCGTATGCCCAAGCCCCTGGCGTCCCTCGTCCCGAGCATCGAGAAGCGGGAATGCACGTGGACCGAGCTGCAGGAGCGGCTCGCGCGCTCCCATCAAAGGCGGAACCTGCCCACCATCACCATCTCCAGGGAGTTCGGCTGCCAGGGCTATCCCCTGGCCCTCCACCTGAAAACCCTCCTCGACGAGGTGACAGGCCTGCCCTGGACCATCTTCGACAAGGCGCTGGTGGATCAGGTGGCCTCCGACGAAAAGCTCTCCCGGGAGCTCCTGGCCCACCTCGGGAACGAAAGCCACGCCCAGGATGTCCTCCGGACGCATTTCGGCTTCCTCACCCACGATGACGCCTACGCCAAGGTGGTGCAGCACCTGGTCCCCATCGCCATGGCCGGGGGTGCGATCATCGTCGGCCGGGGCGGGGCTGTCGTCTGCCAGGACATGAAGAACTGCTTCCATTTCCGCCTGGTGGGCAGCTTCGAGTTCCGCGTCCGATCCATCGCGCGCCGCCTCGAGATGCCCATGGAGGACGCCGGGGACGTGGTCCGGGTCCAGTCCAAGCTGCGAGAGAAGTTCATCAGCGAGTGCCTGCACACGGACATCACCTCCTTCCACTGGTACGACGCCGTCTTCAACAACGGACGACAGCGGGTGGAAAGCGTCGCCCAGGCGTGCCTCCGGCTTGTCGAATGCGGCTGGCCTGATCTGAAGGGCGGCTACAAGGCCGGCCCCGCGCACCCGACCCTGGTCGGCTCCTGAGTGGCGCGACCTTTCCCGAACAAGGAACCGGGCGCCGTCGGCGCCCGGTTCTGCGGAACGGAAGGATGGCCGCTAGTGCGCGCCCACCGCGGTCAGCAGCCGCGAGCCCTGGGCGTAGCAGGTCTTGTGGGTGATGTGATGCTCGAACTCGTGGCGGAACTTCTGGAGGGCGGAGTCCATGGGGCCGCAGGCGGCGTCGCCGAGGGGGCAGAGGGTCCGCAGGCCGATGCGGGGTGTGAGGCTGGCCAGCAGGTCCAGGTCCTCCATGCGGCCTTCGCCGTGCTCGATGCGGTGGAGCACCATCTCCATCCAGTTGCAGCCTTCGCGGCAGGGCGTGCACTGGCCGCAGCTCTCGTGGGCGTAGAAGCGGATGAGGCGCAGGGTGGCCTGCACCATGCAGGTGTCCTCGTCCATGCAGATGAGGCCGCCGGAGCCGGCCATGGAGCCGCGGGCCTTCACGGTGTCGAAGTCCAGCGGGCAGTCGAAGTCCTTCTCGTCGAACATGGGGGCGCTGGCACCGCCGGGGATGATCGCCTTGATCTTCTTGCCGGTGCTGGAGCCGCCCGCCAGTTCGTTCACGACGAAGTCCATGGGCGTGCCCAGGGGCAGCTCGAAGAGGCCCGGGCGCTTCACGTGGCCGCTGACGCCGAAGATGCGGGTGCCCGTGTTCTTGGGGGTGCCCAGCTTGGCGTACTCGGCGCCGCCCATGCGGAGGATGGGGGGCACGGCCGCGAGCGTCTCCACGTTGTTCACGGTGGTGGGCTGGCCGAAGGCGCCCTTGGCCGCCGGGAAGGGCGGCTTCACGCGGGGCTCGCCGCGGCGGCCTTCCAGCGAGTTCAGCAGGGCCGTCTCCTCGCCGCAGATGTAGGCGCCGGCGCCGCGGTAGACGAGGATGTCGTAGTCCCAGCCCGTGCCCAGGATGTTCTTGCCGAGGTAGCCGGCATCGCGGGCCTGCTGGATGGCGGCCTCCAGCTTCTCGATGAGCCAGAGGAACTCGCCGCGGATGTAGACGAAGCCCAGCTTGCACTGCATGGCCCAGCCGCCGATGATCATGCCCTCGATGAGCTGGTGCGGGTTGTACTCGAGGATGGCGCGGTCCTTGAAGGTGCCGGGCTCGCCCTCGTCGCCGTTGCAGACGAGGTAGCGCGTGAACTTCCGCTCGGGCGTGTCCTTGGGCATGAAGGACCACTTCAGGCCGCAGGGGAAGCCCGCGCCGCCGCGGCCGCGGATGCCGGAGGTCTTCATTTCCTCGACCACGGCCACCGGCTCCATTTTCAGCGCGGCCTTCAGGGCCACGTAGCCCTCGTGCTTCTGCTCGTAGACCTTGAGGTGCCAGTTGTCCAGGTCCCCCGCCCCGCGGAGCATCAGGTTCGGGTACTTCTCCGTGCCGAAGCCGGGGAAGGTGTAGATCTGGGGATCGGGCTTGGTGCGAATGGCGGCCATGTCTGTGTCTCCGCTCAGTGGGCCCAAGGCCGGTAATCGCCCCGCTTGCAGGCTTCCATCACCTCGAGGAGCTTCTTCTCGTCCACGAACTCGTCGTAGACATCGTGGTTCACCTGCACGCAGGGGCCGCTTCCGCAGCCGGCGAGGCACTCGACCTCCTCCACGCTCCACATGCCGTCGGCGCTGGGGCCCTGGCCGGGCTTCACGCCGGTCTTCTCGCAGACCTTCTCCAGCAGCTGGGCGGCGCCGCGCAGGGCGCAGCTGATGTTGGTGCAGACCTGGAGGTGGAACTGACCCACCGGGGCCTTCTGGTACATCGTGTAGAACGTGGCGACGCCGAAGACGTGGCCCTCGGGGATGCCGATGGCCTTGGCCACGGCCTTCATGGCCGAGAGGCTCACGAAGCCGAACTCGCGCTGGGCGATGTGCAGCGCCGGCAGCGTGGCCGCGAGCTTGTCCGGGAACTTGACCATGAGGGCCTGGATCTCCGCCAGGGCCTCGGGGCTGAATTCCTTCCGTTCGGATTCCGGCAGCCGCTGGCCCGGGGCTAGGGGCTCGTTCGAGGTCTCGGGAGGCAGAGGATGGTTCATGGGCGCGCTCGCATGAACGGCCAGTTTAGCCCAAAGACGCTGGGGGGCACCGGGGTAAACCCCTGTGCCCCCCATCACGAAACGGGACGTCCGGTTACTTCTGGGCGGTCTGGGCGACCTTGCCGGCCTCGGCGTTCAGACTGACGGCGACGGTCTCGCCGATGACGCCGGGGAAGGTCTTGATGCCGTACTCATTGCGGTTGAGGCTGAGGGCGCCGTCGATGAAGCCTGCCACCACGCTGCCGGGCGCCA